>SCUL01000002.1 GCA_004297205.1 Patescibacteria group bacterium | reverse complement strand
TGATCGTGATCTCGAGGTTGGAGACGGCGGGAGGCGCAACGGTGTCGACGGCGAACTGGGCGGTGTCGAAGACGACGCCGTCGAGCGCCACCGTGACGGTGTGGGGGCCGTCGGGGAGGGCGTCGTGCAGGGTGAAGCGCCAGGTGCCGTCCGCCGCCACGAAGGCCACGCCGACGAGCGTGCCGTCGACGCGCAGGCTGATGAGCGAACCGGGTTCGCCGCTGCCGCTCAGCTCCGGCGTGGCGTCCGTGACCACGAGGTCGGCCGAAGCGGCCTGCTGGTTGATCTTGATGGTCGTCTGCTGTCCTTCCACGAACGGCGGCGTGACGGGCGGCTCTTCCCCAGGCGCGTTCACGTTGGCGTTCTGGTTCTGATTGACGTTGGTCGTCGGCGGACGGCTGACATTGCCGTTGACCGGTTGGCGGTTGACGTTCGTGGCCTGCGGAACGTTGGCGTTCTGGTTCTTGTTCACGATCTTGGCGATCTCGATCGGGTTGGCCGTCTTTTCGGCGCAGGTCGGGGTGGTGAGCTCCTTGGCCGTGACGCAGGCCGTGTTGATGACCGTCTCCCCCGCCTTGCCGGCAACCTTCCCGGCCAACGAGACGATCTTGGCCTCGCCGACCTTGAGCGGGACCGGGAGCTTCAGCGTCACCCGGTTGTTGGTGATGCAAATCCAGTCGTTGTCGCAGGCGTCCGACTGCTTGATGCCGTCCACGGTGAGCGAACCTGCCTGGTAGGTCAGGGTTGACGGAACGTCATCGGTCAGAACAAGGGAATTCGCCTCGTTCGGACCGGCGTTTTTGAGGATGATCTGGTAGACGAGCGTGTCACCGGGGCGCACCGGCCGGCCGTCGCCGCTGAAATCGCCCTGGCCGAAGACGTCGACCGGCACGAGCAAGGCCGCACCGATGACGGCTCCTTTCACCGCCAAGGCGCCGAGCGCGGCGATGAGCGTGCCTTGCGTGAAGCGGTGGACGCGCGCATGGCGGGAAAGCGGCGGGCCGTGTTCGGCGTCGACGACGGTCGCCATGTAGGAGCGGGTGTGATGCGCGAATATCTGGCACAGGCCGGCGACGCAGCGGATCGAGCCGCTCTTGCGGTGCAACGTCAGGAACCAGGCCATGCCCGCGATCGCCATGAGCGCCAGCGCGGCGAAACTGAAATCCGCGGCGAAGGCGATGCCCGCGAGCGCCGCCTGCGCCGGATTGACGGCCACGTCCTTGACAATGGAAAACTTCACGGGCGCGGCCGTGGTTTGGCCCTCGACGACGACGGTCTCCCCCTGTTCGTTCTTGCCCGTGGCGGAATCGCCGTTGGGGTTGTAGGCCGTGGCCGCAAAAGAGTAGGTCGTCTCCGGTTGGAGGCCGACGATGACGATCTCCTCGCCCCACTGCTCCTTGGTCTGCGAGACGCCTTCCTTGGACAGGACATAGGTCGTCTCCTGCGCGGCGGCGGCGAATCCGTCTTCGGCAGCGGCAACGACGCTTCCCGGCGCCAGGCACAGACCGGTCGTCACTTCGCAGATCTTGTAGAGAACCTTCTCCGGGTTGGCGTCCTTCTCGATGCCGCCCAAAGTGATCGTCGTCGGCGACGACGAGGTCACCTCCAGCATGGCCGGCGGATCAGGCAGGGTCCAGGTGCAGGGGTAGGTCGAAGACGCCGTGATCGGCGAGTTGCCCTTGTCGTTGAAGGCGACCACGGCGCGGCCGCAGTACTCCGCGGCGGGACTCAACCGGACCTCCTTCAACTCAAACGCGTCCTGCGTGAAGATGGGATTCGTCGAAACGTAGACTTTATTCTGATCCTTTGCGTCAACGATGGAAAAACCCTGTTCCGTCGAGGCCGTGTCCTGGAACCTCCAGAACAGCGAGCGGGCGGCGCGCTCTGTTTTTTCCGGCACCGCGAGGGGACTCGTCGGCGGCGAGCTCTTGGCGATGGTCGATTCGGACGAACCGCCGGACGACAAGGTGGTGAACGACGTCGTTGTCGAGAAGGCGCTGTTGGCGCCACCGGCATCGACGTACTTCACATGCCAGTGATACGTGGTGTTGTTGACGAGCGTGCCTGACGGAATGGTGATCGACGTCAGGTTGATGCTGGAAGTCGATGCGAAGACGGGATTCGCGAAACTGTTCGCCGTGGTCGACACCTCCCAGCGCGAGGAGGCATGCGTGTCGCCGGCATCGGGATCGGAAAAGTCGGACGCCGTGAGCGTCGGGGTGAGCAGGACGTTCGTGGCGCCGTCGGCCGGAGATGCGTTGACCGGTTGGTTGGGCGCGGTGTTGGTGACGTAGTTGACGGACAGCGAGTCGACTGCGGGCGATGTAATGGCATCGGCTCCCGTCAGCGTCGCGCGCCAGCGCAGGTCCGAGCCGGTGGAGGCGAAGGCGAACTCGTGCGTGTCGGCGATGCCGGCGCAGGCGCCGCCGGATGCCGTCCAAGTCGCTCCCCCGTCGTTCGACATCTGGTAGGTGACGGTGCCGCCGTTCAGCGTTTGCGACGGGGTGATGCCGGCACAATTGATGTCGCTCGATGTGCTGTCGATGGTCGTCGACTGGAGCACGGAGGGGGTGCTGAAGGCAAAAACGATGCGGCCGATCTGCAAGGCGGTGGAGCTGTCGCCGTTCCCGACCAAGCCGCGGTTTTGATAGAACGACAGGGGACCTTTCGTGCAAGGAAAGTTGCGCTTGGTCCACGACGTGCCGCCGTTGACGGTGGTGAAAAACTTATCGAACGCCCCGCTGCAACCGTCTCCGCTGATGAAACCGACGTTTTCATTCAAGAACCAGGCTTGGCTGTACGTGCCGACGACGCCTGCACCGAACGTCGAGACCTGGGTCCAGGTTCCTCCCGCATTCGTAGTTTTCAACACCGCACCGGACGATTCAATCGCCCAGCCGGTGTTGTTGCCGGGCAGGAAGTAGAGGTCGTAGAGGAGACCAGCGGACGCGGAATACTGCTGCGTCCAGGATGCGCCGCTGTCCGATGTGTAGTAAATCTTTTGTAGGCCGGTACCGGAATCATAACCCGCGACCCATGCGGTCGACGTACTCTCGGCCCACACGTCGTACGCCCAAAAGCCCGATGAAAGAGTACCGGTGGCCGAGGTATAGGTGGTGCCGCCGTCCACGGTGCGGATGATGCGGGCGTAGCTGTCCGAACCCTGGGCCCCTGTCACCCACGCCATCTGACTCGTGACGGCGTCCACGCCATAGCCGTGCGCGGCGAACACGTTGCTGTTGGTTTGTGTCGTCCAACTTGCCGCTCCATCGGTCGTCTTATATAGCACGCCGAAAATGCCGGCACCGAAGCAAATCTGCGAGGAGACGCAATCAATCGCGTTGATGCGGCCGGGGTTGCTCGCGGTCGCGTAGGCCCAAGTCAGGCCGGCGTCCGTCGATTTTCCGACGTACCCGGTACCGCCGTTGTCGCCCACCACATAGACCGTTTGACCGTCGCTCGGATCCTGCCACATCGAACGGACAGGGAAGGCTGGGTTGTTGAACGTTTCGACGTTGATGTTCGTGAAGTGCGTGGAGGTCGACGTTTTGACGAGATTCCACGTACTCGCCCCGCCGGCCGCGTATGCGATGCTGCCATTGACGGCCGCGACCGCGCGCAGGTAGGTGTTATTCGGCGTGTTGTCGGCGACGAGGGCCCACGTTTGCCCGGCATCGTCCGTGCGCTGGATTTCGCGCGCACCGCCGCCGTCGCGGCCGCCCGCCGTCCAGCAGGTGTCGGCGTCGCCGCAGCTGATGTCGTGCATCCAGAAGGACGCGGCGTGCGTGGAGGTCGCGTACGTCGTACCGGCATTCGTGCTCGAGGCCATGAACGAGGTGGTGTGCACGGTGCCGCCGACGACGGTGACGCTGTTGTAGCCGAGCATGGCCACGCCGCGCAGTTCCTCGCCCGTGCCGCTGACCTCGGCGGTCCAGCCGCCCGGACTCGAGGTCGCCGCGGAGACGAGGATCGTTCCCGCAGTGCCGACCGCGCGCCAGGTGCTGGAAGACCCGTCGTTGTAATAACTCACGTCGCGCAAGGCGTAACTGCCGGCAGGCAGCGTTCCCGCCGCCCAACTCGTGCCCCCGTTCACCGTGTAATACAACCGCGGCGTCGTGGAGAGGTTGTCGCCGACGGCCACGCAGGTGCTGGCGTCGCTGCAGGAGATGCCTTTCAAATAGACCGACCCGGAAAAACCGGTTTCCGCGAACGCCCATGTCGTGCCGCCGTCGCTGCTTTTCAACACGCGCGCGTTGTTGTTGGTGTTCTTGCCGACGGCATACACGACGTCCGTCCCGGGCACGGCGAAGATGTCGTCCAGCTGCGCGTTTCCACTGAGGTCACCAGCGTCCAAATCGCCGCTGTACACTTGTTCCCAACTCACGCCAGCGTCCGAGGTGCGCAAAATGGTGATGCCGGCGTTGGTTTGGGTGGTCAGATAGCACGTATTCGCGTCCTTGCACCCCACCGCACTGAACGCCTTGATCCCCGCGGGCGGGGTTTGCGTGTACAGATGAGTGGACGACGCGCTCCCGGTACCGAGATAGGCCTTTCCATCCCCCAACCAGGTGCCCGTGGTGTTCACGGCGTCACGGTAGGTAGTGGTCGTGAAGTCCTCCGTAAAGGACGAGACGAGCGCACGTGCTGGCGGACGCGGCGTGGCCGTCAAGAACAAACTGATGTTGGCTGCCGCGAGCGCCAACAAGAGCACGGTCGCAACCGTCTGGGTGCTCCAAAAAGCAATAACCGCCCGCCGCATATCCTTGCGGACGCGGTGATAGCGGTTCAGAAGATCGGGTACGTGGAAATTCGGCACCACAACGTGGAGTGAAACTCTCGACATTCTATCACTTCTGGTGTTTCGGGCACCAATGGGTGCCTCGTCCGGCAACCACGGTTTTGTGGATAACGCCTCCATCTCCCTTCGGACAGGGGTCACCATTGCGCCCGTACACCTGCAAAAACCGCACAAAATTCCCGGATCGGCCGGCCGTGTCGCGGTAATTCACGGACGAGGAACCGCGCGCGGCGATGGATCGGGTCAGGATGTCGCGGATGGCTGTCCACAGGGCGGCACGCTCGGCGCGGGTGATGCGTCCGGCCGGGCGCGTCGGTCGGATGCCGGCCGCGAACAGCGTTTCATCCGCATAAATGTTGCCGATGCCGGCAATGCAGGTCTGGTCCAGCAGCGCGGCTTTGATGCGGGCCCGCGGCCGCCGCGCCAGACAGGCCGCGAGCGCGTTCGCATCGAAGTCGGGAGCCAGCGGCTCCGGACCGTATCCTTCGCGGACGAAATGCGCCTCGGCATCCGCGGACGGTAAAAGCATCAGGTAGCCGAAACGGCGGATGTCGTCGAAAAAGAGCTGCGTGCCGTCCGTGAAGGTGAAGACGGCGCGCGTGTAGGGACCGGTCGGATGGCCGGCGGGCAGGCGCAGCAGGCGACCGGTCATTTTGAGATGCACCAGGAGCGTCCACTCCCCGCAGGCGATGCGGATGAGCTTGGCGCGACGGTCGACGCCGGTGACGGCGCGGCCGACGAGCGGCGTAAGAGGGCGGCCGCGCACGCTTTTCGGCGCGAACACGACGACGCGCGCCACCGTTTTTCCGACAATGGCCCGCGCAAGTTGGCGGGCCACGGTTTCGACTTCAGGAAGTTCGGGCACAGCTCAGATCAAAGGCCTCCCCGTCATGTCAGCCGGCTGCGAAATGCCCATCACCGCCAAAATCGTGGGCGTCACGTCGGCCAGCATGCCCACCGGCGGCACCAGCGACAGATCGCCGCCCACCGCCTCGGCCACGCCGCCGGTCTGCCCTTCCCACTGGCGGCCGACGACGAGAAACGGCACCGGGTTCGTGGAATGCTCCTTGTCGATCGCGCCGGTCTGGAGATTCGCGACTTCTTCCGCGTTGCCGTGGTCGGCGGTGATGAAGACGGCGCCGTCCTTGGCGAGCGCCGCCTCGACGATCTTGCCGACCGCGGCGTCGACCGCCTCCGCGCCCTTTTTCGTCGCGTCCAGGTTGCCGGTGTGGCCGACCATGTCGGCATTGGCGAAATTCAACATGATGATGTCGTACGTGTCCGAACCGATCTCCTTGACGACGCGCGCGGCGATCTCGGCCGCGGACATCTCCGGCTTCTGGTCGTAGGAGGAAACGCGCGGCGACGGGATGATGACGCGGTCTTCGCCCGAAAACGGTTCTTCGATCGTTCCGTTCAGGAAGAACGTGACGTGGGCGTACTTTTCCGTCTCGGCGATGTGCAACTGTTTGAGTCCCGCATCGGACACGACTTTGGCGAGCGGGTTGCGGATGATGTCGGGCGGGTAGGCCACCTGCACCGGCAGGTCTTTTTCGTATTCCGTCATGGTTGCAAAGAAGGCGTCCTTCGGAAAGACACGTTCGAATTTGGCGAACGACGGCAGCACGTAGGCCTGCGTCAGCTGGCGGGCGCGGTCCGGACGGAAGTTGAAGAACAGCACGGCGTCGCCCTCCTTGAACGTGGTCACCGGCTTGCCGCGCGAGGTCACGACCGTCGGAATGAATTCTTCGTCGTAGACCTTGCCGGCGTACGACGCCTCGATCGCTTTGATGGGATCGTCGGTCGTGGCGTCGGCCGTGCCCTCGGCCATGGCGCGATACGCCTTCTCGGTGCGGTCCCAGCGGTTGTCGCGGTCCATGGCGTAGAAACGGCCGCTGAGCGAGGCGATCTTGCCGATCTTGAGTTGCTTCATCTTGTCGAGCGTCTGGCGCACGAAGTCGATGCCGGCGTTGAACGTCGTATCGCGGCCGTCGAGGATGGCATGGAGCACGGGATTCACTTTCCGCTTGGCGCAGAACTCGAGGAGAGCGTGCAGATGACCGAGCGAACTGTGCACGCCGCCGGCGGAGGTGAGGCCCACGAGGTGGAGCGTGCCGCCGGTTTTTTTGACGTGTTCCGCGGCAGCCAGAAACACCGGGTTCTTCTGAAACGAACCGTCGTCGATGTCCTTGTTGATGCGCGGCAGGGTCTGATAATACACGCGGCCGGCGCCGATGTTCAGATGGCCGACTTCGGAGTTGCCCATCTCGCCCCAGGAAAGACCGACCTCGCTGGAGGAGGCCTGCAGCGTCATGGCCGGGTACGTCTTGATGAGATGGTCCATGACCGGCGTCGACGCCACTTTGAGGGCGTTGCCGGGAGACGGCGGCGCAACGCCCCAGCCATCGAGGACCATCAGAACAACCGGACGGGGTCTGTTTCCTTCAGCCATAGTCGCTGCGCATTGTGGCACAGCGGCGCGGGGCAGGACAAGCCAAAACCGCGACCGGAGCCGCGGTTTTTGCTGTGTTGTCTATCCGCGCAGCTCGTCTTCGATCGCGAGCAGCCGGTTGTATTTGGCGACGCGCTCGCCGCGGGACAGCGAACCCGTTTTGATGTACTCGGCGTTCACGGCCACGGCCAGGTCCGCGATCGTCGTGTCCGGCGTCTCCCCGGAACGGTGCGAGACGGACACTTTGTAGCCATGCTTTTGCGCCAGCCGGATCGCGGCGATCGTTTCCGAGAGCGAACCGATCTGGTTCACCTTGATGAGAATCGCGTTGGCCACCTTCTGACGGATCCCCTGCTGGAGACGGGCGACGTTCGTGACGAACAGGTCGTCGCCGACAAGCGGCACGCGGCGGCCGAGCGCCTTCGTGATCGCCTTCCAACTTGCCCAATCGTCTTCGGCGAACGGATCTTCGATGGAGATGAGCGGGTATTTCCTGACCCAGCCCTTGTACATGGCGAGCATCTGCGCCGGCGTTCGCTTTTTCTTGTCGCTACGCATCACATATACCCCTTTCTCGGCGTCGTAGAATTCGGAAGATGCCGCGTCCATGCCGAGCGCCACCTCTTTGCCCGGTTTGTACCCGGCAGCCTTGATCGCCTGGATCAGAAGTTTCAGCGCTGCTTCGTTGCCCGGCAGCTTCGGCGCGTACCCGCCCTCGTCGCCCACCAACGTGACGTAGCCTTTCTTCTTGAGAATCTTCCCGAGCGCGTGGAAAATTTCGGCGCCGGCGCGCAGCCGCTCCCGGAACGTCTTCTGCAGCGGGATGATCATGCACTCCTGCAGATCGATGGCCCAGCCGGCGTGCACGCCGCCGTTCAACACGTTCATGGTCGGGATCGGCAAACGGAAGGATTTCTCCCGGATGCCGTAACTGCGCCGCAGGGAACGGTACAGCGGCATCTTCCGGCTCGCGGCCACGGCATGCGCCAGCGCCAGCGAGACGGCGAGAATGGCGTTCGCGCCGAGCTTGGATTTGTTGGGCGTGCCGTCGAGCGCGATCATTGCGGAATCGGCCATCGGTTCCGCGGCAGGCATGCCGACGAGCTTCCGGGCGATGCGGCCGTTGACGTTGGCCACGGCCTTGAGAACACCTTTGCCGCCGTAGCGTTTCTTGTCGTTGTCGCGGAGTTCCAATGCTTCATGCATCCCGGTGGACGCGCCGGACGGGACCGCCGCCGTTCCGACGGCACCGTCGGACAAGCGGACCGTCGCCTCGACGGTCGGGTTGCCGCGCGAGTCCAGGATTTCCCGGGCGCGGATGGCGGCGATCTTTGGCATAGAGGCTTAGAGAATTTCGAAGACCAGCGAGACGTCCGAGGTGATGTCCAATTCGCCGGCTTCGATCTTCGGCGGAGCGGATTCGGCGCCGCCCAGGCCGCGGGCGAGATCGTAGAACGGAACCGGCGCGCCGCTGCCGGATTCGCTGAAGCCGACCACGCGGCCGAGCCGCACCCCGAGCGAACGGGCCAGCGCTTCGGCCTTCATCTGCGCGTCGGCGATGGCGTCGAGCCGGGCCTGGTCGCGCAGCGCCGTGGGGTCGTCGATGGTGAAGTCCGGACCGCTGACCTGGTTGGCGCCGATTTCACCGACCTTGGCGAAGATCGCGCCGACCTTGCTCAGATCGCGCACTTTGACCGTGGCGTTCTGGTTCACGGTGTAGCCGGAGAGGATGCTGCGGCCGTCCGTGTAGTCGTACTTCGGATAGATGCTGTAGTTCGTGGTCTGGATGTCCTTGTCGGCGACGCCGAGCGTTTTCACCGCGGCGATCAGGTTGTTCATCTTCTCCGTGTTCTGGCGCTGGATGGTCGCGATGTCGCGGCCTTCCGTGATCAAACCGACCGAGATGCGGGCCACGTCCGGCACCGCGGTCACCCTCCCCTCGCCGTTGATGGCGATGGTCGGCTGCGGCACGTCCGCACGGCCGATGCGCTTAGTTTCTTCATACGCCTGGTTGGTCTTCACGCTCACGAAGAAAACCAAGGCCAGCAGGAGGAAACCTGCCAGCACATAGAGCGGGGCGCACCAGCTGTGGAACTCCGACGAACCGTTTTTCATGCCGCCTTTCTTGAAGAACATAATCCTCCTGGGGTTACTTTTTTATGACGAGATAACGCGTAATAAGAACGACCACGATGGTGATGCCGACGGCGTAGAAGAATTTCGCAGCCACCGTTGACGCGGTGCCGAAAAGCTCTTTGAACAGTTGCTGGATGGCGTCGTTCCAGGCGAGCGCCGCAACGAGCCCGAACCCGGTCGCGGAAAGCTCCGACATGCGCTCGACCATCTCGCGCCGGAGCGACCGTTTCTCGGCTGCCGTCTGTTGCTGTTCCATACGCGGTGTTCGTTGAGGGAATTACGCTTTCCTGAGCGGCTTCAGGCCGGGGAGCGTTTTCTTTTCCAGGAACTCGAGCATCGCTCCCCCGCCGGTCGACACCCAGTCGACGTGCTCGGCCATCTTGGTGCGGTGGAGCGCCTCGATGGTTTCGCCGCCGCCGACCACGCCGTAGGCTCGGCCGCCGGAACGGACGGCGACGAAGCGGCCGAGCGCCAGCGTCCCGTGCGAAAACGGTTTTTTCTCGAACAAGCCCATCGGTCCGTTCCAGACGACCGTTTTTGCGGCGCGGATCCCTGCGGCGAAGGCGCGGATGGTCTGCGGCCCGATGTCGTAGACCGTTTCCCGGGCGCCGATCTCATCCACCGCGCGCACGTGCGGCTGCCCGTTCGGTCCGGAAGCCACGACGACGTCGAGCGGCAGACGCAGTTTGCGGTTGCGCACCAGGCGCTTGGCCACGGCAAGCTCGGCGCGCGACGGTTTGGTTTTTCCGCTCGGCTTCCCCGTGGCGGCCAGCAACGTCACGGACAACGCGCCGCCGACGAACATCCGGTCGCAGTGCGCGAGAAGCGCCTTCATGACGCCGATTTTGGTGTCGATCTTGGCGCCGCCCATGAGCACCACGAAGGGGCGCTTCGGTTTTCCGAGCAGGACGGAAAGTTGCTCGACTTCCTCTTCCAAAAGCAGACCGGCCACGGACGGCAGATGCCGCGGGATGCCGATGATCGAGGCGTGGGCGCGATGCGACGCGGAGAAGGCATCATTCACGAAGAGGTCGCCGTGCGCGGCGAGCGCCTTGGAGAAAGCTGCGCCGTTCTTCTCCTCTTCCGTATGGAACCGCAGGTTCTCCAGGAGCGCGACCTGCCCCGGACCGAGCGCGGCCACGATGCGGGCGGCGGCGGGACCGACGCAATCGCGGGAGAAGGCCACCGGCGTGCGCAGCAACTCGCTCAGATGCCGGGCCACGGGCGCGAGCGAGGCGGACGCCACCCGCTTCCCCTCCGGCCGACCAAGATGCGAGAGCACCACGAGCCGCGCGCCCTGGCGCAGCAGGCGCGCAATCGTCGGGATGGTCCGCGTCATCCGCCAGTCGTCGCGGATGCGGCCGCCCTCGACCGCCACGTTGAAGTCGGCGCGCAGCAGGACGCGCATGCCTTTGCGGATCTTCACGGTACGCAAGGACTTCAGCTTCATGGCAGCAGTATACACCCGCTAATCATTGCTCATGTAGGAGAAGGTGCTGCGGACGAAGTCGCGCAGGGCGACGTGGAACGGCAGGATCTTCAGCCAATACCCGAACGATGCCGCCTGACGCACCGCGAAGCCGACGAGGCCGGCCGCAGTCCATGTGCCGATATGCGCCAGCGCGTTCTTTCCGCCGAGCGGGATGACCGTGGGATAGGCGTGGAAGCGGAAGGAACGCAACGGCAGGCCGTGGATGCGCCGAATGATGTTCTCCCCGGCAAGCTCCCCCATCTCGATCGCCGACTGCGCCAGGTTCGGCACGGGTTTGCCGCTCTCCGGATCGGTCAGCGCCGCGCAGTCGCCGACCGCAAAGACGTCCGGAGCCTGGGCGGCCATCGTCGGATCGACGGGGATGCGTCCCTTGCGGTCGACGGCGAGACCGAGCATGGCGGTGGAAGCGCTCCCCCGAATGCCGCCGCACCACAAGATGACCTCCGCTTCAAAGGAACGTTCCGCCTCGGCCCGGAATTCGCAGACCAGGGCGTCGAGCGATTCGCCGGGCCGGAGCGGCCGCGGCGCCAGGACGACGTGGCGGTCTTCGACGCGTTTGATGCAGGTGTCGAGCATGACTTTGACGCCGAGCTTCTCCAACCGTTTCAACACCGCCGCCGATGCCTCCGTCGGCAACATGGACAACAACCGCGGCGACGCTTCCACCAGCCGGATGTTCCAGTCGCCGGAATGCAGATCCCCGGCCTTCTGCCGCCCGTGGAAAAAGTTGGCCAGCTCGGCCGCGGTTTCGACGCCCGTGGCGCCGCCGCCGCCGACCAATATGCGCAGGGAGACTTCCTGACCGCGCTTCTTGCGGTCCAGGTAGTCCATGACGCGCCGCCGGATGGCCAGCGCGTCTTCGAGTGAGGACAGCGTAAAGGCCCGCTCCTCGAGGCCGGCGATGCCGAAAAAATCCGATGTGAAACCGAAGGAAACCACGAGATGGTCGTAGGGATGCTCGTCGCCGTCGTCGGTGCGGACGACCTTCTTGCCCGGATCGACCGCGGCCACCGCAGCCTGCACGAACCCGCAGCCCCAGCGCGCCAGGATGCGCTCATAAGAAATCGAGGCACCGCGGGACAACGCCGCCTCCCCGACCATGTCGCGGCCGTGCCTGAAGCCGGTCGCCACCTCGTAGAGCATCGGATAATAAGAGTGCGTCGCGTTGCGGTCGATGAGCGTCACCTCGACATCCGGACTTCCGCGGAGCCGTCGCGCCGCGGCAAGGCCTCCGAATCCGGCGCCCAAAATCAGAACACGAAAACGTTTATGCATGGACATGCTGTGGGGGCGTGATTCATCGCGCCCTGACGGGGCGTCATGGATGCCGCCCCTACGCGTGTTATTTTTTCCCCACCCGTACCGCCATTTCGATCAGGCGGTGCGAGTAGCCCCATTCATTGTCGTACCAGGCCAGCACCTTGAGCAGATCGCCGTCGATCACTTTGGTGTACGGCAGGTCCACGACCGCCGAATAGGTGGAGCCGATGTAGTCGGAAGAGACGAGCGGGACGTCCGAGACGCCGAGGATGCCCTTCATCAGATAATGTTGCGAGGCTTTCACGAAGGCCGCGTTGACCTGCTCGACGGTCGTCTTCTTTTTGAGGAGGAAGGTGAAGTCGGACAAAGAAACGTCCAGGACCGGCACGCGGATGGCCATGCCGTCGAACTTCCCCTTGAGCCGTGGCAGCGCTTCGGTGGCCGCCACGGCGGCCCCGGTGGTGGTCGGAATCATGTTGACGAGGGCCGAGCGGGCGCGCCGCAGGTCGCCTTTCTTGCCGCCGGGCGGCGGGCCGTCCACGAGATTCTGTTCCGCGGTCACGGCGTGGATCGTCGTCATGGCGGCTTTGCGGATGCCGAAGCGCGACTCGATGACTGCGGTCACGGGTCCCACGCAGTTGGTGGTGCAGGAGGCGTTGTTGAGCACCTTCTGCCTGGCAGTACGCGCGTCGACGTTCACGCCCATGAGATAGGTGGGCGTTTCCTTGGCAGGCGCCGAAACGATGACGTGCCGCGCGCCCGCCCGGACGTGCCCGGAGGCGAGTTCGCGCGACGTGAAACGGCCGGTGCATTCCAGCACCACGTCGACGTCGAGCTTTTTCCAGGGCAGCGTCGCCGGATCCTTCTCCGCGGTCACGAGGATCTTCTGTCCGTTCACGATCAGGTGCGTCTTCGTCGCCCGGATCTTGGCGGCGGTGCGGCGGAAGACGGAGTCATAGGCCAGCAGGTGCGCCAGGGTGGCCGGCTCCATCAGGTCGTTCACGGCGACGACCTCGATCTTCCGCATGATGTCCGGGCGGCTGAGCGCCGCTTTGAAGGCGGTCCGTCCGATGCGGCCGAAACCGTTGATGGCGATGCGGATCTTTTTGGGCATATGGGTCAGGATCTTTCCTCCAAAGCGCGCTTCTGGACGATGTCAAAGGTCCGCTCGGCCTGGTCGGACAGCGCCTGGACGCGGTCGGCGAGGATGAGGAGCTGCTGGTTCTGCATGACGACGACGGCGGAGGTCAGGATGCCGAGGATCATCAGCACGACGACGGCCAAGGACAACGCGCGGTTCGACATACGGTTACGGCACGAGGGGATAAAGGAGGAAGTGCGTGCGCATCAGCCGCTCTTCCACGCGGTCGACGTCGCGCAGCATCCCGGTGATCATGGCGTTCTGCACGGCGATGCCGACCCAGATCGCCAGGTACAGCGCGGCCGTCGCTGCGACGAACGTCCGTGTCAGCCAGTGAGGCATACGCCGCAAGTATACCAAACAAAAGAAAACGCCGCCCGCAGGCGGCATTTCCTTTATTCCTCGACCGGCTTCTGTTCCGCTTCGAGCGACATGCGCACGAAGCGCTTCACTTTGATGTTCTCCCCCACCTTGGCCGTCACCGACTTGGTCAGCTCTTCGACGGTGACGTCTTCGTCCTTCACGAACGGCTGCTTCATGAGGCAGACGTCGGTCAGGTACTTCTCGATCTTGCCGGAGACGATCTTCTCGACGATCTCGGGCGGCTTGCCGGCGGCCGCGACTTCCTCGATGAAAACCTGTTTCTCCTTTTCGAGGACTTCCGCCGGGACGTCCTCGGCGCGGACGTAGAGCGGGTTGGCCGCCACGACGTGCATGGCCAGGTCATGCACGAACTGTTGGAACTGTTCGTTGCGCGCCACGAAGTCCGTTTCGCACAGCACTTCGACCATGGCGCCGACTTTGCCGTTGGCGTGCACGTACGCGTGGATGACGCCCTCGGCCGTGGCGCGGTCGCTCTTCTTGTCGGCCTTGGCGATGCCTTTCTTGCGGAGCAGCTCGGCGGCTTTCTGGACGTCGCCGCCCGCTTCGTCGAGCGCGGTCTTGGCGTCCATGACGCCGGCGTTGGTCAGCGCCCGCAGCTCCATGACCTGTTTTGCGTCTGCCATAGAAGGAACGGTTCGATGGTTGATGGTCTGATGCGGATTAGGAGACGGCCTTGTCCGTTGCCGGAGCGGCGACCGGAGCCGGAGCCGCAATCGGCGCAGGCGCGGCGACCGCGACGCGCACCGGCGGGGCCGGCGGCGCGACCGGGTTGGCCTTGCCTTCGAGCACGGCGTCGGCCAGGAGGCGGAACACCATGTCGATGGCGCGGACCGCGTCGTCGTTGCCCGGGATGGGCCAGGCCACGTCTTCCGGATTGACGTTGGAGTCGACAAGCGCGATGACCGGAACCCGCTTGGTGATGGCTTCCGTGTAGGCCGTCTTCTCGTACTTCAGGTCCAGGATGAACACCGCATCCGGGAGCTTGTCGAGCTCGCTGATGCCGCCGACGCGCTCTTCCATTTCCACGATCTCGCGGTCGATCATGAGCTGCTCCTTCTTGGTGTACTTCTCGGCGATGTCGCCGGAGGCGCGCCGCTTCATCAAGTCACGGTAGCGCTTGATGGTGGCGTGGATCATCGGGAAGTTGGTGAGCGTTCCGCCCAGCCAGCGTTCGCTGACGTAGGGCACGCCGGCCCGGAGCGCCTCGCGCTTCACGATCTCCTGCGCCTGGCGCTTGGTGCCGACGAACATGACCGTGCCGCCGCGGGCCGCGACGCCCTTCACGTACTCGAGCGCGGCCTTGAGCTTCTCCTGGGTGATTTCCAGGTTGATGATGTGGATGCCGCCGCGCGCGCCGAAAATGAACGGCTTCATCTTCGGGTGCCAGCGGGATTCCTGGTGGCCGAAGTGCATGCCGGTCTTCAGCAGCTCCATGAGGCTCGGAATATTTGCCATACAAAAAACGCCTGGGTGCCCGCCAAAAGTGGCTGAGCCCTCCCCCGCCGGGCGTGAACGGACGGGGTGTGAGATATAACTTATGGCGCGAGTATAAAGGAGGAACCCCGGCGTGTCAATGATAAAAAAAGGGGCGGGTTCCCCGAGGGGTTCCCGCCCGTCGCTCACTCGCGGATGCGCCAGTCGAGCGTCTGGCCGGCGAAGAGCGGCCGGAAACCGGCCATCTCCTCAGGCACCGTCCAGGGCTCGCGCACCAAGGTGATCGCGTCCTCGTTGCGCGGCACGCCGAGCCAGTCGGCGTAGCGTTCGGAGAAGAACGGCTCGAGCTTCTCCGGACAGCCCTCGCGCTCGAACAGCGCGACGACCGCCGGGATGCCGACGCGCGGCGGCACGAAGATGCCGTTCGCGCCCTTGACCTGCGCCTTGGCGGCGCGCGGGTGCGGGGCGCTGTCCGAGCCGTAGGCGGCCTGGGCAGAGTCACGCGCGAACTCGAACACCGCGATGCGGTCGGTCTCGGTCTTGATGGCCGGCATGCAGCAGTGGTCGTGGTTGCCGTAGCCGTCCGACCAGGTCAGCAGCATGTGGTGCGGCGTGACCGTGGCCATCATCTGCGGATGCGCCTTCACGAAGGCCACGCCCTCGGCGCTCGAGATGTGCTCGAACACCACGCGCAGCTCCGGGTGGCGCTGCAGGAGCGTGTCGAGGATCGGCAGGAAGGCCTTCTCGCGGTCCTCCTGCTTGTAGTCAGGATGCTCGGCGTGGACACGCCAGATCCCTCGACGTTCGACGAGCCGCTCGAAGAACGGCGCACGCTTCGGATCGAGATGCTCCGGCGGATACATCCCCCACTCGGCGTTCGTCGTGCCCGGCTTACGCTCCTGGTCCGTGGGGTAGGTCTTGAACCCGTCAGCGCCGGCGTCCATAACGTCGTCGACGGTCTCGGCGGTCGTCTCCGGCGTCTGGTAGGCGCAGAAGCGCGGACGGAACCACGGCCGCCGGTCCGCGACCACCTCGGCGAACACGGCGCGGCGGGCCAGAATGTCCCGTCCGGTGCGGATCGGCGGCTTCGGGTTCGGCATGTCCACGGCGATGCCGCAGATGTCGGCATGCTCGAGCAGCAGCCCGGGCAGCACGCCATCCTGTCGGAAGTGCACATGCCCGTCGTCCGGCCTGCGGATCGTGATCGTCTTCATGCCAGTCTCTCCTTCTCCTCGAACCACCAATTGACGTGGTTGATGATGCCGCGCACCCGCCACGGCCGCACCATGCAGACCGTGCCGAGCTGGACCGCCGTCGCGCCCCGCGCGAGCATCCACTCGGCGTCCGCGGCGGACATGATCCCGCCGCAACCGACGATGGGCTTGGCGAAACCCGCTTTCCGGGCCTGGCCGATCCAAACGTTGACCAGCGGGAGCAGCGGCCGGCCGCTCAGCCCGCCGCCGCCGTACTTGGCGAGCGGCGAGACGGTGGTGCCGAAGAGCTGCAGACGCAGCTCCGCCGGCACCGCGTCCCAGGGCAAGGAGTTGCCTTGCACGATGCCCGCGAGGTGCTCCAGCCGCTCCATCTCGAGCGCCGCCTCCACCGGGAGGAGGACGTTGATCTTGATGAGGATCGGCAGGCCGAGCACGGACAGGATGCGCAGGATGTCCTCGACCTCGCCGAGCAGCGCGTCGAGGTGCAGGCCGACGTTCGGACAGGTGATGTTGACCTCGAGCCCGAGCGGCGCCTGGAACTTCGGCAGCTGCGGGGTCAGCAGCGAGACGATGGCGCGGTACTCGTTCAGCCGCTCCTCGCGCGTGGCGCCGACCGCCATGAGCGAGAGGAAGAACGGCTCGGGCCAGCGCTGCCAGCGGTCGAGGGAGAGCAGGACGCGCAGCCCCGGACAGGTCAGTCCGACGGCGTTGAGTCCCGCGGCGGTGCGGGGCAGGGCAATGACGCAATCCGGGAAGAGGTCCCGCGGCGTCATGCCGTCCTTCTTCGTCGCCATGTTCCCCTTGCGCGGCTCGAGCGGGGCCGTCTTCGCCACGAGGTAGCTCCCCCTGAAGTTGAGCCCGACCGGCCGGGCCAGGTGGTGGAACGGGTAGCCCTGGCCAAAGAAGTTGCGCGCGCCGGAAGCGTTGCCAACGTGCCCGAATTCGACCCAGCGATCGAGGCGTTCGACGAAGAGACGCACGGTGTTCCTTTCTGTATGTTGTTCGTGAACACGGCCTGATGGCCGGGCGGCATCCTATCCGCCTGGACGACTGCGGGCAAGCGGCGTAACCTGCCGCCCAGCCCGAAGGAGGATGCATGAGCGGATCGAACGGCAACGCCTACGCCTACTGCGTGGCGTGCGGGTGCGTGGCCGTCCACAACCAATCGGTGCGCGGCCCGCACCACTGGATCGAGCGCCGGGTCGACGCGGAGGAGCGCCGGACGCTGGCCGGGATCATCTGCAACGTCTGCATGCCGCGGCCGGATCTGATCTGTCCGACCTGCGACAAGATCGGCCAGTGCACCGGAGCGGACTACGTCTGGCAGCATCGCCGGAAGACGCGGCGCGAACTGTGCCGCCTGCGCCGCGAGCGTTGTCCGAGCTGCGCGGCCAAGGAGACAGCCGCGAGCGCACCCTGAACCGGTGCGCATATTTTTTTGCAAAAAAAAGAAGACCGGGAGACCAGTCTCGCGGCGCTAGCGCCGCCGTTCGTTGCGCTTGCGCTGCAGCGTGGCAAGGATGCAGGCGATGACCGCCTCACGCAGATGCTTGCCGTTGCGCATCTGGCGCCAGTACTTGCTGCGCGGGTCGTCGTCGGTCGCCGGGTCGAGCTCGTCCCGCCGCGGACCAGGATGCATGACAATGGCCTCCGGCCGCAGAATCCCCAGATGCTCCTGCGTGAAGTGGAACTCCGGGAACGACCGCGGGGAGCGCGTGCCGTCCGCCGCGTCGTGCTCGTCCTGGACGCGCGTCATGTACACCACGTCCGCCTGGCGCACCGCGCCGTTGAAGTCGGCGGTCTCCTCGTATCGCACCCGGTGCTGGTCGAGGTGCGCGAGGATGTCCGGCTTCATGCGGAACTCCGGCGGCGACACCAGCAAGAGCTGCATGTCGTAGTAGTGGTACATGAGCTTGGCCAGCGAGCGCACCACCCGGCTGCGCGCCAGGTCCCCGACGAAGGCGACAGTCTTCCCGTCCACGCCGCCCCGGTCCTTGAACGACCGGCGCATCGTGTAAATGTCGAGCAGCGCCTGGGTGGGGTGCTCGTCCTTGGCGTTGCCCGCGTTCACGATCGGCCGGGGGCGTGGCGTCGCGTCCAAGTACGCGGCGGCGTCACGCGCCAATCCCTCCACGGGCGACCGCATGATGAGCACGTCGACGTACGACGAGAACGTCCGGATCGAGTCGAGCAGGCTCTCCTCCTTCACCTCGGAGGAGGTGTGGGGATCACGGACGTCCACGATGCTGACGCCGAGCTCCTGGCAGGCCACCGCGAACGACGTGTACGTCCGCGAGCTCGGCTGCGTGAAGTAGAGCATGGCCGTGCGGTCCGCGAACTGCTCCTTGAGCAGCCGCTTGCCGTCCGGCTTGTCGCGCAACTCGCGGATCTCCTGCGTGACGTCGCAGATCTTATCCAGGAACGGCCGGTCGAACTGATCGACGCTCAGGACGTGCCCGAGCTCCGGCAACCGATCGAAATCCATGCTTCTCTCCTCTCGGGCCACGATTGACCCGGCAAACCTTATCCGCGGCAGCGGCCGGCGTCAAACGCGCCGCGTCACGAACATGGCGTCGCCGAAAGAGTAAAAGCGGTATTTCTTTTTGACGGCTTCGGCATAGGCGGCCAAAACGAAGGCGCGGCCCGCCAGAGCCGAGACGAGCGCGAGCAAGGTGGAGCGCGGCAAATGGAAGTTGGTGATGAGCGCGTCGACGACGCGGAAGCGGTAACCGGGACGGATGAAGATGTCCACCCAACCCGAGGGTTCCCGGCCCAACCCTTCGAGGGCACGCACCGTCGTCGTCCCTACGGCGATGACCCGCCCGCTCTTTTTCCTTGTTTGGATGATTGCGCGGCGGGTCGCCGCCGGAATCTCGCCCCATTCGGCATGCATCTCGTGCTCCTCGAGTGTCGTCGCGCTGACCGGCCGGAACGTGCCGATGCCGACGTGCAGCGTGACCGAGGCGAAACGGATCCCCCGCTTCTTCAAACGTGCAATGAGCTGCGGCGTGAAGTGGAAGCCGGCCGTCGGTGCGGCCACGCTCCCCTCTTTCTTGGCGTACACCGTCTGGTAATCAGCAAGCGTCTTCGGCGCACGGCAGACGTAGGGCGGCACCGGGATGGCGCCATGGTGGTTGGCGAAGTCGATGACGTTGTCCGCCGAAAGCGGGGCGTGGATGACAACGACGCCGTCCTCGTTTTTTCGCAGCACCGTGAACGGCACGCGACCCACGACGAGCGCACCGCCCGCGCGCACTTTCTTCCCAGGTTTCAGCAAACATTCCCATTCGCTCGCCGCTTTGCCGTCCGTGAGCGCGCGCAACAGAAACACTTCAACTTTTCCGCCGGTGGCCCGCCGGGCCGTCAGCCGTGCCTTGAAGACTTTGGTGTCGTTGACCACGAGCAGATCGCCCGGATTCAGAAAGTCGCCGATCTCGAAGAATCGGCGGTGCTTCATGGTCCCAACGACCGGGTCGAGGACCAGCAAACGCGAATGGTCGCGAGGCCGGACTGGCTTCTGGGCGATGCGCTCCGGCGGCAGAAGATAGTCGAAAAGCGCGGTTTTCATGGCAGCATCATGCCAAAGACCCCGAGACTTGCCTATTCCACGGGGCTTTGCTACTATCCCGCCAACGTATGAAGAAAGAACTCCACCCGGAATACCACCCCAAAGCCAAGGTGATCTGCGCCTGCGGCAACACCTTTGAGACCGGTTCCACCGTTTCGGAAATCCGGGTCGAATTGTGTTCCCAGTGCCATCCGTTCTACACAGGCAAACAGAAACTGGTGGACACGGCCCGCCGCGTAGAGAAGCTCGCTGAGCGCGTGGCCAAGCAGGCCACCACGATCCGCGGCGGCAAAAAGGCCAAGGTTGCGAAGCGCGTCGCCAAAAAGGCGGCCGCCCGCGCCGAATCCGAAAAAACCGAAGCGTAGATTCAAAAACGGCCCCGGGTCGCACCTGGGCCGTTTTTGATTTCTCGAACACGCTGTCATAATCCTCTCATGAACGACCACGCCGCCGACATCGCCAAACTCCGCGCCCGCTTCGCGGCGCTCGAAGCCGATCTCGCCGATCCGGCCGTGCTTGGCGATGCCCAACGGCTGAAGGCGGCGAGTACGGAATATGCCCGGCTGAAGCGGACCCTCGACCTGGCCGATGAGTTTGCCGCGGTCGAAAAAGAGCTGGCTGAGACGCGCGCGGCCGCAAGCGACGCCGACGCGGAATTCGCCGGCATGGCCGCCGCCGAGATCCCGAAACTGGAGACGCGCGTCGCGGCGCTCGGGCAGGAACTCGAAGACGCGCTCGTCCCCCCGGACCCGCTCGACGAAAAGGACATCATCATGGAAATCCGCGCCGGCACCGGCGGGGACGAAGCGGCGCTGTTCGCGGCCGAACTCTTCCGCGTCTACGCGCGCTACGCCGAACGCCAGGGCTGGAAAACGACGCTCGTCTCCTCGAGCAAAACCGAACTCGGCGGCTTTAAAGAAGTCATTTTCGAAATCTCCGGACAGAACGCCTACCGCCACCTGAAGTACGAGAGCGGCGTGCACCGCGTGCAGCGCGTTCCGGAAACGGAAAAGGCCGGCCGCGTCCATACCTCGACCGTGACGGTCGCGGTACTTCCGAAGGTCGAAGAAGTGGAACTGGTCATTGATCCCAAAGAGATCCGCCTCGACACCATGACCGCCGGCGGCCACGGCGGCCAGAGCGTCAACACCACCTACTCGGCGGTGCGCATCACGCACCTGCCGACCGGCCTCATCGTCACCTGCCAGGACGAGCGCAGCCAGCAGCAGAACCGGGAGCGCGCCATGGGCATTCTCCGCGCCCGGCTGTTCGCGCTTGCGGAAGAGAAGCGCCGCAAGGAACGGACCGAGGCGCGCCGCGGCCAGATCGGCACCGGCGAGCGCTCCGAAAAAATCCGCACCTACAACTTCCCGCAGGACCGCCTGACCGACCACCGCATCAAACAGAACTGGCACAACCTGCCCGGAATCCTCGACGGCGATATCGCGGAGATCGTGGCCGCGTTGCGTACGGCGGAGCGTGCTGGCACGATGGATACAGCGTCCGATGAGGACGACACCTAAACGTTATGTCCGAACTCCTCCATCCGCCGGAATCGTATTTCAACAAAGAGAAGCCGTCGGAGCGCGGTGACTTGAAGAAGCTCAGCGAAGGCCTGCGATCGGAACTCCTGGCCGTTGAGCTGGCGTACGACAAGGCGAACAACGCCATCGAAGACATGCAAACGGCGTATGAAGGCATGGACGATCGGCTGGAACAGATCGGCGATGCGATCGCGGCGCTGGCCGCACGCGGCGAGAAGGACGACCTCCTGCAGGCACGCCATGACGCGCTGATCAAAACCAAAGCTGCGGTCCGACAGGAGTTTGACCGCATGACGGAGGCGGCCGAAGCCGCAGCCGACCGCCACGAAGAACTCGTGGAGGCGATGAAGGCGTTTTCCCGAGAAGTGACGACGCCCGGCGGACAGGCATGACCGTCGGCGAGGCATTACGGACACGTGGGATCGATCCGCTCGACGCGGAACTGTTGCTGGCGCACGCACTGCGGACAACCCGCGAACATCTCCTCGCGCATCCCGAGGGACGCATCCGACCGGCGGCACTCCGCCGGTTTCGCGCGCTCGCGGCGCGCCGCCGGAAACATGAACCGGTCGCGCTCCTCCTCGGCCACAAACATTTTTACGATCTGACGCTCGCGGTCGCGCCGGGCGTGCTGATTCCGCGCCCCGAGACGGAGCTGCTGGTGGAAACAGTACGTGCAATGACAGCCGCGGGTGACGCGGGGCCAGGGCTCCCGCCGCGCGCACGAAGGAGCACGGCGGAATGGCCGAGCGGCAGGACCCGCGGCGTGGATGGACATGGCGCAACGATCATCGACATCGGCACCGGCTCGGGTGCCATCGCGCTCACGCTCGCGAAGCACCTGCCGACGGCGCGCGTCATCGCCACCGACATCTCCCCCGCTGCGCTGCGGCTCGCTCGAAAAAACGCCCGACTCCTCGACCTGACGCGCCGCGTACGGTTCGTGAAAGCGAACCTGCTTCCGCCGCGACTCGCGCCGGATCTGATCGTCGCGAATCTTCCCTATCTTCCTACTGCCATCTGGCGCAGTGCGCCGCCGGACGTGAAACGCTACGAACCGCGCTCCGCCCTCGACGGCGGCCGCGACGGCCTCGATGCCTACCGCGCCCTGTTTGTCCAAATCGTCGCACGGGTGTGGCGCTGTCCGATCATCATCGAGATCGATCCTTCCCAAAAGAAAAAGTTGCCGGCCGTGGTGAAGCGCTTCTTCCCGAAGGGCCGCATTGATTTCAAAAAAGATCTCTCGGGACGCTGGCGCGTCGCGCTGATCCGTCCATAAAAAAGAGAGCGGCGGCCGGCCCGTCAATGCTCAGAGCGGCGCGCCAAAGCGGGTCGGCATGTCCGCGGTCGTGACTTCAATCCATGTTGGTCCGGGAACGAAGGGAATTTCCTTGCCGTCGACCGTCTCGAAGCGGATGCGCTCCTCCGCGGCCAGTTTTTTCCAGCGGCCGGTGATCATGCGGCCGTCACGGAAGACCCAAGCCTTGCCGGAGCCGACGGTGCGCAACTTGAGGCGGCCGACTGCGTCGAGCACCTGCGTCTCGGTGCGGATGACGGCGACGTTCGCCGCCAGGATCGGCGTGCCGTCGACGTCGGCGTGCGGCGCGCCGGCCTGGAAACGGCGCCAGGCATTGTCGTCGTGTTGGTAGCGCCACTCGACGCGATAGGTCGGCGAAGAAAAGTCGATCACGAGGTTCGGCGTCGAGGTCGGCCGCTCTTCCGGCGCCTGCGGATCGACGTAGCGCCAGGGAGCGGCCGTGGACGTCGCCGCCCAGGCGCGCTCCTCGCGCACGCCGTTCAAAAGCTCCACCGACGTGTAGGTGTTGTGCGGCGCGTACCGACGGGACGAACGCCAGAACGCCGCGGTGCCGTAGGCGAACTCGTCGATGTCGTGCAGGCGCAGCCGGGCGAGCTTGGTGAAGGCCTCGGGGGAGCCGCCGACGTGCACGTAGTCCGCGCCCAGCTCGAGCACCCAATCCAAATAATAGGGACGCGCGCTCCTGACCGGGCCGATTTCGCGGACCGTGCCGCTCGCGGCGTAGACGGCGAGGAAGCGGGTGATGCCGCCTTCGACCGGCGCCTCGAACACGAGCTTGGCGGCGGAGAGTCCCGACTGCGGCCGGCTGTCGCCGTGGTTTTCGATCATCACCGCGAAGGGGCGCAGCGGCTCGCCGTCGTCCGGCGTGCCGTCGAGCCAGTTGCGGCCGGTCGGTTCTTCCGCGACGGGCGCGGGTGATGCGTCAAAGGGCGTCAAATCCGGCTTGGGCGCGAACAAGAGGATGCCGATGCTGGCGAGCGCCGCTACAAGAACGCCGGCGCAGACTGCGCCGGCGCCGATGGCCAGGCGGGGGTTGGTCCGCGCCCAGGCAATGATCTGTTGTTTCGTGGGGATCCGCACGCTCTTATTCTTTCTTGGCTTCCTTCTTGGCCTCTTTGGCTTCCGCCGCTGGAGCCGCCGCGCCTTCCTCGACGCCCTCCTCGCCTTCCTTCTTCTTGCCTTCGACGACCTCGATCTGCGAGACGTCGCCGACCTGCGCGGTTTCCATGGCTTTGATCTGTTCCTCGGTCAGTGCGGCGGCGACCGTCACGACGACGTCGTCGGCGTCGGCCACGGCCGTGAGGCCGGCCGGGAGTTTCAGGTCGCGGACGCGGATGGTCTGGCCGATCTCGGTGAGACCGGAGAGGTCGACGATGATCTGGGAGACCAGGTC
Source organism: Patescibacteria group bacterium (assembly GCA_004297205.1). Classification (GTDB taxonomy): domain Bacteria; phylum Patescibacteriota; class Patescibacteriia; order 2-12-FULL-57-11; family 2-12-FULL-57-11; genus SCUL01. The sequence continues at coordinate 831,764 of SCUL01000002.1, read as the reverse complement.
GCCCGGCAGACCCTCCACTTCGAGCGATTCGTGGACCTTGGTGATGACCACGGCCTGGCCCTTGGCGACCGGCGCTTCGCCGACGAGTTCGAGCGGGATGTCGGCGGTGGTCTTCTCCTTCATGTTCACGGCGCGCAGGTCCGCGTGGCTGATGCGGCTGGTCATCGGGTCCTGCTGGATGTCCTGGATGAGCGCCTTGACCGGGGCGCCGCCGTCGACGACGACGTCGACGAGCGTGGATTCCCCGGCGGCCTCGAACGCCTTGGCGAAGGCGCGGGCGTCGATTTCCAAATTGCGCGGATCGGTGCCGAAGCCGTAGATCACGGCCGGCAGCACGCCCTTGGCGCGCAGAAGTTTCACCGGTTTGCCGGTGACGGTGCGGGTTTTTGCGGAAAGCGTGATCGTCTGCTGCATAACGGTATTACAGGAGTCTGGAAATGATGTCGGCCGGAAGCACGTGGGCCGCCAGCACGTGGTCCGCGGAGACCGGCGACGCTTCGCGGAAGCGCTGTGCGTCTTCGAAGGACAGATCCGTGATGAGTCCCACCGACGAGACGCCGGCGGACGTCACCACGACGAGCGCCAGCATGGCGTTGCCGCAGCCGCCGCAGGCGACGTGGAGCAGGCGCTCCTCGCCGTTTTTGCCGAGCACGCGGGCCCGGTGCGGATCGTAGCTCGCGGCGCACAACGGACACTCGGCGAGGTGGGTCACCCCGTCCGGAGAGGCGTGCTGCGGATGGTTGCGGCGCTTGGGCATGGGCGCAAATAAGCCCTTCAAGCGTAGCCCATCGCGCCCGACCTTACCATCCGCGCTCCAGCACGTCAATGGTGGTCAGCGCCGCCGAACGCTGGCGCACCGCGATGCTCTGGAGAATCCCCACCATGATCATGGAAAACAGCAGGGAGGACCCGCCATAAGAGATGAAGGGCAGGGCGATGCCGGTGACCGGCATGAGCCCCATGTTCATCCCGACGTTGATGGCGATCTGGATGGTGAACAGGATGGCGATGCCGGCGGCGACATGGGCGGTGAAGGTGTCGGTCGCGAGGCGCGCCAGACGGACGGCCCGCCAAACGAGAAGCGCGTAGAGCGCGAGCACCGCCGTGACGGCGATGAAGCCCATCTCCTCCGCCACCACCGCGAAGATGAAATCGGTCTGCGCTTCGGGCAGGAACCGCAGCTGGCTCTGCGAGCCGAAGCCGAGTCCGCGGCCGAACAGGCCGCCGGAGCCGACCGCGATCACGGATTGCGTCAGGTTGTATCCCCTGCCGAGCGGATCGCGGCTGGGATCGAGGAAGGTCAGGATGCGCTCGTGCTGGTAGGGTTTCAGGACGAACATCCAAGCGACCACCGCGCTCACGACCGCGAGTCCCAGCAGCGTCACCACGTAACTGCGGCGCGTGCCGGACAAAAGCAGCAGGGCGACCCACACCGCAAGCAGCACCATGGCTGAGCCGAAGTCCGGCTGCAGCAGGGTCAACCCCACGAGCAGCAGCGCGCCGATGCCGCTGCCGACCAGCGACCGCAGATCGCGTTGGTAGGCATGGTGAGAAAAGTAGCGCGCCAGAAAAAGGACGAGCACGATCTTGGCCGCTTCGACCGGTTGGAAGCTCCAGCCGGCGATGGCGAACCAACCGGTGGTGCCGCGCACCGTCTGCCCCACGAACAGCACGGCGACCAGCAACGCCGCGCCGAGCAGATAAAAGATGCGCGCGGCCGGTTCGAAGGCCCGGTAGTTCATGGCCCCCACCACGAACACGAGAACCAACCCCAGCACGAAGGCGGCACCCTGTTTGAGGAGGCCGCCGAAGTCGGGCGTGGCTTGCGACAAGGTGACGCTGGCGATCGCCGCCATGCCCACGGCCACGAGCGAAACCATGGCTGCAAACAGCACCCAGTCAAAATCGCGGACGGCGCGGATGGTCCGGCGGATCATACGCCGGCACGGTAGACCAGAAATGATCCCTGGGCAAAGGGTCAAAAAAGCAAGATAAAAAACGACCCACGTGCGGACGTGGGGTGCCGACCTCAGTAGTGGTCGGCGGCATCGTAGAAGACGATGAGGATACGCTGGTTGTCGTGACGGCGGCAAAAGTCGCGAGCGAGGTGGTACGCGGCCGCGGACGTGTTGCCCACGTCGTACCCGATCGCCCTCAGCTCCAGCTGTGTCTGACGCCACTGTTCGTCCTCGACGATCATCACGTCTTCGAGCAGCTGTCGCACGGCGTAGGTCAGGTGCGGGAACTCGACATCCCAGACACCGACCCCAAACAGCTGGTGAACGCGCGGCGTGTGCCCTGGAATCCTCCCGTACTTGATCTGGTAGGCGTTCGGGGCCGCGGCCGGATCGAAGCCGAACATTCGGATCTTCGGGTTGTCGCGACGCAACGCATCCCCCATTCCCCGGAGCGTCGACCCATTCCCGGCGGCGCCGATAAAGCAATCGAACGACCCTCCGGCCTGCGCCAGCGCCTCGGTGACGATCGGCACAAGCGCCTTGCATGATATCTCCAGCTGGGAGTGGTTCGGCGAATAGTACATCCGGAACCCTCCGCTGCGCGCATCGACGTGTTCACGCAGGAGTGTGACCATCGCGTCCCGAGCATCGGCGACGTAGTCGGCGCCGGAGACCTCTCGGACGTCGACCCCGTATCCGCGCATCAACTGGTTGCAACGCGGACGGGCTCCGGCTGGCGTGAAGATGATGGTGCGATAGCCGCGACGCTGAGCGACGAAGCCGCATGATATCCCCGCGTTACCCGAGGTCGTCTCTACGAGTATCGAGTGGGCGGGGTGGATCTTCCCCTCCCGCTCGAGCTGGTCGAGCAGCCAGGGGTAGACCCGATCGTAATGACTACCCGTGTGGTTCTGATACTCGAGCTTTGCAAAGATGCGGTTGCGTGAACCTGGTGCGGGAAACTCCACCAGGTCCGTGCTGCCGATACGGCAGGAATCCACGATCTCCTGATAGGGTTCCGACAGTTTCACCTTCTACCTCCACCGCTGTTCTGCTTATCAGCGAATGTCGTATCTGCGATGTATCAAAAAAAGCCCGCGGCGTCAATGGGTCGCGCGCGCTCAACCCGCCGGCGCAATGAATGCAGACTGGTCCAAAATGTTCACTTCCGGACGGATCTCGGTTTTCGTGACGGAGGGAACGTTTTCAAACCAGGTGACGGATGCCGGACGGCTCTCCCCCGTCCGCAGGCTGGAGAGGTCGATGGCGTTCACGGCCGCGATGGACTGGCCCCGGTACAAGAGGACGATGAAACGGACGTTCCAATACGAGTAGGCCGAAGCGTTCTTGACAGTGAAGGTGACGCGCGACACCTGGCCCTGGGTTTGCGCGGGCGTGAAGACGACCTCCTCGCCGGAGAGCGCCATGCGCGCCGTGCGGTAGGCCGCCCAATCGGGAATCTCGTGGGCGTCGAGCCGTGCCCATTGCACGTCGCGGATTTCGAGCCGCGCGCTGCGGAAAGACGTTTGCGTCGGGATGCCGAGGGAGAGCAGCGGTTTTTCTTCGCCGGGCAGGAGGAAACCCTCGAGTTCCGACGGCGTCGCGCCTTCGCCCACGAACTGGTAGCGGAAGGTCGCGGCGAAGCGGGCGTTGGGGTTGCGGACGGTGGCCACGGCGTCGGCCTTGCCGGCACCGGCGGCGAACACCTGCACCGTGCGCACGTCGATCGGGCGGGCGTTCTCGAGTGCCGCAAAATTCACGTAGTTCACGCCGGCATCGCGCTGCATCTGGCGATAGCCCGGATATTCGATCAGGAACAGCTTCACCATTCCCCAGATGGCGTAGCCGCCGAAAGCCGCGCACCAGACCACCAAAAAGACGGTCAGTGCCGCCTTGAGCTGCAGCTTGTGCTCGACGTACCAGCTGGCCGCCTGAAACTGTTGCTCGCTGAGGTTGTCGGGCGTCGTGTTGTTGGGGATGAAGGCCATCGCACGCAGTATATCATGCGGCATTGACCGGCGCGTCCCCGTACGCTACATCTGACGCGGGAGGAGATATGCCCAAAGTCATCATCGGACTGGTCGGATTGCCCGGCGCCGGCAAAACCACGGCGGCGACATTCCTGGAGCGGGAGTTCGGCGCCGGCCGCCATGCCTTCGGCGACCTCGTCCGCGAGGAGGCGACGAAGCGGAACATCCCGCACACGCGGGAGGCCCTGGTCGCGCTCGGGGCCGAGCTGAGCGGTTCCGGGTCCAACGAGGATCCGCTGGCCCGCGCCATGCGCGAGCGGGTGGAGGCGGATCCCGCCCGGCTCGTCGTGACGGAGGGCTTCCGCTTCATCCGGCAAGTCAACGCGCTCGTCGATCTCCCCGGCTTCCGGCTGGTCGCGATCTGCGCCAACGCCGAGCTGCGTTGGATGCGCTGCCTCGGCCGGGCGGAGAAGCCGGACGAGCGGCAGATGACCTTCGCGCAGTTCCGCGCCTGGGAGGAGAGCCCGACGGAGCGGGGCATCTTGCTGCTCATGGGGATGGCCGCCTACAACGTGCAGAACGACGGCGTCCCGCTCGAAGGATTCCACCAGTCGCTGCGCGCAGCGATGCGCCAGCTCGAAATCGCGCCGGTTTCCGCCTAACGGAGATCGGTCTTTTTTATTGATCTTCCAGCCGGTCCAACCGCGACTGCACCCAACCCATCTGATCACGGTACTGCCGACGCTCCTCCTCAAGCCGCTGCAGGATCGCCAAGGCCGCCTCGAGCAGGCGCTCCAGGCGTTCCAACTGCGCGTGACGGACCTGCCCGTCCTCCATGCGGGCCAGGCGCGCGTCAAAATCCAAAAAACGCGCGAGCAATTCTTGGTCCCGCAGCTCCATACGCCCCTCAAGCATACCTGCCTGCCGGAACAGGCAGGCGCCCGGCAGGGTTTCCGTCCCTTGTCAAGCCCCCTCCCCTTCCCGGCCCGGCCGTGCTACACTTTTCGCAACGGAACTGGCCGTTTTTCTTTATGGCAAAGCAGAAAAATACCTCCGACTACGGCGCAAAACAGATCACCGTCCTTGAGGGCCTCGACCCCGTCCGCAAGCGGCCGGGCATGTACATCGGTTCGACCGGGCCCGAAGGGTTGCACCACCTCATCTGGGAAGTGGTCGACAACTCCATCGACGAGGCCATGGGCGGCCACGCCAACCGCATCGAGCTCACGCTCTTGCCCGGCAACCGCGCTTCGGTGCGCGACAACGGCCGCGGCATCCCGGTGGATCCCCACCCGCAATTCAAGGTATCCGCGCTCGAGCTCGTCCTGACCAAGCTGCACGCCGGCGGCAAATTCGGCGACGGCGGCTACAAAGTCTCCGGCGGTCTGCACGGCGTGGGCGTCTCCGTGGTCAACGCGCTGTCCACCTGGCTCAAAGCCGAAGTGCACCGCGACGGCGAGATTCACGTCCAGGAATACAAGATCGGCAAGCCCCAGTATAAGGTGAAGAAGACCGGCAACACGCGCGACCGCGGCACGATCATCTCCTTCGAACCGGACGCCTCGATTTTCACGACCGTCGAATTCGACTGGGAATACATCGTCGACCACGTCCGCAAGCAGGCCTACCTGACCAAAGGCATCACGATGGCGCTGCGCGACGAACGCAAAGCCGACGACACCAAGAGTTACGTCTTCCACTTCGAGGGCGGCGTGGCTTCCTACGTCCGGCACCTGAACCACACCAAAGAGCCCAAGCACGACAGCGTCTTCTACGTCGCCAAGGACGTGCCGGAAGCGCAGGTCGAAGTGGCGCTGCAGTACACGGAAGACTTCAAGGAGAACGTCTTCGCCTTCGCCAACAACATCACCAACCCTGAAGGCGGCAGCCACGTCATGGGCTTCCGCACCGCGCTGACCCGCATCCTGAACAGCTATGCCCGCAAGCAGGGCTACCTCAAAGAGAAGGACGAGAACCTGTCCGGTGAAGACGTGCGCGAAGGGCTGACCGCGATCATCTCGGTCAAGATCACCGACCCGCAGTTCGAAGGGCAGACCAAGGCCAAGCTCGGCAACCCCGAAGTGCGCGGCGCCGTCGAGACGGTCTTCGGCGAGGCCTTCGCAGTCTGGCTCGAAGAGCATCCGCGCGACGCCGAGAAGATCCTCGAGAAGTGCCTGCTCGCCTCGCGTGCACGCCTCGCCGCCCGCGCCGCCCGCGACACCGTGCTCCGCAAAGGCGCACTTGAAGGGATGACCCTCCCAGGGAAACTCGCCGACTGCTCCAGCCGCGACCCCAAGCGTTCCGAGCTCTACATCGTCGAGGGCGACTCCGCCGGCGGCAGCGCCAAACAGGGCCGCGACCGCGACTTCCAGGCCATCCTCCCCTTGCGCGGCAAAATCCTGAACGTGGAGCGCGCCCGGCTCGACAAGATGCTCGCCAACAACGAAGTCCGCTCGCTCCTGATCGCACTCGGCACCAACTTCGGCGAGCAGTTCGACCTGACCGCGCTGCGCTACGACCGCATCATCATCATGACCGACGCGGACGTCGACGGCGCGCACATCCGCACGCTGCTGTTGACGCTGTTCTACCGCCATTTCCCGGAACTGATCCGCCAGGGCCACCTCTACATCGCCCAGCCGCCGCTCTACCGCATCCAGAAAGGAAAAACGGTGGAGTACGCCTACACGGACGGGCAGAAGGAAGCCATCTTGAAGAAACTCCTCGACGTGAAGGACGAAAAAACCAAGAAGGTGCAGGCTCAGCCGGAGCCGGAAGCGGCCGTCGAGCCCGTCGAAGGCGAGGAAGCCGTGATCAGCACGGTCGGCGGTGCCGTCATCCAGCGGTACAAAGGTCTGGGCGAAATGAACCCCGAGCAGCTCTGGGAGACGACCATGGATCCGGCGACCCGCGTCATGCTGCGCGTGACCATTGAAGACGCCGAGCGTGCCGACCAGACCTTCGACGTGCTGATGGGCAGCGAGGTGGAGCCGCGCAAGCGCTTCATCCAAACGCACGCGAAGGCAGTCAAAAATCTCGATATCTAAGAGTCATAGAGGCCGGAGTGCCGCCACATGGCGGCCGAAGGCCGTGAAGAACCTCGATATCTGAACGTCGGCGCGCGACTCGCCATACTCACCGCGCTATGAGCAAGGAGATCAGAATCGCGATTGCAGCACTGATCGCGCTCACCGGCATCGTCGCCGCCGGGGCGGCGGTCTGGTGGAAGCTGCTCCCCGCGTAGATAAAAAAGAAGGACCCCCGATGGATCCCGTGCAGGACGAGTCCTGCGAACGCTGCGGCACCCGCGACGGGTGCCGTTTGCTTTCTAGAAGCTGTAGGCGACGCCGACCGCGATCACGTCCGGATGCCGGCGGCCGCAGAGGCCCGGCGGATCGGACTGTACCGCAATCATCGCTTCGCAGCCGTAGAGCGCGCCATCCACCGTTTCTTCGCCGGTGAGGGTGGCGTTCTCGAGCCGGTCGCGCAGCGCCGTGATCAGGCGTGCCGCGAGCAGGAACGGCTCGGGCGGATACTCCCCTTGGTAGTACTTGGGGACCACCACGAGCTCCCTGCGGTCCCCCGGACGCTCCAGGTACGTGCGGCGTTCGACGCCGCAGCGCTCCAGCACGTCCGCAAGGTGCCGCTCGAGCCGGGAGGCGCGCGTCGCGGTGACGACGACGCGGCAGTACGTGCTCCGGAACAGCGGCGCCGCAGCCCCGGCCAGGCCGCGGGCCAATCCCGCGGCGTCGTCGGCGTCGACGATCGGCAACATCGGCCCCTCGACGACCGCCCAGCGGGCGCTGCTCGCCCCGTCCTTCGAGAGCCCGCTCGGCACGAACCCGAGCACCGCGGGATCGAAATAGCCGGCACTCTGCGCAGTCATGGCCTCTTCCCGGATGCGGGCGTATGGCATGACCCGGATGAACGGCGTCTGCGGCACCGCCGGCAGCACGTCGGCATCCCCTGATCCGTCTCTCTCACCGTCAGGACATCTCACGTGTTCCCTCCTTCGCAGGGCGCAACGAAAATAGCCCGGCGAGGCGGTCTTGTCAACCCGCAAATGCCGTGGTATGCTCCCTGTCGATCCCCCGCCCGGGGGTTTATTTTAGAAAAGACGGTATGAATCTGGCCCAGAATCCGGTGGGCGCGTACGTCACGAGCTCGATCGCCGAGCTGCGCAAGGTAACCTGGCCGAGCCGCAAGGACGTCATGACCCACACCCTCATCGTGGTGGGCGTGACGGCCGGCGTGGCCGCGATTTTCGCGGGCGTCGACAGCCTCCTCAACCTCGGACTCGGCGCGCTGCTCTCGCTCGTCGCCGCGTAGCGCTATGCCCAAACAAGTCATCAAGCACGGCCGGCGCTGGTACGCCATCCATACCTACTCCGGCTACGAGGAGAACGTGTCGCAGAACCTGCGCACCCGCATCGAGTCGATGGACATGCAGCACAAGATCTTCAACGTGCTGGTGCCCAAGGAAAAGAAAATCAAGATCAAGAACGGGAAACGCAAGGTGATCGAAGAGAAAATCTTCCCGGGCTACGTGCTCGTGGAGATGGTCGTCGAGGACGACTCCTGGTACGTGGTGCGCAACACGCCGAACGTGACCGGCTTCATCGGCACCGGCACCACCCCGACGCCGATCGACGAGGCCGAAATCAAGTCGCTCCAGAAACGCATGGGCGTGGACGAGCCGCAGTACAAGATCGACATCTCCGTGGGCGACCCGGTCCGCATCAACGACGGCCCCTTCAAGAACTTCGAAGGCAAGGTCAACGACATCGACGAGGCCCGCGGCAAGGTCAAAGTGCTGGTGTCGATGTTCGGCCGCGAAACCCCCGTGGAGCTGGACTTCTTGCAGGTCAAGAAGATTTAAGGTAAGAACCGGTTGCTATGGCTAAGAAGGTCAAAACACTCATCAAACTCCAGATTCCGGGCGGGCAGGCAAACCCCGCGCCGCCGGTCGGTCCTGCCTTGGGGCAGCACGGCTTAAACATCTCGGAATTCTGCCAGAAGTTCAACGCCGCGACGAAGGACCGCATGGGCGAAGTGACGCCGGTCGTGATCACGGTCTACGAGGACCGCACCTACACCTTCGTCACCAAAACCCCGCCCGCCGCCGAACTCCTCAAAAAGGCCGCCGGCATCCAGAAGGGCTCGGGCAAACCCCACACCGACAAGGTCGGCAAGGTCACGATGGCCCAGGTGCGCGAGATCGCGCAGAAGAAGCTCCCGGACCTGAACACCGACGATCTGGCCGCCGCCGCCCGCACCGTCGCCGGCACGGCCCGCCAGATGGGTCTCGAGGTCAAGGAGTAAACGAGGGAAAAGACGTGTGGTATACTCCACTCGTCTTTTCTTTTACCATCGCCGCACCTATGCCCCCGAAGAAAAAATCCGCGCCCGAAGACCTGTCCGTCCCCGCCCCGTCCAAAAAGCAGGACGGCAGCACCGGCTACCTCATCGCGCTCGGCGTGATGCTCGTGTTGTTCGCCGGCACGGTCGTCATCCTGCTCGCTTCCCCGCAGGGCAAGAAGCTCCTGGGACGCGCCCCGTCTGCAAACAGCAACGCGAACGCTCCGGCCGCGGGCGGCAACGCCAATGCGAATACCAATACGCCTGCGGAAGAACCGGCCGAAGAACCGGGCCTGCCTGTGGGCGGCCAGGTGGAACTCGTGAACGCCATGGACGCCGACAACGTCGTCATCGTCGACCAGAAAGTGATCTGGCGGTCGGAGTCCGGCGATCTCACGCTCGTGGAACACGCCTCGGACCTGCTCCCAGCGCTCAAGGCGGGGGACTCCGCCCTCGTCATCGTGGCGCGGCCGAGCGGCAGCACCCGCACCATCTTCGCCTTCGGCTGCGCCGGCGGCTGTGATGCGCCCGGTGCGACGCAGCCGATCGCCTTCGACCCCGCGCTGCGCGCCTTCATCCCGCTCATCAACCCGCCCGACCACTACATCGCGGGCAGCCTGTTGTCCCCGAACCAACGTCGCATGTGGTACACCGGTCCGTCCGGCGAGGAGCAACGCGAGCTGTGGGTCTACGACTTCGTGAACGACAAGCAGACGGTCGCCGTCCGGCTGCCGGCCGGGGAAAGCCTGACCGAATGCGTACCGGAAATCGGACCGCCCGAATCCGTCAGAATCCGCTGGACGGATCCGACGATGCTCGAATACAAGGTCTATCGCGGCAGCGGCACGGTGCCATTCTGCGAGCGGCCGCGCACCGAAATCGCCACCCGCACCGTCTCGGTGCCGCAGTGACGAACCGCCAAGACCCCCGCCAGTGCGGGGGTCTTGCCTTTTCCGGTTCCCCCCGGTAGAGTCCCGCCGTATTCACATGTGGGAGGCCTCAGGGCCACTTGAACCACGTAACAGCAAGACTATGCGCAGCAAGCGCTATCAGGAGGCCAAGAAGCTCATCGATCCAAAGAAAACCTACTCCCCAGAAGAGGCCTTCGCGCTCGTCAAAAAGACGGCCAACACCAAGTTCGACGCCACGATCGAGCTGCACGTGCGCCTCGGCATCGACCCCAAGAAGGGCGAGCAGCAGGTCCGCGGCACGCTGTCCCTGCCGCACGGCACGGGCGGCAAGTCCAAAAAGGTCATGGCCATCGTCTCGTCCGCCAAAGAAAAGGAAGCCAAGGAAGCGGGCGCGGACGTCGTCGGCGGCGAAGAGCTGATCGACGAGATCGCCAAGACCGGAAAAATCGACTTCGACATCGCCGTGGCCACGCCCGACATGATGCCGAAGCTCGCCAAGGTGGCGAAGATTCTCGGTCCGAAGGGACTCATGCCGAACCCCAAAACCGAAACGGTCGGCACCGACGTCAAGAAAATGGTCGGCGAACTCAAGAAGGGGAAACTCGCCTTCAAGACGGACGACGGCGGCAACGTCCACTTCGCGATCGGCAAGGCCTCGTTCTCCGAAGCGCAGCTCCTGGAGAACGCCGGCGCCGCGATCGAAGCGCTGAAGCGCCTCAAGCCCCCCTCGAGCAAAGGCGTCTACCTCCTCCTGGTGGTGGCGGCCGCGACGATGGGCCCGGGCATCAAAGTCTCCTACGCATAATCAAGCAAAAACCCGCTGGACGCATCCGGCGGGTTTTTGGTACGGTGCGGACGATATTTCGGACCTATGGACCATGCGGCGCGTCCCGGCTGGGACGACTATTTCATGAACATCGCGGGCGAAGTGGCGCGCCGCAGCAACTGCCTGACGCGGCAGGTGGCCGCCATTGTCGTCCGCGACCGGCGGATCATCTCGACCGGCTACAACGGCACGCCGCGCAACACCAAGAACTGCTTCGAGGGCGGCTGCCCGCGCTGCGCGGTGCGGACCGACGCGTCGGCGGGGACGAAACTCGAGGAGTGCACCTGCTCGCACGGCGAGGAGAACGCCATCGTCCAGGCCGCCTACCACGGCATCTCGCTCAAAGACGCGGTGCTCTACTCCACCTTCTCCCCCTGCCTGCTGTGCGCGAAGATGATCATCAACGCCGGCATCAAAGAAGTCATCTACACGGCTGAATACCCGCTGGCCGCGACGGCCAGCGGACTGATGCGCGAAGCGGGCGTCCTTCTCCGCCAACATCCCCAAACACCCTGACATGCCCACCCTCATCCTCGGACTCGTCGGCGAAAAAGCCGGCGGCAAAGGCACCATCGCCAAGCACCTCATCGAGAAACACGGCGCGCGCTGCTACTCCTTCGGCGGCATCCTCAAAGACGTGCTGACGCGTCTCCACATCCCGCTGACGCGCGAGAACTACATCAAGATTTCCGTGAACCTGCGCGCCGCCTTCGGCGAACCGCTGTTCGCGCGCGTCATGGCGGAGGACGTGGCCAAGGACACGTCGCCGCTCGTCGTCGTCGACGGCATCCGGCGCGTCGCCGACATCGAAGAGCTCCGCAAAATCTCCGGTTTCCACCTGCTCTACGTGACCGCCGACGCCAAGCTGCGCTGGGAACGCTCCGTGAAGCGCGCCGAAAAAGTCGGCGAGGCCGACATGACGTTCGAGCAGTTCATGACGGAAGAACAGGCGCCGACCGAGACCTCCATCGCCGAGGTGGCCCGCGAAGCCGAGATCACCGTCGATAACAACGGCACGTTCGAGGAACTGCACGCCCAGGTGGAGAAAGCGGTGGCCGCGTTCGGGTATGCAGGTCCGAGTCTCAAGGATCGATAAGACGCTGCCGCTCCCCCGCTACGAAACCGCGGGCGCCGTGGCGTTTGATTTGGTGACGCGGGAGACGACCACGATCGCGCCGCACTCCTTTGCGCTCCTGCCCGTGAACGTCGTCGTCAAAATCCCGGAAGGCTACGCGCTGCTGCTCTCCTCACGTTCCTCCGCGGCGCGCAAGAAAGGATTGATCCTGCCGCTCGGCATCATCGACCAGGATTACTGTGGCCCGGAGGACGAACTGAAACTGCAAGTCGTGAATTTCACGCCCGCACCGACCACGGTCGAACGCGGGGAGCGCGTCGGCCAAGCCATCTTCGTGGCCATCGGCCGCGCCGAATGGGATGAAGTCGACCGCATGGACGGCGCGAGTCGCGGCGGATTCGGCACCACCGGAGGCTATGCCGGCTAAAGGATTCCACGTCATCATCGACGGCATCGACGGCTCGGGCAAAAGCACGATCCGCGACGCCCTGCGCGATTTTTTCAGCGCGGGCGGCAAGCGCGTCCTCGACGTGCCGTCCATCTGGCGGGAACGCGGCGACTACCCGACATCCGAGGAGATCGCCGCGGCCGACGTGGTCTGCACCGCCGAGCCGTCCACGGTCTGGGTCGGCAAAGCGATCCGCGCCGAGATCATCCGCACCGACAGCGCCTTCAGCAACCGCAGCACGGCCCAGGCCTTCGGGCTCGACCGGGAAATCCATTACCGGAAAGTGGTCCTCCCGTCCCGCGCTGCCGGCAAGATCGTGATCCAAGACCGCGGCGTCTCTTCCTCCATCGCCTACCAAGCGGGCCGCGAGGACGTTTCCCTGGAAGAGGTGCTGGCGATCCCCGGAAATGCGCTTGCGCTCGAGCACTCCCCGGACCTGCTCGTCCTTGCTACACTGTCCGTGGATACGGCGCTCTCCCGGCTGGCCGCGCGCGCCGGCAAACATGACGATTCGCGCTTTGAACGGCGGGCCGATTTGGAGGCCCTGGCCGAACGCTATGCCGCCGCCTGGTTCCGGGAAGTCTTTACGGCCGGGGGCACGCGCATTGCGGAGCTTTCCACCGAACCGGACATGGCGGCGGTGCGCGCCGCTTCCGTGGCACTCGTGACATCGTTTCTGACATAACCTATGGCCTTGCTCGGCGCTGCAGACATCATCGACCGCTCCTGGGAAGTCGTCCGCCGCAACCTCGGACGTTTTTTGCCGATCGTCGGCATTTTCCTGGTGCCCTCGATCGCCGGAACCGTGGCCTTTGAGATGTTGCGCGGGCAAAACCTCGGTCTCGGTCAGTGGCATGAAATGGTCCTCGCGGCTGCCGTCTACCTGCCGCTCGTCGTGCTTTCCATCCTCCAGACGATCGCGCTGACGCGCGCCGTGGCTGCGGGGATCACCGGAGAACCGGTGCCGCCGCTGGGCGCGCTGCTCGCCGCGGCACTGCCGCTGGCAATCCCGGTCTTCCTGGCCTCGCTCGCGCTCGGCATCCTGTTGCTGGCCGGGCTCGTAGTGCTGGTCGTCCCCATGATCATCATGGCCGTGTGGTTCGCCTTCATCCTGCAGGCCATCGTCCTGGACCGCGCCAGCTGGATCAGCGCCTTCGGGATGAGCAAATCGCTCGTCACCGGCCGCTTCGGTCCGGTCTTCTGGCGGCTGGTCGCGCCCTACGTCTTCTGGCTGCTCGTGACCTGGGTGCTGACCGCGCTCGTGGTCTTCCTCCTGAACGGCGCGGCCGGCAGCTTTACCGTGCGCCTCGCCGCGGATGCCCCGCTCTGGCTGACGATCGCGGCCGGCATCGCCACCGACGCCGTGGGCGCGCTGATGGCGCCGTTCTTCCTGGCCGTGACCACACTCCTCTACCTGAACCTCAAGGCCGAGTCCGGTCCGCGCGCCTAATATGCGCTACGAGCCGGTGATCGGACTGGAAATCCACGTCCAGCTCGCCACGAAGAGCAAAATGTTCTGCGCCTGCCCGATCCCGGGCGAGGACGCCGCGCCGAACACCGCCATCTGTCCGATCTGCATGGGCCATCCGGGCACCTTGCCTGTTGCCAACGCGCAGGCCGTCCGCCTCGGCGTCAAAGCCGGCCTCGCGCTCGGCTGCGCGATTCCCGACCAGGCCAAGTTCGACCGCAAACATTACTTCTACCCGGACCTGCCGAAGGGCTATCAGATTTCGCAATACGACGAACCGATCTGCCGCGACGGAAAACTCGCGATTGATTTTCCCGCCGGCGCTGGACGCGCTTCGGCCGAGATCGGCATTGAACGAGCCCACCTCGAGGAGGACGCCGCCAAAAACGTACACGCCGGCGACCGCGCGGGTCTCGATGCCGCAGGCGCGACGCTCGTGGACTACAACCGCGCCGGCACACCACTGCTTGAAACCGTTACCAAGCCGGACCTGCGTTCCCCGGCCGAAGCAAAAGCCTTCCTCCAGGAATTCCGCGCCATCCTGCGCACGCTCGAGGTGTCCGACGCCGACATGGAGCGCGGCCACATGCGCTGCGACGCCAACATTTCCCTGCGCCGCAGCAACGACGACGGCTCGATCATCGACCTGACGCTCAACCCGAAGACCGAAATCAAGAACCTGAACTCGTTCCGCGCCGTGGAGCGCGCGCTCGAGTACGAGATCCAGCGCCAGACGAAGCTCTTTGAAGAAGGAACGCCGCCTGCGTTGCGCGAGACGCGCGGCTGGAACGACGCCAAAGGCGTGACCGAGCCGCAGCGTACCAAAGAGGGCGAAGCCGATTACCGGTACTTCCCGGAGCCGGACCTGCCGCCGCTCTTGCTTGCTGACATCGTGAAACGGGAAGGCGGGCTGCCGGAACTTCCGGCCGCCAAGCGCCGCCGTTTCATGGACGAATACGGATTCGCCCCCGCGGACGCCCGCCAGATGGCGGCCGAGCCGGACTTGGCGACGTACGTCGAACAGGTCGCCTCCGAACTCGGTGATTGGCTCTCTTCCCTGCCGGAAATCGAAGGCAGCGCCGCCGAAGTTTGGGAAAAGCACAAGGAAAAACTCGCCAAGCTCCTGTCCGGCTGGCTGCTCTCGAAGCTCGGCGGACTGATGGCCGAACGCAACCTGGCCTGGGGCGAACTGAAGATTTCCCCCGAGGACTTCGCCGAATTCCTCTCGCTCATCTGGGCGCAGAAGGTGAACTCGACCGCCGCACAGGCCATCCTGGCCGAGATGCTGGAGACCGGAAAAGATCCCAGCCACATCATGGAGGACCGCGGACTCGGACAAATCGTCGAACCGGAGGAGCTGCGCCCCGTGGTGCGCGACATCATCGCCAAGAACCCCGACGCGGCCGCGCAATACCGCGCCGGCAAAACCCAGGTGCTGAAAATGCTGGTGGGCATGGCCATGAAAGCCACCGAGGGCCGCGCCCATCCCACGACCACGGAGAAACTGTTCGCCGAAGAATTGGCCGGATAAAAAAGAGAGGACCCCGCGTGGGTCCTTTTTGGATCCTTCGACTTTCCCGCTCAGCGGGATCGCTCAGGATGACCCCGCCCCGGCGGGGTCAGTTCTTGAAGAGCGCGAGGATGCGCTCGGCGATGCGCTCGTCGCGCATCTCGGGCGGGACGGAGATCACCGCGCAGCGGATCTCCATCAGCACGATGCGCGCCATGTGCATGTCGGTCGCGACCACGAAGTCGCGCTCGATCGGCTTCACCGTGCCCTTCCGCCCGATGCGGAACGTGACCGTGACCCGCGGATCGGCGGGGCGCTTGCCCAGCTCGACGAACCACTTGATGTCCCCGCGGCCGACGAGCCGCTCGAGCACGCCGGTGATCCGGCTGTGCAGCGCGTCGCTCAGGACCTTGTCCCGGGCGGCCTTGCGCTCCACCTTCCGCTGCAGGACCGACGTCCGATCGCGGTTGCGCGGGGTGCGGCCCTTCTCGATCTCGATCGACTCTGCCATCTCGTTTCCTCCGTGGACAGCCGTGCCAAGATACCTGCGCCGCGCCTGCGTGTCAAGCTTGTAGTGGCGCAGCATGCTGCGCCACTACGCCAAAAATACTTGGGCCAATGCCACGGCCTCTTCCTGGTCGGCGACCCAATGGATGCGCTTGTCCTTGCGGAACCAGGTCATCTGGCGGCGGGCGTAGGCATGGGTGTCGAATTTGATGCGCTGCACCGCGTCCGGCGCCGAGTCCACCAGCTCCTGATAGCCGATGCCGGAGAGCGCCGGCAATTCTTTCCCGTAACGCTTCACGAGACCGGCCACCTCGCCGGCCAGGCCGCGCGCCATCTGTTCGTCAACGCGGGCATCGATCCGGCGGTACAACTCCTCCCGCGGCAGGTCGATGCCGATCTGCAACACGTCGTAGTGCGGCCACTCCTTGCCGACGGCATGCTCCTCCCCCGCCACGGCGGCCCGGGCGATCTCGATGGCGCGAATCAGCCGCCGCTTGTTGAAACGGTCGATGGTCTTGGCTTTGTCCGGATCAAGGTCGCGCAGCTCCCAGAGCAACTCGGACGACGTTTTCCCTTCGAGGCGGCGTCGCAGCCCCAGATCCGGCGGCGCGTCCGGCAAATCGAGGGCATCGACCACGGCTTTCACATAAAGCCCGGTCCCGCCGACGAGGATCGGCAGCTTGCCGCGCCCGAGGACGTCTGCGATGACGGCGAAGGCGCGCTTCTGCCAGTCGGCCAGCGAGAACGCTTCATCCGACTCCACGAGGTCGATCAAGTGCTGCGGCACGCCGAGAAGCGTTGGAACGCCGTCCGGCCCGGGCAGCGGATCGCGCTCCTTGCCGGTGCCGATGTCCATGCCGTGGTAGACCTGGCGGGAATCCGCGGACACGAGTTCGCCGTCGAATGCCAGCGCCAAGCGGACCGCAAGCGCGGTCTTTCCGGAGGCGGTGGGGCCGACGACGGCGATCAGTTGTTCCGCGGCCATGCCTCCTCTATACCTGATGAGCCCCATTGGCTACAATGGCTGCGATCCTATGGAACGCGGAACCATGACGGAAAAAGGCGGTTCGACGAAGCGGCCGCTGCGCCGCGAATCTCCCGTACCGCCCGTGCCCCCGGAAAGGGCGGTTCCGAAGGACTACGTACCGCCCCCGCCGCCGCGCATCGACGTGACCGGGCAGACCTATCTGGCGGACAGCAGCTTGAAGGAGATCGACGTTGCCGAACAGCCGGCGGAATCCGACGTGGAACGGAAACGGACCTCCCGCCCCGGCGCCAAGCCCGAGATCGCCCCCACGGCTCCCGAAACCGTACGTGAGCAGGAACCGAAAGGTCCGGTGTTCGAAGCCGCCAGCAATGTGGCCGGCAAACGCGGGAAGGCCGGCCTGGACGTCAACCCGGACAGTGGGACCTTCATTTTCGTCGCCGGGGAAAACGCCGAACCGACGGCCGTCGAAGGCATCGTTGACTCCGCATTGGAACGCTTGAAGGAATCTTCGGGGCCGGAGCAGAAGGCGGTCAGCCTGGCCCACGGGGAAACGTCCCGCGCCCGCGCCTCGTCGATCGACACGCGGCTCATGTCCGCGGCTTCACGCGGCGCGCTCGACGCCGTGGTCCGCGAGAACGCCCACAAGCTGGCGCGCGGCGACAAGGCCTCGGCCATCGAAGTCCCCCCTTTCGTCGTCGGCCAGGTGTTTAACGAGGAGATCACGCCGCAGGAATTCTACGGCGATGACAAATCCAAGGCCGAACTGAAAGCCGTGATCGGGGAACTCGTGAACAAAGGCACGCGCGGATTGGAAGAGCAGGAACGCGCCTCCACACAGAACGTTGAGGACGCCAAAACCAAATACGACGCCATCCGCGCCGAAGTCAAAAATTGGTTGGGCGGCGATCCGCTCATCAAGTGGCCGACGAAATCCGATCTCGACGGCGATGAATCGCTCAATCCGGAGCAACGCGCCTACATCAGCAAGGTGTACGAGGCGCAAGAGGCGCTGACTGCGGTCGGTCCGGAACATCAGCAGCTGATGAACAACATGGAAGTCGCCAAGATCTTGGCCCGCAAGCTGGAAGAAACACGGCAGGCCCGGTTGACGCAAACGGACGAACAGTTCGAGGAAACCTACCGCGAACTGAAAAACGATCCAGAACTCGCCAAGCTCGCCACGGAAACACTGCCTATCCTCCTCGAACGGCTGAAAGTGGAAATCATGCTGACGCCGGAAACGGCCAAGAATTTTTCCGCGCCCGAACTCTCCCCCGAGGCGGCGGCCGCGGTCAAGGGCAGCGCGGAAAAACTCAACTCCTTCTTCAAAAAAATCCGGGACCCCAAGACCGCTACGGAACGAAACGCCGCCACCCAGGCAGCTATGACGTTCCTGAACTCCCCGTCGGTCCAGCGACTGTTGGAATCCCCCGCGGAGCGACTGGCGCTCTACCAGGCGCTGTCGTACCCGCCGGAGACGAATCTGGAATTGCTGCTGCGCAGCTTCGAATCGGCCGCCCCCAAGGACCCGGAAAAAGCCGACCGTCTGATCGAACCGTCGCTCTCCGAGGGGGAAAGCAAGACGGCCGACGACCTGACCTACGAAATGAAGCGGGCTGAGGAGAATCCTATGGCGCTCCTGAAGGACCCGCGCTTCACGGGCTTGTCGCGCGAGGGCCGGTTCGTGGTCGTGCAACGGTTGAAGAACCTGGGCGTCATTGAGTCGAAGCAGGCCACCGAACTGCTCCAGGCCCGCCGTCTGATGCTCCGCGGCAAGCCCGGTGAAGCCCTGACCGTCCTCAAGGTCGGCCGCGACGGCAAAGTCACGAAGGTGGATACCGGCGCGAAAGCCGGAAAAACTTCGGAGGATCTGGAGGTCAATCAGGAAGACAAGGAAGCGCAGCGCATCCTCTCCACCACCAAGCGGACAGTCAGTCAGCAGGCCAATGCCGCCGTCGATATCGGCGTCCAGGCCGGCGACCAGATTGTCATCGTTCCCTCCTCAGCCGAAGAATTCGTGCTGGGCCAGCAGGAGCGCGTCGGCACCGAGGGCATCGAAAAAATCCTGGCCGAACTCAAAGGCGACCCCAACCGCAGCGCAAAAACCAACTCCGAGCGGCTCAAAAATACCTCGGAGCGTCCCCACCTGGTACTGCGGATTCCCACGTAATAAAAAACGAGGGCGACCTGCACGTCAGGAGCCCTCTTTCGCGTTGGTGACCTCGAGGTCCTTGGTCACGCCATTGAAGCTCAGGCGGAGCTTCTGGACGGAGACCTTGCCGTCGGCGTCGAACGTGACGGCGTCGGCCGGACGCGCGGTACAGCGCACCGGGAAGCCGCAGTCGCGCAGGTACTCGACGACCGTGAGCGGAATCTCGACCCCGGCGGCGGTGACGAGGCGCGGCTGGAGCCGCGCGAAGGTGCCGTGCATGCCGATCTTGTCGTCGGCCTCGACGATGAGGAGGAGCGATCCGTCGGGGTTCTTGCGGATGCGCGCGTAGTGCAGGCACTGCAGAAGCCACGAAGGGTGCTCGTCGATGCCGCTGTCGGCGCCGACAAGTCGCGCGAAAAACGACATGAGACGTCCCCTTTCCATGCGCACATGGTAGCGCAGTCGGGCCATTTCCACACTTCCTTGCCGACCGGCAACCCTAGCCGTTCTGCGCCCGCCTGTCAAGATGGCCTGTTCCTGCTAGAATTGTGCGGTATGGAACGCGCCCGACCGCTTGCAGACATCTTTCCTGAAACCCGAGCTGAAGGCAGCGACAGGCGCACGCCGGTCGGCAAGCGCCGCGAGTCCGGCGTGGAAACGAAGCGTCATCCCCTGCGCTATTTCGAGATCGAGGATCGCGCCTCCGGCACGCCGGAATTCGCGGTCAGGACCGACCCGGAAACCGGACTCGTTGTCTTTGTTGACGGACGGGACGCCCCGGAAGAAGCGGCGGCGCATGTTGCCAACGACATCTTTGCCGTGGCCGAGTACGACTTGAAAACGCTGGCCATGGACCGGGAAGCGGTTTCCACGGGGGACGCCGGCGCCGAAATCTTCCGGCCGCGGCGAACTCGCGCGGAAGACCTGCTGGCCTCGGCCAGCGAAAACGCCCTGGCCGAGAGGGACCTCCTCCTGCGGGACGTCGATCTGCGCGCCCGCGGAGACCGGGAAACCGCGCTCGAACTCCCCGCTTCCGTGGCCCTGGCCGTCATCCCGGAACGGATCTCCGAGGAAGAAATCGTCGGCGCGGACAAGGACACGGCGGAAGCCCTGGTCGGAAGAAAAACCCTCAACGCGGATGAAATGGAGTGGAAAAGCTATCTGGGGAAGTACGTCGACGAAGAGCGGCGCCTGCGCAAGGACTACGAAACGTCCAAAGAACGCTTGAAACCGCTCTTGGACCGCGCCGGCCGCTACCTCAAAGGCGGTGAAGCAGCGAAATTCCTGGAAGGCGGCCAAGACGACCTGTTGATGTCGCTCAAACGCGGCGCGGCCGACTTTCTGGCCCGGTTCGAGAAAGAACAGGCGCCGGATGCGGTGACGGAGATGCGCCGGCTGTCCAAGAAGGAACATCGCCAAGGCAAAAAAACGGAAGGGTACGTCTATCAACGCATTGCTCGTCTCCCGATTTATTCTGCGGCGGAGAAAACCGATTTCTACAAACATAAAGCCTCCCAGCATGACTGGGGAAACGCCCGGTCCGTGGTCGAAGAACTCACGCAGCAGCGGGAAGAACTCGCTGCCGTCCGCGGTCTGCTCCAGGAGCTGCGCAGCAACATGCAGAATGCCGAAGCCCGGGTCGAGAAGATCCTCCAGACGGGCGAGCCGCCGCTGGCTTCCGATGAACGCGCGCTGCTGGCAGAAGCCGCGGCCAAAGAGCAGATCATCCGCGACCCCGGCCTGTTGGCCCGGCTGCGCGAACCGGATCTTCGAGACGAGGAACGCGCCACGATCGGGGCGCTCGAGGATGCGCTGCGCGAGCGGCAGGAGTCCGTGGCTGCCGTCATGGCATCGGATGCCTTCCGCGGCCTGTCCCGGCCCGCCCGCTACACCTTGGCCGAACGCCTGAAAGAACGTCTCCCAGAGGAGGAACGGCTGCGCCTCCTGGAAACCCGCGCCGCCAGCATCTCCGGGCGCTTGGGCAACGGCATCCTCGTCTATCGCCTGCGTAACGGGCATCTGGAGCCGCTGCACGACGCCATGAACCGCCGTGGCCAGGAGACGCTGAAACTGCGCGGCCTGGAGCGCCCGGTGCGCGCCAACCAGACGGCACGTGAATCCTTCGCCGCCGAGTTCGGCGACGCATTCGTAATCTTGCCGGCCGAGCACGCCCAGCTGCGCGCCGACGCCACGCTGGCCGCCGCCAAAGATCCCGAAGGCGCGCTGCGCCAGATGGCCGACCAGGAACGCTACCCGATGGTCCGCGTCACCGTCCTTCCGCCGGCAGAATCCGCCGTGTCCCCGGCCCTTGACAGGGCCGACAAAGCCAGCTAGGTTCCCCTCCAGAAGGAGGGATCGTGCTGATCAATCCGCAATACGTGGGACACGTCTTCCTGCAGCTCGGACAGAGGTGCTTCTACCTCGCCGCGCCGCGGGGAGAGTCCCCCGACCTGCAGTGGCTCGCCACTGCCGAAGTCCTGATCGTCACCGAGGGCTTCCCGAACGGCATCCGCTACCGCACCGACCGGGTCCGGATGGTCGGCCCCGGCCAGGTTACCTGCACCCTGGTCCTCGCGGACCGCATGCAGGCCCGCATGGAGGAGCGTTGGTTCGGCCCCAAGCGGGACGTCACGATCACCAAGGTGATCCTCCGCCTGCCGAACGCCGAGGCCACGCTCGAGCGCGGACCGCGCGCCATCTACCGCGTCGCTGCCTGACCCCCGGCAGCTCGTTTTTTATCAGAAAACCCCCCGCCATGGCGGGGGGTTTTACGTTGCCTGATTAGGCGGCTTCACGTTCGGCTTTGGCGACCTGCGCTTCGAGGTTGTCGAGGAAATTGCGTTCCGCCAGCTCGGAGATCTGCTGCTCATGCTTGATGAGCCCGACCAAGCGCTTGCCCTGCTCGATGAGCTGGGTGCGATGGCCCTGAGGCAGGTTCTTGCCCTCTTTGATCATCTCATAGACCTGTCCGGCCAGCGCCTCGTAGCTGCGCTGTGCGGAGCGGGCGATGTCCAGGCGCATCTGAAGACCGATCTGCTCCGGCGCCTTCTGTGATTCGAGGACGGCCTCGAAGGTGAGCTGCTCGGCGTCGTTGATGCCCTCGGCGAGGTCATGGATGTCCTTGGCGGTCTGCAGCCGCAGCATCCACTCCCGCTGCTCGCTCACTTCGCGCTTCTGCGCGCGTCCCTCGACGTCTTTCGCGATCTTGTCCGCAAGCGCCAAAGTCGCGCCTTGTTCGGGAGACGACTCGGAAAGCAATTCAATATCACGGACCAGTCGATCCATCTGGACAAGGGACTTGGCCAGATCGTCCGGATTCATGCGCTCGCGGTCCGACCGACCCCACAACGCCACAACATCCGCGACGCGCTCTTCCGGAGAACGGACCGCCTCGGCGCGTTCCTTCTCCATCTTGTGCACATCGGCCAATTCGCTTTCCACTTCGCTCATGGGCGAGCCCATTCCTTCTCCACGCGGGGGCATAGGCGCAATCTGTTATGAACAGGGTGTATCATAGCAAAAAATCGGCCTTTCGTCAATCAAACCGCTGCGCTTGACACGCCGGAACGTCGCGCGTATGCTGCTGCGTTCGGAGGGAGGAGAAGAAAAGCCATGGCCGAACCACAGGCGTCGCCGGTCAGCGGCTACGCATCGCTCGACATCGAAGTGAAGTTCTTGGAATGGACGCGTTGCCTGTTTCTCAAGGCCCGCGACCCGTGGGACCTGCGGCCGCCGCCGCCGGACGAGATGCTGCAGAAGCTCGTCGTCCGTCTCCAGGGCACCACCCCTGGGACGAGGCGGACCGCGGGGCGGCAGGTCGGCATCCCCTACCGCGTCGAGGGCCGCATCGGCGGCGTCCCGGCGCGCAGGGTCGGACAGCAGACCATCCGTATCCTGAAGCTCGAACCGGTCAGCCCGCTCGCGCTGGCCGGCGAGGAACGCATCCGACGCCGCAGCGGCGGCAGCGACTGCGTGGATTGCGTCCATCTCCGCTGGCCGGACGGCCGGGAGGAGACCTACGCGCGGCGCGCCGGGCACAAGCGGATATTCTCGCTGGTGACGTCCTCCTGACTGGGGACGCTCTTTTTTTTATCATATGGTATACTTTCGCTGACTTTTACCACGCTTTTTATGGCTGAAGGGGCACGGGACATGCGGCGCAACGCCGCGGAGCAGGAGCCGAAGAAAGTGGAAAGCACCGAAATCAACGAGGCCTATCTTGGCGACGTCTCGGCCCGGATGTTCGAGTTGCAGGCCGAACGCGCCCGGCTCGAAGGCGAAGGCGCTTCCGCTGCCGAACTCAAAAAAATTGATGAGGAGATCGCCCCGCTCCAAGCCTTCATCGACGAACACGCCGAGGACTACGCGCGCATGGAAATGCCGCGCGAGACCACCCAGACCGTCCGCGTTCCAGAAAGGCTGCGCGAACAACCGTCCGACCTGAAGACGCAACTCAAGGACCTCCAGAAACAGTACGACCTGACGGCCGAGCAGTTGGAGACGGAAACCGACCCAGAGGCCCGCGCCGCGCTGGCGAACGGCATCGACAGCCTGCGCCAGCGCGTCCACGCGCTCAAGGGAGACGTCCCGTGGGAGAAAGAAGACCGTTTGCTTGCCAAGGGCACCCTCAAGCGCAGCAGCGCGGCACGCATCAAGGGCCGGGAGGCTGCACGGGAAAGTTTTGAGGCCGCGGAAACGGATCGTGCGGTGCTGGTTGACCTCCGAAATACCTACAGCCAGGCGCTCGAATCGGGTGCGCTGCCCAAGGCCGGCGAGTCGCTGATCCGCGGTGCCGTACAAACCGTGGAGGACGCACTCGACCGCTACGGCCGGGGCGACATGAGCGCGGATGCTTTCCAGAGCCGCGTCAAAGACATTTCCAAGGCCCGCAAGATGTGGGACCGCTACGTCTCAGACGAAACGGCGGGCGCTGAACGCGCCGCGGCCAAGCAGCGCGAGTTGATCGAGCGCACCAGGAAGGCCGTCAAAGAGAAAGCAAACATCGAGGCGGCAGAAACGGCAGCGGCCGAATTCCGCGCCCGCCTCGAAGAGCGCCGCCGCGCGAAGCAGGAGATGGCCGCCATCATCGCCGCCGGCCTGGCCGAGAGCGAAGCCCGCAGCAAGGCGGGCGAGAAAGCAAAAAGCGCCGCGGAGTTCCGCACATGGCTGGACGAACAGAAAGTCAAACTCGGTAAGGCGCCGACCGAAACAGCCGCCGCGCTCGAGGAGTTGCGCAACCTGCCTCCCCCGCCGACCGCGGAGGAAACCGCCCGTCGCCAGGCCAACGAGTTGGTCGGCGCCATGGAAGCCGGGCCGGACACCAACGTGCCGGAGAACCTGCCCGTGGAACCCGTCGCGGAAACCGACGAAGAGTTCAGAGCGCGTTTCCGAGCCGAAGCAACCGCCAAAGCCGCTGAAATTGGCCGGGGTTCCGTTGAACGAGTCAATGCGCGCATCGACGAACTCCAAGCCAAGGTCCGCGCCGAACAGGATCGGCTGCGCCGCGAGCGCAACGAGCTGAAGCCGGGTGAAGAGGAAGCTTGGTTCGCACAGGGAGAAAAACCGGAGGAACTCGCCCGCCGCGAACGCGCCCAAGAGCTGTATCCTGACATGGACGTGAACCGGGCCGCGGCCGAGATCGGCAACATCGAAGCCAAAAGCGCCCGCGACTTCTCCAACAAGACCGATTTCATGGAGGCGTTCAGCCTCGCCGCCGTACGCGATCCCAAGCGCTCCTTCGAAGAGCGCGCGGACATGGACAAGTTCTCCGCCATGTACTGGGAACTGTTGATGAAAGACAACGCGCGGCTGGCCGAGGCCATGAAGCCGCAGCCCAAGGTCGGTTTCTTCCGCCGGCTGTTCGGCGGCGGGCCGAGGCCGAAAGAAACCATGACCTCCCAGGAAGTCATCCAATTCCAGAAGATGGACAAGATGGTACGCGACATCATGGAGACCCCGGCGACGGGTGATCGCGCCAGCATCTTCCGCGCCGGCGCAGGCAAGAGCAGCTCCAGCAGCTACATCGGCATCGGGCGCAGCAAGCCACCTCGATAATGCGAAACAAAACCCCCGCCATGGCGGGGGTTTTGTAATGCTCCCCCTTGCGAAGGGGGAGCTGCGTGGCCGAGGGGGTCTCTTACTTGTAGCCGGCGATCTCTTTCTGGACCTTCTTCACGAAGGCACTGAGCGCCATGCTCTTCTGCTTTTCTTCACCGCGGCGGCGAACAGTGAGTTTCTTGAGGGATTTCTCCTTGTCGCCGACCACAAGCATATACGGCACCTTGGCTTTTTCCGCTTTGCGGATCTTGTAGCCGACGGATTCGTTGGCGTCGTCGCAGTGGGCGCGCATTCCGGCGTCCGTGAGCAGCTTCTCCAGTTTCTTGCCCGGGCGGATGTGTGCTTTGCCGACCGGCACGATCTGCACCTGGACGGGTGCCAGCCACGTCGGGAATGCGCCGGCGTAGTGCTCGATCATGATGCCGAGGAAACGCTCCGTCGAGCCGAGGATGGCGCGGTGGATGACGACCGGGCGGTGCTTCTCCCCGTCCTCACCGGCGTATTCAAGCCCGAAACGCTCCGGCAGGTTGAAGTCGAGCTGGACCGTGGAGAGCTGCCATTCGCGGCCGATGGCGTCCCTCATCATGAAGTCGAGCTTGGGACCATAGAAGGCGGCCTCGCCCGTGGCTTCCTTATGGTTCCAGCCGGTCTTTTTTACGACTTTGCGCAACGCGCCTTCGGCCATGTTCCAGACCTCGTCGCTGCCCAGGTAGTTCTTGGGGTTGGCCGGATCGCGCAAGGAGATACGCACCCAGAACTCCTTGAAACCGAATACCTTGTAGGTTTTCCCGATCATCTCGAGCATGACCGAGATCTCCTTCTCGATCTGGTCCGGCATGCAGAAGACGTGGCAGTCGTCCTGGGTCAGCGAGCGGACGCGGGTCAGCCCGGAGAGTTCCCCGTGCTTTTCGTAGCGGTAGTTGGTGGTGGTGCACGTCCAGCGCATCGGCAGCTCCCGATAGGAATGCGGGGTCTGCCGGTAGAGCATCATGAAGTGCGGGCAGTTCATCGGCTTCAAGTAGTAGTCGTCCTCGTCCACTTTCATGGGCGAGTACATGGCGTCGTACTTGTCGAGGTGGCCCGAAATCTTGTAGAGCTCGCCCTTCGTGATGTGCGGAATCCAAATCGGCACGTAGCCGCGCTTCTCCTGCTCGGAGATGATGTAGTTCTCCACCAGCCGGCGCAGCAGCGCGCCCTTGGGGTAGAAGAGCGGCAGCCCCAGGCCGATTTCGTTGATGACGGTGAAGAGCTCAAGCTCCTTGCCGAGTTTTCGGTGGTCGCGCTTCTCCGCCTCTTCCATCATCTTCAGGTGCGCGTCCAATTCTTCCTGCGTGGCAAAGGCCAACCCGTAGATGCGGGTCAGCTGCGGATTTTTGTCGTTGCCGCGCCAATAGGCGCCGGAGACCTTGGTCAGCTTGAAGGCGCCGAGGTCGCGCGTGGTGGCCACGTGCGGCCCGCGGCACAGGTCCACGAACTTCCCGGTGCGGTAGACCGAGGCCACGTCAGGACGTGCCGCGTCGACGTCCTGCTGCTCTTCCGCGTTGATCTTGGTCGTCCCCTTCTCCTTGAGGTCGGTCAGCAGTTCCACCTTGAAATTCTGGCCCATGTCCTTGAAGAAGGAGATGGCCTGGTCAAGCGGCATATTCTCGCGCGCGTAGGCTTCGCTGCGCTCGGCGATTTTGCGCATGCGCTTTTCGATCTTCGGCAGGTCATTGACCGTGATCGGCTGGGGCGTCTGGAGATCGTAAAAAAAGCCGTTTTCGATGACCGGGCCGACGCCGAGCTTGGTGCCGGGGTAGAGATCGCTGACCGCGGCGGCCAGAAGGTGGGCGGTCGAATGGCGGACGGTGTCGATGGGGAACTGTTGTTTCTGGGCGGGCATAACGGCATCTATCGTGCCGCATTTCCTTGCGAAACGCAAAGGGCGGGCACATCGGCCCGCCCCTACGCCGGTTCTTTACTCGAACGTGATATCGATATGATCCGCCAAATTCGGCAGGCGCTTCAGGAAGGCCGGGGTGATCTTCACGGTGACGGATTCCACGCCGTCGAGCGACCCCAGGTCCCGTTGCACGTCTTCGACGGACAGGCCGGTCAACTTTTCCGGATCGAAGGCCTCGTGGGTCTCTTTGAGCACCGCCTCGCCCGGCACGGTCACGGAGAGCGTCGCGGATTTGGCGGCGGTGTCGCTGGCGACGAGTTCCACGGTGAGCCCGTCGGCGGTGATGCCGCGCACTTCCTTGTCGGCCGGCGCGGCGGCACGGAGCGATGCTTCGGCGACGCGGAGCAGCGTCTGCTTGTCATAGAAAACGGCTTCCACGTGCACCGCCACGGTCACGTCGAAGGTCGGCTGCGACTCCCCCACCTTGGCGGTCGTCTCGCGGCGTACCACCTGTTCTTTGAAGAACACGCCGCTGCCGACTTCCGGTCGGGACAGGAGCTTTTTGAGCGTCTCCGCGGCCTGACCGGCGACTTCTCTGGCGTAGGCGGCCACTGCGGCGTCGACTTCCTGCTGCGTGATCACCGACACTTCGACGGCCCCGCCGGTCATGCTGGCCGTGGATACGGCGTAGGTCTTCTCCTGGAGCGCCGCGGCAAGTCCCGGGATGGTGAAGCGCGTCGGGTCGATGTCGCCGGCCTTGCCCGGCTGATCGGCGCAGGCGCGCGTTTCCAGGCGACCGTTGGCAGGGACAGTCACGTTTCTCTCCAGTCGGAACAGCACGCCTTCCGGCGAGAGCAGGCGCGTCGTCGCCACCAACGGCTGCGCTTTGGCCTGGGTGTTGACGATGGTGACCGCGCCGCAGGCCTTGCCTTCGACGATGGTCTTCTCCCCACTCGCGGCCACGGTCTTGGTTCCTTCGGCCACGGTTTCGAGCACCGCGCCGGGCACGGTCGAGGCGTCCTGCGGTTCCGGCGCGACCTTGGCCGTGAAGGTGGTGGAGATCGGCAGGGCGCTGCGCACCACGGTGACCGCGGCGCGGGTGAAGGACAGGTACAACACGAAACCGAGCAAGAGCACGGCCAACCCGATGAAGGTGGTGGCCAGCTTGCGGTAGACGGAAAGGTGGACGGCCGGACGCGCGGCGCGCGGCACGGCGGTCGAGCGTGCTGCAGGCGACGGCGTGGGGCGGCCGACGGCGATGTGGCGGACCGGCTCGTTGTGGTCGATCGGGAGATCCGCCGCCTCGCCGTGGCCTTTGATGGCGAGCGTCGTCGGCGCGTCGTGCACGGTGTCGACGTCCAGCGATACCATGTGCTCTTCCGGGACCACGGACGGCGGCGCAATAAAATCGCTCGGCGGCGGGACGGCCCACGGCGGTGCGGGCGGCGTCACGGCTGCCGCGAGTTCGGCGGACGGCTCCAGGTCGCCCTTCTTGCGACGCGGCGCAACGCGTTTCTTGGCTGCGGGTTTCTTTTTCGGGGGCATATCCTCCTCAAGTCCCCATCACTATACCACACCGCGCCGCCGGGAACACGCTATGCGCCGACGACGCGCGCGCCGCCGATGCCGGGAAGCGCGCAAATGCGGCCTGCGACCTGCGGACTCCAACCGATCCGAAACTGCGTTTCAATGCGTTTGGGTCGCTCCCCTTTTCCGATTTCCAAAAAGACGACCAGTCCGCCCGGACATTGTTCGAACACCGATTTCAATTCCTGCGCGAGCTCCGGTGTCGGCGCGTCCGGCAGGTTGATGGTCACGCTCGGCATGCTGGGCATGGTGCGCGGTGCGGCATCGGCGCCCGTCTGCGGCGGGGCGGCGGCCGCGGGCGGCCGCGGCGCCTGCGCGGCCATCATGGCGCCGCTCCGAAGCGCTGCGATACCCTGGCGCACCGTCTGCGCGCTGACCACGACCGCCTGGTTCGCCAAAAACCGCAACTCATCGTCCTTGTCGGAAATCTTGCCCGACACCACGATCGCCGCGTCTTCCGTCCACAACTCCGGCTGCGCGGCATAGACGCGCGGGAAGACCACGATTTCGACGCCGGACGTCTCGTCCTCGACGCGGACGAACACCATCGACTCGCCGTTCTTGGTGGTGATGTGCTTGGGCGCCTGAAGCATGCCGCCGATCACGGCGAACGCGCCCTTTTTCATCTCACCGAGCTTCGCGATCGGCAACAGGTCCCCCGCCGCGGCGGCAACATCGCGGAAGGGGTGCTCGGAGACGTACATGCCGAGCAATTCCTTCTCCCAGGAAAGAATGTCGCGCTTGGTGGCCGGCTCTACGGCTTTGAGGCGGACGGTTTCCGCGCCCAGCCCGCCGCCCGCGGTAAACAGCGAGGCCTGCTGGCTCACGGCATGCGCCGCGGCCTCCTTGTTGAAGCGCACCAGCTCCTCGACGTTGCCGAGAATGGCGTTGCGTTCGCCGAGCGCGTCGAGCGCGCCGGACTTGGCCAGCGCTTCCACGGCTTTGCGGTTCATGACCTTGGTCGGCAGACGCCGGGCCAGATCGGTCAAATCCGTGAACGGCCCGTTCGCCTTGCGCTCGGCGATGAGCGCGGCCACGGTGTCACCTCCAAGGTTCTTGATGGCGTTCAGACCGAAGCGGACCTGCGTGTCGTCGATGTAGGTGAAGGTGGCGAGGGAAGAGTTCACGTCCGGCGGCAGCACCTTGATGCCCATCTTGGCGCACTCGTTGATGGCCGAAGCCACGGTCGGCATGTCGCCGGATTCATTGGTCATGACCGCGGCCATGTATTCGGCCGGGTAGTTGGCCTTCATGTAGGCCGTCTGGTAGGCCACGATGGCGTAAGAGGCGGCGTGGGCCTTGTTGAAACCGTAGGCGGCGAACGGTTCGATCAGCTTCCAGAGATCGATGGCCTTGTCCTCCGTCATGCCGCCCTTCACGCAGCCGGCCAGGAACTTCTCCTTCTGTGCCGCCATTTCCTTAGGAATCTTCTTGCCCATGGCTTTGCGCAGCTTGTCGGCCTCGGCCCAGTCGTAGCCCGCCAGATGGATGGCGATCAGGAGCACGTCGTCCTGATAGGTGATGATCCCGTAGCTCATGGACAAAATCTCCTTCATGCGCGGGTCGAGCACGCGCACCAGCCGCGGATTGCGCTTGCGGCGGATGTATTCGGGGATGGACTCGATCGGACCCGGGCGGTAGAGCGCGACCATGGCCATGAGGTCGAAGATCGTGGCCGGCTGCAGTTCGATGATGTATTTGGTCATGCCGTCGCCGCCGAGCTGGAACAGGCCCGTGGTCTGCCCGCGGGCAAGCAGGTCGTACGTCTTCTTGTCATCGAGCGGCAGGTTCAAGAGGTCGACCTTCACGCCCTTGGTCTTCTCCACGATTTCCACGGCCGTGTCGAGAATGGACAGGTTGCGGATGCCGAGGAAATCCATCTTCAAGATGCCGGACTGCTCCGAGGCGTGCATTTCGTACTGCGTGATGACGTTCTCGCCGCCGGCTTCCTTCTGAAGCGGCATCCAATCCGTGAGCGGCCCCGGCGCAATGACCACTCCCGCGGCGTGAACCGAGGTGTGGCGGGCGCAGCCTTCGATTTTTTGGGCCAGGTCGATGACGCGTTTCACGTCCGGCTCGCTGTCGTAGACCTGCTGGAGCTCCGGCGTCTCCTTGAGCGCGCGGGCGATGGTCATGTGGAAACCCTGCGAGCCCATGGGGATCATTTTGGCGACGCGGTCACCCAATCCGTACGGGTATCCGAGCGCGCGGGCCACGTCGCGCACCGAACCGCGCGCTGCCATGGTGCCGAAGGTGCAAATCTGGGCGACGCGGTCGGCGCCGTACTTGTTTTTCACGTAGTCGAGCACCCGGTCGCGCTTGTTGTCGGCAAAATCCATGTCGATATCGGGCGGCGAGGGGCGGAAAGGATTCAAGAAGCGCTCGAACGGCAATTTGTACGCGAGCGGATCGACGGTGGTGACGCCGATGCCGTAGGAAACGACGGAGCCGGCGGCCGAGCCGCGGGTCGTGGAGATGATGCCCTGGGCGCGCGCCCACTTGGTATAGTCGGCGACGACGAGGAAGTACGTGGCGTAGCCTTTCGTCTTGATGATGTCGAGCTCGTAGTCGAGCCGCTTCTGGTATTCCGGGATCATCTGTCCCTTCCCGCGCAGACCGGCCTCGGCTTCCCGGCGCAGGAATTCGTCGGCGGTCAGTCCGTCCGGAATCGGAAACTCGGGGAAGACCCATTTGCCCAGCTCGATGGTGACGGAGCAGCGGTCGGCGATCTTTCCGGTATTCTCGATGGCGTCCGGCCGATGCGCGAAGGCCCGCGCCATGTCCTCGGGCGAGGTCAGCGAGTAGTCGGCGTCGCGCATCGAAAAGCGCGTCGGGTCCTCGAGCGTTTTTCCGGTGCCGATGGCGAGCAGGACGTCCTGCGCTTCGCGGTCGTCGGCGTGGATATAGTGGCAGTCCTTGGTGGCGACGAGCGGCACGCCGAGCCGGTCGGCCAGCAGAATGAGCTGGGCGTTCCGCTCCACCTGTTCGGGAATCTCCTCGTGGTCCTGCACTTCCAGAAAAAAGTTGTCGCGGCCGAAGATCTCCTGGTAGGTCTTGAGCAGTTCCTCGGCCTTGGCATCGTCTTTGACCTCGAGGGCGCGGGGAATCTGCCCGTTCAGGCAGCCGGACAGTGCGATGACGCCCTCGGCGTGGGTGCGCAGGAACTCCAGGTCGACGCGCGGCTTGTAATAGAAACCGTCGAGGTGCGCGGCGGTGGTGATCTTGATGAGGTTGCGGTAGCCGGCCAGGTTCTCGGCGAGCAGCGTCAGGTGGTAGGCGCGGTCGTCGACCCGCGCCGTCTTGTCCCGCATGCCGCGCGGCGCCACGTAGGCCTCCATGCCGATGATCGGCTTGATCTGCTGCTTGACGCATTCCTCGTAGAACTCGATCGCCCCGTACATGGCTCCGTGGTCGGTGATCGCGAGCGCGTCCATGCCCAACTCCTTGGCCCGGGCCACCAATGCCGGAATCTGTCCCAGACCGTCCAGGAGCGAGTAATGGGAGTGGACGTGGAGATGGACGAAGCGCATGGTGCCGGCATCTTACGGCCCGCCGTCCGCTCCGGCAATATTGACAAACCGCCGGTTTCCGCCCAGGGTAGCGGCGAGGTGCCATGGGACACGACTTCGCTCCCTGCCTGTTGTGCGACATCCTGCACGGGATGCCGACTCCGGGCGGCATCCTCATCGACAACGACGCCTGGTTCGCGTTCCACAGTCCGCCGCGCGCCTGCCTGCGGCACGTGCTCGTCCTCGGACCGAAGCGCCATGCGGTCTCGCCGCTGGAGCTCAGCCGTCCCGAGCTGCGCCTGCTGTCAGAGCTTCAGCAGGCCCTGGACAGAACGCTGCAGGTCTTGATCCCGGGCTGCACGGTCCGCGTGGAACCCGTTGCGGCCGGACGCTTCGGGCACGTGGCCTGGCTCGTCTCCACCGAGAGCGAGGACCCGCGTCCGCGGCTGGAGCTGCTCGCGGAGACTCCCGAGCCGGTCGTCCGGACCTGGGCGGACGAGGTCGAATACGCGATCGACGAGATGCGGATCGCCTCCCTGGGCGGCCGCCTGCCGCTTCCGGCGCCCATCCCCGGGGACGCGGAACGCAGCACGGTGCGCGCTCCCGGCGTCCGGTTCTGCCGGCACTGCGGCGCCAAACTCGTCCGCAACGACTACGTCGGCAACCATTGCCACGGCTGCGGACAGCCGCTCGTCTGAAACGAAAACCCCGCCAACGCCTTCGTTCTGAAGGGTGGCGGGGCTCTTTTTTTGAAATTTACCGGCGTCGCTTTTCTTCCCGCCGCTCCATGATGTAGCCGACCGCGGTCTTGATCCCCTCCCCGAGCATCGGCCCGATGGCAAACAGCGCTTCCGCCTTTTCCCCGATCGCCATGACGAATTTTTCGATGCGGTCGAAGCGGTCGCGCGTGTCATGCACCATCTCCCGGATGTCCCGGAGCATCATGATGATGTAGTACATCATCCAGGCCAGGAACACCGCCACAAGCACCACCGCGAAGGCGATGGACAGCCACAGCACGTCTTGTGAGGTTTCGATGATCATAGGTGCGGGACGCGGGGGTGCCTTCTCCTCCGCCAGTATATCACTCGCGGATGGAAGCGGCGAAAACCTTGTTGTGGGTAAGCGCGGCGACCACTGCGGCGTGCGCTTCTTCCGCCTCGGCCGCGGTCAAGGTGCGGTCCGCGGCGCGATAGACGATGTGGTAGGCCATGCTCTTTTTATCGTCCGGCACGCCCTTGCCGCGGAAGACATCGAAGAGTTCGACTTCGGCGACGAGCGGATGCGCGCCGCGGATGGCGGCCAGGAGCGCGGCGTGCGTGGCGCGCTCCGCCGCGAAGAAGGCCAGGTCGCGTTTCACGCCCGGGAAGTGCGGCGGCGGCAGGTAGGCCGGGCGCGCCGGATGCGTCACGAACGTCCGGGGGTCGAGCACGGCCACGGCGACGCGCGTTTCGATCCCGAAGCGGGCCAGCGTGGCCGGATGCACTTCGGCCAGCGTCCCCGCGGCGGCTTCCCCGATCTTCAGGTCGATGCGCCGCCCCGAATGCGCGCTTTTCGCCGGCAGCATGCTGCAGCTCCCCGGCACGCCCCAGGACCAGCCCGCGGCAAGCGCTTCCGCCAGGCGCGTGACGGCGCCTTTCACGCGCAGGAACTGTTCGCCGTCCGGCGAAGCGCCCCACGAGGCGACGATGACGCGCGACGTTTCACGCGGCAGACCGCCGCGCTCCGGCAAGTAAACGTTGCCGATCTCAAAGACCGCCGAGGACGGAACCGCCTCCTGGTTCTGGGCGACGATATGGAGGAGCGACGGCAGCAGATGCGTGCGCAGCACGGCCAGGTCCGCGGTCAGCGGATTGGCCAGGCGCACCGCGTCGCCTTCGATGCCGGCCTTCTCATGCGCGTCGTCGGCGACCATGGAGTTGCTGATGGCTTCGGTCCATCCGGCGCCGGCAAGCACGTCGCGGACGGAGTCTTCAAAGGCCAGCAGCGGATCTTCCGGCCGGATCGGCGGCACGCCGGCGGGCAGAAGCGACGGCAGGTTGTGGTAGCCCCAGATGCGGGCGACTTCCTCCACCAGATCGCGCTCCCCTTCGATGTCAGAATCACGCCACCAGGGAATCGTCACGTCGACCACGGCGCCGCGGCCTTTCATGGCGCAGCCGAGCGCCGACAACATGGAAAACTGCTTGGCCGCGGGCACCGGCGCGCCGATCAGCTCCGCGGCTTTGGCCGGACGGAACTTGTAGGTCTTGGGGGCGTAAGCGGCGGCACGGACGTCTTTGACGCCGGAGGCCGGGCTGCCGCCGGCGATCTCCCGGGCGAGCTGCACGGCCCGGGCCAGCGCGGCGGCCGTGCCTTCCGTGGACAGTCCTTTTTCAAAACGGAGGGAAGCATCCGAGTGCACGTTCAAGGCGCGCGCCGTGCGGCGTACCGAGACGGCGTCGAACGTCGCCGCCTCGAAGACGACGGCGGTCATGGTGCTGCTCACCCCGGTGGCTTGCCCGCCCATGACGCCGGCGATGGCCACCGGCCGGGCCTTGTCGGCGATCACGAGCTCGCCGCCGGCGAAGGTGTAGGTGTTGCCGTCGAGCGTGGTGATCGTCTCCTTCGGTTTGGCCGCGCGCACGACGATGGTGCGTTCCTGGAGCGCATGGTAGTCGAAGGCGTGCATCGGCTGGCCGAGCTCGAGCATCACGTAATTGGTGATGTCGACGATGTTGTTGACGGAACGGATGCCGGCCTGCGCCAAACGGCGGCGCAACCACCACGGCGACGGACCGACGTGGACGCCGTCGACGACCACGGCTTCATAACGCGGACAGAGCGTCTTCTCTTTGACCTCGACGGTCAGGCCGAGCTTGTCCTTGGACGGCAGCGACGGCATCTTGGAACGCTCGGCGACGCGTTTCTGCTGGAACTTGGCGCCGCAGATGGCCGCCGCTTCGCGCGCCATGCCGATCGCGGACATCGCGTCCGGACGGTTGGTGGTGACTTCCACGTCGAACACGACGTCGGCGAGTCCCAGCGCCTCGGCCAGTGGCGTACCTGCCGGGACTTTCTCCAAGAATGACAGGTCAAGAATCTCTTTTTCGCCCTTTGCCGGGAAAAAGTCGGCCAGACTGATTTCGTCGGAGGCGGCAATCATGCCGAAACTTTTCACGCCGCGGATCTCGGCTTCACCCAGCACGATCGGCTCGCCTTCTCCGTGCCAGCGCACCACGCTCCCGACTTTGGCAACGGCGACTTTCTGGCCGATGGACAAGTTGGTGCCGCCGCAGACGATTTCCAAAAGCTCCTTGCCGACGTCGACGATGGTCACGGCCAGGCGGTTGGCGTTGGGATGCGGGCGGATCTCGGCGATGCGGCCGACGACGACGTGGTTCAAGTGGTCGGCCGGCCGGTGGATGCGCTCCACGGCCGGGCCGGACAACGACAGGCGGCGCGCGAACTCCTCGGGTGCGAGATCCGTTTTGGCGTACTCCTGGAGCCACTGGTAGGACAGCTGGATGTTCATGCTATTTGGCGTTGACCAGCGCGACCGCCACGATCGCGAGTCCGACCCCGAGCCAGTTCAAGGGCGAGAGTTTCTCATGCAGGACGAGCACGGCCAGAAGCGGCGACAGGATCAGCGCGAAGATGCCCATGAAGATGGCGGTGCGCGACAGGTCGTAGCGGGAGAGCACGTACAGCTGGACCAGGAAACCGAGCACGGCGATCAAGGTCACGCCGACGAAGCGCGGGTTGGTGAGCAGCGCCGGGGAGAACTCCAGGTCGCGGAAGGCCATCTTCTTCAGCAGGTCGGAGACGCTGTAGAAGGCCTGGGCGAGCAGAATCAATACGGGATACATACTAGAACTGATGCAAGAAATGCAGGTCGTTCTTGTAGAGGACGCGGAGGTCGTCGATCTTCACGCCGGCTTTCATCATGAAGGTGCGCTCCACGCCCCAGCCGAAGGCGAAGCCGCCCCACTGCTCGGGGTCGACGCCGGTCGCTTTGAGGACGTTCGGATGCACCATGCCCGCGCCGCCGAGCTCGACCCAGCCCTGCTTGCACAACCGGCAGACGGCCCCGCCCGCGAGGAGGCCCGTTCCGCCGCAGATGTCGCAGGAGATGTCGACTTCAAAGGACGGTTCCGTGAACCGGAAGTGGAACGGCCGCAGGCGCGTGCGCCGATCCGCGCCGAAATACGCCTTGGCGAAGTGGTCGAGCACGCCTTTCAAGTGCGTCACGCTGATCCCTTTGTCGATCACGAGCCCCTCGAACTGGTGGAACATCGGCACGTGCGAAACATCCGACTGGCGGCGGTAGCACTTGGAGATGTTGATCATGCGGATCGGCAGCTCCTTGCGTTCGAGCTCGTGGATCTGGCCGTTCGAGGTATGCGGAGTGAGCACGACCTTGCCCTTCTCCCCCGGCGGCAGGTCGACGAAGAACGTCTCCCACTCGTCACGGGCCGGATGGTCCGGCGGCATGTTCAACGCCTCAAAGGCGTACCAATCGTAGTCGGCTTCGGGGTAGCGGACGCGCGTAAAGCCGAGCCGCCGGAAGAGGGCGGTGATTTCGCGGATGGCCTGGGTCGTGAGGTGGAGGTGTCCCTCCGGCACCGGCGTGCCCGGCGCGGTCACGTCGATCCACTCGGTCTCGCCGATCTTCGCGGACGCGGTCGAGGCAAAATCCGCTTCCCGGCGGGACAGCTCCTTTTCAATGGCGACTTTGACCTGGTTGCCGGCTTCTCCGGCGGCCTTGCGTTCCTTCTCCGGCAGGTCGGCCAGTTCCTTGAGACGCAGCGTCAGCTCGCCTTTGCGGCCGAGGTAATGGACGCGGACGCGCGTGAGCTCCGCGGCGGAGCCGGCGGCAAGCACGTCTTTAATGGCCGCAGTACGGACTTTGTCGAGCGCGTCGCGCAGGGACATACGGGAGTAGTTTAGGGAAAACCTTTGGTTTTGTCATCCCCGCGGACGCGGGGATCCAGACAACCGGTCGTTCTGGATTCCCACTTCCGTGGGAATGACAAGATAAAAAGAGCCCCATCTCGCGCCCCGACTGCGGACAGTCGAAGTGGAGATGAGGCCGCGTATCCAAGGGCCATGCTTCCAAGGTCTCATCGACCAAGGGACCACGCACCAAGGTCCTAACCCGCGAGGACCGCACCGGGGTCCCGGTGGCCCCAGTAGTGGCCAAGCCGGTAGCTGAGCCAATACCAGCCCCTGTCGCCCCAGTAGAGGCAACGGACCGAGGCGTTGCCGTCCGAGCGGCGGTAGACGCTGCCCCAGAAATAGACGTACTTCCCCTTCCAGTCCGGCGGGATGAGCGCCGGGTGGGCGAGCAGGTAGTCGAGGACCTTGGCCGGGAGCACCGGCTGGCCCTCGAGCTTCTTCCGCAGCTCGTTCCCGACGATCGAGCCCGTCTTCTGAGCCTCGTCGAGGTGGAGACCGATCTTCTCCGGACTCCAGATCAGCTCGCCCTGGAAGCGGCTCTTGATCTGGTCCTCTTCGCGGATGGACCAGCCCTCGGGGATCATCGGCTGCAGGGAGCAGTCGATGATGGATGACGGCTGATCGATGATCCTCTGCAGGTGCTCGGCCACCTCCTCCGGATCGAGCGGGCTGCCGTTCTTTTGGTCGAGCATCCGCTTGATCTCGCGCATCCGCCTGTCAATCGTCCGATACTGATCGCCGGTGACGATATGCTTCGCCATGACAATCCTCCTCTCGTTGCATCACGCCATTCCAGGGACCGTCCCGGAGCCGACATGACGGTCTCTTGGTATACGAAAACGCCGGTCGTGTCAACCGGCGACCCGTTGGTGGACCACCCCATCCCCTCCTTGACAAGGAGGGGAATTCTCGTGCAATCCCTCCCTTGTCAAGGGAGGGACGGGAGGGTCGTCACCGCATCAATCCATCAATGATCTGCCCCCCGAAACGGCGGACGTCCTGGATGGTGACGAGAAGCGCCAGGAGGAGGAGCATGGCAAATCCAATCTGGTGCACAATCCCCTCGATCCGGCGGTCAACCGGCTTGCGGCGGATCTTTTCGATGATCAGAAACAGCACGCGACCGCCGTCGAGCGCGGGCAGCGGCAGGATGTTGATGACGGCGAGGTTGATCGAAAGCAGCGCCGTGAACTGCAGAAGATAAATGAAGCCGAGCCGCGCCACTTCGCCGGTGGCGACGGCAATCCCGACCGGGCCGGCCACATCGGCGCTCACCCCTTTGCCGGAAACGAGTCCGACGATAAGTCCGCCGAAGGCCTGGAACACGGCCAGCGTGTTCATCACGGTGACCTGCGCGCCGCGGACGGGCGCGTACCAGAACGGGTAGGACACCTTGCCGGTTTCGAGGAGCCCGACGCCGATGCCCGGTTTGCCGGTTTGCTCCAGCAGGACCGGCGTGACGCGCACCTCGCGCGAGGCCTGGC
This sequence comes from Patescibacteria group bacterium, assembly GCA_004297205.1. GTDB lineage: Bacteria > Patescibacteriota > Patescibacteriia > 2-12-FULL-57-11 > 2-12-FULL-57-11 > SCUL01. The sequence continues at coordinate 793,136 of SCUL01000002.1, read as the reverse complement.
CGCGCTTCAGTGTCAGCACCACTTCCCCGGAAGCGCCGCGCAGCATTTCCTGGAGCGCGGCAACTTCGGTGATGGACGCGCCGTTCACCGCGATGATGTTGTCGCCGTAGCCGATGCCGGTTGCCGCCGCGGGAGAATCCGGAAGAACGTCGGTCACGGTCACGGCGCGATTCCGGACCGTGGCCGAGGGATGCACGGCGTCGACCGTCTCGGTCAGCCCGATCATGGTGCCCACGGAAAAGAGGAACCACGCGAGCAGCATGTTCATGACGACGCCCGCGGCGAGAATGACCAACCGGCGCGGCGCGCTCTGCGTGGCAAAGCTGTCGCGGCCGGTGGCCTCCTCCGCCATCTCGCCTTTGATCTTCACGAAGCCGCCCAACGGAATCCAGTTGAGGGAATACACCGTGCCGCCGCGCTTCACGAAAAAAGCCCGCGGCGGGAATCCGAAGCCGAATTCATCGACGCGCACGCCGAGCTTCTTGGCGGTGATGAAGTGCCCGAATTCGTGCACGAAGACGAGCACGGAGAGGACGACGAGGAAGATGATCGCAGTGAAAAACATGGGGCTACTCTACCCTCTCACGTACCTCTTGAACATATCACCCTTCTCCTCGAAGTTCTTCCAGACGGAGTAGCTGGGCGAGGCCGTCGACAGCAGGCAGACCGCTCCGGCGGGCGTATGCGCGTACGCGAACGCAACCGCCGCCTTCATGCTGCGCGTCTCGAGCACGGTGAAGCCTTTGCGCGAACGCAGGATACGCTTCCCGCTGTCCGGGAACAGCACCACGTTCTTCACCTTGCGGCGGCGCAGCTCCTTTTCCAACGCGCGGAAGTCATAGCCGCGGTCGAGGCCACCCAGGAAGATGGTGCGCACGTTGGGGATCGCCCGCAGCGCTGCGATGGTCGACTCCGGCGTGGTGGAAATGGCGTCGTCGTAGAACGTGATCCCGCGGTACGTGCCGACGTTCTCCAGCCGGTGCGGCAGCGGCGTGAAGCCGCGCACGGCCCGGCGCATCGCCGCTTCCGGAACCTTGAAGACACGCGCCGCTGCGGCTGCAGCCAGGATGTTCTTGCGGTTGTGCTCCCCGGCAAGCCGCGTATGCGTCCGGAGCAACGCAGGGACGCGGGGAAACGGCGGGCGGAGCGCCACGTCGCCCGGCTTTTGGAAGGTGAAGATGTGCTGCTTGGCGGCGTAATACGGCGCCACACCGCCGTGGTAGTTCATGTGCTCCGGAAACAGGTTGAGGAGCAGCGCCACCCGCGGGGAATACAGAATGTCGTCGAGCATGTAGCTCGAGAGTTCCACGACGAAGATCTCGTCGGGGTCGATCCGGCCGAGGAGCACCTCGAGCATCGGCCGCCCGTTGTTGCCCACCTGGCGCACCTTCCGCCCGCCGGCCGCGAGCATGTCGTGGATGAGCGCCGTGGTGGTGCTCTTGCCTTTGGTGCCGGTCACGCCGACCGTGGTGTTCTTCACGCGGCTGAAAAAGAGGTTCGTGGCCGTGACGTACGGGATCGTTACCAGGCGCTTCGGGATCCCCGGCGTCTTCACGGCCAGATCAAAGGCGTGCTGCTTTTCCAGGTACCGCGGATCGCGCGCTTCATCCAGCACCCCGATCGTGAGCTGCGGATAGAACTTTTTCAGGTACCGCTCGCTCACCTTCCCCTCCTTGCCGTAGCCAAGCAGGACGACGCTGCGCATCCCGGCAAAGCGGAACGGCGTGGGCAGGGTCGGCGCCGGCACCGTGCGGAACACCTGGCGGACCTTCTCCGCGGGCTTGGCCACCTTGCGCAGGTACGCATTCACCGCCGCGGCCCGCGGAAACGTCTTGGCGGCGAGGAACAGCGCAGCCTGCGCTTCCTCAAACGTCCCGACGCAGTCGAACGGTTTGGCCGTGCCAAAGCCGAGCACGTCCGCGTAGAGCGGGAGCAGCGCGGCGTCGGCGAGCAGGTCCTTGCCGAAGATGCCGATCAGTGTCTTCTTGGGCAGGAACGGCGCAAGAATCAGGAAGACGTAGGCGCATTTCGGGCAGGCGCCGCACCAAAGCGTCCCGGGCCGCTCCTTGTGCACGCGGAAGCTGCGGTTGCAGCTCGTAAACAGCCGAAAGTAGCGCGGGTGTTTGCTGAACTGTTCGACGACGCGGATCTCGTAGAACTGGCGCAGCAGGGAGAAATACGTGACGTCCGGGGAGATGAAACGCCGCGTGTAGTCCTGAAGCAGCGCTTCGAACTCCGCGGACTTGCTCCACTGGTGGTTGATCATCTCGCCCCGCCAGGTGAGGTTCCCGGCGTTGCTGCTCACCTCGTTGCCGACGATGACGTATCTGCGGCCGGTGGACGCGGCGGCGAACAGCCCGATGAACGCGAACACCGCCGACACGGGAATGTGGCCGTTGTACGCGCCTTCGTGCAGCTGGAACAGTTTCGGGTCAAGCGTGCGGCGGACGACGTACGCGGGAAACCCGATCGCGCCCATGACGCGCCGGGCGATCGGATCGCGCCGCTGGGTCTCCACCAAAAACGACGACACCCGGAGAGGCTCCGGCAGTTCCTTGAGCAGCTCGGCGGCCACGATCGAATCCTTGCCGCCGCCGATACCCAGGAGCGCCGCATCTGTCGTCGCCACGCGCGCCGGGGTGGGAGCGACGACCCCGTGCGGAAAACGCGCCAGCGCGGACGAGGACAGCTTGTTCACGTACAGGAATTCCCCGAGCCCCTTGCGGTAGACCGTGTTCCAAAAATCAGCCTGCGCCCGGGAAAGCCGGAACGGCAGCACGATCTTCGGCGGGCAGTAGATCTTGTAATAGCTGATGCCGAGGATGAGATGCAGCGGCTCCAGGAACCGCGCGAGCTGATCGGCGTTCAGCTCCGTACGGGCGGACGGCAGCGTGATCGTCTCCGTAAAGTCGAGCGGCGCGCGGTTGGAGAAGCGGATCTGGTACGCAAAGGTGGCCGTCGCCGAGGCGGCATCAAACGTGTATCCCAGAAAGTGGAGTGCGGTGGCTTTGGGTCGCACAGGACGTGTTACTGCTCGCCGCGGATCAAGGCCGCGATGGCATCGCGCATCTGCTCCATCTTTTCCCGACTCTTGCCCTCGACGTTCAGGCGCAGCACGGGTTCGGTATTCGAGGCGCGCACCGAGCACCACCAGTCGTCGTGTTCGATGCGGATGCCGTCGAGTTCGATGATCTGCGCGGCGCCCGGAGCATAGGCGGCGCGGATACGGGCGATGGCGCCGGCCTTGTCTTCGATCTCGAAATTGATTTCGCCGGACTGGGCGTAGCGGCGCAACGGCCGGACCAGCTCCGAGAGCGGCTTGCCGCTGCGACGGATCAGGTCGATCAGGATCAGCGCCACGCCGTCCGCGCATTCCACGCCGTAGAAGTCGCGGAAGTAGAAGTGGCTGGAGAGCTCCCCGGCAAAGACGGCGCCGAGCTCCTTCATCTGGCGTTTGATGTGGGCGTGCCCCACCCGGCTCATGACGTGGACACCGCCGGCCCTTTCCACTTCCTCAGGCACAACCCGGCTGCAGCGCACGTCGGACAGCACCGTGCCGCCCGGGTTCTGGCGCAGCAGCTCAGGAGCGACCAGCGCTGCAACGAGATCGCCCGGAATCGTCTCGCCCTGGTCGTCCACGAAGCCGACACGGTCGGCGTCGCCGTCGTAGGCGATGCCGAGCGCCGCACCGTGTTTTTTCACCGCCGCTTTGAGATCCGCGAGCGTTTCTTCCTTGATGGGATTCGCTTCATGGTTCGGGAACGTGCCGTCCAGCTCCAGGTACATGGCCTCGAGACGGACGTCGGGCAGCTTGGCGAACAGCGCGGGCACAACATGGCCGGCCATGCCGTTTCCCGTATCAACGGCGACGGTCATGTCGGCCTGCGCGGCGTCCGGCACGAGCGACAGTACTTTGTCGATGTACGCATCGCGCAGCGCGATCTCGCGCACGCTCCCCTGACGCGCCGCGTCCGAAAAATTTCCGGCCAGCACGGCATCGCGGATCTCCTCCATGCCGCTGCCCGCGCCGATCGGGCCGGCGTCGCCGCGGCAGAGCTTGAAGCCGTTGTATTGGGCCGGGTTGTGCGAAGCCGTGACCATGACCCCGGCGTCGGCTTCGGCCGTGGCCGTGGCAAAGTAGAACATCGGCGTCGTGGTCAGCCCCATGTCGACCACGTCCGCGCCTTGTTCCATGATGCCGGCGATGAGCGCCGCGGCGAGCTCGGGCGTCGTGGCGCGCATGTCGCGGCCCACGAGCACGGTCTTCGCACCGCCGTACGCGACGACGGCGCGGCCCAGGAGACGCGCCGCATCGGCGTCGATTTCACCCGGCGAGAGGCCGCGGATGTCGTAGGATTTGAAGACGTGTTTGGGGATGCCCATAACGCTTGTCAGGTGGCTCTAAAGGCGTCTATAGTATAGAGGAAGATTCACCGCTCGCAACCCTATGTATTTTGTTTGGATTCTCCTGGGCCTCGCCGTGGCGCTCGCCGCCTGGTTCGTCCTCACCTACAACAACCTCATCACGCGGCGCAACCGCGTCGACGAGGCGTGGTCGGACATCGACGTGCAGCTGAAGCGCCGCTACGACCTCATCCCGAACGTGATGGAGACGGTGCGCGGCTACGCCAAGCACGAATCGTCCGTCTTCGAGAACGTCACCAAGGCCCGCAACATGGCCATGGGCGCGCAGACGCTTGAGGAACACGCCAAAGCGGAAAACATGCTGACCGGCGCGCTCAAGTCGCTCTTCGCCGTGGCCGAAGCCTATCCCGAGCTCAAAGCCTCGACCAACTTCCTGCAGCTCCAGAACGAACTGCGCGACGCCGAGGACAAGATCCAGGCCGCGCGCCGCTTCTACAACGGCAACGTCCGCGACTACAACACCGCGCTCCAGGTGTTTCCCACGAACCTCATCGCCGGCATGTTCGGCTTCACGAAACGCGAGTTCTTCGAACTGAACAATGAAGCAGAGCGCGCCGCGCCGCAAGTGAAGTTCTGAGGCCGTTGAAAATTCTTCATCTGCTGCGTTGCGGGGCCCCGCTCGGCGCTCACCGTACGCAGTAAGTACGGCTCGCGCCTCGCTTCCCCGCGCCTTGCATCTGAAGTTTTTCACCGGCCTCTTTCCCGCGCTCAAGCCGTATGGACCCGGAACTGCTCGAAAAATTCACCTCGCATCTCAAAAGCGTCCTGGTCCGCGCCTATAACTTGGCGCACGAGCTTTCCGCGGAAACGATCGGCATCGACCACATGCTCTGGAGCCTGCTCACGGAGCGCGGCTCGATCGGCGCGGAAATCCTGGGCCGCGTGAAACTCTCCCCCGAGGTCCTGCGCGAGCGCATCGCCGCGCGCACCGCCGCCGCGACGGCGCCCGACGCGAAACCGGCGCCGCCCCAGCTGGGTGAGGAAACAAAGCGCGCCATCGAGAAGGCGGTCCATACCGCCAACCAGCATGAACACAAGTACGTCGGCACCGAGCACCTGTTGCACGGCATGCTGGCGTCCGACGACGGCAGTCTCGGCGAACTGCTCGGCAGCCAACAGGTGGATGTCGAGGCGCTGAAGTCGCAGATCGCGACCGTCCTGAACTCGACCTCGAAATTTCCGGAGCTTGCAGAAGGGCTGACGCAGGCCGTGGAGCGTCCGCGTCCCCGTGAGGACGAACCGCGCCCGGCCGAAACGGTTCCCGGCCGCGGCAAGAAAGGCTCAAAAACCCCGGCGCTCGACTACTTCACCGTCGACCTGACCGGCCCCGACGTCCAGAAACGCATCGATCCGGTCGTCGGCCGCGAAACGGAAATCCAGCGCGTCGTGGAAATCCTTTCGCGCCGCACCAAGAACAATCCCCTGCTCTTGGGCGAACCCGGCGTCGGCAAAACCGCCATCGTCGAGGGGTTGGCGCGCCGCATCGTGGCCGGCGACGTGCCGGACGCCTTGCGCAAGAAGCGCGTGCTCGCACTCGACCTGGCACTCGTCGTCGCCGGCACCATGTACCGCGGCGAATTCGAGGGACGCCTCAAGCAGATCATCGACGAGGTCAAAACCCATCCCGAGATCATCCTCTTCCTCGATGAAGTCCACACCATCACCGGCGCGGGCTCCGCGTCCGGTTCGCTTGATGCGGCAAACATTCTGAAGCCCTCGCTGGCGCGCGGCGACATCCGCTGCATCGGCGCCACGACGTTCCAGGAATACAAGAAACACATCGAGAACGACGCCGCGCTCGACCGTCGCTTCCAGCAGATCGACGTGCGCGAACCGTCGCCCGAGGAGACGCGCGCCATCCTGGCCGGCGTGAAGGGCAACTACGAAAAGTTCCACAACGTGAAAATCCAGGAGGCGGCCTGCGCCGACGCCGTGATGCTCGCCGAGCGCTACCTGCCGGAGCGGCATTTCCCGGACAAGGCGCTCGACCTGCTCGACGAAGCCGCGGCCGCCGTCAAAGTGCGCGCGGGAAGCGAACCGCAGCAGCAGGAGCTGCGCGCGCTCGAGGCGGCCATCGACCAGGCCAGCAAGCGCAAGCAGGATGCCGTCGCCGCCGAAAAGTACGTCGAGGCGCTGGAGTGGAAGGAGCGCGAGAACCGCCTGCGGGCGAAGCTCGCCGACGCGCAGGAACACCACGCGCGCCGCAACCGCACGCCGGTCGGCACCGTCACCCGCGCCGACATCGTGGCCGTCGTCTCCCGCATCACCGGCATCCCCGTTCCGGATCTGACGCTCGCGGATGCCGCGGGGTTGCTGACGCTCGAAGACGATCTCGGCCAACGCGTCGTCGGCCAGGCGCCGGTGCTCGCCGGCGTGGCGGAAGCGATCCGTCGCGCCCGCGCCGGACTCGCCCATCCCGGCCGGCCGCTGGCCTCGTTCCTGTTCATGGGCCCCTCCGGCGTCGGAAAAACGGAGCTCGCCAAGGCGCTCGCGGAAACGGTCTTCCACGATCCGAAGGCCCTGATCCGCCTCGACATGTCGGAATTCGGCGAGTCGTTCACGGTCTCAAAACTCCTGGGCGCGCCGGCCGGCTACGTCGGCTACCGTGAAGGCAACAAGCTGACCGACGCCGTGAAGCGCCGCCCCTACAGCGTCGTCTTGTTCGACGAGGTCGAGAAGGCGCACCCCGACGTCCTGAACCTGCTCCTGCAAATTCTCGACGAAGGGCAGGTCACGGATGCCGCCGGTAAGACCGTTTCCTTCCGCCAGACCATCGTGGTGCTGACCTCGAACGTCGGACATGAGCGCTGGCTCCGCGGCCCGTTCGGTTTCGGCGACCCCGCCGTTGGCGGGGCCCAGATCGAAGACGACCTGCGCCGTGAAGCGTTGACCCATTTCCGGCCGGAGCTCGTGAACCGCATCGACCGCGTCTTCGTCTTCCGTCCGCTCTCCTCCGAACACCTCACGGCCATCGCCGACAAGGAAATCCGCACGCTCGCCGCGCGCCTCGAAGCGAAACGCGTGGCGCTCCATGCCACCCCGGAAGCCGTGCGGCACCTGGCGGGGTTGGCCGACGCGCCGGAGAAGGGCGCCCGCGCCGTGCGTGCGCTCGTCCAGGAACACGTCGAAGGTCCGGCCGCCCGCGCGCTCATCGCCGCCGGAGGAACCCGCGTCCGCAACCTGATCCTGGAGAAGCGCGGCGACGGGCTCGCGCTCGTCACCCGCGCGCCGCGCCTCACGTCGCGCCGCGCCTGACCGTATGGCGGAGGCACTGCAGTTTCCCAGCGGCGGCTCATACGGCGGATTCGCCGAGGCGAATGCCGCGCGCGAATTGGCTGCGGCCCAACGCGAGGCGGCGCGTCGACAACAGGTGCAGGCCGCCGTGATCCAAGCCGAGGAAGAAGAAATCGCCGAACTGGAATCCCAGGAAGAAGAGGCGCAGGCCGCCCGCGCCCTCTCCGCCAGCCAACGCAGCGCCGCGCGCGGCAAAGGCGAGGGCGGCGGAGGAAACGACATTGCGCTCGTCACGGACACGGCCGGAGAGATCATGGACCTGCTGACCGCGGCCATCGAGATCGAAACGATCATCGTGCCGCTCATCCTGCTCGCCAACTACCACGTCCGGTTCCTGAGCGGAAACATCGGTGTCCTTCCCGAGGCAGGCGGTCCGCTCTCCCTGTTCCTCGACAAGTGCATGGAGGTGGCGGGTGCCGGCGCCAAAACCGCAGGCAAAGCCGCCGGTTCCGCCACCGCAAAATCCGCCGGGTCGTCCGCCGCAGGCGCGGGCGGGAAAAGCGTCGGATCGTTCGGCGGCGGCGACTTTGGCGGCGGCGCGGGAACCCGGACGCAGGCTCCGCGCACCGAGTCCGGACCGTCCCAAGCCTCCTCCGGCGGCGACCCGTTCGAGGTCAAAAAGCTGGCGATTTGGCAGATCTTCGTCCTCGTCGTGGTCGATATTCTGCTGGCGCTCGTCGTCATGGTAAACTTCCTTATCATGATCGCCGTGCCGCTGATCATCGCGGCGGCTATCGGCGGCACCCTCGTCGGCTTCTGTCTCACCTACCCGGACGTCTGTTCCTCGGTCGGCAGCAGCCTTGAGGCCCTCGTCACCTATTTCACCAGTTAACGTATGCTCAGGAGGATGTTGCCCGTCATCGCGTTCCTCGCCGTGACCTTCGGCGTCGGCTTCGCGCTCTGGTTTTTCTTCTTCCGTCCGCCGACCGCTCCCCCGCCCGCGGTCGTGACGAACGCGAATGCGCCGGGTGCCGGCGGCGGGCTCGCGCCTGCCGGTGCCGGCGGCGGCTTCGTTCCCCCCACGAACGCGCCGGCGGGCGGCATCGCTCCGGCCGAACGTGCCGCGCCGATCGCCAACGGCGGGCTGACGGCAACCCCGTCGCTGACGCCCGTCTCCGTGTCCGCCGCCTCGGCCAGCCCCGAGGGCGACGCCGTGCGCTACTACGACCAGGATGACGGCAAGTTCTACCGCATCGACCCGGAGACCGGCGAAAAGATCGCCCTGTCCGACAAACGCTTCGCCAACGTCGACACCGTGGCCTGGGCGCCGACCGAAGACAAGGCCGTGCTGGAATTCCCGGACGGTTCCAACATCCTGTTCGACTTCGGCAGCCAGCGGCAGGTCACGCTCCCCCGCCACTGGGAGGAGTTTGAATTCACCAGCGACTCCAGCCAGCTGGTGAGCAAGAGTCTCGGCATCGACCCCTCGAACCGCTGGCTGGTCGTCTCGAACGCCGACGGCTCGAGCGCGCGGCCGGTGCAGGAACTCGGCAACAACGAATCCAAGGTCGCGGTGAACGTTTCGCCGACCGGCCAGGTCATCGCGCTGTCGCGCACCGGCGACGCGCAGGGATTCGGCCGCCAGGAAATCATCCCCATCGGCCAGAACAAGGAAAACTTCAAGGGGTTGATCGTCGAAGGCTTGAACTTCACGTCGAAGTGGACGCCGGACGGCAAGCGGCTCCTCTACAGCGCCGTCTCACCGAACGACGACTACCGTCCGATGCTCTGGATCGTCGAGGGCTACGGAGACAGCATCGGCGCCGGCCGGCGGAAACTGAACCTGAACACCTGGGCCGACAAATGCGCCTTCGGCAGCGGCACCACGGTGTACTGCGCCGTACCGCGGACGCTGGAGCGCGGCGTCGGGCTGGAGCGGCGCCTCGCCGACAACGTGCCGGACGACCTCTACAGCGTCGACATCTCGACCGGCGCCCGCAAACTCGTGGCCCGGCCGGACTCGAACTCCACCATGAAAAACCTGATCCTGTCCGAGGACGGCAGAAACCTGACCTTCGTGGAGTCCGGCAGCAACTTGCTGCGCCAGATCCGGTTGGCGCCCTAGGGCTATGCAGCGCCCGCCGCTTCCGGTCATCTTTCTCTTCGCCCTGTCGGCGCTGCTCCTCGTCATCTTCGGCACGCTCGTCCTGGAAAACACCTCACGCGGCACGACCAACGGCAACCGGAACCTGCCGGCGGCGCGCACGGCGCCGGAGGTCACCATCGCCGACCCGATGCGCGGCGGCACCGGCCCGACGATCGTCGTCTTCGGCGACTACCAATGCTCCTACTGCCGCGCGCTCGAGCCCGAACTTGCGGCGGTCATGGCCGCCCGGCCGGAGGTGCGCCTCGTCTGGAAGAACCTGCCCTTCCGAAACCAGCATCCGTTCGCCCAGACCGCGGCCGAAGCGGCGCTGTGCGCCGGCCGGCAGGGACGCTACTTCGAGATGCACGACGTGCTGATGCGTTCGGGCCCCCCGGCCGACGTCTCGCTCTACGGTCCGCTCGCCGACGAGGCGGGCGTGGACGCCGACACCTTGCTCGCCTGCATCGACTCCGGCGCGATGAAGCCGCTCGTCGACCGCACGGTGGATGAGGCCCTCGCGCTCGGCCTCGACGGCGTCCCCTCTCTCTTCGTCGGTGACCGCCGTTTCTCCGGCTTCGTCTCCGCGAATGAGATCCTGAACGCCTTGCCCTGAACGCCGAAGACCGGCCCCCACAGGCCGGTTTTCTGATATCATGGGGCCGTATGCGGTTCCCGACGCGCGCGTCCCTGTTGGTTCTTGTCGTGTTTTTTTGTGCGTTGGCCGCCTCTCCGGCGGCGGCCGCGGAGGTCAATGAAAATGTGCCGTTCACGCCGGCCGTGCCGGAGCCGGCGGTCTACATCCCGGGCTATACGGGATTCTCGAAGCTCCAGGTGCAGGGCGAAGGAGGAAACCGCTACGTCGACGTCCCCTTCATTGCCGAGTACGTCGTCCTCATCTTCCGCTACGCGCTCGGCATCATGGTGACGCTCGCCATGGTCATGATCGTCGTCGCGGGCATCCAATGGATGACGGCCGCCGGCAACGCCGGAACCATCCAGACGGCCAAGACGCGCATCACCAACGCCGTGATGGGACTCCTGCTCGCCTTCGGCAGCTACACCATTCTCTTCATCATCAATCCCGAACTCGTGAACTTTCGGGCGCTGCGCGTCGACCTGGTGCGAACGGTGGATGTCGCCAGCGAGATGCGTACCACGCGCGAGCCGACCTGGGCGCCGGGGGAACGCGGCAGCCTCGGGCTGCGGGCGTGCGACGAAGAACCGCTTCCCTCGTTTCCGGAATGCCCGTTCACGCTCAGCGCGGCCGTGAGATGCGGTGCACCCGACAGGGAAGAACGGACGCGCCAGTTCATCGAGGCCGCCTCGGCGCGGTATGCGTCGGAACCGGCACGGACGCGCGTGCTGCACATCGCCGACGCCGCCGTGAAGTGCGGCGTCCACATGGGCTCCTGCGGGAACACCTGGGAAACCATCGTCCGGGACATCGCGCATGCGCGCCTCGTCTATCCGTCCGGCATGGAAACGAACTCTTCCCTGCTCCGGCCCCATCAAGAAGCCGGGCGTGCCTGCGTTTCCTCGGGAAAAAGCGTGTCCGAATGCGCGAGAACCTCCCAGGAGGCGGCGTATGTCGCGCTGCGCAGCCACTTCGGCGAAAGCGTCTGGCCCGATACCTGGGCGGACACGCTCCGGCCGGGAGACGTCTTTTGGATCTACAACGCCAACGGACTCACGAGTGGCAGTGTGGCCGGCCAGCATTCCGCGATCTTCGTGAGCCCTGCCGGCGGCGGGCGCGCCAACGTCGTGAACGGCGGCTATGGGAACTTCGTCAGCGCTGGTACGATCTGCATCAGGAGCAGCTGCGGCGGGCTGCTGACCAGAATAATCCAGGTGGAATGACGGCTATGCACGAGCTCACCAAACGCGTCCTGGTTGCCGCGCTCACCTGCCTGCTTTTTCCGTCCTTGGCGCAGGCCGCGACCGTGAACGAGAACGCCAATCTCCCGTTCACGCCGGCGGTACCCACCCTCCAGCTGCCCATCCCGACGCTCCCTTCCTTTTCCACGCTCGTGGTGCAGGGCGAAGGCGGCAACCGGTACGTGGACATCCCCTTCGTCGCCGAATACATCCTCGCCATCTACCGCTTCTCGATCGGCGTCATCGTGACGTTCGCCATGGTCATGATCGTGATCGGCGGCATCCGCTGGGTCACGGCGGCCGGGAACGCTTCGACGATCGGCGCCGCCAGGGACACCATCATCCGCGCGATCATGGGGCTCCTGCTCGCGCTCGGGAGCTACACCATCCTCTACCTGATCAACCCCGAGCTCGTGAATTTCCGCAGCATCCGCGTCGACCTGGTGCGGCGGGTGGAAGACCCCGCGGCATCGGAAGCGGACATCGATCCGGGAACGTATACGCCGCCCGCCGGAGGTGCGGGAGGGGGCGCGGAAGCGACGAGCGCCGATTGCACGCGTCTCGCGGAACTGGTGACCGACGGCACCATCGGCATCTCGCGCCCAAACGACCGGGCCGGCATTCTCGCGGGAGGAACCATCACCCGCAACGCCTGCATCTGGTGCTATAACGGCAGCAATGACCGCAGTTCGAGCGGTGCCTGTTTCGACGAAGGCGACGCCGCCGGGGTCCAACTCTCCCCGAACACCTGCCGCTTCCTCGTCCTGCTGGGCGAGGCCAAGGCGCGCGGCGATCTGAGCGGCCCGCTGCGCGTTGCGACCTTGATCGGCAACCACAGCCGCTGCGCGTCCGGCCGCGCCGACACCGCGGAAGGCCGCGTGCGCTGCGCGGCATGCATGGAAAGCGCGCGATCGGGCGGCCATGAGGGAGAGTCCAACCACTGGGACGGTCGCGGCATCGACTTCGCCAACAACGCCGCGCTGCAACGCTACATCGTGGAGACGATCGCGCGTCCGGGACTCGTGCGCATCAAGGACGTCTTCGGCCACTACGAACTGAGCCGCGACGAGGTTATCTGCGAGGGCTCGACCCGTACCGGCACGGCCACGGGACCGCTGCTCATGAACGAGGGCCGCTTCAACGCCACCATCGGCGCCCGCACCATGTGCGGCCATTACGACCATATTCACGTCAGCGTGTATTAGGTGATAGGCTCAGGGCATGAAGAGCGGCCCTCTGTACCGTTGCTCGAATTGCGACGCCCAGTTTCCCAAGTGGAGCGGGCGTTGTTTTGACTGCGGTCGCTGGGGCACGGTCCTTGAAATCGAGGGCGGCAGCGCGCCCGCAACGCAGGCGGCGGCCGTCGCGCCCGCCAAGACCGTCCGCGCCGCCGATGTGCGCGACGCCCTGCCTGCGCGCACCACGACCGGCTCGGCGGAGGTCGACCGCGTTTTGGGCGGCGGCTTTGTTCCCGGCTCGCTCATCCTGCTGGCCGGCGAACCGGGCGTCGGCAAATCGACGCTCATCCTCTCCCTTGCCGAACGCATCGGCGGTCCCGTGCTTTACGTCTGCGGCGAAGAATCACCCGAACAGATTGCCCTGCGCATGCGCCGGCTGGGTTGCGCCGGCGCGCAGCTCTCGTTTTCAAGCGATACGGATGCCGACGCCGTGGTCGCCGCGGCGCGCGCCGCCCGGCCGGCGCTCCTGATCGTCGACTCAGTGCAAACGCTGCGCGCGGCCGCTTCCGGATCCGAGTCCGGTGGCATCGGCGAAATGCGCGCGGCCATCGCGACACTGGCCGGCGTCGCCAAGAAAGACGGCATCACCACGGTCGTGATCGGCCAAGTGACGAAAGACGGCGGCGTGGCCGGTCCCAAGACGCTCGAACACCTCGTCGACGTCGTCCTGTCGCTCGAAGGCGACGAGTCGCGGCCGGTGCGTATCTTGCGCGCGACCAAAAACCGCTTCGGTTCAAGCCGGGAAGTCGGCCTTCTGGAAATGACGGAAAAAGGGCTGACGGACGCCTCGGCCGCGCAGGCCGCACTCTTTTCCGAGCGGGCCGTTCCCCTCCCCGGCACCGCGGTTGCCGTCATCCGCGAAGGCAGCCGGACGCTGCTCGTCGAAGTCCAGGCGCTCACCAACAAAACGGTCTTCGGCTACCCGGTACGGCGTGCCACCGGTTTCGACACCAATCGGCTGAACGTTTTGCTGGCCGTCCTGGAACGCCGCGGCGGCGTGTCGCTCGCCAACCACGACGTCTATGTGAGCGTGGCCGGCGGTATCACCCTCGACGAACCCGCCGCGGACCTCGCCGTCGTCCTGGCCGTAGCCTCGGCGCTCTCCGGTGCTCCCCTGCCCGCCAAAAGCGCGGTATTCGGGGAACTGGGGCTCACCGGCGAAGTCCGTGCCGCGCCCGACGCGCAAACCCGCATCAGCGATGCCGTCCGTCTCGGCACCAAGGAACTGATCGGGCCGACCGGAAAACACGCGCAGCTCAGGGCCGTGTCCGACGTGCGCGCCGCCCTTTCCCTCCTTCAGGTAAAAAAAGAAACGCCGCGTGAGCAGCGTTCCGCGGCGTCGTGAGACGCGCGGATCAGGCCGGCGGCGGCGTGCTCGAGATGAGCCGCAGCTGCGGACCGACAGGATCGCTTACCGGCTCCGGCGGCGTCATGTTGAACGCCCGCAGCACGTCGGCCAGATCCTCGTACCAGAGGAAGCACGTATCGCTGCTCACGTCCGCTGCGTTGCAGGCCGCTCGCATCGGGGTGAGCCCGAGCGTCTGGAGCGCGTCCTGGACCGCGCACACGAAGCGGTGCGGATTGACCGTTGCCGGGTCGAACCAAGCCGCGGACCCGATGCGGACCTGGAGCTTGATCCAGGTCGCAGCGTCGTAGGCCTGCATCTTCTCGAGCATCGGCGTCAGCCGTCCCCGCTGAATGCGGAAGAAGTCCCGCGCGCAGCTGCCACCGTGCACGGCCCAAATCAGGCCGTGCACCGGATGCAGCAGGAGAATCATCTCCTCGTCCGGGTCTTCGCGTTCCACGCCGGCGCATTGTGCGCAGGCGATCGGCTGCATTCGTCCGTTCCTCACGAATTCTCCTTCTCTCCTGACGGCGAGCCCGGCAAGGAGGCCAGGACCTTATAGGAAAAAATGGCTGCCGTCAAGCCTATTCGCGGTGGATGGTCCGCTCGAAGCGGGAAAACACGGCCGCGAGCTCCTCATGCGCGGCAAACTCGGGGTCCTCGGCGAGCAGCGCCCGGGACTCTTCTTGAAGAACGGCGATCTTTTTCGGGTCCAGCAGGGCGGGTTGCCAGGCCGCCTGCATGCCGGACTGCATGGTGCCGAGCAGATCCCCCGGTCCCCGCAAACGAAGGTCCTCTTCCGCCAAGGCGAAGCCATCCGCGGATGAGACCAGTGCGTTCAACCTGGCCATGGCCGCGGGCGCCTCGGATTCGGTGAGGAGCAAACAGCGGCCCGGCAGCACGCCGCGTCCGACCCGGCCGCGAAGCTGGTGGAGCTGGGCCAGGCCGAAGCGTTCGGCGGAGCGGACCACCATGAGGGTCGCGCGCGGCAGATCGATACCGACTTCGATGACCGTCGTCGACACCAGGACGCCCGGCGCGCCGGAAGCGAACCGCTCCATGATCTCTCGTTTCCGGGCGGACGTGAGTTTGCCGTGCATCAGTGCGACGTGGGCGTCCGGAAGGAGTTTTTGCAAACGGCGATGTTCGGCAACGACCGCCTCGCGGCCGCTTTCCGGCCGCTCGTCGATGGCCGGGCAAATGACGAAGACCTGCTCCCCTGCGGCAATGGCGGCGGCAATACCCCGATCGGCCGGTGCCGTTCCCGCACCGACAATCTCGGTCGCGATCGCTGTGCGCCCGGCGGGACGGGTCGGAATGACGGACACGTCGAGGTCGCCGAACACGGCGAGCGACAGCGTCCGCGGAATGGGCGTTGCGGTAAGCGAGAGCAGGTGCGGCAGGGCACCGTCCGCGCGCTTGCGGTGCAGCGCCTGGCGCTGGCGCACGCCGAAGCGATGCTGTTCGTCGACCACGGCCAGGCGCAGGTCACGGAAGGCCACGGCGTCTTCGAGCAACGCCTGCGTGCCGATCACCACTTGCGCGGCGCCGGAAGCGATGGCGGACTTCGCCGCTTCTTTTTCCGCCGCGCGCATCCCGGCGGTAAGCGTCATCACGGAGACCCCCGCCGGAGCGAACCATGCGGAAAACGTGCGCCCGTGCTGCACAGCCAGGACCTCGGTCGGCACGAGCACGGCGGTCTGGCCGCCGGACGCGGCCACGGCCCGGGCGGCGATGGCGGCGACCGCGGTTTTTCCGGAACCGACATCGCCGTTCAAAAGCCGGTGCATCGGGCGCTCCTTCGCCATATCCCGAAGCGCGTCCCACGCGGCACGGCGTTGGCCGTCGGTGATCGCAAACGGCAGACCGGCTACGAACGCTTTGATCACGGCTTCCGGAAACGGCACCGGCACGGCACGGGTTTGCGCCAGTTCTGCCCGCGCCCGTTCGGCGACAAGCACCCGCAGGAACAACTCCCCCGCGGCAATGCGCTCCTGCGCGGCGTCGAGCGTCGGCTGGTCCGGCGGGAAATGCGCGGCGCGCGTCGCGCGCCGCAGGTCGGTCAGATGCAGGCGATGCCGGACGCCCGTCGGCAGCCACTCACGCAGCTCCTCGCAGGCAGGGAGCGCCGCCTTGGCTGCCAGACGCAAATGTTTCACGGACAGCGTGCCGGAGGTCGGGTAGACCGGCACGATGCGCCCGGTGTGCATCTGCTCGGCGCGCACGGCTTCGATGGTCGGCGAGATGAACTGGAGCCCCGCTGCAGTGCGTCGCGCCCGGCCGGCCAGAAACACCTCGCTGCCCGGGAGATGCGTCTTCGTCAGATAAAACTGGCCGAACCACAGGACCCGTGCCTTGCCGCTCCCGTCGGCAACGAGCCCCTCGGTGATGATCCGACGCGGACCGAAGAAACTCCGGCGGTTGCGGATCTGCTCCAGCCGGACCCGCACCGTGACGTCCTCCCCCGGCACGACGGAGGACAACGGCACCGTCCGCGAGTAGTCCTCGTAGCGGAACGGGTAGTGGCCGAGCATGTCTCCGAGCGTGGCAAGCCCCAGCGCCTCGAACGCTTTGGCGTGGCGCTTCAACAGCGGGACGGCGGCAATGATGGGCGTCTCAAGCGGCATGGGCGGATTGTAACGGCCGGTACGAATCAAGGGAAGATCCTTGACATTCGGCCATTTTTTGACTAGGGTGCCTGCGGAGGAAGTCACATGAGAGTGTTCTTTTCCGTCCTTCTCGCGGCCCTCGCCGCGTTCCCCGGCGCCGCGCTGGCGCAGGAATCGGTACTCGTGCTCGAGCTGGCGTCGAGCGAGGCGCACCGCGACACGGCGGCGCTCCTGACCGAGCGGCTGCGGGCGGAGATCGCGGCCGTGCAGGGATGGGAGGTCAACCCGGCGCGGTTGACGTTCCCCGCGGCGCGCGTCGCGCACGGATGCGACGAGCAGCAGTCGGACCGCGAGTGCCTGCCGCGCATCGCCCAGGCGACCGGCGTCGGCCACATCGTGTTCGGAACGCTCCGGGAGCACAATGCGGTCGAGTCCAACCCGTTCACCATCGCCCTGCAGCATTACGACGTGGCTGCGGGCAGATACGCGGGGAGCGCCTACCGGTCCATCCGAACTGACGGCAGCGAGGCCGAGCTCACCGCCCGGCTCCAGACGCTGCTCGGGGCAGAGGACCTGGACATCCGGACCCGCATGCCGCGGCCCGCTGCCGAAGCGCAGCAGCCGGTCGTGCACGCCGCGCCCGACCGCGGCCTGTACATCGGACTGGGGATCGGCTCGTTCGCGATCGGAGCAGCCTGGCTCGTCGCCACGGTCGCTTCGGCCGTCCGCATCAACGACATCCAGCACGATCCGGCGTACGCCACGTACCGGGAGCGCGTCCCGCCGGGAACGACCAACATCTGCACGGAGGCGGGTGAAGGGAACGGCTGGACGTACGACGAAGCCGCGGTCCGGTCGCTCTGCGACGAAGCCGCGACCCTCGAAGTCCTGCAGTTCGTCTTCCTGGGCGCAGCGGCCGCCTTCGCCGGCCTCGGCACGGCGTTCCTGCTGTTGGAGCCCGGCACGGAACATCCGGCGGTGAGCATCACGCCCTCCCTCGGCCCCGACCGCGCCTCGCTCTCGCTCTCCGGCCGCTTCTAGCGGCACCCTCGGTTCGCCCGTGCGCGGACCGAGGCCTCTTTTTTTATGCAAAGAAAAAGCGCCCCGGAGACGGGACGCTTTTTCTGGTGCAGCCAGTTGGAGTCGAACCAACGACCTTCAGCTCCGCAAGCTGACGCTCTATCCAGCTGAGCTATGGCTGCGTTCCTTCTTCTTAAAACTTCAGCACGCGTGCCAGGTAGTCGGTGACTGGCTCGGAGTCGCGCGTCAGGTCTTCGTCGATGTAGGTGAGCAACGCTTTGCGCACGACGTTCGGATTCATCTGTTCGAGCGGCACGGCCAAATCTGGCACCATCGCGCTCTTGAAGTCGAAGTACAACGTCTTCACGGCCGGCGGATCGTACACCACGGAGAACCGCGACAGGTCCTTCCAAGGAACGAACCGGTGTCCCATTTCAAGGCCGTCCTCCGTGACCGCGAACCGGAGCCGCACCGGACGGCGCGCGGCGGACAGCGTCAGCACGATGCCGAAGATGACGACGATGAGCGCGAACAGGAAGTTCAGCGTCACCAACGCGTACAGCACCATGCCCGCGCCGATGATGTCGGCGACAAGGTACCAGGCCCAGCCGCGACGGTAGACGGGATACTCGTCGACCATCCAGGCGAAATGCACCTCGCCGTGCGGGCCGCGGAACGTGTTCTGCGTGTCCTCCATAGAATGGAATTACCTTTGGCGGAGAGGGTAGGATTCGAACCCACGAGGCCATTGCTGGCCTTACGGTTTTCAAGACCGTTCCCTTCAACCACTCGGGCACCTCTCCGTGGCGGAGAGGGAGGGATTCGAACCCTCGCGCCGGGAAGACCCCGACCTAGGAGATTAGCAATCTCCCCCCTTCAACCACTTGGGTACCTCTCCAGGCGGTGCCACTGTAGCGGCACGGAAGAAGGGTGTCAATCCGCGGCGAACGTCCAGGCCGCGACCCGCGTGGCGCCCGCATCCGTGAGCGCGCGGGCTGCGGATGTGAGGGTCGCGCCGGTCGTCACCACGTCGTCGACGAGCAGATATGCCGCCTGCGGATCCGCGAAAGTGCGGCTACGGAAGGCATCTTTGACGTTGCGCTCGCGCTGCGCGCGGTCTAGCGCGGTCTGCGTCCCGGTGCGCCGCACGCGCAACAGCACATCGTCGACCGTCCCGCACCCGGCCTCTGCCAGCAGCCACGCCAGGGTGCGGGCCTGGTTGGCGCCGCGCCGCCGTTCGCGCGCCGCATGCATCGGAACGGGGACGATGCGCCAGGGTGTCGCACGCAGCAGGTCCGCGGCCGGATGCCGTGCCAGCGCTTCCGCGATGCGCGCCGCCGCCTCGGGACGTCGTCCGTATTTGAGCGCATGGACCACGCCGCGGACCACCGGTGCCTGGAAACGAGTCACGCTCCAGACGTCGAGCTCGGCGAGCCGCTGCGGTTCGCTCATGAACGGCATGGCGGCCCAGCAAGCGTCGCAGACGATCGTCCGCTCGGCTCCGCAGCCGGCGCAGGCGTCGGGAAAGAGGGCGTCGAGCAACCACCGGACCGGCCGCCTCAGGGCGTCGACCACCGGGCGCTGTCGACCTTCCATACGTTCTGCTGGTTCCGGAACTCGATGGTCAGGGTTTCGTAGCGCGTCACGGGCTGGGCGTCGCCGGTCTGGGTGGCTCGCTGGGCGGAGACCCGGATCGTGGCGCGGCCGCCTGTCTCATCCACGGAAACGACCGTCGTCGTCACCGGACGCGTCGTGACGCCGACGTACGTGCTCGGGGTCGATGTTGCGGCGCTGGCGGCGTCGATGGTGCGCTGGGTCTGCTGCTGCATGCGCTCCGTCATGAGCGGAAACAGGTCGATCAGGTTCTGAAAATCGCCTTGGTTGGAGTAGGTGCCGAAGCGTTCGGCGAACTGCGCGCCGCTCGTTTTCAGTTGCTGTTCGAGGATTTCCCGGGCCGAGGCGCGGCTGAAGGTCGGCGTCGGAGCAGGGGTCGACGTCGCGGGTGAAGCCGGCGCGTTGACGGGCTGGTTCGTGGAAGGCGCGAGCGGCAGGCCCGGCGTTTCCGGCTGCTCGGCCGGCGTGTTCACGGCAGGCGCGGGACGCAGCACCAGAAACGCCGCGATACCGAGCGCGACGAGGCTGACGAGCACGCCGATGATGATCAGACGCTGACGGCGGGTCATACGGCGGGAGCGCCTTCCGCGGCGGCGGACTGCTGTTGGAATTCCTTCTTGGCCTGCTCGATTTCGAGCAGCTGCCGCGGGTCGGAGGTGATGACCTGGTCTTCGGCGTACGAGGCCACGATCTTGATGGCGGCGTGTTTCTGTCCGGCGAAGAAAATGCCTTCACCGACCCCGCTCTCGAGCAGCAGATATTTCTCCCCTTGCGTCAGCAGGAAGGTTTTGGCGATCAGCTCGATCGAGGCCGGCGACTGCTTCAAAAGCATCTGCAGCGAGGAGTTGGTGACGATGGCCTGGCCGTAGGGGGACGTCAGGAAGTCGTTGACGTCCTGGGTGATGGTGGTGACGCCCAGGTAGTATTTGCGGCAGCGCTTCACCAGCGCGAAGATGAACTTGGCCGAATCCTCATGCTGCATGAGCCACCAGGCTTCGTCGATGACGAGGATGCGCCGCTTGCGCTCGGAGCGCACCACGTTCCAGATGAAGTTGACGATGGTGTAGATGGCCATCGGCCGCAGTTCGTCTTCCAGGTCGCGGACCGAGAAGATGACGAGGGAATTCCGGATGTCGACCGTGGTCGGCGAGTTGATGAGACCGGCGAAGGTGCCTTCCGTGTATTTCTTGAGCCGCTCCACCAGGTCGCCCGCGCCTTCCATACCCTGGAGTACTTCCTGGAAATCCTGGAAGATCGGCGGCTCGACGCGCGACAGGTCCGCGCCCGGCACGATGTCTTTTTTGGCGTACGTTTCAAGAAGCGCGCGGTCGATGATCGAGTCTTCGGCCGTCGTTATTTTGCCGCCGAGCATGAGGCGGATCAGGCCTTTCAATGTAATGACGGCGCTCCGGATGATGTCCTCGACCGAAACCTGCTCCCCGACCGGGCGCGGCAGCTCGAACGGATTGATCTTGGAATCGGAAGCCAGCGAAATGTTGATGTAGGCGCCGCCGACGGCGTCCGAGAGATGCTTGTACTCCATTTCCGGGTCGATGATCAGCACGTCGGTGCCGAGCATCAGCGAGCGGAGCACTTCGAGCTTCACGGCGTACGATTTTCCGGCGCCGGAGGTGGCGAAGACCACGGCGTTGGCATTCTGCAGCGAGAAACGGTCGAACAGGATCAGTGAATTGTTGTGGCGGTTGATGCCGTAGAGAATGCCGTTGTCCGACGTCAGGTCGGCCGAGGTGAACGGGAAGCTCGAGGCGATCGGCGAGCTGTTCATGTTGAAGGTGATCTGCAGCTCGTCGTTGCCGAGCGGGAGCGTGGAGTTGAAGCCCTGCTCCGCCTGGTAGAAGACTTTCTTGCTGTAGATCAGCTTGCCGCCGAAAATGTTCTCCACATCCTGCGTGTAACGGTCGAGCTCTTCCTTGCTCTTGGCGTACATCGTGACGTAGAGGGCGTATTGGAAGAAATGCTCGATCCCCTGGGTCAGGTCGTCGCGGAGCTTTTCGATGTCGCGCAGCGCCGTTTCGCGCAAGGGATCGCGCGGCGCGCCCTTTTCCGCGTCCGAAAGGATCTGCGCCTCGATGGTACCGACCTTGTTCTTGAGCTGTTTGAGGATGATGTGGGCCTTCACCGGGTAGAAGAACATGCCCACGTCGAGCATCAGGTTCAAATTCAGGATCGGCGTGAACCACCCCACGGAAACGTAGCGCGGATAGGTCACGACGAAGATGGTGCGCACGTACATGTCGCCGAGCAGCACGTGCGACGGTTCGACCTTCATCGCCGCCGGAGCGATCAGATCCTTGATGGAGACGGTGCCGCGCCGATACACGCGCTCTTCCTCGAGCGCTTCCCTTTCGACGGCGATCTTCTTCTTGGCTTCGGTGTCCGTCACCAGCGTGCCGCCGACATCGATCGGGGCGCGCTT
Organism: Patescibacteria group bacterium; assembly: GCA_004297205.1. GTDB lineage: Bacteria > Patescibacteriota > Patescibacteriia > 2-12-FULL-57-11 > 2-12-FULL-57-11 > SCUL01. Next base: position 771,193 of record SCUL01000002.1, on the reverse strand, counting down.
GCCGCGGAGCGCTTTGAAGGGTTGGAAGGCCATATCAGGCTTCGATGCGCATTTTGCCGACGTCGGTCAGCTTCTCCGAATCGGCGACGTCCGGGTTGTAGGCGGTGTAATAGAGTTCGATCAACGATTGGGTGTCGAGCACGGCGGCGGAGACGCTCATGGAGCCGAGATTCGAGGCGACGCTGTCGACGCGCAACAGCAAATCCTTGCGCCGCTGGCGGAACTGCTCTTCGCGCAGCCGCAACGAGAGCGCCGGCACGAGCGTTTCCCGCATCCGGGCGAAGAACCCCTTGCGCTTGTTGGTCATGGGATCGTACGGAATCACGACGTAGAAACGCTTGCTCATGATCTGCCCGAGCGAAATCAGCTCGAACACGAACTGCCGGTAGTCGGCGATCTGCGCCTTCAACAGTTCGTTAGTCTGGGTACGCTGCGCCTCGGACAGACGGTTCAGGTATTCCTCGACGTTCAGCTTCCGGCTCTGCACCACGATCTGGAGCGGGTATTCGAGCGCGTTCAGGAAGCCGACGTAGGCGGAGATGATGGCCTCCTGCTCCTCTTCCGACTTCAGGGCGAAGTTGACGGACGAACACAACAGCACCGCCCGGAGCGTGCCGTCCTTCATGATGACGACGTCCTCCTTGATTTCGGCGATGTCCAAAAACTGCTGGGTGCTGGGACGCTTTGCGCTGGCGGCTTTGCTGGCCATATCAGTCGATTCTAGAACGGCCGGGTATGCGCGCAGTTCGAGGCAGCAGCGAGGAGCGAACCGAAACGTACCAAAGCGTACGTTGAGGGAGCACCGCAGCTGCTAACGATGAAATGCGCCATACGCGGACGTTCTAGTCTTCCGGGCGGTAGACGCCGCCCGTGTTCACGACGAGCGAGAGCTCGGAAAGCTTCGAGGTGGTAAGGGCTTCTTTGCGGACTTTGACGGGCGGCGCGGGCGGCGGCGGGCGGCTGATGAGCATCCGCAATTCCGCCTCGGAGAGCTCTTTGTTCCAAACGCGGACGTCCGGACGGCGGTAGGTCTGAATCAGATTCAGCAGGAAAAAGTGGAACGGCTGCCCGTTGACGCGCGCAAAGGCCAGCGTGATCCCCGCCAGGAAGACCGGCAGGCCGATCAGCAGGAAGAAACCGAATTGCAGCAGCCGGTACAGGAGGAAATCGACGCCGAAGGTGCCGAGGATGATCACGAACTGCCGGGTCGTCAGCGGACCCAGAATCTTGTCCTCGACGTCGATGAATTGCGGCACCGTGTACTGTCCTGGCATCTAGTATCTCAAGGAATTCTGCAACTCCATTATAGCATTGTATTCCTCGAGCGTCAGCGCGTCCGGGCCCGTACCTTGCGCCGCAACGGCCTGTTCCGGACCGATTCCCTGGTCGAACATGGTGCGCGTGACGGCCAGATACGTTTTGACCGGCACGGACCCCCGCCAGGCGGCGATGGCCGCAGCGCGCTGGGTGTAGTCCTCCTCCTCGAGCAGCCGGATTTTATCCTGGATGCGGCGCGCCGCTTCCTTAGGATCGCGCGCCAGGCGTCGGAAGTCGTCGAGCGTCATGCTGCGGAGCTCCTCAACGGGGCCGAGCAGCCGGGGACGGTATTCGGCGTCCTGCATGGTCGGCCGGGGTGCCTGCACCGGCGGCGCGGCGACCGCGACTTCCGCAGGCGGCTTCCCTCCCCCCTGCCTGCCGGCAGGCAGGCTTGCAGAAGGGGGAGCGGGAGGGGGTGCCTGCACCGGCGGCGCTTTGGGTGCGGGCGGAGGCGGCGTCTGCGGCTGGCGCTCGAAACGCTTCTCGTACCATTGATTGGATTCGTACTCCCGAAGATCGCTGCTCGCCCCCTGCTTCTGGGCGCGGCCGGCGGAGGACTCCTGTTTGAGCCCCTCCATCACCAATCCCTTCTCCTGGGCGTGGAGCTCCTTCGAAATTTTGGCGAAGCGGTCCTCGACCACGGTCATGACACGCTCGATCTCTGCCGGCGTCATGCTGAGGCCGCCCTGCGCCGCGTCGCGCTTCATGTGGGCGCGCACCTCATTGGCATCCCGGACGCCGCGGAACCGCGTGGCGATCAGCGCTTCCAGCCGGGAATGCAATGCCGGATCGGCCAGCTGCGGTTTGACCTCGTCGACGATCTCTTTGGCCAGCACCGCAAAAATCTCCTCGCGTCGCTTGCCAGCGAATTCGGAGCGGGCAACCACCATCTGTGCCGGAGCGGCGGGAGCCGGCGCTTTCTGCGCTGGGGCTGAAGGGGCAATATTCACTCCAATGGCAGGCGCGGCCGGTGCCGTCGTCACGGAAGGCTGCTGCATCATGGAAACCTTCGATGCCGGGCGCACCGGAAGAGATCCCCCGTCGCGCACCGCACCAAGCACGCCGACCATATACCCCGCCTCGTCGGCATCAACGCCCAAGCCGCCCCGCTCCCAGGCCGATTGCAGGTCCTCCCGCAGTTCCAGGCGGTCACGGACGTCGGAAAAAAAGGACAGCGCGAGCTGTTTCAGCCGGGCGCGTTTTTCCTCATCCCAGTCCGGATGGACGAGCAGGGAGACGGCCTTGTCTACGTCCCCTGCTGCAGCCGGCACGGACTTCGCCAAAGCCTTGTTTCCCAAGGAAACCAGGCTGACGTGATCACCGGATTTGACCGGAATCACGACATCATCGTTTTTGGCTTGTTTTTGGCCGTTTTCTGCCATATCCCCCTTGACAAAACCCCGTATTTATAGTATGGTAGCGCGTTCTTGGAAGAAGGAGGAATTCGCCTCATTCTGCCAGGAGCGTGTCTGGACGCCGCACCGCGGCAAGGAGCATTTCGATGGCTGACATCGTCGAGTATGCCCGCTGCAACTGCGGCGGAAATCACGGCACCGTGCCGGTGTTCGTCCCCCCGGGGACGACGCAGCGCTGGTGCGTGTACGGCTACAACGCGCAGTTCTCGGACTGCCCGGGCTGCAAGGCCCGGCGCAAGGACGGCAAGTGCGCCCGCGGCTGCCGCAAGTGCAGCCGCCACGGCTGGCACGAGGGGCGCTCCTGCCCCGCGTGCGCCACCGCCGGATTCGGCAAGTGGTTCAACAAGTGGATCGTCGGCGGAGCCGTCTGGACCTTCATGGTCGGCGTGATGCTGGCGTTCGGCCTCATCACGCTGTCCGGCATCCTCATGACGTTTCCGTTCATGGAGATGCTCGGCCAGTGGTTCATCGACAACGGGTTCCCCGTCATCGGCTGGGCGATCATCCTGCCCATCCCGCTCGTCGTCATCCTCCTCCTCGTCGCGAATGCCACGATCAGGGAGATGCGGCGGTAGCTCAAGGGGCCGGAGCCGGCAGTCGTGGAGTTTCATCCCACGGCTGCCGGCGTTCTTTTTTTATCGGACAGTGACGGCGGCCGGTTTGCGCAGCGGCACGGTCCAGTGGAAGGCATCGTCTTCCTCGTCGTAGAAAGCGACGTCCATGAGCGCGCCGTCTCCCCGCTCGCGGGCCACGTTGGCCACCTGCAGCGCCTGGCGCGCCGCTTCCGCTTCCGGCAGGCCAAGCGCGTCCTCGAAGACCACCTGCAGGAAGAGTTTCAGGAACTGCGGCGCCTGCGGAAACACCTTGAAGCTGTCGAGGTCCACGGTGCGCTTTTCTTTTTCGAGGAAGGCCCGAATTAGGTCGTTCAGGGCGCGTTCGGCGAGCAGCGTCTTGAAGTCGTGGACGGCGGCGTAGAGCCGGAGCGCCGCGGCGGCGCGCGGCACGTTGGGTTTGGCTTGTCCCGTCCGAACCGTGAGGTCCCGCGCCAGCAGTTCGCGCAGCTTCTGCGGATTGGAACCGGCCTCGGCGCGCAGCGCCTCCATGGACGCGGCGATCGCGAGGCGCTCGGGTTCCGGATCGTTGAAACGGTCGCGCAATTTTTCCTTCTGCGTCGGCGGGCGGTAGGAGGCGGGCAGCTTGTTGAGCTCTTCCATCAGATCGCGCCCGACTTCGGAGAATCCGCCGCCGTCGTATTCCATGAGCTTGCCGTCCAACTCGACGAGCTTCGACCCCTCGAAGCCTTCCACTTTGGTGGAATCGAGCCGCGTCATCTCCAACACGCCGAAAATGTTTTTGAGAACGGCCTGTTCGTCCGGCAGCAGGGTGCGGAAACCGGGATGCTCGTTGAAGAAGCGCGCCTGAAGCAAGGCGTCGTTCTTGGCGTCGCGGACGACGGAAAGATACTCCGTGACCCAGTTCGACACCGTACCGGCCCGCTCCACCGTGCTGCCCATGGCCGGGAACGGTTTGGTGAGCTGCTCCTTATTGCGCAGCAGGGCGTCGCGGATGCGGGCCTTGAAGGCGTTGCGCTGCTCGAGAGGAGTGATCAACAGCCGCTCACGGAACAAGTCCTTGAGGTCGTATCCCTCCGGCTGCAATTTCAACGCATTCACCTTCTGCTCGAACAGCTGGACGACGTCGTTCTCCTCGGCCAGATGCGGCAGCGCCACCCAGCGGGCCTGGTCGTAGAGCACGTCGTAGGCACCGGCGAATTGTGGCGACTCCGTGCGGAACTTGGGATTCTCGCGCAGGAACTGCTCGTAGAAGGCGCAGAACTCGTCCGCACCTTTGCGGTTCCTGGTCTGCACGGCATAACGCACCGAGGCGGAAAGCTCGTTGAGCGTCGGCTGGTTGTCGATGTCGAAGGTGTAAGCCATATCGCGTTATGCGCCGCGTGCTTTCTTGGCGGCGTAGACCTTGCGGATGGCGTCGCCGACGTCCGGCGGCACGCTCTTCATCTGTTCCGTCATCTTGCCGATGGCGTCCTTGAGCTGCTCGAACCGCTTGTCACTGGCAGCAATGCCGGCATCCTGAACGGCCTGCAAGACTTCCTTCTGTTTATCGACGAACATGCGCATCATGTCGCCGGACATGCGGTTGCTCTCCACCGTTTTGACGATGGCACCGATGCTCTGGGCGATGAGCGCCGCGCCTGCTGCGTCGATGACCTTGCCGCCTTTTGCGTCGGACACCTGGAACAACGACGTTTTGTTGGCCTCCCGGAGCTTGCTTTCCATGCTCCCCTTGCTGCCGGACTTGAGACGGCCCGCCCCATACTCAAGACTGTCGCCGTCGTTGTTGACGAAGCGCAGCCGACCGCCCGGACCACCCTTGATCATGCCGGAATATTCCGTATTGCCCTTGGCCTTGTACTTGGAGTCGACTTCGGACAGCGCAGTCATAGTCGAGCTGTGGCTCATGCCCTTGCCTTGGAGCTCCTTGGCGAAGGCTTTAACGCCTTCCAGGCCTTCACCATGCTTGCGCATCTTCAAGGCCTCGGCGAGTTCACCGTCTTCACCCAGTTTAACCACGAGCTGCTGCGCCAAGGTGTAGTCCTTGGCCTTGAGCGCCTCGTCGAGCATCGCCGAGGTGACCGTGGCATCCATGGCATGCTTGGGCACTTCCGGACCGAAACCGGAAACGCCGGTCTTGTCCGCACTCTTCGTCCACTTCTCGACACGGGCCTTTGCGGCCGCCTCCGCGCTCGACGACGAATTGAAGTTCGCTTCCGCAGTGGCAACGGCCCCTGCGGCAGCCGCGATCTCCGCGCGTTTTGCGTCGTACGTGGCGCCGAGCGAGCGACGCTTGCTCTCTGCCTGTTCGACCAAACGGTTCATGAGCGGCCCGCCCACGCCCGTCCCCTGCAAGGTCTCAATGTCTCCACCTGTAACCGCCGCCCCGGTCCGCCCCTTGTTGATGATGGTGTCCAACGCCGAGACTTGGTTCGCCATACCAGCCTTCTCGGCGCTGTCACGCAACGACTGAAGCTGGGCAAAATCCCGCGGACGGACATCGACGCTGTCCAGACGATCCATCTCAGCGCGCTTCGTTTTGAGCGTTTCCTCCGCAGCCGCCTTCTCCCGCTCCGCCGCCTCCTTGTTGGATTTCTCGGTGTCTGCCTCTTTTTGCGCCTCCTCCGCTTTTTGAAGATAGGTGCTGCGGTTCGATCCTTCCCTCTTCACCCATTGCGGAATGGCGCGTGCCGTCGCGGCGACGGCTCCGCCGGCGAACTGAATGATGCCCGTTTTCCGTGCCACCTCGTCGGAGGCGCCTACGAAGCCCTGGATGCGGCCCTTGATGCCGCCCTCGCGCAAACCCAAGAGCGCTTCCTTCTTTCCTTTCTCGTAGTTGTCCTTGATGCGAGCCTCCGTGCCTTCACCAAGACGGCGCGGAATCGAAAGGACCGAAGCGACGCTGACGCCTCCGGTCTTCGTCGCGACCCACGAATCACCGAGCCGCGCCGTCCGGCCGATGAGGCGTCCCGTCCCCTTCACGGCGCCGACGCCTTTGTTCTGGATGTAGCTGGCCGCGCCGGACATCATGCTGCCGCCCATCACGCCGAACTGCGCGGACATGGACATGCCGCCCATCAAAAGCGCGATAGCAATGACGAAAGAGTAGAACTGCTGCTGGCCGCCGAGGTCGGAGACGAACAACGAGGTCCCCGCGCCACCCGCGCCTTCGCGGACGATCTGCATGGAGCTGGCGATCTCGCCGGATCCGGCCACGGCCAGGGATAACCACAGAAAGAAGGCGATGAACGGCCCGATGATCACGTAGTTGCCGAACATCCCCCACCATTTGCCGTACATTTCCGCTGCTTTCCCTTTGGGAAACGCGGAGAGGAAAAATGCCAGCGGCGACATCACGATCAGGAGCCACAACATGACGATGCGTCCGACCAGCATCAGGGTCATGATGAAGACGGCCACGGCCGCGACCATCATCAGCACGCCGCCCAACACCAGGGAGCCGACCGTTGCCCATGTGAAACTCGCTTCGGAGGCAAGCAATGCGTCATTGCTCGTGTTGATCATGTTCCACGCGCCGGAAACCTGGAACATCCGGACGAAGTTGCCGCCGGCGATGGCGGAGAATCCGTTCACGAAGGTCAGCATCACGACCTGCGAAAAATCGATCAGCAGACCGCAAATGACTTTGGAGAAGTTGATGACCACGGCCATGATCAAGAGCCGGGGCAGCATGCGCTTGTAGCTGTACTCCTCCACCCCCAGGATCGTGCCGAAGGCGATGATCAGCATCACCAGGATGAAGAACATGTTCGTGAGGTCGCGCACGATCACCCAACCGCGGTCCACGGCGTCGGCGGTGGCGAACTCGTTGTAGCCGGCCACGGCCACCAAAAACTCCGTCAGGAACAGGAGGATCTGCGTCATCGCCCAGCCGAACAACACGGCGATGCTGCCGATGATGTTGGCGATGGCAAGTTCGATCCCGGAGAGCGGCCCTTCCGCATGGACGTGGCCGGCCAGTCCGAACACGCCGACGAATACCAACAACGCGACTGGCAGCGCCAATCTCCGGCCCGGGAATGCGGCAATGAAACGGGAAAATGCGTTCCGCATGGGCTTTATGCAACGCTCGCAGTATACAAAAGAAAAGAGGCCCGTACCAGCCGCGCGGAGCGCGGTGATACGGGCCTTGCCTAGGGGCAGCCGCCGCCCACGCAGACGCGCAGGTCGCAGCCGATCCCGCCCGGGATCTCCGGGTTGTGCCAGGGCGTGACGGTGGCCGGAATCCCGTCGACCGTGACTTCCGGCAGGCCGTACGGCACCTGGAAGGTGCCCGCCGGCCACTCGCCGCACATCCAGGCGCCGCCCGGGAAGCTGCCGTTCAGGAGCAGCCAACCGGGGGCGGCACAGCTCCACAGCCGGTCGACGGCACCCGCCACCGCCTCGTAGGAGGGGTGCGGCGTGCCGAAGCCGGAGCCGAAGCTCCACGATCCGGCGTACGCCGAGAAGCGCACCCGCACCGCGTGTCCGCACGAGGCGGGACCCGCGTCCGGTACGGACGGCGGCCCCGCATCGGGCGTCGGCGGCGGAGCGCAGACTTCGTCGCGGAGACCGTCGCAGTCGTCGTCGAGACCGTTGCAGATCTCGTCCGGCGGCCGGCACGACGCCCAGCCGTGTCCGTCGCTGTAGCAGCGCTGCGAACCGGTCGATCCGCAGGACGTGGTACAGACGCGGTCGCTTCCGCCCACGCAGGCGGGCGGCGGAGCGCAGACGCCACCGTTGTCGATGACGCCGTCGCAGTCGTTGTCGCGGCCGTCGCAGGTCTCCGTGGAGGGCCTGCAGCAGCCGTCGTCGACGTATCCGTCGCAGTTGTCATCCCGGCCGTTGCCGCAGGTCTCCGCCGGGATGCGGCAGGGATTCCAACCGGAACCGTCCGAGAAGCAGACCTGGACGCTGGCGGAGCCGCACGACGTCACGCAGGAGCGTTCGCTCCCGGCGACGCAGACGCGGCACGCGTCACCCTCGTCGATGCTCCCGTCGCAGTCGTCGTCGAGGCCGTTGCAGGTCTCGGCGCGCGGCGTGCAGACGGTGCCGGCATCCGGCGCGGAGGGCACCCCCGCGTCGGGCATAGGCAGCGGGCCGGCATCGGAGCCGTCGCCCCCCGTTCCGCCGCCGCCCGGGGTTCCGGGCGGACTCGGCGTCCGGCATGCCGTTGAGTCTTCCCTCGTCCACCAGCGGTGGTCGGGATCGACGCCTTGGATCAACAGAGTGGTTGCACCGTCCGGTGCCTGCAGGACATGACGCGGCAGGAAACGCATCGACCAGGCATCCAACGGATCGAGTCGGTATGCCAGACCGTCGTTGGAGATGATCCGGAAACGCGGATCGGACGCCTCCTGCACGACGGTCCCGTCACGCAGGTACAGCGTCTCTCCCTCGGCGTAGGAGCAGGCCTCTCCCCCCTCTTCGATTTCGACCGGGGAGAATCCCCAGGATCGAAGGAGGGCAACGAACTCCTCGGTCCCCTCAGGGACAGGAACGCGCCGGCGGAAGCGGTTGCCCCGGTCGTCGACGGCGAGGTACACCGCGCGTTCGCTTGACCATGCGGAAACCCGGCACCTCCGGAACCGCATGGTCACAGGGTAGTCCAAGTCCGGTCCACGATCGTAGCAGTCGATCTCCTCGCGGCTGACTTCGACGACGCGCGCCCACTGGTCGGTGTGCGAGTAGTACAACCTCCGCGAGAGGAAGTTGTCCTCGCTCGTGATCCAGCAGATCGCCCCGTCCGCGCAGACGAGATAGATCTCCGGACGGCCATGCTCCTTGATCAGCGTCCCGACCGGGTGCCGCGTCACTCCGTTGTTGGACTCGTACGAGTGGCCCCAATCGAGGTCACAGATGAAGTCCGCTGAACGGAATTCGCGGAACCCGCCGCTCCCGAACGTATCCCGCGCGACGATCCTCTCGGCGGGGATCGAATCGCTCAGGGCCGCATCTTCCCTCGGGTCACCGCGGTGGAGTCCGAAGTGGATGTGGTCCCCCATCGAGTTGCCGGTCGTACCTTCGATCCCGATCGGCTGACCGACGAGCACCTCCTGACCATCCTCGACGAGGAAACTCCGGAGGTGGGCCGCGACCGTGAACAGGTTGCCGCCGATGTCGATGTTGACGTGATTGCCGAATCCGACCGTGGAACGGTGGATGTAGGCAACCCCGCTTGCCGGTGCGACGACGACCTCGTTCCTGTCATTGGGAGTATCGAAGTCGAGATCGTACCGGGTCGACCGACCAGAGTGGCTATAGGAACCTCCGGCTCCCTGGACACACTGGTACGCGGTCCGGTTCGGGAACGGCAGGAGGAGCAGCGGGTGTTCGGACACTCCTGCATCGTCACTCGTGATCGAGGTGAGCGCTCCACCGCGTCCCTCCTCCGTGACACAACCAACGACAACAAACGAGAACGTAATGACACTGATCGCACGCATGACCTCACTCCTTGCAGATTTTCAATGATCTGTCGTCTTGGAATCCTGTATCCCCAGTAGTACTTCCGGGGATAGTTGGGTTCCCGACGTTACGGAATTACTCGCGCCCGCCCAAACTCATCTGCGGAAAGAGAGAAGCGCATCTGGCGGATGATGCTTTCGAGATCGCTCTTGAGGGGATGCTTCGAAGCGTAAGCGCAACGGAAATACACCCCATTGTTTGTTTCAAGCTGAGCGTAATAGGCAATCGTTGAATCGTCTTCGATCCTCTTCTGCAGCGTCACTCCATCGACGACGATCGAACCGCCAGCCACGGACTTCGAAATGAGCCGTTCATTGACGCGCCCTCCATTACCGATCCACTGCTCAAAAGAGCTCACGGCATTCCCTTCCATGTCTTTCGACAATTGAACGAAGATCTCCGCAGCAGGGTTCTTTTCCGAACCTTCCGGAGCAATGATACGGATCAAACTCACTCCACCAGCATCTACTTCGCTAACACGCCACGTTTCCGGGAGCCGGATGAGAAAGCCCAGCTTGGCCTGTTTCCACGAAATGATTTCATTCAACCCAGGACCAGCCGCTGTTTCGTCGACGACTGGCGGCACATTCGTATTGCCAATCCCTTGAGGAGAAATTTGAGACGCGGCACAGCCGGCGCCGAGCAGCATCAATCCGACCAAAGCGATTCCGAAGTGTTTGCGCATATCCATACAGTGAAAAGATTCCTCCTCGACGTACCACGGACGTCGCCATCGGACAAGATCCCGCAATGCTCCGACGGCAATACTGGGAGAAGATCAGGCGAAACACCCCAGGACTGCCGCCGGTCCGTGCCGAAGGCCCGAGCGCGGTCCCGCCGACCGCCGTGGTTGCCGGCCGCGGCGCCCATCCATGGGCGCAAGCGCGGTGGAGGCGCACGTGCGGAGCGAGGCAGCAGCGCTCGCGGAGAACAGCATCGCGTCCGAATCGTCCGAACAGGCAGCGGCGCGTCGCGGGCGGTTCGTTATCCGTCGCAAGCGACGGTCTCCCCGGCCGCGGGTCTCGGATGGTCGCACCTGTCACCCGAGCGCGCCGCTCCTGCTTCTGTATCCAGCGTACGGTGCCGTCATGCAGCGTCAATGGAGGGCGGTTTGTACACGATGAGTGAACACGAAGACTCCTACTTTTCGTTCGGAGACGAGAAACCGTTTACATCCTGTGTGCATTTTCGTGCTATTTTATCCACAAGAAAAAGAGTCTTCACTTCAAAAAGTTATCCCCATGACCTCCTGCATCTTCTGTGCCATCGCCGCGGGCGACGCACCGGCACACCGCATCTGGGAAGACGAGCGGCATCTCGCCTTCTTGTCGATTTTCCCGAACACGCCCGGCTTCAGCGTGGTCATCACCAAGACGCATCAGCCCAGCTACGTCTTCGATCTGCCCGATGACGTCCTGGTCCCGCTCGTTCTGGCAGCGCGGACGGTTGGGAAACTGATCGACGCCCGGCTCGAGGACGTCGGCCGCACCGGCATGATCGCCGAGGGCTTCGGCGTCGACCACGCCCATATCAAGCTGTTCCCGATGCACGGGACGAAGCTGCCGGAATGGCGGCCGGTCAAATCGAACATCCAAAAATTCTTTGAACAGTACGAGGGATACATCTCCTCGCACGATTTCAAACGCGCAGACGACGCGGCGTTGGCGGAATTGGCGAAAAAGATCCGCGGGTCATAGGAGTCCGTGTGCTTGACTTTTCTTTGTTTTTACGATACCCCTCACATAGAGACATTAACCGCTCCGCCATCGGCGGGGTACCGAAAAAGTGAGGCATACGTGCCTCGGAGGAGAGAAACGTGCAACACATGATCTGGATGGCCGCCCTCGCGGTGGTGCTTCTTGCCGGCTGCACCGACGCTGGCGTGCCGGACGGCCCTGGGCCGGATGCCGGGCGCACGAACGATGCCGGTGTGGCCGTCGCCGACGTGCCGGTCGGGCCGGACGGCGGCTCCGATGCGGGCGGGCCGGTGGACGACTGCACCGCCCGCTGCCTCGACACGCAGATGCGCTGCGGGGGGTCGGAGATCGACTGCGGGCGGCTCTGTGCCACCTACCAAAGCGATCTCGTCGCGGGCTGTGAAGCCGAGCGTGACACCTACTTCTCCTGCGGGTTCGACGGGACCTGCGGGGGCTGTTCGACGGAAGAGGACGCGCTCGCCGCATGCATCTTCGAGCGAAGTACGAACCCCTGCTTCGTGGCCTGCCGCGCCGCGAACGCCGCAGGTTGCGGCTACGGGCACGGGCCGGAAGGCCGCCGGGACTGCAATTGCATCGCCGCCTACTACAATGGCGACTTGACTCGTTGCGTGATGCAGGTCGGCACGTACTTCGCGTGCGAAGCCAACCACCCGTGCGATCACAATGCCTGTGCGATCGAGTCGGCCACGCTCGGGGGTTGCCGCGCGGGCTGCGCGCCCGGCGAGATCGCCTGCGACTCCTGCGCGGATCCCTCGACGCTCATGACCGACAACGCCAACTGCGGCCGCTGCGGCAACGACTGCGGCGACCTCGGCACATGCGTCGCAGGAACCTGTGAGTGTGCGGGTGGCAGCCAGTACTGCGACCGATACGGCTGCGTCACCGACGACGTGATGCATTGCGGCACCAGCTGCGCGTCGTGCGCCACGCCGGACCACGGTGTGGCGGTCTGCGACGCGGGCACGTGTGGCATCGTCTGCGACGCCGGATTCATCGCCGAGGGCGGTCTCTGCGTACGCGACTGCGGCGCGGGCCGGCACCTGTGCGGGGACGCCTGCTACGCGGATGACGATCCGACGGCGTGCGGCGACTCGTGCGCTGTATGCCCGACGCCTGATCATGGTCGAGCGGCCTGCGCGGCGGGAGCATGTGACATTGTCTGCGACCCGGCGTTCGTCCGCATGGGCAGCATGTGCGTCGGTGCCGGTCCGGTTTCCATGCCCTGCATGGCGACGGGTGCCTGCGATCCGTTCGAATCGACGTCCTGCGGACCTGGGAGGGCTTGCCGGCCCGAGCCTGGGGGAACCGCGTGCGGACCTGTCTCCGCAATGCCCGTCCGGGAGGGCGGGGCCTGCTCGACCGTCGCCAACTGCGAAGCCGGAACGCAGTGTCTCGACTTCAGCGACGGCGTGGGATACCGCTGTCATCGGCTGTGCCCGCAAGGATCGATCGGCTTCTGCGCGGTCGGCGATGCCTGCAGCGGCTCCATCGGAGACGCCTGCGTGCGCGCCTGTCGTCCGCTGGCAGAGCGTTGCGACATCTACGCGCAAGACTGCCCGGATCCTGCCGACACCTGCACGCTCGCGACAAACCTGGAGACGGATGAGCACTACACCGGCTGCCATCCCGCCGGAAGCCGCCTCCACGGGGAAACCTGCGGTGGCAGCAGCGGTAGCTGCGACCACAGCATGATCTGCGTACGCGACGCCGGAGCGACCACCTCTACCTGCCGGTGGGTGTGCGATGGCTTCTGTCCGGAAGCCGGCGAGGCATGCACCGGGCGGTTGACGAGCTGGCCCGGGGTGCAGTACTGCCACTGACCGATCTGGAACAATCGGCCGGTCTTCAAGCGTCCGTGGGTCCGCCCGCGCGTCGCTCGAAGATCGGCCGGTCTTTTTTTATGCTGAATGATGTCCGCCATCGAGCGGACGTCTTTTCTCTTTTCGCGCCGGAAAAAAGGACCTTTCCCGCGAATATAATCCTCCACTGTATAGACATTCTTTACACGCTTACTTGACAAAAGAGCAATTTCTAGGTATTCCTGGGGTAGGTCATCGACAGGGTTCCCGCTCCTGGGAACCTACCGAAGACGCAACAGAGAGGCACACGCCTCGGGAGGAAACGATGCGGAATCATCTGATGATGGCCGCCCTCGGGGCGGCGTTCCTGGTCTCGGCCTGCGGCGGCGACGGTGGCAACATGACGCCGCCGCCCGCGGACTGCGAGACGCTCGGTCCGGACGGCATCCGGGAGGGCTGCAGCGAGCTTCGGCTCACGAGCATGCCCGGCGGCGTGGCGGTCCGTGTCGACGGGATGGCGCTCGGCGCGACGCCGACGCTCCCCGGAGAGACGCTGAACTGGCGCGGCCCGTTCGGCACCGTCACGGTCGAGGCCACCCTCGACGGCTACGAGCCGTACATGGAGGACGTTCTCCTCCGGTCCGGTTCGGCCGTGTCCCACGACGTGGCGCTCGTGCCGACGGCCTCGGCGATGGGGACGCTCGACGTCTCCGCGGACGTCGGCGGCGGCACGCTCGTCGTCGATGGCACGGAGCGCGGCACCATGGACACCATGCCCATGGCGGTCATGCTCCCCGAGGGCATGCACCGCATCGAGGTGCAGGCCGTCCCCGGCCACGTGGCGAGCTGGGACGAGGTCACGATCGTTCGGGGGGAAACCTCCGCGGTCATGATCTCGGTCGGTCGCGACATCGGCGGCTCCTGGAGCTGTGAGATCGGCGGATTCCGAGTCGTCGTGATGGACGCGACGTTCCGAAACATCGTGGCCGCTCAGGGTCTCGACATCGTCGAAGATCTGGCCGTGAACGGAAATCGACTGTCGTCTTCGGACGGCATGATCTCCGGCACGATCAGCGCCGACGGCCAGAGCCTCGAGTACACGTTCACCGGACCCGGTGGTTCCTACACCGAACGGTGTACGCGCTGACGCTGCCGAAAGACGGCGTCGCATGCTGGAAGGTCTGAAAGCGGCAGGTGGGTTCGCCCACAGCCGCTGGAAGACCGACTAGCTCTTTTTTTATTCAAAACACCCCCGCTAAGCGGGGGTGTTTTGCAGTCCCTCAACTACTCGCGCGGGAAGACCACGACTTCTCCGGCGAACGGTGTGAATGGGTCGATGCCACGGATTCGGAGGGCCTCAACCGCTGCGGGTGTGGCTGAGATCAAGCACTCATTGCGACCTTCACTGAGCGCGAGCGACGGGTTGGTCGATCCGTCGTAGCAGAAGTTCGAGTCCGTGGTCGGCGCACCGCCGGCGCAGGTGCCGTTGCAGAAACCCCAGTTGTCGAGCGCCTGGACGCGAGGCTTGTAGACGCAGGCCGGGCGGCCGTCGACGATCTCCACGCAGTCGTTGGTGCCATCGAAGCAGCGGGCCGTGGCGTCGCGGTTACAGATGTAGGCGTGGTTGAAGGCGAGCGGCGCGATGGCATCGCAGGCGTCGGGCGACGTGCCGAAGGTATCACCGTCACAGAGCGAGGTCAGCTCCAGCGCCTCCGTGCCGTCGGGACGGGGCACGCGCTGGTACTCATAACCACGGCGGTTCTTGTAGGAGGAACCGGGGTTGTTGCCGGACGGATTGGTGCCGTCGCCCCAGTCCACGGTGATGTTCCGGAGCGGCATCTGGTCGTTCTGGGCGTAGGCGAAGAAGCGCAGCGTGATGTTCTTGTTGCCGTTGCCGCCCTTGACCTGGCCGTCGTCGACGCCGTTCACGCTCACCTGCCCCTCGGGACCCTCCAGACACTGGTTCTGCGTGTTGCAGTCGCCCACCGAGCGAACCACCGGCGGCGCGCCGATCGTGTTGCTGATGTCGTAGACGAGGTCACCGGTATTGTATTGCAGGTCGCCGGCGGCATCGACGTTGGCACCGGCAAGCGTCTGACCGGCGCGCACCGGCGTGTAATCGGGCAGCTTGCATTCCTCGTCTCCGGCGATGCCGGGCGTGCAGGTGCGCAACGGATTGTTGTTGCAGCGCCGGGTCGCAGCATCACAGACGGCCTGAACGTTTTGCGGCGAGTAGAGGAGTGCGCCGTACACTCGGGCGAAGAGTTGTTTCAACCGGTCGGTGACGCGCGACAGCGTCGGCACCGTTCCTCCATCGGAGGCGTACGACCGGCAGTAGTGGTTCGAGATGTCGCAGATCGCGGCGCCGCCGCCTCCGCCGGTGCAGTATCCACCTCCGCCGCTCTCCGGCCCGAGCGATTCACATCTCAAATGCGTGCAATCGTACTGGTCCGTGCACTGGCTGCCATCCTTCGGCCCGGCGTTACGGCATGTGCCGACGATCTGACGGTTGGCATCGCTCTCACAGGCGCCTTCATTATCAACCCAATCGCCGGCGAGGGAGTTCGTGCAGAAAGTCGATCCGCCGACGATCCGGTCGCAACGGCCCAGGTTTTGGCCCGTGCCGTTGCCGTCGGCGCTGCCGTCCGCGCAGAAGGCGTCGTCGCGGTCCGCGTCGTTGCACCCGACGAAGCAGCCGAGGTTGCTGCCGCTCACCTTGGAGCAGGTGAGGCTCCCGGCGACGGCGCGCTCTGAACAGTCGAGGTCGCCGGACCGGCCCGGCGTGCAGCTTGTTCCGGCGCCGGAGCGACTCGCGTTGATTTCGGCGTACGACCGGGTCTCGCTGTGGATGTTCGTGACCGGGCTGCCCGTCTCGCAGGCATTCGACGCGTTTGACAGGAAGTACCCGTCCGCCCCGCCGTTGACGCAGGTGTTGATCTCAACCGGCGTAAAGTCGGGAGAGCTGGCCGTGTGAAGGTCCACGTCGGTGGAAATCACGCGCCCGAACGGTTCCGGTTCGGCAGCCCATGTGTACTGCAAGGAAGCGACGTCCGTGGCGACGGTGAAGGGGGACCCCGGCGGCACGACGCGGCCGTTGCCGATGCGCCCGGTCATCACCTTGTTTTCGCCGGGGCGGCCGGAGGTGGCGACGCGGACCGCCGCCTCGCAACCCAGGAACGGCGTCCCCGGCGAGCCCGGGCCGTCAGGAACCACCGTGTCCGTGGCCACGCAGTCCGCATAGTGGAACATGGCGCTGTCCGTGTGCACGGGATCCGTGCCGTCCGTTTGCGTGATGCCGTCAGGGCGCGGCAGGTTGTTGTCGGCGCTGTTCAACCAACCCCGGATGCCCCACACCTCGGCGTACCCGCCGTTCAGGGAACGGATCTCGGCTTCGGTCATGTTGCGACCGGCATCCAGATTATAGCGCTCGAGACGAACGCCTCCGGTCGGAGGAAGACAGGGTCGCTGCAAAGGATCCGCCATGTGTCGCGAATTGCGGGGAACGCAGAGGAACTGGTAGTCGTCGTCCGACGCCCAGTCGGCGCCCGAACACCCGAACGGTCCGGCATCGGTATGTTCGTTCATCGACATCACCGTGAACCCTTCTTCCGTCGGACAAGCGTATTCGGGAATGTTGCCGCCGCCGCTGTTCGCGATGTTGATCTGCGGACTTCCACCGCTCGCGCGGCGGAACGGATACGAGGTCCCCTGCACGGGCGAATTCGTGCTTTCGAAGCAGCCCCACCCGAAGGGATAGCCCTCCCCGTCGATGGTGACCGTGGCGTCTCCGGTGTCGATGCCGCGGCTGAAGGGGCGCACGCGCTTATAGGCTTCCGGCACGGCGCAGAAGGCGGCGTTCTCGATGTTGAAGCCGGCGTTCGGATAGTTGTTATAGACGTCCACCGCGCCGGACAGCCGGTCCACCGGCAGCCAGGTGATGCAGGCGCGGGCCGGATCGGCGAAGGAGTGTTCCTGCCGGCCGTTGATGGCGAATCCGAGGTCGCGCTCCAAGCAGTAGCCATTCAGCCCCTGGACGATGTTGTTGCGCTCGATGGTCTGGCAGGTGCCGCCCTGGCCGCACCCCATTGGTGCTGCAGCGGCCGCCAGCGGATCACAAGGCTGTTTGTCGCGCGGACCGCTGGAGCACAGACCCTGAACGCGGGCGAGCACCCCGACGTCGTCAAGACTGGTGTAGAGCTTGTTCTGGCCGCCGCGGTATTCGATCTTGCGATAGGTGCACTCGCAATCCTGCCCCTTCTCGCAGGTCGCGGCACGGTTGAAACCGGGCTGGGTGGAGGCGGGCACGGCGCGCGCAGTGGCGCTTGATTCCGCCGGATTCCACTCCTTGACCACGGCATTCGGGAACGGCGAGCTGCGCTCCGGGTAAGCACGGCAGGCCGGTGATTCGGCGTTTTGCGCCTCGCCGAAGGCCTGCAGCGGCTGCGGTTCGTCGCGACGCAGCGTTTCCGTTTCCACCGGACTGCCGTTCGGCGCCTGGGCGCAGGTCCCCTGCCAGCAGCGGCCCTGGCCACGCTCCGGGAAGTCGGGGTT
This sequence comes from Patescibacteria group bacterium, assembly GCA_004297205.1. Classification (GTDB taxonomy): domain Bacteria; phylum Patescibacteriota; class Patescibacteriia; order 2-12-FULL-57-11; family 2-12-FULL-57-11; genus SCUL01. The sequence continues at coordinate 753,353 of SCUL01000002.1, read as the reverse complement.
GGTGCAGGTCGATCCCTCTTCTGCGGTGACGGGGCAGCTGCCGATGACGCGAGACAGGCGGAACTCCGGCGTCGGGTTGCAGATGCCGGCGGCCGGCGATTCGCAGTCAGTGTTGCTCGAGCAGGAACGGCTGGTGTCTCCGGTGCAGAAGCGGCCGACCGGAACCTGGCGCAGCGATTCGACGTCGAAGAGGTGCGGTATGGAGTAACCGGAGTAATCCTGGCCCGCATAGCTCACGTTGCGCTGCGTGTACGTGTCCTCGGTCAGGATTTCCGGCTCACGGTTGACCCAGGAGACGCAGACCGTGCTGTCGCCGTTCTTCTGGTACTCGTTGCACCGGCCGATGGCATCGCAGATTTCGATGAAACGGTTGCGCGTCGGGTCCCAGACCGGCGTCGAGCTCTGGCAGGCCAGCCACTCGCCGCAGACGCGGTCGCGGCTGACATTCAGAACGACGTTGGCGTCGTTGCCCCGCACCCCCAAGGTGCCCAGGAAGGAGTCGACCGTGGGGTGTTCGGAACCGAATGCGTCGATGAAATGGACGCGCGGGTCGTTGACGAAATACGCCGCGCAGGCCGCGCCAGCAGGACAGTCCGCGTTGCCGCCGGTTCCCGTGACGCAGGTCGCCTCCTCGTCGTCGCGGGCGCCGGTGCAGTCGCTGACCGTGCCACAAACCTGGCCGTCCGTCCGTTCGAACAGCTCATCAAACTCGGAACCGACGCGGCCGACATAGCGCCGGTACATGCACTGGCTGCAGCCCGGGCCCGGACAGGTCGCCGGCGCAACCGAGGCGTTGCCGCGTTCGGCGCTGACGGAGTTCGTGACCAGCGTGTTGGCCGTGACGTTCGGGTCGGTGGTGTCGTTGAACAGCACGCAGCCGTTCAGCGGGTTGACCTGGCCGCGGCAGCTGGCCGTGTCGATTTTCTGGTTCTTGAGGAAATAGTAGGGCCGTCCGAGCGGGGCGCGCGTGTCGCGGTCCGCCGGATCGAGGAACTCGGAACACGTCGAGAAGCTGGCCGGGCACTGGCCGACGAAACCCTGATACTGTTCGTCGCCGTTCTTCCAGATACCGAAGGTCTCGCCGGAGACGAGCAGCGTAGAGTCGCACGCAATGTCCGTGCCGGTGCGGTACCAACCGTCGAGCGAGCGGCCGCTGCCGTCCGGGACGTCCTCGCGGTATTCGCAGGTGCGCGTTTCCGGATCCTTGAAGTAGGCCTTGCCCGTGGTCGGGCCGATCTCGGTCCACTCCTGGCAGCCCACCGCCTCGATCGAGCAAAGCGATTGGTCGTAGCGCTTGGGGTCGTTCAGGACCGTGGTCTCGGCGTAGCTGATCTGCGTCGTCGAAGCGAACGGCTCGCGGAACGGCAGCGGCGCGCGGCAGGCCGTCTCCCCCGCTTTCACCCGGCACAGGAGCTCGCCGCCCTGCAAGCAGTCGCAGGTATCGCGGCCGGCGGCCGGGGTGCAGGCGGATGCGAGCGTGCAGGTGCGGCCGTCGGAGCGGCCCACCAGCGCGCAGCCGGCAAATTCCGGTTCGCACCGGTTGTTCTCGTCATCGACGAGATAGACGCTCTTGTCGGCCGGCACGACCACCAGGTCCTGCGGCTGGCCGGTGCACTCCCCCGGGGTGCCGCGGCGCACCGGCGTGCCGGTGCCATCCACGATGACGATGCCGTCCACCTGGCAGACACCGGCCGCGGACATATCGAAGGTCACGGGCGACGGCAGATCGTCGGCCTGGTAGCGGCAGGAACGGCGGTTGACGCCGACCGTGCAAACCTCGCGGCCGTCGATGCTGCAGGGGGTGGGCGCCGCGGCCGCCGTCGGCAGCACGCACAGCGCGTTCCAGCTTTCGCGGCCCGGCGAGGGCGACTGCTGCGTGGCGACATACGCGGTGCAGCCCACGGCCTTCTCCCGGCAGAGCGAGGAGAAGCCGGTCAGATATTCCGTGTTGCCGGAGCGCGCTGCGCGGTATTGGGTGCAGCCGAGCTGGGCCTGCGGCAGGAAGGCGCCGGAGGCGTTCTGATCGCAGATGGCGGGGATGGTCCAAGAATCTTTGACCAGGCCGATGTTGGACGCGACGCGGGTCAGCTCGATGCGGTCGACGAAGGAAACGTCGCTGAAACCGGTCAGGACGAGCGTCTCGTCCGCGGCCGGCGTCCAGTCGACGACGACCGGCCCGAGCGAGTAACGGTTCCAGGTGGCGCCGAGCGTGATCCCGCCGGTCGTGAAGGAGCGGTCGGCCGGTGCGCCGGAGAAACGCGCGGTGATGGCGCCGCGGCCCTTGCCCCAGAACGTCAGGTAGTAGGTGTTGTTCGCGGCAGCGGCCGGCGCCGGGCGGCTCAGGGTGCCGCCGGCATTGACGCGGATGGAGTGGCCGCCGACGGCGGTTGATTCCGTGGAGACGGCGGTCGTGGCGTCCGACGGCCCCCAACCCTCGCGGTCGCCGCTCTCGAAATCCCAGAAGCCCTCGCGGCGGACGTTCCCGCCGGCGTTGCCGGTGTACAGGCGGCAACCCGATTCCGCGGCGGTGCAAGAACGCGACTCCGGCGCAAAGGCGTTAAACGTGCAGCCGAGGTCCGTGCCGGACGGGTCATTCCAGGTGCCGCCCAGCCCTTCGCAAATGCTGCAGGAGCCGTCCACGAACCGTCCGCCGAGCAGGCCGCAGGTGACGGCCGTTGCCGACTCGTCGACCGGCAGCGCCGTCATGCGCAGCGGGCGGCAGTCCGGCGAAATGACGATGGTCTTGGAGTAGAGACGGTAGGAAATGTTGCCGGCGACGTCGAAGAACTCGCGGCAGTCGGGATTCGATCCGGCGAGGTAGATGGCGCGCGTACAGCCGGCCGGATCCGTGCCGCGGATCAAGGCCGGCGGACGTCCGCCGCCGGGCGCGGCAGCGACTTCGGCCTTGAGCTGCCATTCCTTAAGCTGGAAGCCGGTCGTGTCCGAGCCTTCCCAGGTGTAGTACACGGGCACGACTTCGCCCGGGCGCGGCTTTTCACAGGTTCGGAGCGTGGCGTAGTACTCGCGCGCTTCCCCGCCCGCGGCGGCGGCATCCAGATTGGTGAATTCCGTGCAGCCCGCGGCGGCCAAGGAGCAGGTCTGGCCGCGCGTCGGAATGAGGTGCACCGGGTAGCGGGCGTAGGACAGCGGCGACGCTTCTTCTTTATAGGTGGCGTAGCCGGCGCAGGCCGCGTCGCAGCGGTTCTCCTGGCTGACGATGCCCGGCACCGAAAGGCCGCCGGTAGCGGGCGTGTAGGCGTCGCAGCCCACTTCATCCGGCCGGCAGACGCCGGCGTACTGGTCGCACTCCGGCGGATCGCTGAGTTCGCCGGTGCAGCCCAGCCAGGACGGCGGCTGTTTGAGGTAGGTGCGCTGCTCCCCTTGGTAGGTATTGCCACGGAAGGTGGTCGCCGTGGCGCCGTATTCCAGCTGGATGGCGTCGGCTAGCGCGCCGCCCTCGGTCCGGGCCGTCAGACGCACGACCTGGCCGCCGAATGGCACGGTGAACGCACAGGCATCGCGACTGAAGGCGCCGTCGGTATCCGCCGTGACGGTGAGCGTCAGCACGGTGCCGCCCGGTCCGCTGATGGCGCAGGTCGAATCTCCGGCCGCGAATCCAAGCGCAGTGCCGGCGGCATCGGTCACGGTCAGACGGACGAGCGCGCGGCCGCCTGCGGCGCCGGTGGCGCGGCGGGCCGTGGCCGAAAGCGCATAGGCTTCGCCCTGATCGACGCCGATGCTCTGGGCGACGTCGGTCAGGCTGGAGACCGCCGCGGTGCCGTCCGCAGCCGCGATGTCACGCACGTAGCTGGTCGGCACGCCTTCCCAGAAGTCGGGCCGGGTCGCCGTCTGATTGTTCAACTCAAAGCTCGGGTTGCGGACGAGGTTGGCCTGCAGCCCGGCGCGGACGACGAATTCGCTGCAGCCGGCGTGCTCCTCTTCGCACGTGCCGCCGTCGCGGTCGAGGAAGAGGCGCCCCTGCTGATACGTCCAGTCGCCCGGGCCGTCCGCCGGATCCTGCTCCGTGGCGTACCAGTTGCAGCCGGCGTTCTCGAACGAGCAGATGGCCTTGTCCACCGCGTTCTTCAGGACGGACAGGTTGCGGCCCTCCGGCCCCGCGTAGGCCTGGCAGGAGGCATATTGCGCGGGACAGGCATCGCCGCCCAACCGCCAGATGTTCTTTTCCCGCGTGCAGTAGCCGAAGCCTGCGCCGCACGTGCCGTCCGCGTTCTCCGCGATGCAGGTCGGCGCATCGACGCAGGTTTCGCCGCGGATGTCCGAGTCGCCGGCCAAAAGCGTCGGCCCGAACACTTTGGCGCGACACTGGGTGAGCGGATATTTCAGGAGCCAGTCCGGATCGATCAGCTTGCAGAACTGCCCGTCCACGCCGCTGCAATCGTCGAATGCGTCGACCACCTTGCCGAGCGTCGTGTCCGGCAGCGCTTTTTCGGCGGCGAGTTCGAAACCGATCGGAATGATGCGCGCCTTGCGCAGCTTCACCAAGTTGGAGTAGCAGTACCCGTTGTTGAAGCAGAACGGATCGGCGTTGCGCGAGGCCCCGTCGCCGGTCGGCGGCACGAGCGGCCAGTCGGCATGCAAGTACCCCTGCTGCAGGGCGTCGCGGATCGTGATGGCCTCGCCCTGGAGTGCGACGCGGACCCCGGCGGCGAATCCCGGATCCATGGCGCAGTTCTGCGGACCGCGGAACGAATCCGGACAGACGGTGAACTCGGCCACGGCGTCAAAACTGTTGACTTCCTGCACGCGCGGCGCCAGCAAGCTCGAATAGGCGGCGCGCGCCGCGGCTTTGCCGCCGCGAGTGACCGCTTCGGGATCGGACGGATCCGGCGGACAGTTCAGGCCGGAGAGCGCGTCGGCCGAGCCCGGCACGGCGTCGCGGAAAGCGCAGGCCAGGTCAAAGCCGGTGACGTCGAAGCTTCCCTCTTCAAAGGCGCGGTTCAGCAGCTGGGAGGCCAGCGTGTTCACGAAGGTACCCAGGGCGACCGAGAGCACCTGGAGGACGCCTTGGGAGAGCACCGGACCGATGACCGAGGCCGTGGACTGTTGCTGCTGGCCGGGCGAACGGGCGGTCTGCTCGAGTGCCGTTTCACGGACCACCGCCGCCGGCGTCTTCTGCCGGCCGGTCACGACGTCGGTCAGCGACTTGAACCCTTGGCCCTCCTCGCGTTCCAGCTCCCCGGTCAGCTTTTCGGAGCTGACTTTTTCCGCAACCTTGAGCGGCGCCTGAAAAAGGCCGTGCAGCCCGGTCTGACCCGGACCGACGGACAGCTGGATGTTGCGCAGCACTTCGCCGGTTTCGAAACTCGTCGTGAACTGGTCCCAGGATTCGCTGATGCGGCTCCATTCGCAGCGCGGCTCCGGCGCCTCGTACTGCGAGGCGATGCCGAGCTGGAGGGCGAGACTGATGCGCGGCGCGTCCGGACCGGCCGGTTCGCAAAGATTGAAACCCAGAAAACCGATTTCCGAGAACGTGCCGATGGCCTCGCCCGCGGCGCCGAGCGCCACGTCGCCCAGATACGAACCGAAGTCCTTGTATTGAAAGAGCGGCCCTTCCCCCTTGCCGCCGGCGGAGATGAAGACCGCGGCATCGTAGGCGATCTTTTGGGCAAAGTAGTTGAGGGCGTTGATGAAGCCCATCGTCACGCCGCCGAGGAGCACCTTGTCCAGGAAATCCTCGAAGTTGCGGATCGTGGTGTTGGCTCCGGTCACGGGGTCGATGACGGCGAGCTGTGCGTGCGCCGGCCGCGGCGCGGCTATGCCAAGCCCGCCGACGAAGAGCGTCAGCGAGAGCAGGACGGCGGCCGATGTTTTTCGCGCGCGCGCTTTCATGGCCTGGGCGGCGGGTTACTGCGGCGTCGAACTGGCGGCGCCGAGCGGATCTTCTTTGGCGAGCGTCTCCCGGAACAGCGCCATGATCTCTTCATCGGTGAACTGGCTCAGCACGTCTTCCGGGACGCCGGCGCCGCGCAGGAGCGAACGGACTTGCGTCGCGTCGAGCGTCTCCAGGTTCTCCGGCGTGAGGCCGACGAAGGTGCTGCCGGAGAGCGGCGAGTTCGCGCCCGGACGGCTGCCCGGCGCCGATGTCAGGTCCTGCGGCGATGCGCCGCGGGGACCGACCTGGCTGGCACCCGGTCCGCAGTTCTGCCCGCGCGGGCAGTTGGGATCCTCGCCGGCGCGCACTTCGTCTCCGTCCGAAACGCCGTCCGAGTCGGTGTCCTCAAGGTAGGGACTCGTCAGGTAGATGTTCAGCTCGTCGTAGTCGGACAAGCCGTCGCCGTCCGTGTCGCGCGCTTTGAGCGCGGCGACCTCTTCCTGCCGGAGCTGTTCGGTCGTCTTGTAGGCGCCGGTCGGCGCGGTGAACGGAGCGCGGATGGTACGGACGATCTGCGCCGCACCGAGCACGAACAGCACGACCGTGATGAGCAAGAGGCCCACGAGCACGGTCCGATGTTCTTCCGCCCAGGGCGCATGGTCCGTTTGCATACGAAGAGCCACCGTTTCACCAAACGTGCCTTCATTATAAAGCGGCGGCGACCCTTTGCCAATCGGTCAGGGAAAGCCGCTCGGCCCGGACGTCTTCCGGCAGTCCGGCCGCAGTCAATGCGGCCTCGACGGCAGCCCGGTCGGCGATGCCGGCAGCGGCCAGATTCCCGGCCAGAAGGCGGCGCGGGGCGGAAAAACCGGCCCGGGCCAGGGAAAGGAGGCGGTCGCGGCCTTTGACCGGCGCGGCCACGAACCGGACGGAGGCCGAGGTGACTTTGGGCGGCGGCAGGAACGCGCCGGGCGGCACCACGGCGATGCGCTCCCCTGCCCCATAGGTCTGCATGAGCAGCGCCAGCAGGTTCAGACGCGGCGGCCGGGCCAACATGCGGTCGGCGACTTCCTTCTGTACGAGCACGGTCACGGCCGTGGGCAGCGCGGCAGCCGGCCGATCCGGACCGACCAGCTCCCAGAGGAGCGGCGTCGTGATCTGGTACGGCAGGTTGGCGACGACGGCGTAGCCCGCCGGCAGCGACAAGCGCGGCACTTCCCGCAACGCGTCACCGACCACGAGCGTGAAGCGCGGCTCGCCGCTGAAGCGCGCGGCGAGCAGGTGCGCCATGCGCTGATCGAGTTCGACGGCCGTGACGCGCGCGCCGGTCGCGAGCAGCCTCTCCGTCAGCACGCCCGTGCCCGGACCGATCTCGAGCACCGCGTCAGCACGTCCCAGGCGGGCCGCCGCAACGATGCGCGCAAGATGCGCCGCGTCGACCAGCAGGTGCTGTCCGCGCAACTTCGAAAGCGGCAGGCCGTGCGCGGCGAGCAGCGCCGCCGTCTCCTCACGCACGCTCCGGTTCATAGAAGCCGTAGAGCAGGGTGAAGGCGGCGGCCAGCAGGAACATCAGCTCCCAGCCCGGCGCAAAAAACGTCACGATGATCAGGCAGAGCACCGCGGCCAGCAGCTTCCCGGCAACCACCGACGCCTCCAGGAAGACTGCGGTTTTGGTGACGGAATACCGTCGGGCGCCGTCATAGGTGCTCGCGATCAAGGGAATGCCGATCGCGGTGCGTGCGCTGCGGTACAACGTGTCGGCCAGAAAGACGCCGCCCAATCCCCCGCTGACCAGGCGGATCAGCCAGGACAGCATGGTGTAGACGACGCCGAGCCGGAGCACCCGCTTGCGCCCCGCGGTGTCGGCCAGCCTGCCCACGGCCAAGGCCACGAGCAGAGTGGCGAGCGTGGCCACGGACACGATCGCGCCCAGGTTGAAGTATTCCTTCACCACCGTGTACATGAAGAGCGGCCAGATGATCATCACGATGAACTCCTCGCCGAAGCCCATGTAAGAAACGAGTTTCCGCCGGTTCTCCGGCTTCCACAGACGTTTCCAGGCATCCTCATAAGAGAACACGCGCGGCGTGAACACCTCCGGGGTGAGCAAGAGCGGTACGTTCGAAAGAAGGATGAGCAGCGACACCAGGACGAACAGCGCCGGATAGCCGAGCGTCACGAGCACGAGGCCGCCGACGGCGGGTCCGGCGATCGCGGCGATCGAGGCGAGCATCACCAGGACCGAGAGTTCGCGTCCGGTCTGCTGGGCAATGCCGAAACGCGCGAAGTCGGCGTGGTAGCCCGGCCAGTAGAACATTTTTTGGAGCGCGTACGAGACGACGGCCGTGCCGATGAAAACCGGAGAATACGGGATGGCGAACAGCGAAAGGTAGTACAGGATCAAGAACGGCGTCGAATACATGATGCCGTGTTCGTAGCCGCGGGCCCGCACGAATTTGCCGCCGAGCGGCAGGATGGCGAAGTAAACGGCGTAAATCGCCCCGTAAAACAGGATGATCCGCTGAAGGGAGAAGCCGGCCGACCACAGGTAGATCGGCTCGAAAATCACGATCGCCGAGGCGGCGAACTGGAGGATGATCGTGGACAGGTACAGTTCGCGCATCTGCTGGCTGCGGCCGAGGCCCAGCAGCGACACCGCGAATTGGCGGAAGCGGTCGAGCATAGCTAGGCGCGGGGCATGACGGATCCTGAACGCACGATGCGGATGCCGCCGTCGATGATGCGGGCGACCGTCGAGGGCAGCCGGACCGGGAGGCGGCCGGCATCGAGGAACGCGTCGGGCAGCCGTTTGTTACGGAATTGCAGAAGGAATGCAGCAAGCCCGGGCGCGGCCGGCGCGCCGGAGCGGTTCGCCGACGTGGCGACGATGGGCCGTCCCAACGCGCGGGACAGCAGGCGCGGCAGCGCGGCGGACGGCACCCGCACGCCGACGGCGCCGTCGCGGGACAACTTGGCGCGGGACAGCAGTCGGTTGCGGACCGGGAGGACCAGAGTGAGCGGGCCCGGCCAGTGACGGCGCATCAGACGCCCGGCAAGGGCTTCCACGTGGAAAAAAGAGCGGACCATGGATGCGGAGGAAGCCATCAACGCCATCGGTTTGTCGCCGCGGCCTTTGAGGCGGCGCACCCGGGCCACGGCGCGCGGGTTAAGAGCGTCGGCGGCCAGGCCGTAGGAGGTTTCGGTGGGCACGACCACCACGCCGCCGCGCTTCAGGATGCGGACGGCCGCGGCAAGCGAGGCGCCGCGCCGCGCCTTATCGAGCGGAAGCACGCGCATGCCAGGCAACCGTCTTGGCGATCCCCCGCTCCAGCGAGACCTGCGGCTTCCAACCGAGCATGCGGCGGGCGCGACCGACGGCAAGCACGCTGCGGCGTTCCTCACCGGAACGCATCGGCGCGTACACCGGTTTCACATCGCTGCCCATCACGGCGCGCAGCATGCGCAGCAGGGTGTTCACGGACGTCTCCTCGCCGGTGCCGACATTGAACGTCCCGTAGGCGCCTTTGCGCAATGCGGCCAGGAGCGCCCGCACCACGTCGGACACGTAGACGAAATCCCGCGTCTGCTTGCCGTCACCGTAGACGATGGGACGCTTGCCCGCGGCGAGCGCGCCGGTCCAGATGGCCACGACGCCGGCCTCGGACTGCGGGCTCTGGCGCGGACCGTAGACGTTGCTGAGCCGCAAAGAGACGAACGGCAGCAGGCCCGTCAGCCGGTACGAAGACAAGTAGAGTTCCGAGGCGAGTTTCGAGGCGCCGTAGGGCGACAATGGCCGCGCCGGATATTCCTCGGGCGTCGGCAGCACGTCCGCACCGCCGTAAATGGCGCCGCCCGTTGAGGTGAAAATGAAGCGCTTCACGCCGCCCGCGGCGAGGGCGCCGCGCACCAGCGTCAGCAGACCGAGCACGTTGACGCGGGCGTCGGCCAGCGGATCGTTCACGGAGAGCCGCACGTCCTTCTGGGCCGCGAGATGGTAAATGACGTCCGGCTTCAGGCGTTTCACGAGCCGTTCGGCTGCCGGGCTCGCCACGTCGGCACGCACGAACCGCGCCTTGGAATGGACGTTGCCGCGGTTACCCGTCGACAAATTGTCGAGCACGGTGACGCGATGGCCGCGTGCCACGAGCGCGTCCACCAGATGCGACCCGATGAATCCCGCGCCGCCGGTGACCAGAATCTTCATAGCGGATGCATTCTATCACGAAGGGCGCGAAAACCGCGCCCCTACAACTCGTCTTTGGCTGCGGTTTTCCGGTTCGGCCGCCCTTCTTTGATCCAGCGCAGATAGGCCTCGATGAAGGCGTCGATATCGCCGTCGAGCACGCCGTCGGTATCCGACGTCTGATGGCCCGTCCGGTGGTCTTTCACCATCTGATACGGTTGCAGCACGTAGGAGCGGATCTGGTTGCCCCACTCGGCGCTCGTGTAGGCGCCGCGCAGCTCCTGCTTTTCCTTTTCGCGCTCCAGGTCGGCCAGGGCCGCGAGTTTGGCGCGCAGAATCTTCATGGCCGTCTCCCGGTTCTGCTGCTGGCTGCGCTCGTTCTGGCAGGTCACGACGATGCCGGTCGGGAGATGGGTGATGCGGACCGCCGAATACGTCGTCTGCACGCTCTGGCCGCCATGGCCGGACGAAAGGTAGGTATCGACGCGGATGTCCTTGGACTCGATCGGCACTTCCTCGACGTCGCCGAGTTCGGGCATGACTTCGATCAGCGCGAAGGAGGTGTGGCGCATCTTTTCGGCGTCGAACGGGGAAATGCGGACCAGCCGGTGCACGCCATGTTCGCTCTTGAGAGTGCCGTAGGCGTAGGGCCCTTCGATGCTGACCGTGGCGCTTTTGATGCCGGCTTCGGCGCCGCGGTGCTCGTCGATGATACGGGCGCGGAAACCTTTCCGCTCGCAATAACGCAGGACCATGCGCAGCAGCATGGCGCTCCAGTCCATGGCCTCCGTGCCGCCGGTCCCGGCGTGGAAGGCCATGATGACGTTGGCGCTATCGTGGCTTCCGGAAAACAACACCGTGAATTCCAGTTTCCCATAACGCTTCTCGGCGTCGGCAAGCGATGCCGTGATCTCCTCGCGCAGCGACTCATCCCCGTCAACGGCAAGCGCCGCGAGATCATCGGTCTCGCGGCGCAAGGCATCCCAAGCGCCGAGCTCTTTGGCGAGCGCGGCGTGTTTGGCCGAAACGCGCTGGGCCTGTTCCGAGTCCTGCCAGAACCCGGGGGCGTTCATGTCCGCCTCGAGGGCGGCGATGTCGGTTTTTCGTTTCTCCAGGTCAAAGTAACCTCCATGCGGAGGCGATCTTCGCCTGAAGAGCAGCAGCGCGTTCGACCAAGTCCTTCATGACTTTACAGGTTGACCTTCTTCGCCCACTCGCCGACGAGCGGCAGATCCGTCTTCTTTCCGCCGATGGCGTTGATGATGCCCATGATGGACAGCACGAGGACCGCGATCGAACCGAAGAAGCTGATGATCCAGCCCAGGATCGGCACGATGCCGATGACCATAAAGGCGATGGCGGCGATGAACAGGACAAAGCCCTGTTTGGCGTGATACTGCACGTACGGACTGTCCTTTTTCCCGAGCAAGCCCACGAGGCAGAGCACGGAAATGTAGCTGATCGCCGCGATCAACTTGTTTTCTTCGACGTCTTTGTCGCCGCCCTGCGGCATCGGTTTCTGCATCTCTTCCATAGGTCCGTTTCCCGAAAGGAAATAGGTATAATAGGCACGAAAAGGATAGCACGCCCGGTACCGTGCGGCAATCAGGCCGTTGACGGGCCCCTTCCATCCCCTACGCCGCTTTGACGTCCGCCCGGACCAGGAGTAGCTTGTGCTGCGGACTCCGGGACCCCCGGAATCCAAGGAGAAAACGCTCGATGCCCAGCATCGGCTCGGTCTTCCGGCACATCACGGGAAAGCACAAGTGTCCGCCGACCGCGGCGGAGCTGATGGAAGCAGCGCTCGCAGCCAATCCGCCGGCGCAACGCGCCCCCGACGACGTCGGCTACCAGACCCTCGTCTCCCGGTTGGCGACGCTGGCGTTCCGCGCCCACAAGGAGGGCAAACCGCTGCCGCTCACGGTCACGGATGAGGAACGGCTGCTCGTCACCGAAGAGCTCGGTCAGATCATGGCCGCCGTGACGCACTACCTCAAGGCCGCGCTCGAGCTGCACGCGGAACCCCATCTGCAGCTCGGCATGCACCCGACCGACCGGGCCGACGCGATCGACATCTGCGTCTCCCGCTGACCGCTGCGCCCCGGCGCGCCGCGGTCCTCTTTTTTATAACGAAACACCCCCGCCAATGGCGGGGGTGCGTGCGTCTCCTTTAGTAGTCCATGCCCATGCCGCCCGGCATCCCGCCGCCATGCCCGGCCTCTTCTTTCTTTTCCGGCTTGTCCACAACCACGGCTTCGGTCGTGAGCAACATCGCGGCGATCGAGGCCGCGTTCTGCAGCGCGGTGCGCGTCACTTTGGCCGGATCGATCACGCCCGCGGCGACGAGGTCCTCGTAGGTATCGGTTGCGGCATTGTAGCCTTCGCCCCCCTTCATCTGGCGGACCTTCTCGGCGACGACCGAGCCGTCCTGGCCTGCGTTCGCGGCGATCTGTTTGACCGGCTCGAGCAGGGCACGACGCAGGATGTCGACGCCGACGGCCTCATCGCCCGTGACGTTCACCGCGTCGAGCGCGGGCAGGGCGCGGATGAGCGCCACGCCGCCGCCCGGCACGATTCCCTCTTCGACCGCGGCTTTGGTGGCCGCGACCGCGTCCTCGATGCGGTGCTTCACTTCCTTCATTTCCGTTTCGGTCGCGGCGCCCACCTTGATGACGCCGACGCCGCCGGCGAGTTTCGCCAGGCGCTCCTGGAGCTTTTCCTTGTCGAACTCGCTCTCGGTGGTCTCGAGCGCTTTCTTGATCTGCGCGACGCGGTCCTGGACGGCCGCCTTGTCGCCGGCGCCGCCGACGATGGTCGTGGTGTCCTTGGTCGCCGTGACCTTCTCCGCGCGGCCCAGGTCGGTCATCTCCGCTTTATCCAGCTTCAAGCCGATGTCCTTGGAGACGACGCGTCCGCCGGTGAGCACGGCGATGTCCTGGAGCATCTCCTTGCGGCGGTCGCCGAAGCCCGGCGCCTTGATGGCGAGCGAGTTGAACGTGCCGCGCAGCTTGTTGACGATGAGCGTCGTCAGCGCCTCGCCGTCGACATCATCGGCGATGATGATGATTTCCTTGCGGCCGGTCTGGGCGACCTTCTCGAGCACCGGAAGGAGGTCCTGCACCGAAGAAATCTTCTCGTCCGTGATCAGGATCGGCACGTCCTTGTACTCCGCTTCCATGCGTTCGGCGTTCGTCACCATGTACGGCGCGGCGTAGCCCTTGTCGAAACGCATGCCCTGGACCACTTCGGTGGTGATGCCGAAGGTCTGCGACTCCTCGACGGTGATGACGCCGTTCTCGCCGACCTTCTTCATGGCTTCGGCGATGGTCGCGCCGATCTCGGCGTCGTTCGCCGCAATGCTCGCCACCTGCGTGATGGCGTCACCCGAGACGGGTTTGGCGATTTTCTTGATTTCAGCGACGACGGCCTCGACGCCTTTCTCAAGCCCGCGGCGGATGGCCACCGGATTGGCACCTGCGGTGACGTTCTTCAGGCCCGCGTTGAAAATGGCCTGGGCCAGCAGGGTCGCGGTGGTGGTGCCGTCGCCGGCCACCTCGTTGGTCTTGGAGGCGACTTCCTTCACGAGTTCCGCCCCGACGTTCTCGAATTTATCCTCGAGCTCGATTTCCTTGGCCACCGTCACGCCGTCCTTCGTGATCGTCGGCGAACCGTAGCCCTTGTCGAGGGCCACGTTGCGGCCTTTGGGGCCGAGCGTCACTTTGACGGCGTTGGCCAGCATGTCCACGCCGCGCTTCATGGCGGCGCGCGCCTTGTCGTCGAACAGAATCTGTTTTGCCATAACGTTAGGAGATCACGGCCAGAAGGTCCGATTCCGAAAGGATCAGGTATTCCGCGTCACCCATCTTCACTTCGTCCGGCGAGTACTTCTTGAAGACGACCTTGTCCCCGACTTTCACGCCCATGGGGATCAGCTTGCCGTCCTCGTATTTGCCCGGACCGACGGCGATGACTTCGCCCTTCTCCGGTTTTTCCTTGTCCACCGTGTCCGGCAGGATGATGCCCGAGACCGTGGCTTCCGACTCCTCGATCGGCTTCACGATGACCCGATCGGCAAGCGGTTTCAACTGCATAGGTGTGCCGAAATGGTTAAAAATTCCCGATTAGCACTCAAAACGGGAGAGTGCTATTTCGGGCGGTAGTGTAGAAAAAAGCCGGTAAAACGTCAAGAACCCGCGCGGTGGAAAAAGAAAAGGCCGCTTTCGCGACCGCGTCCGAAGACGCTACTCCTTACTTGGGCCACTCCAGGGCGGCGATCTCCGGATCCTCGAGCAGCGCGCTGATTGCCTGAATGTCGGCGGCAAACGTACGCGCGTCGGCGGGCTTCATCCCGGTCCAGCGACGCGAGAGCTCGTCGGCGGCGTCCCGGTTCTCCACCAGGAACTTGAAACCGTGCCTGCGCGAGAAGTCGTTCTCGTCGATCTGCGGGAACAGCAAGACGACGTTGCCGCGCGAGATGCCGCAGCGCTTGTGCCGTAATCCGCCTTGTCGCCCGTCCAGCTCCTCGAGATGGGCGAGCACCTGGGCGCGCTCCACGAGGATGTGGTACGGCCGCGACCCGCCACCGCCGCTGCAACCGCGCCAGGAATCGATGCCGACCGCGGGAATGCGCCCGTCGATCGACGGAAGCGCCTGACCGCGGGCGAGGAGCTCCGCGCACCACAGTTCGAACTTCCGCCCCGTGGTCGGCCTGCTCTCGTCCGCCGGCCAGACCGGCGACCACTCGATCTTCTCGACGGCGAAGCGGTCCGGCATCTCCCGACTCGTCAGACCGATGAAGACGGTCAGCCCGTCCTCGCGGCGTTGCCGGCAGTAGCGGAAATCCCCCCAGTCGAAAACGCTGCTGCTGTCCGGCGAGTCGATCCACTCGCGGCACGGGTCGGACACCAGTCGACGCAGGATCGGCAGGATGCGCGGGTGTGTCGGCGCCGATTGCGGCGCGTCGTCGATTGCAACGTCCATCTTCTGTCCTCCTCCCCCTCTCTTACGGGGTCTGACGCGGATGGTCAAGCAGCAAAGCAAAGATCAATGCACCGAGCAGCAGGCCCGGCACCGCGGTCCACAGATAGTGATCAAACAGGGAAAGGACGGCCGCGCAGGCGGCCAGCGCCGCCGCCTCCGGTGAGACGCGACGGCCGCGGGGAAACAACGTCAGGAGAAACGCGGCAGCAAGCAGCAAACCGACCGGTCCGAGTTCGGTGATGACCACGGCCGGCACCAGGTGCGGCGGCTCGAGCAGCGGCTCCCCGGCGCGGATGAGCGCGGGCACCGTTTGCCCGATGCCCACGCCGGTCAGCGGCGCGGCGAGGAAGATGCCGCGCGCTTGGATGAGGGCGAGTTTACGTTCATTGATGGAGCGTTCTTCGAGGCGGCCGTCCGCGGTGACGCGGGCCACGAGATACGGCTGGACCAGGATAGCAAAGAGGATGCCGACCACGCCGACTGCGACCAGCCGCAGCCACAGCCGATGATCGAGGCGCAGATACGCCACAAGGACGAACGCGCCCGCGGCGGCGGCGATCCAGGCACTCCGGGAAAACGAGGCCAGCAGTCCGGCGGCGATGAGCGGCACGGCCCCGGACACTACGATCCCCGCCCTCCCCTGCCGCCAGTCGGCGAGCGCGACGACGAGGGCGGCGGCCAGGAACCCACCGAGCACGTTGGGATGCGGGAAGGTGCCGTAGGCGCGCAGCAGACGGCCGGCCGCGCTCTCGATCACCGCCGAGGGACCGGCGGCGTGCTGGGCGGCCACGCCCAAGAGGGTCGATGCGCCGATCTCATGGGCGAACAGCTGCCACAGTCCCAGCCCGGCCTGGAGCGCGGCAGACAGCAGGAACGCATCTCGGACGCGGCCGAGGTCTTCCTGGCGCGCCAGCAGATACAACAGGAGCGCGGCGGCAAGCAGGCGTACCGCGGCCTGCATGGCCAACGCCGGGACCGGCGACCACAGCGCGGAGGCCAGCGCCCAGAGCACGAGCACGAACAGCACGAACTCGGCGCGGCGGGGCGCGGACGACGGCCGTCGTCGGACCGTGCGCACGCTCACTGCCGCGGCAACATAGACGAGCAGCTCGACCGCGAACAGCGACAGCGTCAACGCTTCGACCGTCACGCCGTCCACCTGCGGCTGGAGGAAGATCACCCGCGCGCCCCAGGGGATCAGGAAGACAACGGCCGGCAGCGCCCAGGTGTGAACAACGCGGATCATTTTCATACGCCAAGCGTGCCGCGCCGCTCTGCCCAACGCGTCCGGATTTCTTCGCGTCGGTCGCGCTCGTGGAATTTCAGGATGTCGTCCGCGATGACGACGTCGGTGCCGCCGCGCCGCGCCCGGCTTTGCGTGTTTGCCGCGAAACGGCGCATCTGGAAACGCTTGGCCCAGGCTTCGACACGGTCACCGAAGGAGCCGACAAGGAGACGCTCGGACGCATCGCGCAGCGCGGAAAGAAGACGCGGCGCGCGGACGAGTTTCGGCAGGCGGCGCAAGCGGGCGTTCGGCAGCTGCACCAAGAGGGGCGCGTTGGTCCGCCAGAAGGCGTCGAACACGCCGTCCCGCTCGGCGACGACATGGACGTTGGCCACCCAGAACTGCAGATACGGATCGCCGCCGGATTTGGCGAGCGGCATGACGTCGAGGGCGCGTTCGCTCACGGAAAACGACAGGCACAATTGATCGGCGACGTGTTCCCCGCTGCGATACAGGCCGAAGAGCGTTGCCGCCACCACCGCGATGAAACGCATCGTATACAGGCGGCCGGCGCGCGCCACGAGCAGCACGTCGATGTCGGACTCCCGCCGCGACGCGCCGATCGGCAACGTGTTCACGGCGGCGATCCCCTGCAGGAACGGCACGGCGGAAAGCAATCGCGCGCCGAAACGCAGGCGACGCCATTTGCGCAGCGCGTCGGCCTCGCGCATCAAACGCAGCGACGCCGGCGCGCCGCCGGGCAGCGAGACGTAGCCTTCCTGCGACGTCAGTTTTCCTTCGGCGACGAGCCGGGCGATGGCCGCTTCGACGTCGCCGAGTCCGGGCGGGGCACCCGCAGACCAAAACAGGTTCCGCCAGACTTCAAGAGCCGTGAGCGGAACCTGGAACAGGTCGAAGTAGGCGACGGTGGCGAGAACTGCGCGCGCAACGGGATCCATACCGCAACATCCTACACCCTACGCCCGACCCCCCACACCCTCCTACACGACCGGCCCCACTGCGGCGTGCCCGGAGGGCGGCGTCGGCGGCGTGGGCAGGGACGGCGCATCCGGCTTCTTGGGTTCCTTCTGGAAGAACAGCCACTGCTGGCCGACGGTCAGCAGGTTCATGACCAGCCAGTACAGGGCGAGGCCGCCGGGGAACTGCAGGCCGATGATGAAGGTCATGACCGGCATGAGATAGGTCATCTGCCGGTTGACCGCGGCCATGGTGTCTTCGTCCTTGGAGCCCGGAACTTTGGCGGCGGGGTTGGGCTTCGGAGAGAGCATCAACGTCTGCCAGAGCTGGGTCAGACCGGCGAGCAGGGCCAGGGGCCAAGAACGCGCGGCCAGGTCGACGACGCCCAGGAACATGGCGTCGATCGTCCCCGGATGGGCCACGAACGGATAGAGCTGCTCGAAACCGCCGTTTGTGAGCCCCTTTTGGAGCGCATGATAGAGCGCGAACAGGAACGGCAGCTGGATGATGAGCGGCAAGCAGGACGAGAACGGACTGACCTTCTCGGACGCGTACAGCTCCATCACGGCCTTGGCCTGTTTCTCCTTGTCGTCCTTGTACTGGTCCTGCAGCGCCTTCAACCTCGGTTGCAGCGCGTTCATGGCGCGCTGGCTCTTGAGCGACTGGAGCGAGAACGGGAAGAGTACGACCTTCAGGATGATCGTGATCAGGATGATGGCGATACCGATGTCCTGACCGGGCACGACCTCGTACAGCCAGACCAGCAGGTTGAAAATCGGCTGGTAGAAGACGGCGTTGTAGATCTGCGCGATCATGGGAGATGCGGTTACTCGGCTTTCGGAGCCTCTTCGGCCGGTGCCTCTGCAGCGGGCGCTTCAGCGACGGCTTCTTCCGCCGCCGGGGCTTCGGCTTCGACGACGTTGATCTTCCAACCGGTCAGGCGCGCGGCAAGCCGCACGTTCTGTCCGCCGCGGCCGATGGCAAGCGACAGCTGGTCGCGCGCCACGAGGACTTTGGCGGTCTTCGTCGGCTCGTCGAGCTCGACGCGTTCCACCCGCGCCGGCGACAAGGCGTTCTTGATGAACGGCGCGGCGTCGGCGTTCCACTCGATGATGTCGATCTTTTCGCCGCCGATTTCCGAGATGATGGTCTGGATGCGGCTGCCGCGCTGGCCGATGCAGGAGCCGATCGGATCGACGTTTTCCTGCGTCGAAGAAACGGCCACCTTGGTGCGGCTGCCCGGTTCGCGGGCGATGGCGTGGATGAGCACGGCGCCGGAGGCGACTTCCGGAATTTCCAACATGAACAGCTTACGGACCATTTCCGGATGCGTACGGGTCAGCCGGATCTCCGGGCCCTTGCTCGTCATGGCCACGGCGGTCACGAACACCTTCACGCGGTCGCCGGGGTTGTAGCGTTCGGTCGGCATCTGGTCCTCGGAGAGCATGACGCCGGTGACGCGGCCGAGGTCGACGAGCATGACGCGGCCTTCGCGCCGCTGCACGACGCCGACCAGCATCTCCCCTTCCTTGCCTTTGAACTCTTCAAACAGCTTGAAGCGCTCGGCTTCGCGCAGCCGCTGGGTGATGACCTGCTTGGCGGTCTGGGCGGCCATGCGGCCGTAGGCGGCCGGCACCTCAAGCTCGATCGTCAGCGTGTCGCCGATCTGGGCGTCGGGCTTGATGGCCCGCGCTTCGGTCAGCGAAAGATGCAGCTTGGGGTTGTACTTCTCTTCCTCGGTCGGCTCGCCGGAAGCGACCACTTCGCCGACCGGCACCTTTGCCATTTCCGGCTCGACGAGCGGCAGCGGTTCTCCCGCAGCCAGCGCCGCGGCGGCGGCAGCGGCCTTCTCTTCCATTTCCTTCAGCGCCTTCTCGACGAACTCGTCGGAGACCACGGTCTTCACGTCGAAGACGCGCGACCCGCCCATCTCGGGCTCGAAGGTCACTTTGATGTTCTGATTCTTTTGGCCGAAATCCTTGCGGTAGGCGGCGGCGAGCGCGGCCTCGATCGTCTCGATCACGGCATCGTAGGAGATGCCTTTTTCGTCGCAGATCTGCTGGATGGCTTGGACAATGGGGCTGGACATGCGTGCGTCTCATGAAAATGACTCGAGCCTAAAAGCTCGAGTCAGTACGCATGCAAGGTATCAAGAGAAAAAGACGGCGTCAAGCCCAGGGGTCGCGCTGCCAGACGGTCCCGCCCGGCGTGTTGCGCACGTCGATTCCCTGCGCCTTCAATTCGACGCGCAAGGCATCGGCTTCTTCATATCTTTTTGCGGTGCGCGCTTCTTCCCATTTCTCGAGCGTTGCCGCTTCCTCGGCGGACAGCGGCCGTTTCACCGCAGCGCGCCAATACGGCAGGCCCGCGGCAACGACGCCGAACACGGCGTCCGCCTCCTCCAAAAACTCGGACACGAGCAGCGCGTCGCCTTTGGAAAGTTCCGGCCGTTCGGCCAGCTTCACGGCGTCGAAGATGGCGGCCGCGGCCGCGGGCGTGTTCAGGTCGTCGTCCATGGCAGCGGAAAAATCTTTCCGCGCCGCGTCGATGGCAACCGCGACGGCAGCGCTGTCGGCAGCCGCGCTCTTCGTTTCCCACGCCTCCAGCCGGTCGGCGGCGGCAAGCAGACGGCCGAGCGCGGCCTTGGCGGCCGGCATCGACTGATCGGTGAAGTTCAGCGGCGTGCGGTAGTGCGAGGAGACGATGGCCCAGCGGAAGGCCAGCGCTTCGAGCTCGTTCTTCGCGACGTCTGAAAGTGCGAGCACGTTGCCGATGCGTTTGGCCATCTTTTCGTTGTCGACCGTCAGGAAGCCGCGATGGAACCAGAAGCGGACGAAGGGGCGCTTCCCCGTGACGCCTTCGGCCTGGGCGATCTCGTTGGTGTGGTGCGGGAACACCAGGTCCGCGGCGCCGGTGTGGACGTCGATCTGGTCGCCGAGGTGCCGGCGGATCATGGCCGAGCACTCGATGTGCCAGCCGGGACGGCCTTTGCCGAGCGGCGTCTCCCAATAGACCTCGCCGTCCTCTTCCTTCCAGCCCTTCCAAAGCACGAAGTCTTCGGCCGCATCCTTGTCGTAGTCGTCCGCATCGACACGATGCTTGGCCGGAGCGGCGTTCCGCTTCTCAAGGCCGGCGAGCGCGCCGTAGCCGGGAAACTTCTCGATGGCGAAATACACGGAGCCGTCCTTCTCATACGCCAAGCCCTTTTTGAGCAGCGCCTGCACATCCGCCACCATGGCTTCGATATTCTTCGTGGCGTGCACGAAGACGGGCTCCAGCACGTTCAGCCGCTCCAGGTCGGTGCGAAACAGCGCTTCGTACCGGGCGGTGAATTCGCCGAGCGACTTGCCGGCTTCCCGCGCGCCGCGGATCGTCTTGTCGTCCACGTCCGTGATGTTCATGACGTGACGCACCGCGTATCCGGAGGCGGCAAGCCAGCGGCGCAGCACGTCGGCGGCCAAAAACGACGACAAGTTGCCGATGTGGGCGACGTTGTAGACCGTCGGACCGCAGGTGTACATCGTCACCTCCCGTGCCTTGGCGGAGCGGTACTCCTCTTTCTTCCCGGAGGCGGTGTTGTGGAGGCGCAACGGCATAGAAAACGTGACCAGCGTACCGAAGCGGGCGCGCATTGACAATCGTGCCTCCGGCGTGTTCAGGTGGTCATGGAGGTAGTCGTGGACGGACCGTTTTACACCAGCTGGGCCTACCTGTTCGGCCTCATCGCCGCTCTTTCCTACAAGATCATCATGCCGGTCGTGAAGCACCGCATGCGACGGGAGTTCCGGCTGCGCCTGTTCATCATCCCCTACTGCGTGGGGATGATGGTGACGCTGCCGCTCGTCTTCATGGCGTTGCCGTCCCTGGGGCCGCCGCGCGGCGATTTCTTCTCGGACTTCGCCTACGCCTTCGTGACGACCTACGCGTTCATGGACATCACGGCCGACCTCTTCCGCCTGCAGGAGGAAATCCGCCAGTACCTCGACCGGGAGATCGGTTCATCTCCCGCGTCGAAGGACCCGCCCTAGGCGGTTCCTTTTTTATCCGAACCCCTCGCCCACGTCCTCGATGTGCCGGACCTCCGGCGCTCCGGGTGCGTCCGTGCGGATGGCCACCACGTCGATCTGGCGCGCCAGGTGCTGCCAGCCGCGCTTCTCCAGGTACACCTCGGCGACGCGGGCGATCTTCCGGAGTTTCAGGCGCGTCACCGCTTCCTCCGGCGGACCGAAGGTGTCGCTCCCGCGCGTCTTCACTTCCACGAAACGCACACCCCGCGCGTCCTGCACGATCAGGTCGACCTCGCCGTAGCGGGTCCGCCAGCCGCGCTCAAGAATGGTGAAGCCTTTCTCCAAAAACAAACGCGCCGCGACCGATTCCCCAAAGGAGCCTCGTGCGCGGCGCGCGTCTTCCATGGGCAAAGCGTCAGGCGTTTTTTCCCGGCAAATATTTGGCGGCCGCGGCGCGCGTGGCGGCATCGTCCTTGAGACGCGGCGTTTCCTGCACCAGCGTCCGGATGGCCCGCGCTTCGGCGGCGATGAAGGCGACGGCGACGAGCAGGAACCAGAACCGCGCCGAGAGGATCGCCACCTGCTGGTACGCGCAGAAGGTGAAGAACATCCCCATGACGCCGGCAGCCACGGCCGGGCGGCCGACGCCGGCCCAGGCCTTGCGCTCGAACTTCGGTATCTGCCGGCCGCGGGCCACGATGCGGGGCAACAGCGCGCCGACGGCCGCGAGCAGGCCAAAGGCCACGGCCATCAGGATCGCCGTGTTCGGTTGCAGGGGGTTCCAGCGGATCGAGAACCAGAACGCCGGGGAGAGCAGGAGTGCCAGATCGAACATAACGACGGGCAGTGTGCCGGAAATCGGGAACTTCCGTCAATACGGCACACAACGCCCCGTATTTTCGACGCAGCGCGAGGGGGCGCTATTTCTTAAAGATGACCCCGTAGTGATACTGCCCCGCCTGGAATTCCTTGGTCAGCGTCAGGCGCAAATCGGCAGCCATCCGCTTCACCGTCTCGGTATCGATGCGTTCCTTGCTGGCAGGACCGAACGGGGTGGCGGTCACGACCCAGTCGACGACCACCAGCGTGCCGCCGGGTTTGATGAGACGGACCGTCTCGCGCATCATCGCCGGGCTGGGGCGGTTGTTGACGAGCGTGGCCAAGTCGAGCGAGGCCTCCGGCACCTTTGTTGCGCCGTAGACTTCAATGTCGCTCCAGACGGTCTGGACGTTGGCGACGCCCTCAAGTTTTGCGCGCGACTCCACGCCGGAGAGCGCCGACTTCAGGATGTCGACGCCGTAGACGATGCCGTTCTTGCCGACCATGTGCGATGCCGGAAAGACGATGTGTCCCGTGGCGCCGCAGCCCAAATCCGCGACGTGCATGCCTTCGCGCACGCCGGCCTCGGTGAGGATGGTGACGGGATTCAGCAGCTCGCTGCCCGATGGGATGTACATAGGCGTCACACGCCGCCCGGGATGAAGACCGCTTTCAGGAAACTTTCGATGCCGCCGGTCATGTAGAGCAGCGACAGGAGGACGAACAGGATGCCGATCAGCTTATACATGAGGCGCGTCCCGCCCTCGGTGCCGAGATATTTGTCGGCGAAATCGATGCGGCCGAAGAAGGTGAAGAACCACTCCGACTTGATGACGAGGATCATGCCGAGCACGATGCCGAGGATGCCGAAGAGATAGCGCATGAAAGGAAATGTTTCTGGTGGGCCCGCTCCGATTCGAACGGAGGACCTTCTCGGTGTAAACGAGACGCTCTAACCGCTGAGCTACGAGCCCAGGCCCGCGTCCTCCACGTTCAGGATACTCCCGCGGCGCACCTCAGGCAACGTCCGGACGCCGCAAAAAGAAAAGACGCCTCGCATGAGACGCCTTTTCTGGTGGGCCGAGAGGGACTCGAACCCTCAAGCCTTGCGGCACACGCCCCTCAAACGTGCGCGTATACCAGTTCCGCCACCGGCCCATTATTTGATGGACGCTCTCCCAGACCCCGACTTCCACTCTTTTTCGAGTGCCCGCGCCGCTAGGCGATTCGGAACCTCGGCAAAACGCAGAAGGACGTAGGGACGATAGAAGCGAGTCGATTGGGTCTTACCCGCATTGTGCTGCGACAAACGTTTCTGCACGTCTCTCGTCATGCCGATATAGAGACGGCCGTCCTTCTCACTTTGCAGGGCGTAGACGAAGTAAGGCATGTTCCCTCAAACGTGCGCGCCTGCCTGCCGGCAGGCAGGTATACCAGTTCCGCCACCGGCCCGTATTTACGTAGGAACTCGAAACAATCGATTCCGCCCGACGATGACTTTCAGCCGTCCCGGCAGGACATCTACTTCGGCGCGCTGTGCCGAGTGACTGCGTCCGTCCACGACGTAGGTGAACGGCCGCTCGGCGCGGATCGTGAGGCGCCGCAGGTTGAGCACGGTCTTGCTGCCGCCCTCGCCACTCCGGAAGATGCCCCGGCGTGCCGGGATGACCGCCTCCAGCAGGCCGTCGGAGGGGTCCGCCTGGTGGATCGGCGCGGCGTCTTCGTCGAGCAGGGTCTCGAGCGGCGTCATGTTGCAGACGTGCACCGGTCCGCGCGGCGGCGCCGTGACGCGGTACTGCCCTTCGCAGTCCAAGGTCACCGCCCCGGCCGGCACGCTCAGCGCGGCGAGGAAATGATGGCCGTTCACGCGCCCGATGTCAAGCGTCTGGGTGAGCCGGGCGCTGAGCACGTCGCAGGCGGCGATGCCCTCGGGCACGCCCAAGAGCCGGGCGATCTTGCTGGGTTTGCCGATCGGAATCACGCCCATCGTCACGGCGAACTGCGGCACGGCGTCCATGACCTTTTTCACGGTGTCGTCGTTGCCGACCGCCACGACCGTGGTCACGCCGCGCCGGACGCCTTCCTCGATGGACTCGGCGACATTCTTAAACAAGGAGAGCCGGTCGATCCTTCCCTGGATGCCCAGGTCGGTGAGCCGGTTCTCGATGGCCGTCAGCGCCAGATGATGCCGCTTGTCGGAGAGTGCGGCGTCGTAGACGTATTGGTACATCAAGATTCCGCTTTCACGGGACGATTGCGCAGAACGGGGGTCGGGATATGGACCGGGGCCGCCTCGGCGCCCATGGCGCAGCGGCCGTTCAACACCGCGCCCGCCTCCATCACGAGGATGCGCGCCTGGATGTCGCCGGAGATCTTGGCCGTGGCCGAAAGTTCGGCGCGCTCGCTGACCGACAGGTTTCCGTGGACTTCGCCGGCGATGCGGGCATTGCGGGCCGTGACGTTCGCCGTGATCTTGGCTTCGGGGCCGACCACGAGATCCATGTCGGTGCGCAGCGTACCGGAGACTTCGCCGTCGATGATGATGTTGCCGGCCGACGTGAAATCACCCTCGACTTTGACGCCGGCGGCAATAACCGTGTCGTTGTTGGCGGATTCAGGGCGTGCAGCAGGCTTGAACATACGGGGTCGGGCGCGAAGGATACGCCCGCAGTATAACAGTCCCGGAAAATCAGCGTCAAAACGCCGCGCCATCCCCCCTGCGCGCTTTGCCGACCGGCATCCGGAATCCGAAGGTCGAACCCAGGCCCGCACCCGGACTTTCCACGAACACGTCGCCGCCGTGGGCTTCGATCAGCATCTTCACAATATAGAGGCCGAGGCCGGAACCGTGAGAAATCTTGAGGCCGCCGCCGGCGCGGACGAACTTGGCGAACAACTGAGGCGCCTCCTTCGGCGCGATGCCGATGCCGGTGTCCGTGACGCGCATCTCGACGCGTTTCGGTCCGACGTCGATGATCGTCTTGATGGTGCCGTGCTCGGTGTACTTCAGGGCGTTCTCCACCAGGTTGAAAATGACGTTGCGCAGTTTCTCCTTGTCGGCGCGGACCGTGGCGCTCTTCAGCGGGCAGGACAAGACGAGACGGATCTTCTTGCGCGACGCGGTCAGCGCCAGCTCTTTGTAGATGCCCCGGGTCATGGCGCACATATCAACCGGCTCCTTGTTCAGGTCCATCTTTCCGGCTTCGATGCGGGTGACGTTCAGGAACGTCTCAATGACATGCAACAGGTGGTTCAACGTGTCGATGTTCAGGTCAAGCAGGTCGTCGATCTTCTTGCCCAGCTCGCCAAAGTCGCCGTCGCGCAGCATGGAGAGGTAGCCGCGCACGCCGCCGATCGGCGCCCGCAGCTGATGGCTGGCGACCGAGATGAAGTTCGTTTTCATCTCGGTCAGCTCCTGGAGCTTGGTGTTGGCGAGCCGCAGGTCTTCGGCCAGGCGCTGAACGTCTTCACGGCGGTGGACTTCCAGAATGACGCTGCGGACGAAGGCGACCATCAAGACATAGACCGCGAGGAACAACGCCGTCCGGTTGATCGCCTCCGACAACCCGGTCGAGAAGAAGATCTGGCCGAACAGGATGGCGGTGATCAGGAACGCCGTGACCTCGGCGGCGATGATCTTGATGTCGAACAGGTGATGTTTGACGACGGCGTATCCCATCCCCAGGACGATGAAGATGATGCCGTACACGCCCAGACGGAAGACTTCGAGGGGAACGACGTTCTGCAGCAGCAAGTTCATCGTGAGTCCGATCGCCACGGAAACGCTGAACCCCCCGAGCACGAACGCGAGCTGCCGTCGTTCCACCCCGTCCGCGCGGCGGAATTTTTTCAACAGGTTCCAGAGACCGGCCGCGTAGTAGCCAAAAAGCGCGGCGCCATAAAGCGGAAACGCGGCGCCGAGTTCGAAGTTCAGGACGTCGTTCGGAAAGGTGACGCGTGACGCGACGAGCGGCGTGAAGGCCAGGATGGCGAAGACGATGACGGGCAAAAACGCGTAGAGCTCCGTCCGCTGGTTCGGATGCTTCCGCGGAAAATTCCGGCTGAACACCCAGAAGAAAAAACCGGACACGAGTGCGGCGGCGAAGTCGACTTCCAGAAGGAAGATGCGCAGAGGTTCGGGAACGACGGGGTCGTTCTCGAAGAAGTTGCTGAACATCCACGTCAGGATCGCCGCCGTGAAAAAAAAGAACGTCCGGTGCACCTTGCTGTGCCTGCCCCGCAACAAAATCACGACACCGAGGCAGGCGATCAAAAAACAGAGCGCGCCGAAACTGACGTATCCCCCTATGTTCATGGCACAAGGGTAGCATATCTTGACCTCCGCCCAAACGTGCTACAGTGGCCTGCGGACACGGAGGAAACACGGAGGAACAGATGAGCAAGCAGTCCAAGCGTGGGGTGCGGGCCCCGGTGCCCGAGAAGTCCGCAGCGTTCTTTGGGGAATTCTGGAACCGGCGGTTGGTGAATCTCGCGGCCGACCTCGTGGTCGTCCCCGCGGTTCGCCTCCTGCGCGGCAGTGAGGGTGCGCGGCAGACGCTCAACGGCCTGGCCGGCGAGCAGCTCTGCTTCCACGAGGACCGACTCGTCCCGCAGCTTGGACGGGTAGGCACTTACGGCTTCGTGATCCTGCCCGGCGGCTGCGCCTGGGCGCTCGAAGAGCATGAGGGCTGCACCTTCTGTCCGTTCCAGAGGGCCGTGGACCGGTACGTGGGGAACCTGCCGCTCGACGCGGCCGAGTTCCTCCGCCTGTTCGGGGCCAGCTTCCAGACGATCCGCGACCGCGTGACGATGCTGAACGTCTTCACGGCGGGCAGCTTCTTCAACGCCGGGGAAATCCCGGAGGAGACGCAGCGCGGCATCGCGAAGGCGGTCGCAGCCCAAGACAACATCCGCATCCTGCGGGTGGAATCGCGGCTCGAATACATCGAAGAAACGGCGGTCGCGCCGGTCATCGCCGCGCTCGGCGGCAAGACGCTCGATGTCGTCATCGGATTCGAGACCCAGGACGATCAGCTCCGCCGGATGCTGCGCAAGGGCATGTCCAAGCGCGGGCTGGAGGAGAAAATCACCCTGCTCAAGCGTCTCGGCGCACGCGTCTCGATCTACCTGATGATCAAGCCGCACCACGTCGTCACCGAGGGCTGGGGGATCGAGGAAGCCGAGGCCTCCATCCGCTTTGCCTTCGCCGCCGGCGCGGACGAAATCCAGCTCCAGGCCACCTACATCGTGAACGCGGACCCCGATGGCACCAAGGGGGACAAGAACCTGATGTACGAATGGCACCGCGACCGGGGCTTCGAACCGCCGTCGCTCTGGAGCATCGCGGAGATCCTGCGCGACACCGCGCCGCTCGGTCCGGTGATGCTCGGCGCCTGGGAGACGGAGATCCCGCCGCCCATGCGCAGCCCGAGCGATCGGAACTGTCCGGTATGCCGCGCGGAGCTCCTCGCGCGCATCGGCCGGTGGCGCACGACCCTGGATCCCGCGGCCTTCGCGCCGGAGACCCTCCCCTCCTGCGCATGCCGGACGGCGTGGGAACGGGAGACGGCTGACCGCAGCCGCCCCCCGGACTCCCGCATGGCGTAGGTTGCCGGAGGACATCGCCGGTATGCACGCCGCGCCGCACCACGCGGCGTCTTTTTTTAAAAAAGCGGACGCCGTGTGGCGTCCCGCGGCGACCTGCCGCGTCCGACTCACTCCTGCCAGTGCGGGTTCTTCCAGATCAGGAGTCCGCCGTGGTCGAGGGACTCCGGATCCTCAAAGTACCCGGGCAGCGGCCGCACGCGCTCGAAGCGCACGTCGTCGTACGTCACCTCGTGAAAGAGGCGGACGTGCGGATCGCGCGGCTTGCCGTCCTCACGGTCCGCGAAGAAGTACTGCTCGGCCGTGAGCTCGGGGTTGGCCGACTTCGCGGCGGCGAATCCCGGCAGCCGGCAGCCGACCATGCCGCGGCGCTTCTTCCCGCCGACGATCAGGTCGCGCAGGATGATCCGCAGCATCTCCGAACCGACGCCCGGCGGTTCGTCCTCCGGCACCGAGAAGTTCACGCCGTAGACGGTCTCCCCCTCCGGATCGTGGTTCTCGAGCGTGCCGTTGCCCGTGCAGTGCATCCAGGTAAGGCCCGGCGCGTCCGGGTCGAACCCCTTGATGCAGACCGTGACGGCCGAACCGACGATCGCGCCGTCCCGCTCGGCGACGATCGTGCCGTCCGCGAAGCGCTGCAAGCGCGCGCGGATCCAGTCGATCGGTGCGGCCATCTCTCCCCAGACGCGCGCGTCGAGCGCGGCCAGGGCTTCGGCGTCCGCCTGCGTGGCGTGCCGGTACGTGAGATTCTCCATGGTTTCCTCCGGCGCGTGACCGTCAGCGCCGCCGACATGCTACTACATCTCCTCGACGAGCGGCAGGCCGATGAGCGCACAGCCCGCGACGAGCGTCTCGCGCACTTTCTTGGAAAGCGCGAGCCGGCGCGAGCGGACCGCCGGTTCGGACGTGAGGATCGGCGCCTGTTCGTAAAACACGGCGAACGTTTTGCAAAGCTCGAAGAGTTCCTGGCAGAGCACGCTCGGCCGATACCCCTCCGCCGCGGCGCGCACCGCGGCCGGGAATTGTAGGAGCGCGAAGGCCAGGCGCAGCTCGGCATCGACGACCGGCGCGGTGCCTTTTGATCGGGAAGCCTTCTGCGCGCCGGCTTTGCGGGCCAGGCTCGAAATGCGCGCCGCCGTGTACTGGATGTACGGACCGGTGTAGCCGTCGAAGGAGACGGCCTCGTCCACATCAAAGACGATCTGCTTGTCCGGATCCTGTTTCAAGAGCGCAAAGACGATGCCGCCCATAGCCATGGCGCGCGCCGCGCTTTGTGCCTTGGCAGCGCTCCAATCCTCGTGGCGCTGCACGACCTCCTCTTTGGCGCGCGTGATGACGTCGTTCCGAAAATCGGCGTAGTAGATGACGTTGCCTTTGCGCGAACTCATGGCACCCTCGGGCAGCGTCACGAATTCATACGCCAAATGGCGCAGCGCCAAGTCGTGGCCCATGCGCCGCAGCGTGGCGAAAAGCTGTTTCATGGCCAGCGACTGGCGCGCATCGATGACGTAGACCGATTCGTCGGGATGATAGGCCGCTTCCTTGCGCAAGGCGAGCGCGATGTCCTTGGCATTATAGAGCAGCGTGCCGTCGGTCTTACGCAGCAAATTCACGCCGAGCTTTTCGTCGGCGAGATCCACGATCAGCGCGCCTTCGGAAGCGCGGGCGATGCCTTTGGCCTCGAGATCGGCCACGATCTTGACCGTCTCGGCGATCAGTTCGCTCTCGAACCACTGCTTGTCGATTTCCCAGCCAAGTTCTTTGATGACGGCGTTCAAGGCGGCCTTGGACCAGGCATGCGTCGTCTTCCAGACTTTGATCCAGACGCGGTCTTTGGGCGGAATCGCCGTGAGTCCTTCGGCATGGAAGCGCTCGAGCGTCTTCTGAATGTGCGAAATCTCGGCGCGCACCGCCGTGTCGGCTTCCGCCGCGGCCGTGGCTTCGACGTAGGCCTTGTCCAAAAAGCGGACGCGCTCCGGCGCCGGCGTTTTCTCCCAGCCGGCCGTGCGCACCACCGCCCACAAACACTTGGCGACGTTGTTGCCGAGGTCGTTGATGTAGGACACGCCGATGACTTCGTGGCCGAGGGTTCGCTCCAGCCGGATGACCGCCGCGCCGAGCACGAAGTTGCGCAGATGCCCGACGTGGACGTCCTTGTGCGTGTTGGGATTGGCGTATTCGATGAGCATCTTCCGCCGCTCGCCTTTCGGCAACGGCGCGGGGAGCGGCTTGGCCTTGGCGGACAGCGCCGCGGCGACGAGCTTCTCCCCGTCGACGAAAAAATTCAGGTACGGACCGCTGGCGGCGACGCGCGCGATGAGCCCCTTGGTCTCCACGAGGCGCGGCGTCAGGTCGTCGACCAGGTCTTTGGCGACGAGGACCGGATTTTTGCCGCTGGCCTTGGCCACGGGGAAACAGCCGAACGCCAGATCGCCCAGTTTGGGATCCGGCGGCGCGGAAAACAGTTCCGGGGTCAGGTCGATGTCGTGGGACAGCGTCCCGCGCAGGAGCGCGAGCGCCTCCGTGACGAGCAGCGGCGGCAGCATGTTACGAGGGGATGACGCGGACGAAGTGACGCTTGCCCTTCTGAAGCAGAACGCCCGACTTGGGCAGAGTGATCACGGCGGTGGGGTCTGCGGCGACGGCACCGTCGAGTTTCACGCCGTTCTGTTCCACCAGCCGACGCGCCTCGGACTTCGAGGCGGCGAGTTTGGCGACGATGAGGAGATCGACAAGGGACTGATTGTTCTTCGCGCGCATCTCAACGACGTCCGCGGGAGTTTCGCGTTTCTGGAAGACAGAGACGAACGTCGCTTCGGCTTTCTCAGCGGCTTTTGCACCGTGATAGAGCACAACGATCTCGCGGGCCAGGCGCATCTTGCGGTCGCGGGGATTGTCGACGCGCGCCGCTTCCGCAATCTCGGCGTCGGTGAGCTCCGTCGCCAGCATGAACCAGCTGGGGATCAGCGCGTCCGGAATGCTCATGACCTTGCCGTACATATCTTCCGGCTTTTCGGACAAGCCGACGTAGTTGCCGAGCGACTTGGACATCTTGTTGACGCCGTCGATGCCGACAAGCAGGGGCACGGTCAGGACGTCCTGCTCCGACATGTCCATCTTCTTCTGCAGTTCGCGACCGGCCAGCATGTTGAAGGTCTGGTCCGTGCCCCCGACTTCGACGTCGGCTTTGATGGCCACCGAGTCGTAGGCCTGCATCATCGGATAGAGCAGCTCGTGCGCGGAAATGTCGATCCCGCTCTTGTACCTTTTAGCGAAGTCGTCGCGCTCGAGGATGCGCGCCACCGTGAACTTGGCCGCGAGACGGATGACGTCGGCGAACTTCAGCTTGCCGAGCCATTCGGAGTTGTAACGAACCTCGGCCTTTTTGACGTCGAGAATCTTCCCGACCTGGGCGAAGTAGGTTTTGGCATTGCGGTCGATCTCCTTGGCATCGAGCTGGGGCCGCGTCTTGGATTTACCCGAGGGGTCGCCGATCAGCGCCGTGGCATCGCCGATGATGAAGACCACCGTGTGCCCGGCATCCTGAAAACGGCGCAAGAGGCGCAGCGCCACGGCGTGCCCCAGATGCAGGTCCGGCGCCGTCGGATCCATGCCGATCTTGATGCGCAGCTTCTTCCCCTCTTTCAGGCGCGTCACAAGATGGTCGCGGACCACGACGTTCTCCACGGAGCGTCCGAACAGCGCCGCGATCTGGGCTTCGCTCAGTCCTTTCATACGCACGGTATCCTAACAACGAAACGGGACCGGTTCAAACCGGTCCCGTCGCCCTACCCCAATTGCTTGCGGATCTTGTCGAGTTCCTCGGCCGCCGTGACCCGCTTCTGCTTTTCCTTTTCGATGACCGCGGGCGGCGCCTTGCCGGTGAATTCCTCGTTGGCGAGCTTTCCTTCGATGAGCGCGATGTAGCGCTCCAGCTCCTCAGCGCGCGCCGTGAGCTTGGCCTCGCTCTTTTCATCACCCACAGTTGGAAGGAAGACGTAGATCTGCACCGCGCCGGAGACGGCGGCGACTTCTTCCGCTTTCTTCTCGCGGTCGTCGAAGGCCACGCAGCAGGCGTTGGCGAGGTCGGAAACGGCGGCGGCGTTCTGGATGAACAGCTCGCGCTCGCTGCCGGCGGCCAGGTTCACTTCGATCTCCTGCTTGGGATTGATCTTGTGCTCGCTGCGGACGTTGCGGATGGCGATGACCACATCCTGGACGCGCTGCATCTCGCGCTCCGCGATCACGTCTTCGAGACCGATGTGGTCGGGCCAGTCGGCAACCATGATCAATTCCTTCTCCCCCATCTCTTTCCAGAGCATCTCGGTCACGAACGGCATGAAGGGGTGCCAGAGCTTCAGGAGCGTGGCGAGCGAAAAACGCAGGATGGCGTCGGTCGACGCCGGGTCGGCATCCTGCTTCTGGCCTTTGCTGATTTCGAGGTACCAGTCAGCGTACTCGCTCCAGGTGAAGTCGCGCAGCGCCTCACCGGCGGCCGAGAACTGGTGGGTACCAAGGAGGGCCGTCACCTTCTCCTGCGTCACGGCGAGACGCGACAAAATCCAGCGGTCGGCAAGCGTCTTCGGCGCGGGCGGCTCATCGGGCGTTTCGCCGGAGGTCGTCGTCAGCACGTAGCGGCCGATGTTCCAGAGCTTGTTCGTGAAATTCCGGAAGCCGGCGACCTTCTCTTCCGAGAGACGCGTGTCATTGCCGGGCGTGGATCCCACGACGAGCGAGAGGCGTACCGCGTCGGTGCCGAACTTGGCGATCATGTCGAGCGGGTCGATGATATTGCCGAGCGACTTGGACATCTTGCGTCCCTGCTCGTCGCGCACCAGCCCGTGCAGGTAGACCTCTTTGAACGGCACTTCGCCGCGCAACGCCACGGACATCAGGATCATACGGGCGATCCAGAAGAACAGGATGTCGTAGCCCGTTTCAAGCACCGAGGTCGGATGGTAGGTGGCGAGGTCCTTGGCTTTTTCGTCCGGCCAGCCCAAGGTCGAGAACGTCCAGAGTCCGGAGGAGAACCAGGTGTCGAGCGTGTCGCCGTCCTGCTGCCAACCGGAACCCTTGGGCGGCGCGCCCACGGCATAGGCATCGTCGCCTTTCTTCTCCGAGTGGTACCAAACGGGAATGCGGTGCCCGAACCAAATCTGGCGCGACGCGCACCAGTCGCGCAGGTTGTCGATCCAGTGGAAGTACGTCTTCTCGAAACGCTCGGGAACGATCTTGATCTGCCCGGTCTTCACGACATGGCTCATGACTTCCTTGAGCGTCACTTCCTGGCCGTCTTTGATCCCCTGGATCGGATGGCGCTTGGACTGCGCGAACGGGAAGTGCGTATTCACGGCGATGAACCACTGCAACTTCGGCAGCGGTTCGACCGGCGTGCCGCAGCGGTAGCAGACGGAGAGGTTTTGACCGACGGTTTCCTCCCTTTCGATCAGTCCGACCTGCTTCAAATCCGCGACAATCCGTTTGCGCGCCTCGAGCACCGAGAGTCCGGCGTATGCTCCAGCCAGCGCCGTCATCGTGCCGTCTTCGCCGATGACCTGGAGCGCCGGCAGATCGTTCTCGCGGGCGATCTGCTCGTCGACCTGGCTGTGCGCCGGGGTGACGCCGAGCGCGCCGGTGCCGAAGCCGGCATCCACCGCGCGGTGTCCGACGATCTTCAGGGTGAGCGGCACGCCCAAAAAGTCCACCCGGATTTCCTGGCCGATGAACTTTTTATAGCGGGCGTCTTCCGGATTCACGGCGACGGCGGTGTCGCCGACTTTGGTCTCGGGACGCGTCGTGGCGATGGCGATCGGAAAATCCTTGGCGTAGCGGAAGGTGTAGAGCGTCGTCTCCCCTTCCTTGTATTCCACTTCGTCATCGGCGAGCGTCGAGGCGCAGCGCGGGCACCAGTTGATGACGCGGTCGCCGCGATAGAGCAACCCCATGTCGTAGAGCTGCTGGAACGCTTCGTTCACGGATTCGCCGCGCGCCGCGTCCAGCGTGTACGCCTCGCGCGACCAATCGCAGGAGCTGCCCATCATGCGCACCTGGTTCACGATGGTGTCGTGCGATTCCGCGGCAAAGGCTTCGACGCGCTTCAAGAACGCCTCGCGGCCCAAGTCATGGCGCGTCTTCTTCTCTTTTTCCATGATCAGCTTCTCGACCTTCGTCTGCGTGGCGATGGCGGCGTGGTCGGTGCCGGGAATCCAAAGCGCGCGCTTGCCGCGCATGCGCTCGAAACGGATCATCAGGTCTTCGACGGCGAGCATGACGGCATGGCCCATGTGGAGCGTGCCGGTGACGTTCGGCGGCGGCATGACGATCGTGAACGACTCCGTGCGCTTGCCCGGCAACTTTTCCGGCGTGAAGTAGCCGCTGTCTTCCCAGCGGCGGCGGATGGCATCCTCGTGCGCGGACGGGTCGTAGGCTTTGGGCATCTCGGCCATAGCGGGAACCAGCGTACCAAGGCAAAACCAAAAGAAAAAGGCCCTGCCCCGCAGCAGGACCGCCTCAGTCCGCGCGCCGCGCGGACCAGGGACCGATGACGTCGCCGTCTTCGGTGAACCGCAGCCCGCTGATGCTGCGACGGTCGGGGGCGACGGCGCCCGTGACCAGGATGCCGAGCTCGCCGCCCTGCACTCCCACGCCCTCGATGTTGAACGGGAAGTCGTAGGGCAGGCCGGAGAGGACCCGGCCGGACTGCCGGATGTCGAAGGCGCCCATCTCCGCGCCGTCTTCGCTGAAGCTCCAGCGCCCGTCGAGGGACGGCACGGCCGCAGCGAGGATGATCGGGCTGCAGACTTCCTCCTCGCACCGGCACGGGGACCCGTCCGCGGCGGCCGCCGGGCAGCCGTTGCGCACGCAGGCCCGGACCGTCAGGTACGGTTCCCGCCCGCCCATGTCGAAGGCGTCGCCCGCGACCGCGAGCCGCAGCCGCCGTTCGCGCGGGTCGGCCAGCGGTTCCGTGCGGAACATCGCCGCGTCGCCCTCGGTCCGCCACTCGACCTCGCGCGCCACCGGGCGCACCGAGCCCAGCGACGTCTGCCACGGCCAGGCAGTGATCTCGGCCGTCTCCTCCGGATCGACGTGCGCGCGCAGCACGACGTACGTCTCGGCGGCGAACAGCGCCACGCCCTCGGCGTAGCTGCCGATGCAGCGCGGCGGCGGTCCGCCGTCCGCGGGCGGCGCACCGTCGGCGGCCGCATCTCCCGCTGCCGTCCCCGCGTCGGACAACGCGAACCCCGCGTCCGCCTCGGACGTTCCCGCATCGCCCACGGCCGGCCCGCAGTCGATCCGCGGCGTGGACGTGGTCACCGGCCAGCGCGGTTCTTCGCGGCATCCCGCCGCGCACCAGACCGCCGTCAACAACACGGCGATCCGCACCGCACGCTTCCTCGTCATCGTCCTATCCTCCTGACCCCGCCCTGGCGGGGTGCTCCCCTACTATGGCGCGGGCACGGCGGGGCGTCTTTGTCAAGACCCCCGACCACCCCCGTTGACGGCTCCCCGGATGTCCCGTATAGTGCTTCCTTCTTTCCCATGGCCCTCACCCAAACCGCCCAATTTTTCGAAGCGCTCGGCCGCAGCCGGCACGTGCTCATTGCCCTGCCGACCCACCCGAACGTCGACCAGCTCGCCGCCGCCGCGGGCCTTTTGGGCATCTGCGCCAAACTCGGCAAACCGGCCGACGCCGTCTCCCATGGCTTTGTCGACGCCGCGGCTCATCCCTATCTGCCGCTCGCCGGCCGGGTGCGCGCGACGCTGCCGCCGGTCACGACGCTGCTGATCCGCCTGCCCACCCAGAACGTCCCGCTCCACGACCTCTCCTACCGTCTGACGGACACGCATCTCGAAATCGCCGTCTCGCCCAAGCAGGGCGGCTGGCGGCCGGAAGACGTGCGCGCCGAGACGAGCGGCATGAAGTACGACTTCATCGTGACCTTGGGCGCGGCGGATCTGAACGCGCTCGGAGCGCTGTTCGCCGACCAGCCGGACCTCTTCTTCAAAGTGCCGACCGCGAACCTCGACCACGATCCGGCCAATGAACATTTCGGCACCATGAACTACGTCGACCTGACCGCGGCCTCGGTCACGGAAGTGCTGTGGCGCCTCATCAAGGACCACGACCGCGGCCTCGTCGACGAGGAAATCGCCACCGCGCTCCTGGCCGGCATGATTTCGAAGAGCCGCAGTTTCACGAGCGAGAAGATTGCTCCGGACACGCTGACCGCCGCGGCGGAGCTCGTGGCGCTCGGCGCCGACCGCGAGCGCATCGTCCACGGCCTGTACCGCACCCGCTCCGTGCAGACGCTGCGCCTGTGGGGCCGCGCCCTGGCCCGCCTCAAGCACGATCCGGCACGAAAATTCGTCTGGAGCTCGCTGACCCGCCAGGACTTTGCCCTGGCCGGCGCGGCGGACACGGAACTCGCCGACGTGCTCGACGAACTGGTCGCCACCTCGCCGGACGCGCGCGTCGCCCTGCTCGCCTTTGAGGCCGCCGACGGCACGGTCTGCGCCATCGTCGACGCCGCGCGTCCGCACGACGCCGCGCGCCTGACCGCGCCCTGGAAGCCGGAAGGCGGCATGCGCCGCGCCCGCATCTGCATCCGCGGCAAAACGCTGGCCGATGCCGAGCGGGACCTCGTGGCCGGACTCCAAGCCGCATTGCCCCTCATCTAACACGCAAAACGACCCCCGCCATGGCGGGGGTCGTTTTTTTATTGCATGCGCAGCGGCGCGATGTGCGAACGGGCGGCGCTGATCTCGCTGAGCGCCGTCTGAATGCTGGCCACGGCGTCGACTGCGGGCGCGCTGCCGTCCGCGTACTTGGCAAGGACCTGGGCCGAGGTGCGCACGGCAACGGCGGCCTGCACGGCGCGCTCCGCGCCGGCCCGGGCCGCGTCCTTGCTCGGACCGCGCACGCCGCCGAGCGAAGCCGTGACCGCCGAAGCCGCGCCGGCGATGGCATCGGCGTCGGTGGCAAGCCCGGTGATGTTCTGCGTGACGTCTGCCGAGGCGCGCAGCTGGGCCACGACGACGTCGTAGCGCGTCCCGGTGAATACGAGCCCCGCTTCGAGCGCCGCGATGGCCTCGACCGCCCGGTCGCTGACGACGGGTTGTTCCTGACGGCGGACGACCGCCACGCCGACGAGAAAAACGAGGGCCAGCGCGCCCACCGCGGCGGCGGTGCGACGGGAGAAATCGGAGGCGGATGCCATAGTGCGAACTACTGTACCGCCTCGCCCGGCGGCAAGGAAAGCGGACGGATCGTCCAACCCTGCCCGGTCCAAAACGCGGCGGCGGCATCGGAGCGGGTCGGCTCCGGAATCGCCAGCGCATCCGAGGCGAAATGCCGGTAGGTGAGGGCGTAGACGGCAAAGCGCGGTTGTCCGAGAAGCGTGCCATAGGACGTCGCCACGCGGTCCGGCGGCGTCGGCCCCACGACGTCGAACGTGTCGTCCGGATCGCCGTACCAAAAGACATTCTGGCCGTTGTCGTTCACTTGAAATCCATGCGGTTCGTCCATGACCGTGCGGATATCCGAGACACGCAGGTCGGCGGGACGCGTGCCTGCCGCTTCCAGCCGTTGCGCAAACCCGTTGCGCCACAGCGGGACGCCGCGCAGGTTGTCGGGCAGGCCGTAGACGAAGACCTGCCGTGCCGCGTCCGCGGGCCAGGACCGGGCAACCTGTTCTGCGAAACGGCTGGCGCGGAACCACACGGCGTTTTTTGCCGCGAGCTGTCCGGCCAGCACGGCGACCACGGCGAGGCAGACGGCGATCAGCGCCGGGCGCGAACGGTGGACGCGCTTCCAGAGCGCGATCACCGCCCAGGCCGCAAGCATGGCGCCGAAAGCCGACGGCAGGTAGGCGTAGCGCTCGCCTTCATCGCTCCAGCGGCCGGGCAGATGGTTCAAACCGAACTGCATGACCGGGACGATGGCGAGAAGAAACGAGGCGGCCAGCCACCAGACGATGCGCCGGGCGCGGAACAGGAGAAGGAGTCCGGGAACGAGCGTGGCCAACAGATACGTTTCGGCGTGCGTGTCGATGCCGCGATAGAGCGCCTGCATCAGATGGCTGCGCGCCGGACCGGCCAGGAACTGCGAAACGGGAATCGCCAGGAACGTGCGCGCCGCGACCATGAGATCAGTCTGGATGCGCTCGGCGCCATAATAGCCGTAGAGGAGCCCGGTGGCGCGGAAGCGAATCAGCAGGTAGGCGACGGCGACGAGGACGAGCGGCGCGAGCAATGCGGCGCCCCGCGCGAGGGACGCGCGCCACGGACGGCGCAGCGTGAGGAGCGCGTGCAGACCAATGACCACCGGCAGGACGATCGCCGTTTCTTTTGCAGCGAGGCCGACGGCCATGGCCGCGGCCGGAATCACCAGATGCGTCCAGTCCAGCCGCGCCGCCTGCCGCGCGTCCAGATACACGAGCAGGCCTGCGAGCACGGCTGCCGTGGCGATGGGATCGCTGGCCGCGCCCACCCAGTTCACGGCTTCCGGATGGTTGGGCATGAGCGCAAAGAACAACGCCGCCAGCGCGCCGAGCGCCGTGCCGCGCCGCCCGGGCACCAGCATCCGACCGATCAAAAAGAGGAGCGCGACGCACAAGAGGTGCGCCGCCAGCGCCGCAGTGTGGCCGAACAGCCGGCCGGAAAGCGACATTCCCCCGCCCGCGGCATCGACCGCGGCCCACAGCACGTTCACGAGCGGCCGGTACGAGCCGCCGCTGGTTGTGCCTTCGTAGTTCGTCGTGAAATACGCCAGGAGCGGCTGCGTGCGGTGCCCGGCGATCCACAGGTGGTGCCAATCGTCGGAGACGAACGGATCGGCCAAATTCGGCAAAAAGAAGAGAGCTGCCCCGAGAAGCAGCGCGGCGAGAAGGAGTCGGGGCCGGTCAAGAAACCAGCGCGGATCAGGAAACATCATGGACATGCTCCCCGTTTCGTACCCCAAGGAGCTTCTCGTAGGCAAGTTTCACGATTTCCGTCGTGACGAAGTAGGCGGCGGTGATGCCGACGACCGCGGTCATCCACTCCGGCGCCGGACGCACGAAGTGGAAGACGCCGCGGGCGACGATCAGGTACGGCAGGGTGAGCGTCGCCGCAGTCGCAACGCAGGTCAGCGCCATCACGAGCAGGCTCGGCCGACCGCCCTTCCAGAACGGACGCGCGGTGCGCAGCGAGTAGAACAGAACGAGTTCGGTCAGGATCGACCCCATGAACCACATCGTCTGCAACGGCCGCTCGCCGAAACGGACGAACCAGCCGAAAAAGATGAAATCGAAGACCGTGGACACGAGCCCGAGCACGAGCGCGAACAGCACCACGTCCCGGATGTGCGCCACCGCCGGCCGGCGCAGGTCTTCCGGCTCGACGCGGTCGGTGGCGATCGAGAT
Organism: Patescibacteria group bacterium; assembly: GCA_004297205.1. Lineage (GTDB taxonomy): Bacteria > Patescibacteriota > Patescibacteriia > 2-12-FULL-57-11 > 2-12-FULL-57-11 > SCUL01. Next base: position 714,322 of record SCUL01000002.1, on the reverse strand, counting down.
CATCGGGAAATCGGACAGCAGGTTGATGAGCAGGATCTGGACCGGCAGGATCGGCAGGAACGGCACGAACAGCGAGGACAGCGCCACCGCGAAGAAATTGCCGAAATTCGCGGACAGCGTGTTGCGCACGTACTTCATGGTGTTCGAGAAGGTGCGCCGCCCTTCCATGATGCCGTCCACGATCACGTGCAGGCCGTGGTTCAGGAGGATGATGTCGGCCGCGTCCTTGGCGACGTCGGCGGCCTTGTCCACGGCGAGCCCGACGTGCGCGAGTTTGAGCCCCGGCGCGTCGTTGAAGCCTTCTCCCAGGAAGCCGACGACCTGCAGCTCCTTGAGAATGGCGATGATCTCGAACTTCTGCGCCGGCGAGACGCGGGCGAAGACGTGACGCTCATGGGCGATGACGTGCTTCTCCGAAGAGCTCAGCGCGCTGAAGGCGGCGCCGGTCACGACATCCTCCGGCCGCGCCACAAGCCCCACGGCCACGCCGACGGCGCCCGCGACGTCCGGCCCGTCGCCGGTCAGAATCTTGACCTGGATGCCGGCCGCGCGGGCACGGGCGATGGTGCTTGCGGCGTCCCGCTTCAACGGGTCGGCGAAAGCCGCGGCGCCGAGCAAGGTGAAGCCGCCGGTCTCCGCGGCGGCGGTGTCCTCGCCGCGCGCCACGGCTTTCTCGGCCACGGCAAGCACGCGCTTGCCTTCCCGGCCGCGCTCTGCCACCCAGTCGGCAAGCGGACCGGCGGCCAGCCCCGCCGCGCACAGCGGCAGGACGACCTCCGGCGCGCCGCGGACCACGAGCCGTTCGTTGCCGCGCGCGTCCTGAAGCCGCATGACGTTGCGGCGCCGCTCCGGCGTGAACGGGATTTCTTGGACTCTCTTGGCGCTGCCGGCAGCGGCGCGCGCCTCGACGTTGGCCGCGGCGGCGAGCGCGCGATCAAACGCGTTGCCCGGCTGGTGTTCGGCAAAGGCGTCGGACGGCGCGGCGGCAAGCGCGGCCGCAAGCACCGCGGTGCGCTCCCCGGCCACGTCCGCGACCGACATGGCGTTCTCGGTGATGGTGCCGGTCTTGTCCGTGCACAGCACCTGGATCGAACCCAGGTCTTCGATGGCGGACAGCCGGCGCGGCACGACTTTCTTGCGGGCCAGACGATGCGCGCCGGCGGACAGCGAGACCGTGACGACGAGCGGCAACGCCTCCGGAATCACGCCGACCGCCAGAGCGATCGCAAAAATCAGATAATCGGCGGCATTGAACTGCCCGGGTGCGAGCAGGTACTTCACGCAAAAGATGACGGCGAGCGTCACGAACGTCAGCGCCATCGAAAAACGGCCGAAGCCGGCGAGCGTCCGGGCGAGCTCGGAGGTCTCCGGCGTCTCCGCAACGGTGCGCGCCAACTCCCCGACCACGGTGCGTCCGGCGGTGGCCACGACGACGCCTTCGGCGGTGCCGGAGACGACGGCGGTGCCGGAGAACAGGACGTTGCGCGCTTCCAGATCGGTGGCCGGCGGCTTTGCGAGCGGCCGCGCGTCTTTGGCGGCCGGCGCCGACTCGCCGGAGAGCGCCGACTCGTCGACGAGCAGCCCCTCGGCGGTGATGACGCGCAGGTCGGCCGGCACCTGGTCGCCGGGCACGAGCCGGACCACGTCGCCCGGCACGAGATGCGCGGCCTCCAAGAGCTGTTCCGTTCCGTCGCGCCGCACGCGCGCCTTTTTGGGGACGAGCAGACGCAGCAATTCGAGCGCCCGCTCGGCGCGGTATTCCTGGAAGAACCCGAGCGTCGCGTTCAGGACGACGAACAACAGGATGAGCGCGGCATCGAGCCGCTCACCGAGGCCGAGCGCAATCAGCGCGGCCACGAGCAGCAGGCCGACGTAGGCCGAGCGGAACTGGCGGGCCAGGACGCGCTGCGGCGTGACGCGCCGCGTCGTCAGCCGGTTCTCGCCGACCGAGTGCAGCCGGCCGACGGCCTCGCGTACCGTGAGTCCTTCCGGCGCACTGCCAAGCATGCGCAGGGATTCCTCCACGCTGCGCGTCGCATGCGCCAGATACCGGCGTTCCTCCATATCGGGAGCATCATACCAAAACCGGACCCTGATGGCCCGGTTCACTCCCCGAAGACGATCCAGTTCGTCTGCCGCTTGGCGTTTTCATGCGGATAGCCGATCGGCACCGGCCGGCCATCGCCGCCCCTGTACCAGCCGGCACTCCAGCTGCCCATGTCGAGGTTGGCGGCGTCGCGCGCGCCGAGCTCGACGAGCAACGCGGCAAAGGCGTTCAGGTCGAAGAAGTCGCGGCTTTCGATCACGGCCGGCGTGCCATCTTTCATCACAGCCAACGCACGGCGCAACGTCGGCGGCTGTTCCTTGAAGTGCTGCGGCGTCCCGTCTTTGACAAGCAGATGCACCTGGATGAGCGAGGCGCCCTGTGCAGCGATGTCGGCCAGCGCCTCTTTGGTGAGCGCGCGCCCGCGGTTGGTTTGGCGGATGTCGACGCCGCCGTCCTTGAACGCGATCGCGCCGTCCCAGCCCTGCCGTTCCTTTTGTTGCACGATCTGCCCGTCGAGCACGACGTAGCCTTCGATGGTATCCTGAGGAGACGTGTACGTGCCGGGGACGGACAGGAGGATGTCCGGATCGTTCTCGTCCGGGCGAATAAGCGCCAGCTTCACCTGCGGCTCCTTCTGCCGGATCACCAAAAACCGTGACGAAGAAGCGGTGCGCTCTTCGACGATCAGATTCTGTTCGCGGGCGGGTGCAACCAGCGGCGGCTGCTCCGCCGGCGGCGGCAGATAGCCGGTCGCGGGCGGGGATGAACAAGACGCGCCGAGGAGCGCAATTGCAGCGGCGAGCGTGAGGAGGCGTTTCGGCATGCCGACATGATACATAAAAAAGCGTCGCACGCATCAATGGCGTGCGACGTCCTGAGGCCGACACCTCCGGTGGGGCCGAACGAACTCCTCAGGCCGGCAATGCGTACGGGACGCGGTCGAGTACGCCGTAGGCCTGCTGCAGGTAGGCAGACACGACGTGCTCATTCAGCCCGTCGGGGCTCCGCAGCCGTCCCTCGGCATCGATCGAGAGCCGGGGGAAATCCGTCGCCAGCTCAAGCGCCGCGTCGAGCCGATCCGGACCAAGTCCGCCGGCCACGCCGAGACCGAGATGCGGACAGCGGTCGGCGACGGCGGCCAGGAGAGCCCGCGCAGCGCGGGCGTCGAACGGCTGCCCCGTGCCGCAGCTCGGATCCACGAGCACGGCGTCGATGAGCGCGCCGTATTCCCGGACCCGCTCCGCCACGGCACGGTGGTCGCCCGCCATTTCGGCGAGCGCGGCCCGTCCGAGCTGGAGCACGATGACGTCGTTGCGGTAGCCGCAGTGTTCCCTGTAGACGCCGAGCGTGGTCGGCCGCGGCCAGGCGGCGTTCAGCTGAAAACCGTGCAAACGCGGGCCGGCCATTTCGCTGAGCGCGATGAGGTCGTTGATCAACGTCTCCCGGTACTCCTCCCCGGGCGCGTAGTGCACCAGGTTGAGCGTGCGCGGATCGTCCGGGAAGATCCCGGCGATCTCCTCGCGCTTCGGGTAACGATCCTGCCACTCCGGCTTGAGCGGGATGCCGCGCAGCGACTTGGCGCTCGCCAACACGCCCACCATGAACTTCCGGGCCGAACGCTCCGGCACCGCCTGGAGCGCGCGCATCACCTGGTCGTGCTGTGTGAATCCGGTTACGCCGACGTAACTGGGCATCGTGGTCCTCCTTCCACCGGCGCGACCATACCCCCGCCCAAAACGCGCGTCAATACAAAACGCCGCGGGGTAACCGCGGCGTGCGATGGCGAAGTCGAGTCTATTCTTCCCACTCGATAGTCGGAGGGAAGGTAACGGGTCCCGTTTCAGATTTAGGCAGACAGTAGACGTCGATGATGAGGTTACTTGAAATGCCACAGACCCACTTCCCCTGGCGATCCTGATGCGCGTCGATTTTCGGGGGGTTGGGATCCACGGAGCCGAAAATATGGGCTTCAGGACATTTCCCCCGAGGACATGCCTCTTTGACATGACCGTCGAAATCTTTCTGCACGATGTCCTCAAAGAGTTTCTTTGCCTCTGCGACGGCCGCATCCTTCGTGTCATGTGCCGCGGCGATCGCCAAAACGATCGCTCGATGCTTGTTTTCTCCGCAGCTGTATGGCATACCCGTTCTGTTAAATGATGAATGGCCATGATCGACGGAAGCATTGTATCACCGTATCGACTACGAAGGCACTGGCGGTAATCGCAACCCGAGCGTAACGGGACTCACCCCGCCTCGGCTTTTGTTCCGCCCGATTGAAAAACTACGCCAACAAAATATAGACTCCCGAGAACATGATCAAAGCGCCAACGAATCTTTTCACTAAAGTAAACCTGGAGATGTCTTCCTTTATGATCTTGGGGATGAGGAGCGTCAGCACAAGTCCAATCACTATCGCATAGAAAGATTGTACTTGCGTGACGACCGTCACCAGGCCGGCAGAGGGAGCAATCGCAAGAGCCTTCTTAACGCTCATTTGGCCAAAGAAATCCAAAAGATTGTTTCCGGAAAACCAAACATATTTACCGGTGGTGGCAGTTTTCAACCCATCAATGATTTGTCTCCGCATCGCGGGAACAATAAAAAACGTCAGTCCGGCTATCGCTGAACCCAAAGTATCGAGCAAAAAGTAATCCCAGAAAGACATCTTTGTGAGTCCGTAATCGATGAAAAGGGTCATCACGGACCACATGAATATGGCAATGAGTATCATGCCAAAACCTTTGATAAGGACGCCTCTGCTTTTTTCAAACGAAACGATCGTTGCTCCCGCAAGAACGATCAAAAAACCGAGCAGCTCACGAGAAGATACGGTTTGACCTAAAAAGACGAACGCCAGGATGAGCGTGATAACTGGAATCAACTTGAACAGAATGACGAGCGCCGATGTGTCCCCCTGTTCGAGCGCCTTTCCGTAGAAGCCGTACGAGTAGATGAGGATGACTCCCGTCAAAATAGGTATCCATGAGTACACCGTCAGTTCCGGCATCCCGACAAAAATAAACAGAAGGACAAACAAGAACCAACTCGTGATTGTTGAAAAGAAAAGGAAGTCGAAGATCCCCTTCGAGTGTTTACTGAGGATGTACTTATCGACGAAATTAGATGAGGCCCAAAAGAGCGGGCCAAGCAAGGAGAGTGAAATCCAATGCATGGTATTCAAGTAAGCCGCCAACGGCTACGACCGTCCCTCCACCTCTCTGATTCTAGCAGCTATTTCACCGAATTTATCCTCTCTTATCGCGAGGATTCCGTTTTCCATTCGCTTATCACTTGGGCCGCCGTTTCTTCGAGGGTGGTGATGTGGAGGAATTCGATGGGCTTGCGGGCACGTGCATTCAACGCGGGGACATCGTGCGCGCCTTCAAAATGCTCTTCACCCACCCGTGCCCTGCCACAGGCATACACTATTCTCGGTACGGAGGCCCACGTCGCCGCAGCAAAGCACATCAGGCACGGCTCCATCGACGAGTAAAGAACCGCATCTTTCAAACTCTGCCTCTGCAACTTCTGACAGGCGTCACGGATGGCGGCGATTTCAGCGTGACTGGTCGGATCTTTCAGCTGCTTGCCATTGCTGACGCCGCGCGAAATGATTTCTCCTTCTCGAACAATGATCGCCCCGACGGGAAAACCGCCGAGAATAACTGATTCCCGAGAAACATCTACTGCGATCTCGAGAAATGCCCGATCATCCATATCTTAATTATATGTAATCGCCTTTGCTGATATTACACACTGAACAAAAGGCCGACTCTGCGTCCGCGTTGCACAATCACCGATCAGAATGAAAAAAATGTATGCAGCTACCACAAGAGTTCCAACAGCGAAAAGGGTCATGACAATGCGCCACCATGCCGCCACGGTCCGCTTTGCAAGCCACTCTTGCCAAAGTGATATATCCACGCCCTCACCCTTTAGTCGTTGAACCTCTTGAACAACTTCACCTCTCGAGAGCGAAAAAAATGAATCAAGCGCGAGTTCTTTGTCGCCCTTGTCCTCGCTCTCCTGGGGCGCGCTTTTCTTTGAAGGGTGACTAAGCCTCAGTTGTTGAAAGTGAACTTTATTAAAAAGCAACAACAGGAGCCAGGAAAAGGCGGCTGCTGTCAGAAAAAAGCAAAAATTCCACCAACCTACAAAGTCTTTCTTGTCGAGTCCTTCAGAAAGAAACGCGACCATGGTTACAAATACTGCTGGAATTGCCCAAAGCTGAGTATCGAAATGTCTCGCAATCTCGATCTTTTCTTTTTGTTCATCAGGCATATTTCATGGCAAATGCTGGAATCCTTTTGGTGGACCCCAATCAACGATGTTAGAAATCACTTCCTGAAAGCGAAGTGGAATCGCACTTAGAACTTCTTCAGCAATCCGGACTGGAGCAACCTTACCGACATCGCCTGCTCACTCACCTGGTAGCGCTGAGCTAGAGCAGGTATATCAAAGCGACCCTTCTTTAGGTCAACGACAAGCAAATCCCGAGGCATGAGAAGCTCCGCTGCGAAACGGTTGGCTTCGGTTTCCTTCGGACTGTCCTTGTCGAGACGATCATCGACAATGGTGCGGTCGTCATGGCCGCAGAGGTAGTGACCCAATTCGTGCGCCACCGTGAACCGCTGCCGAACGGCCGCGTGTTTCTGATTGATGCCGATCACCGCCTTGCCGTTGTCATCCAAACGGACGATGGTCCCCGAGATGTCTTCGGGGAAGTCTGGGTAGGGAATGACAGGGATCGAAAACAGCTCGGCCACCTTTGTGACGTCCACGGGCGGAACAGTAATGCCCGCTTGTTTCAATATTCCTCTTATCTTTTCTGACTGCCCTTCCATACGCTGGCTTCCTGGTTGGAATCCGAATCCTCGATTAGTTTCCTCGCGTAATCTGTGAACTTCTGAGCAACCTTGCGGTGCTCCTCGTCTGTGCCGACCTTCGATGAACGAAACTGAAACGAAACGACGGCACCTTTCGAACGAAGGTCTTCCGCGCTCACTTCTAGGCATTTCGCGATACGATCGGTATCGACGTCACTCAGATTCCGCTCGCCACTCTCAATATAGGAAATGAAAGACTTCGAGTAGCCAAGCTTCCCGGCCAGATCCTCCTGCGTCATTCCCTTGGCCACCCGGAGAACCTTGATCTTCTCACCAAGGGTTTGCATAGAGGTCTATCTTTACAAGGCACATGGATGTTGTCAACCCGTGTGGAGTAAGTTGACAAAGATTCACACCTGCGGGAAAATACCGAATGGACCGGGATAACGGTCCATTCATTCCTAGAGCGGCCGCTCCAAGCACGCGCGACGTGGAGCAGGACCACGACTAGTGTAGCACACTGGCGGCCCAACAATCACATGACCTACTTGGTCAGCTACGATCTCCGGAAGGTGGGGAAGGACTATTCGACATTGCACGCGGCGCTGCGGCAGTTCGCCTATGCCAGGCCTCTTGAATCCGTCTGGCTGGTGAAGACGTCTCTCTCGGGCGATGAACTCCGTACCCACCTCCTTGGCTCCGGCGGTCTCGACGCGAATGACCGGCTGCTGATCACCAGGATGACGACTTCTTGGTGGTCTGAAAATCTTGACGACGTCGTCCTCCGGTGGATGCACAATAACGTCAGCTGAGCCACCGATCGAGACCCCTCGGACGTCCTGCGCCGAGGGGTTTTCTCTTTGAGATCAGCAGCCGGCTGGCGCCAATTCAATCACACCGCTCTCGATTTGTGGACAACTGTCGACATCGTGTGTCCCACGCCCACCTCCCACCGCCGTTACGATTCTGCATGCTGGGTGGGGACATCTTCGTCCCGTTCTCCCACTGACGACGCGCGTTCGTCCTCGAGATGATGTTTGGCACGCTGAGGTGGTAACCCGTAACCACCTCAGTATGTCAGTCCTTCTCTACGCCCGCGTCTCGACCGGTGAGCAGGCCGAGCGCGATCTCTCGATCCCCGCCCAGCTCCACGCGCTCAGGCGCCGGGCTACCGATGAACGCTGGCCCATCGCCGGCGAGTATCAGGACGTCGGCTCAGGCAAGACGCTTCGTGGACGTACCGGATTGTTGTCGCTGCTGCGGCACGCGAGCTCGGACCGCACGGTCGACGTCCTGCTCGTCCATCGCGTCGATCGGCTCGCCCGGAACATCTACGGCTACCTCACTCTTAAGGGAAAGCTCCGCCGCGTCGGGGTGCGCATCGTCTCCCTCGTCGAGGGTTTCGATGACAACCCGATGGGCGAGTTCCTCGAACACATCATGGCTGCACACGCCGAGTTCTACAGCGCGAATCTCGGTCTCGAGATCCGCAAAGGCATCGACGAGTCGTTGCGCCGCGGCCGGTGGGCTCGGGCGGTACCCGTCGGCTACCTCAAGGAACGCGGCCGGGTCCTCATCGACCCGGCTCGCTCGCCGATGATGCGCGAAGCCTTCGAGCGCTTCGCGACCGGCACCGTACCGACGACCACCCTCTCCGACGAGCTCCACCGGAAGGGCCTGGTCTCGAGGACCGGTAAGCGGGTCACGGCGACGGGCCTGTGCCGCCTGCTCAAGAACCCGTTCTACGCCGGCATCATGCGGGTGCGCGGCATCGAGCACGACGGAACGCACCCGGCGCTCGTCTCGCGCGAGGTGTTCGCCCGCGTCCAGGAGGTCTTCCGTCAGAAGGACTCGGGCGGGCGCACCCGCATACGGCTCGAGCATCTGCTCTCCGGGAAGGTGAGGTGCCCGAGCTGCGGGAAGAACCTGATCCCCGAGCGGCACGTGAAGCCCTCCGGCCGCGTCTACTCCTACTACCGCTGCCACTGGGCCGGGAGCACCTGCCGGTACCTCACCGCAGCGGAGCCGCTCGAGACGGAGGTGGTGCGGCAGGTGCGCGATCTACGGCTGGCCGAACGTGCTGCACCAATCCTGCGGCGGCAGCTCCGCGAGGAGATGCGTCGGGAGACTGCGCGTCAGGCCGAGCAGGTACGCGCGCTTCGCGCCGGTCGCCGCGGCCTCGACGTCCAGTACCGGCAGCTCGTCATGCGGATGGCGAACGAGCTTGTCTCGATCGGCGCCTACGAGAAGGAGTTCACGGACATCCATCAGGCGATGCGCGCCTGCGAGAGCAGGCTGCGCGCGGTCAAGGTCGACGGGGAGGAGACCCGCGGGACACAGGCGCTGCTCGAGATCGCGGAGAACTGCGAGGCGTGGCTCGCTTCGCCCGACCCCGTGCTGCGACGCCGGGCCGTCGACGGCGTCGTCGAGTGCATCGAGATCGTCGGCGGCAGTCCGGAGATCATCGTCCGGCCCGCGTGGCGCGAGCTCCGCGGACAGACTGTAGACGCACCCGCGGTCGCTGTCCCCGTTGACAGGACCTGAACGTCCGGGCAGGGTAACCCGAGGACGCCCACACGGAGGTGAGCATGGCAGCGCGCAGCTGGTCGACGCGAACGATGACGCTCGTGGGCGCGGGGACCGCGATCCTGGCATCTCTCATCACCGCGGCCGCAACTCTCACGACTGGCCGTGGAAGTCCGACGCCCGTCGCAGCAGCAGAGTCGCCCACCCGCGATGTGACCGGGCGATGGGAGGGAGTATCTGACGAAGTCATTGTCAACGCGGGTCACGCTGCTCTGGGATCCCCGGCCCGGCATTTCCAGGTTACCCTGACTTTGGTACCGACCGCGGGCGGACTCGGCGGAATCATCGAGGCGGTCACGATCGTGGACGGGGGCGCAGGCTCGAACTACCACGAGGTCATCGAGGACATGCACTTCGAGCACGACGACTTTGTGCGACTCGCGTTTGCCAGTGATGATCCTCGGACGCACGATTTCGGAGCCGGGCTACTCCAAATCAGTCCGATGGGCGACGCGATGACGGGCTACTTGGTAGCGAATCGTATCGACGAGTCAGGAATCATGATTCTGTACGTAGAGCTGCGTCGTACAGGCTAGAGATTCCATCGGGGCTGGGTCTTCGATCTCGGGAAAGGAGTGAACCCGAGAATGGGAACTCAGCGTCAGTGGAAGTTCGCCACGGCACATCTGCTCGGAAACGTTCTCGTGCTCTCGTTCCTTGTTCCCCTCTGGTGGCCGACTGCGGTCGCGTTCGTCGCGATCCAGGTCGGCTTCTTCATGGGAACCACGTTCGGAAAGCCCTACCTCCGCCTTTGGGGCGTAATCCCCGATGAGAGCGGAGATAGCCAGGACGACTGACGTCCACGAGACTGACTTTGCTCAGTCTCTTTCTTTATCTTGGGTTCGGTTTCTCTCCTGGTGTCGTGGACGGAACTACCCGGATCGATCGGGAACGAAAACGGCGCTTTCTTGAGCGCCGTCATGCACTTCCACCTTATTGTCTGGGTTAGGTTCTCTCTGGTGGACCGCGAGGGAATCGAACCCTCATCTCCCGGATGCAAACCGGGTGCTCTGCCACTAAGCTAGCGGCCCGCGTGTTGTTGTCATCCTGAAAGGTAATGAAGGATCCTTCTTGTCGCTGCAGGATCTCTGACAAGCACCGGTAGGATTCTTCGCGCCGCTCAGAATGACACTAGTTGTAATCGAAAAACGAGCGGGGGTCAACCCGCGCGTTCCTCGTTCTTGAGGGCCTTCTTGCTCTTGGCGGAGAGCGGCGCCGATTCGCTCGGCACGAATCCGCGGATGCCTAACAGGGTATAGGCGCCCTCGGCCCGTATCCGCGGCAGGAAGCCGAACGTGACCAAATCCTTCTTGAACAGCTTCTCGTAGTAGGCGGGCGCGTCGCGGAACTTTGCATCACGGTCGTGGAGCGCCGCCTGATTCCAGTCGATGGCGTAGACGCCGGACCAGCCGTGGACCCCGGTCACGGCCACGTCGAGCGCTTCCGGCGGCGCCTGGTTCACGCAATGCGGGCAAAAGACCTGGGCCACGGCATGCTCGTCGAAGGGGGCGCGCGCCCAGAAGGGAATGGTGCGGCTGCCGCAGTGGCAGCGCTTGGTGAATCCGTGCATAGGTCAACCTGCATGGTACCGCGCCCGTCGCGTTAGCGCACGGAAGGGAATAATGCCGACGCTCCACGGGATGACGGAGAGCACGACCGGTACAAGCACCTCCGGTTGCGGGAAAAATCGACCCGCCAGGTAGATGGCGAGTGTGAAATTCATGTACGACAAGCACACCGTCGTCGAGAGCCGCAGGTCCCGACGCAACCAAGGAAACCCGAAAAATCCCGCTGCATGCGCAAGCACAAAATAAACAATGAGTACCGCCAGTCCCTCGACGAGCAGCCGCCCGTTCCCCAAAATTGCTTCGGCCTGTTTTGCAATCACACTCACGATCAGCAGACCGAGCAGTGTGAGAGACACGGGCTTGAACGCAAACGATGTTGCGTCGATCCGTTTCTTCATGAACGCGCGGACAAGCTGTCCGAGCGCGAACGGCGCAATGATCACGGAGAGCAGCGAAAGGAACATCGTCAGGAACGACACTTCGACGGCTGCGCCGGCAAGCCATTGGATGACAAGCGGGACCGTCACCGGGGCAAGCAGCGAGGTCGTTACCGTAAGCACCAGAGCGAATGCCGCCGACCCGCCGACGAGTTCGGCGAGCAACGGCGTCGTCATCCCCGCCGGCATGGCGGCGAGGATCAGGACGGGTAATGCGTACTGCGGCGCAAAAAGACGAGCAAGCAGATAGCCGACCGCCGGAAACGCCATAAGCATGAACGCATTTGCCAGGGCGACAGCGCGCCAATTGCGCATCTCCCGCGCTACGGACTTCAGATCGAGTTTCAACGCGGAAAGGAAAAAGATGCTCTGTAAGATGAACGTGCTGTAGGGCGACAGCTGCCGGCCGACGGACGGAACAAAAAGGCCTATTGTGAGCGCGATAACAAGGACGGCGACGTAGGACTCCGCCAGATGACGCAACAGTGCCGGAAGGCGCGACATGGAAGCGTATTATTTCGCAGGGGTCAAGGGCGGCTTGCCTTTCAAGACCGCGATGACGTTGTCGGCGGCGAGTCGGGACATGGCCTGGCGCGCTTCGATGGTGGCGCTCGCGGTGTGCGGGGTCAGCACGACGTTTTCCATCTTGCGCAGCTCGAGGGTATCCGAGGGGTCGCAGTCGATGAGCGGCTCGCACTCAAAGACGTCGAGCCCGGCGCCGGCGATGCGCTTGGTGCGCAGGGCGCGCTCGAGCGCCTTCTCGTCGATGACCGGTCCGCGCGAGGTGTTCACGAGGTACGACGTCTTCTTCATGAGCGCGAACTCGGCGGTCGAAATCATGTGGCGCGTCGAAGGCAGGAGCGGCACGTGCAGCGACACGAAGTCGGCCTCCTGCAACAACTTCTCGAGCGGCAGATAGCGCGCGCCGAACTCCTTCTCGAATTCCTTGTCCTTGCGCGGGTCGCTGTAGACGACCTTCATGCGGAAGCCCTTCACGGCGCGTTCGCAAACGGCGCGGCCGATGCGGCCGAGCCCGACGATGCCGAGCGTTTTGCCGTAGAGGTCGACACCCAGGAGCATCTGCGGTCCCCAGCCCTTATATTTGCCGGCGCGTGCGAAGCGGTCGGACTCGGGAATGCGGTGGGCCAGCGAAATCATCAACGCGAAGGCGTGTTCGGCCACGGTCTCCGAGACTTCCGGCGCCGGCGTGTTGGTGACGGGAATGCCGCGCTGTTTGGCTGCAGCAAGATCGACGTTGTCGAATCCGACCGCGTAGTTGGCGATGATCTTCAGTCTCTTGCCGCCGGCATTCATGACCTCGGCGTCGATCTTGTCGGTCAGCAGCGGGAGCAGCGCGTCGACGCCTTTCACGCCGGCCAGGAGTTCCTTGCGCGGAATCGCGCGGTCGCCGCCGTAGACGGCGAGGCTGTGGCCCGCGGCCTTCAGCTTCTTCAATCCTTCATCCGGGATCTGACGCGTCACGAAAATCTTTCCCATATCCTTTCGAACCATCAAGATTTGTTAGACAACCGAAAGGACAAGTCAGCGAGCGGTGATGCGGATCTTTGTGAGCGCGGCGGCGGACGGCCAACGGCGGAGCAACCCGGTCTTGGCGCCGATCTTGCGGATCACGCCCTCGGCGTTCACGGTGGCAAGCTGGAGCGCCTTGGCCGGATCGCCGAAGCGGATGAAGCCCGCCAGGAACCCGGAGCCGAAGGCGTCTCCCGCGCCGGTGCGGTTCAGGGCCTTGACGCCGGTCGGTTTCGCGAAGAGCAAACGTTCGCCGTCGCTCCACCAGGCACCGTGGCTGCCGTCCGTGAACACCACGCCGGGAACATGCATGTGCAAATCGCGCAGCATGCCGATCGTGTCTTTGACCTGGCGGCCGGTCAGGGTCGCCGCTTCCTCGCGGTTCAACGAAAGCACCGAGACGCCGCGCAGATGGGGTTTGAGCGCGCGCAGGCCGTGGGCGATGTCCTTGCCGCCCGGATTCCAAAACACCCGCTGCTTGGCGCGCGCGGCGTGCGCCATCGCGCCTTTGAGCACGTCCATCCGCCCGCCGACCGACGTCATGTAGAGCCACGCGCCGCGCAGCTTCTTCCAGGGGACGCGCGCCGCGGTCAGCTTCTCCGAGGCGCCGCGGTGGACGAGCACGGTGCGCTCGCCCGAGGGCATGACGAGGATCGTGGAAAACGCGGTCTGCTCGCCGGGCAGCACGGCGACGGCTTCCGTGCCGATGCCGCGCTCGCGCAGATCATCGCGCACCGCGCGGCCGAACAGGTCGTCGCCGACGGCGCAGGCGCAGGCGGTGCCGAAGCCGAGGTTGGCAAACGTCGCGCCCGCGTTCGTGGCGCCGCCGCCGGTGGAGAGCATGAAACGGTCGATGTCGATCTTGGCGCCGAGCGAGAAGCACTCGCCCACCCCGGTCGAAAAACGGGAGGAACGGATTTCGGAAAAGGCGCGCGACCAGACGAAGGCGTCGATGGTGGCTGCGCCGAGCGTGGCGATGGCGGGAAGTTTCTTCATAGTCAGCCTTTCCGGGCGCAACCGAACAACGTCATCTTACCCATCACGACGTCCGTGACCGCGTCGCGGGCCGGACCGACGACCTTGCGGGGGTCGACGGTCTTGACGTCCTTCATCAACGCGCTGCGCACGGCGGCCGTGAAGGCCAGGCGCAGGTCGGAGTCGATGTTGATCTTGTTGATGCCGGCGCGGACCGCCTGGCGGATGAGCGCGTCGGACACGCCGCGGGCGTCTTTGACGCGGTTGCAGTCGTGCAGGTCGTCGCAGTGGTCCTTGAGCGCGGCACGCAGTTTGGGATCGACGCCGGAGGCGCCGTGGAGGACGAGCGGCAGTTTCGTGGCCGCCTTGATCTTGCGCAACCGCGGGATGTCGAGCTTGGGTGCGCCTTTGAACTTGAAGACGCCGTGCGCCGTGCCGATCGCGACCGCCAGGGCGTCGCAGCCGGTCTCGCGCACGAAGCGGCGGGCTTCCTCCGGATTCGTGAGACGCGCGTCGCGCTCGGCCACGGACACGAAGTCCTCGATGCCGGCGATGGCGCCCAGCTCCGCTTCCACGGACACGCCGCGGCGGTGGGCCATGGCCACGATCTTTTTGGTGACGCGGACGTTTTCCTTATAGGGATGATGCGAGCCGTCGATCATGACCGAGGTGTAGAAGCCGCTTTTGATGGCACGCTCCACGAGGGAGGGATTCTTGCCGTGATCGAGATGGAAGACGACGGGCGTCTTGACCCGCTCGGCCGCGACCCAGGCGATGGCCGCGAGGTACTCCATGCCGGCGTAGTCAATCGCGCCTTCCGAGGTCTGCAGGATCACCGGCGCGCGCAGCTTCTCGGCCGCCGCCATGATGCCCTGGGCCAATTCCAGGTTGTTGATATTGAACGCGCCGACGGCGTAGCGGCCGCGGTGCGCCTTCTGCAGGACGGGAGCGAGTGCGGTGAGCATGTCAGGATTCCTCCACGGGTTTTACCGCCTTGTACGTGGTAATCATCTTCTTGATGCCGGCCACGGTCTGGAGGCCGGCCTGCGGACCGATTTTTCCGATGACGCCGGCCGAATTGGCGCTCCCCCATTTGAGCGCGTCCGCGACGCCAAGCCCGCGGTGGAGCGCGGCCACGAATCCCGTGGCGAAACTGTCGCCGGCGCCGGTCATTTCCACGACCTTGGCCGGAAAGACGCCCATCTTCCACAGATGGCTGCCGTCGAAGGCGTGCGCGCCGCGCGGCCCGTCGGTGATGACGACGATCTTGGGGCCCGTCTGGCGGAGCGCGGCGGCCAGTTCATGCATCTCCCCGCGCCGGCCGACGAGTTGCTCGGCTTCCTGCTTGTTCACGAACAGCACTTCGGTCACGGCCAGGAGCGGCTTCAGGCGCTTCAGGCCTTCGCGGATCTGGCCGGTGCCCGGATTGTAGCCGAGCTTGGTCTTGTGGCGCTTGAGATACGCCAGCATCGAGCGTTCCAAGCTGTGGTGGTTGCTGCCGATCGCCGTGTAATACATCCAGGAGGCCGGCGCGAGCGGCGGAAGCTTGTAGGTGCGCGGTTCGCTGTAATAAAGGATGGTGCGCTCGCCCTGGTAGTTCAACACGACCGAATAGTTCGACGGCCGCTTCTTGTCGATGACCAGATAGTCCTCGGAGACGCCTTCCTTCTTCATCGTGGCGCGGATCATGCGGCCGACCTCGTCGTCGCCGATCACGGAGTAGAAGGCGGCCTGCATGCCGAGCCGCGCCGAACCGACGGCGTTGTTGGCGGCGTTGCCGGCCACGGTGCGGTCCAAGGAGACGATCGGGATCTTGTCGGCGTAGTTGAAGCAGAGCAGGCAATTCTCGCGGTCCACCGTGCACATCAAGGAGGCGTCGGACACCCGGATGAAGGTGTCGAGCGTGGCGTCGCCGATCGAGATGATGTCGAGCTTCCTGGCCATATCATTTCGAACCCTCAAGTGTGGTCATATGAGCCGAAATGACAAGTCACTTCCGTTTCATCACTTTACGCACGGCCGCGATGACGGCCGAGACGCCCATGCCGAAATGTTCGATCAGCTCCTCCGGATTGCCGCTTTCGCCGAAACGGTCCTGCATGCCGACGAACTCCATGGGGACCGGCAGGGAGGCGGCGAGAATCTCGGCGACGCGCGAGCCCATGCCGCCGTGCACCTGGTGCTCCTCGACGGTCACGACGCGGCGCGTTTTGCGGGCCGAGGCGAGGATCGTCCTGGCATCCATCGGCTTCACGGTGTGGTTGTCGATGACCTCGCAGTCGATCCCCTTCTTGGCAAGCACCTCGGCGGCAAGCAGCGCGGTATGGACGAGCGGGCCGCAGGCCACGATGGTCGCGTGCTTCCCGAAACGGAACGTCTCCGCGCGGCCGATCTTGAACGGCGTCTTGTTCGTGGTGAAGACCGGCGTCTTCTCGCGGGCGAAGCGCACGTAGACGGGGCCCGCGAGCGTCGCGGCGGCGATGGTCGCCTTGCGCGTCTCGTGCATGTCGCAGGGCGCGATCACGGTCATGCGCGGGATGACGCGGGTGATGGCCATGTCCTCGACGGCCTGGTGCGTGGCGCCGTCGGGGCCCACCGAGACGCCGGCGTGCGCGCCCATGATCTTCACGTTGACGTTGTTCAGCGCGATGTTGGTGCGGATCATCTCCCAGTTGCGGCCCGGAGAGAACATCGCGTAGGAAGAAATGAACGGCACCTTGCCGGCCATGGCCATGCCGGCGGCGACGGCCGCGAGCGACTGCTCGGAGACGCCGAACTGCACGAAACGCTCCGGGAAGGCCTTTTTGAATGCCAAGGAGCGCGTCGACTCGGTCAGGTCCGCGCAGCAGACGACGACGTTCGGATTCTTCTTGCCCGCTTCGACGACGCCGTCGCCGTAGCCGTCGCGGGTCGGCTTCTTCAGGATCGTCTTTGCCAGCAGATCGGCGGCGAGATATGCCTTGGGATTCAGTGCCATACCTATTCGTGTTCAGCACGGATCCGACCGCCGAGCGTGCGGAGCTCCCGGAGCGCGATGGCGGCCTGCTCGGCGTTCGGCGGCATGCCATGCCACTCGAACTTCCCTTCCATGAAGGAGACGCCACGGCCGGGAATGTTGTGCAGGATGATGACGGTCGGCTTTTCGACGATGGCCTTGGCCTCATGCACGGCGTCGATGATGGCCTGCATGTTGTTGCCGTCGCAGTCGATGACATGCCAGTTGAAGGCCTCCCACTTCGCGCGCAACGGCTCGATCGGCATGATGTCTTCCGTCATGCCGTCGATCTGGATGTTGTTGCGGTCGACGAAGGCCGTGAGGTTGGCCAGCCGGTATTTGCCGGCGAAGAGCGCCGCCTCCCAGTGGAGCCCGGCTTCTTGTTCGCCGTCCGAGGTCAGGCAGTAGGTGCGCCACTTCTTGCCGTCGAGGCGCGCGGCGTAGGCCAAACCCGCGGACTGCGCCAGACCGGCGCCGAGCGGGCCGGAGGTCGTTTCCACGCCCGGAAGCCGTTCGCGCTCCGGATGTCCCTGGAGCCGCGTCCCGAATTTGCGGAGCGTCAGCAATTCCTTCTTGGGGAAGTAGCCGGCGTGGGCCATGGCCGCGTAGCGCCCCGGACAGATGTGGCCGTTCGAGAGGATCAGCCGGTCGCGCTCCTCCCAGTGCGGCTTTTTGGGATTGTGATGGAGGACGTGGAAGTACATGGCGGCAAAGAAGTCCGCCATGCCGAGCGGGCCGGCCGAGTGCCCCGAACCGGCGGCCAAGAGCATCTCGATGATGCTCTTCCGGATGTCGTTGGCGATCTCCTCCAGCCGGGCGATCTCCTTGTCGTGGGCATGCGCCATACGAACGGCATTGTAACAAAAACGAGGCGGGGCGGACACATCGGTCCGCCCCTACCCCGCCAATGCCTTCTCGAAATCCTCCACCGCTTTTTTGAAATCCGGCGCGTCGTACAGGGCGTGCGCCGCGACCACGGCGTCGCAGCCGAGCGCCGCGAGATCGGCGGCGATCGGCGGCGTCACGCCGCCGTCGACGCCGACGCGCAGCTCCGGCCGCAGCCGTTTCAGCTCCGCGACCTTGCTGAGCGCCACGCTCTGGAATGCCTGGCCGCTCCAGCCGGGCTTCACGCCCATCACGAGCACGGCGTCGAGTTCCGCGAGCAGGTCGGCGATCCGGGAGACCGGCGTCTCCGGGTTGATGGCCAGTCCCCCTTCCCGTCCCACGGCGCGCATCGCCTCGACGGCAGCCAAAGGATTCCCCGGCGCTTCCACATGGACAAAGACGCGGCGCGCGCCGGCCATGATCCAGTCGTCCACGAGGCGCTCGGGATGCGTCACCATGAGATGCGCCTCGATCACGAAGGGCAGGTGCATGTTCCGGATGGCCGCGGGATCGGCCCAGGTGGTGTTGGCGACGAAGACGCCGTCCATGACGTCGATGTGCACGGCCTGGGCCACGTCCCCCAGAAGCGCGATGCGGGCGCGAAAGGCGGCCTCGTCGGGAACAAGCAGCGACGGAATGAGTTCAGCTCGCCTCATAGGCGGCGATTTTTTTGAGACGGCGGACGTGGCGCGGCGCTTTCGTAAACGGCGTCGTCAAAAACAGGCGGACGACGCGCTGGACGAGTGGGAAACTGCGCGTCACGGTGCGGGCACCGAGCGCCAGGATGTTGGCATCGTTGTGTTCCCGAGCGAGCTTCGCCGTCTGCGCATCGAAACACAGCGCGGCGCGGACACCGCGCACTTTGTTGGCGGCGATCGCCTCGCCGTTGCCGCTGCCGCCGAGCACGATGCCGCGTGCCGCGCCCTTCGCGGCCGCCACCGCCTCGGCCACCGGAATCACGAAGTCCGGATAGTCCGCGTCGCTCCCCGAGGTCGTGCCAAAATCGAGCACCTCGTACCCGGAGGCCGCAAGCCAGCGCTTCAGCCGTTCCTTGAGGCGGTACCCGGCGTGGTCCGTGCCGATGATGACGACGGGTTTCATACGCGGTGATTGTAGCATGAATAAAAAAGCGCGCCCCGCGTGTGCGTGGCGCTTCACTCCTCCGGTGGTCCGCTTGCGGCGGGCCGGAGCGTTTCCCTGTCCTCTTCGGCCAGGATGAGCGCGTCGATCTCGACGACGGTCAGGACGACCAGGGCATGGACCGACTCCATCCACTCCGCGGCGGCCGCGGCGTCACCTAGGTGGCGGGAGAGCATGATGCTGCCCCGACGCTTCGAGATCTTGAGCCTGTCGAGGAAGCTCGCGAGCAGCCTGTTCACGAAGAGCAGATGCTCTTTGTGGAAATTCAGGTGGTTGACGTCGTTCTTGTTGAGACGGGCTTTGACGCCCGGGTACAGGACGACGTTCGTCATGTCCACGATCTCTGATCGAAAGATCCTGATGGCCGCCTCGCGCGGCGGCAGCGTGTGACCCTCGATCTCCGTCGGCGGCGTCGGCGAGCGCAGGCGCGTGACCAGCTCCGCCCGCCTGCGGACTTCCTGGTCGAAGAAGTCGGCGACATCGGCGAGGATTTCCCTGGTTCGGTCGATCGGATCCGAGATCTTCTTGATCACGGACAGACGTGCTTCTCTTCCAGCGTCCACGCCTCCTCCTTTCTTTCCGCGGCGGGGTGCGGACAGGCCAACCTAGCGACTTTCCGCCGTCCTGTCAACTCTTGCCGGGCGCGTGTCCGCCCGGTACGCTTCTCCCATCTTTCCTATGCCCGGCATAGATTTCCCGAAGATGGAAGAGGACGTGCTGGCCCGCTGGGAGCGGGAGCGCATCTTCGAAAAAACGCTGGAGAAGCCCGCGCCGCAGGGCAGCTTCGTCTTCTACGAAGGTCCGCCGACGGCCAACGGCAAGCCCGGCATCCACCACGTCGAGGCCCGCGCCTACAAGGACATCATCCCCCGCTACAAGACGATGCGCGGTTTCCGCGTGGAACGCAAAGCCGGTTGGGACACCCACGGGCTCCCGGTCGAGCTCGAAGTCGAAAAAAAACTCGGCATCTCCGGCAAGCCGCAGATCGAAAAGTTGAAGCCGACGGTCACGGAATCGATCGCCCACTTCAACGCGCTCTGCAAGGAGTCGGTCTGGACCTACCTCGAGGACTGGAAGCGGCTCACCAAGCGCATCGGCTTCTGGGTCGATTTGGAGCATCCCTACGTGACCTACGAGCCGGCCTACGTCGAATCGCTCTGGGCCATGATCCGGCAGATCTGGGACCGCGGGCTGATGGTCGAGGATGACAAGATCGTCCCCTACTGCCCGCGCTGCGGTACGGCGCTCTCCAGCCACGAGGTGGCGCAGGGATATAAAGAAGTACGTGACCCGTCGGTCTACGTGCGGTTCAAGACGAAGGACGGCGCCGCGTTCCTCGTCTGGACGACGACGCCCTGGACGCTGCCCGCGAACGTCGCGCTGGCGGTCGGCCCGGACATCACCTACGTCGAGGTGGACATCGGCGGCGAGCGGCTGATCCTCGCCAAGTCGCGCTTGATGGTCCTCGAAGGCCAGGAATACGCGGTGCTCCGCGAGCTCGCCGGCAAGGATCTCGTGGGCAAGGACTACGAGCCGCTCTACGCGCTCGCTGCACCGGACGCGCCGGCGCACCGGGTCGTCTCCGGCGACTTCGTCTCCACGGAGGACGGCACCGGCATCGTCCATATCGCCCCGGCCTTCGGCGAAGACGACTTGCGCGTGGCCCGTGAGAACGCGCTCCCTCTGCTGCGCACCGTGAATGCCGAAGGGCAGTTCGCCTTCATCACGGAGAATCCGTTCGGCATGCAGCTGAACGGCATGTTCGTGAAAGACGGCGACGCGCTCATCACCGAGGACCTGAAAGGCCGCGGCCTGCTGTGGCGGGTCGAGCCGTACGTGCACGAATACCCGTTCTGCTGGCGCTGTTCGACGCCGCTCCTGTACTACGCCAAGCGTTCCTGGTTCTTCGCCGTCTCCAAAGTGAAGGCCGAACTCATGGCCAACGCCGAACAGATCACCTGGACCCCCGGCTACATCAAAGAGGGCCGCTTCGGCGAATGGCTGAACGGCGTGCGCGACTGGGCCATCAGCCGCGAGCGCTACTGGGGCACGCCGATCCCGGTCTGGACCTGCGCGGCCTGCGGGAAGAAGGACTGCATCGGCTCGTTCGCGGAACTCGCGGACCGCGCCACGGACGCCACGCGCCCGAAGACAGAGGGGTTCGATCCGCACCGGCCGTTCATCGACGCGGTGGAGCTCCGCTGCGCCTGCGGCGGCACCATGATGCGCATCCCGGACGTCATGGACGTCTGGTTCGACTCGGGCGCCATGCCGTTCGCGCAATGGCACTACCCGTTCGAGAACAAGGAGAAGGTGGACCCTTCGACACGCTCAGGGCGGGCGGAAGCATTTCCGGCCGACTACATCGCCGAGGCCATCGACCAGACCCGCGGCTGGTTCTACACCCTGCTCGCCACGTCGACGTTGCTCGGCCGCGGCGTGCCGTACAAGAACGTCGTCTGCCTCGGCCACATTTTGGACGCCAAGGGACAGAAGATGTCGAAGTCGAAGGGCAACGTCGTGAATCCCTTCGAGATGATCGACCGCTACGGCGCCGACGCCTGCCGCTTCTACATGTACACGGTCAACCAGCCGGGCGACCCCAAGCGCTTCGACGAGGCCGACCTCGACATGGTCGTGAAAAAAACCTTGAACATCCTGTGGAACGTCCTCACGTTCTGGGAGACCTACCGCCCGCAGACCGCAACCACAGCCGCGCCGAGCACACACATCCTCGACCGCTGGATTCTGGCGCGCCTCAACCGGCTGACCGAAGACATGACCGCCGACCTCGACGCCCTGCGCATCACGGAAGCCGGACGTGCCCTCTCCGCCTTCGTCGACGACCTCTCGACGTGGTACGTGCGCCGCAGCCGCGACCGCATGAAAGGACCGGACGGCGCCGCCGCGGCCGCCACGCTCCAGCAGGTGCTTGCCGCCTTCGCGCGGCTGGCCGCGCCGTTCCTGCCGTTCATCGCCGAATCGCTCTACGCCCGCGTCGACGGCGGCAAGGAGAGCGTGCACCTCGAGGACTGGCCGGCGGCGGGCGGCGCGGACGAAGCGCTGCTCACCGAGATGGACCATACGCGGCGCATCGTCTCCTTCGGCCAAGAAGAGCGCGCCCGCCTCAAGGTCCCTGTCCGCCAACCGCTGGCCGCGGCCGCCATCCAGGCCAAGGCCGTTTCAGAAGAAGCGGCGGCCCTCATCCGCGAGGAGCTGAACGTGCTGGCCGTCGCCTTCAAAGAACCGTCCGGCGATTCCATCGTCGTGACCCTCGACACGACCATGACGCCGGAGCTGAAACTCCAGGGTGCGCTGCGCGAACTCATCCGCCACGTCCAGAACCTCCGCAAGAACGCCAAGCTCACCGTGGCCGACCGCATCACGCTCTCCATCATGGGCGCGGACGACGATCTCCTGGCCGCCCTGCGCGCGCACCATGACGAGATCAAAGCCGCGATCCGCGCCGACCTCATCCGCGAGGAAAAATCCCCGGACGTGTTGGCGGACGCGCAAATCCAGATCGGCGAAAGCGCCTTCTGGATCGGCATCAAAAAGGCCTGATCCGCAATGCAGCCCCTCGACTTCGTGATCATCTTGATGGTCACGCTGAGCGTCGTGCTGGTCGTCACGGCGGCCTTCGGGCTCTTCGTCGGCGTCCCCTTCATCCGGACGCCGAAGCACGTGGTCCGCGAGATGATCCGTCTGGCGCATCTGCGCGGCGGCGAACACGTGATGGACCTGGGCGCGGGCGACGGTTCCATCCTGCTCGCCGCCAAGAACACGCACCCGTCGATCACGGCAATGGGCGTGGAACTCGTACCGACGGTGTGGCTGCTCGGCCGCTTGCGGATCGCCCTCTCGGGCCATGCCATCACGTACCTCCGCCGCGACATGCGCTCGGTGCCGGTGGGAAACGCCGACGTGATCTTCCTGTACACCTTCCCGCACATCATGGCGTACCTCGAACCGAAGTTCGAGGCGGAATTGCGTCCCGGCACGGTGGTCATTTCGCACGCTTTTGCCTTTCCCCGACGCCAACCGACGGAGGTGGTCACGCTCGGTTCAGGTTTCAAAAAGAAGCGGCTGCTGCGGTATGAGTGGTAGAGCAGCGCGCATCCCGAGAGGGCGCTCAAACCAGGCCATACGGCCTGGTTTTGTGCTACCCTGTGTGCGTATGAAGAGCGTCCCCGACGCGCCGAAGATGGTGCGAAAATCCGACGGCCGGCTCGAACCGTTCCAGCTCGCGAAAATCGCGCGCTCGGTGAGCAAGGCCATGGCCGACGTCATGGGGCATCCGTCGCGCGCCAAGGCCGCGGCCGCGGCCGACCGCGTCGCAACGGTCATCGCCGAAACCTTCGAGGGCCGGATCCCCTCGACCGCCGACGTGCGCGACGCCGTCGAAGAGACACTCATGCAGCTCCACATGCCGGAGGTCGCCAAGGCCTACGTCCTGTATCCGACGCTGAAACGGCCGAACGGCAAACACAAAACGTACTTCGGCATCGCCGATGACCTCAAACTCGGCGTCAACGCCATCAAAGTCCTGGAGCGCCGTTACCTGAAAAAAGACGAGAACGGCCGCATCATCGAGACGCCGTCCCAAATGTTCCGCCGCGTGGCGGGCGCCGTGGCCCAGGGCGAGCAGCGCTACGGCGCGCCGACCGACGTGATCGCGAAGGCCGCCGAGGAGTTCTACCGGGCCATGGCCGCGGGCGAATTCCTGCCGAACTCGCCGACGCTCATGAACGCCGGCAACCCGCGCGGGCAGCTCGCGGCCTGCTTCGTCCTCCCCATCCGCGACGAACTGGAGAGCATTTTCGACACGCTGAAGGCCACCGCGCTCATCCACCAGTCCGGCGGCGGCACCGGCTTCAACTTCTCCGCCATCCGGCCGGACGGCGACCTGGTGCGTTCCACCGGCGGCGTGGCCAGCGGACCGCTCAGCTTCATGCAGCTGTTCGACGCCACGACCGAGGTCATCAAGCAGGGCGGCCGGCGGCGCGGCGCCAACATGGGCATGCTCGACGTGACGCATCCGGACGTCGAGCGCTTCATCGCGCTCAAGGGCGACGGCCTGACGCTCAAGAACTTCAACATCTCGGTGGCCGCGACCGACCGTTTCCTTCGCGCCGTCGCAACGGGCGGAACGGTGGAGCTCGTGAACCCCCGCACCGGCAAAAAAACCGGCAGCCGCAAAGCGCGCGAGCTGTTCCGCGAGATCTGCGAGCAGGCCTGGGCCACGGGCGATCCGGGGCTCGTCTTCATCGACGAAATCAACCGCACAAACCCGACGCGCCACGCCGGCCGCATCGAGGCCACCAACCCCTGCGGCGAGCAGCCGTTGCATCCGTACGAAAGCTGCACGCTCGGTTCCATCAACCTGGCCAAACTCGTCGGTACCAACGGCTTCGACTGGGAGAAGCTCGCCCGCCTGACCCGGCTCGGCGTGCGCTTCCTTGACGACGTCATCGACATCAACACCTATCCCCTGCCGCGCGTGGCCGAAGTCACCAAAGAACACCGCCGCATCGGACTCGGCGTGATGGGCTTTGCCGAAGCGCTGGTCGCGCTCGGCATCCCCTATGCCTCCCCCCGGGCGCTCGCCTTCGCCGACAAACTCATGAAGGCCGTCTGGACCGAGGGGCACAAAACCTCCCAGGCGCTCGGGAGACTCCGCGGCGACTTCCCGTCGTTCAAAGGCAGCCGCTGGCAGAAGATGGGCCGCCGCCACATGCGCAACGCCACGGTCACGACGATCGCACCCACCGGCACGATCTCCATCATTGCCGGCTGCTCGTCGGGCATCGAACCGCTCTTCGCCATCGCCTTCGTCCGCAACGTCATGGAAGGCACGCGCCTCCTTGAAGTGAACGCGCAGTTCGAGCGGATCGCCCGCGGCCGCGGATTCTACAGCCAGGACATCCTGTTCCACGCGGCGCAGACCGGCAACGTCGCCCGCGCCAAGGGCGTGCCGGCGCCGGTCAAAAAACTTTTCCAGACCGCGCTCGAAATCCCACCGGCCTGGCACGTGAAGATGCAGGCCGCCTTCCAGAAGTGGTCGGACAATGCCGTCTCCAAAACCATCAACCTGCCGGAGAAAGCCACGATCGAAGACGTGCGCAAGGCATATCTGCTGGCCTGGAAGATGAAGTGCAAAGGCATCACCGTGTACCGCTACGGCACCAAGCAGGAACAGGTGCTCTCCGTCGGCTCCCTCCCGCGCGGCGCGGACGAGGCGGCCACGGCGCAGCTGACCGTGGACCCGGAATACGCGGGTGGGTGTCCGACGCCGAATTGTAATTACTAGTTGAGGGCGGACACATTGGTCCGCCCCTACAGCCCGCATGATCGCTTCTCTCACCGGAACAATCCTGGCCCGCGGCAACGACTACGTCATCATCGACGTGGCCGGGGTCGGCTACCGTGTTGTGTGCGCGGCGGACCTGCTCGCCAAGAACGCGCCCGGCAGCAGCACCACGCTCTACACCCATGAAGCGATCCGCGACGACGGCCGCGAGATCTTCGGCTTTGCCACGCTCGACGCGCTCGAACTATTCTGGCAGCTGATCGCGGTTTCCGGGGTCGGACCGCGCACCGGGCTGGCCATCCTCGCCATGGGCAGCCCGCAGACGGTGCGCTCGGCAATCGAGCGGGGCGACATCGGCGCCATTTCCTCGGCCCACGGCGTCGGCAAAAAAACCGCCCAAAAAATCGTCCTCGAACTCAAGGGAAAGCTGGTGGATGCCGACGACGGCCCGACCGACGATCTGCAGGACGCGCTCGTCACCATGGGCTACGGCAAGCAGGAAGCGGCAGCCGCGCTCAGCGCCGTTTCCATGGATCTTCCGGATGCCGAACGGTTCAAAAAAACACTGGCTATTTTGAAGAGAAAATAACACGTGTTTCTTGGCTCTATACAGGGAAAGTGGCTCAGATGAGCCACTTTCTTTGCTTTATGCCAGGCGCAGGCTTGACAAAACCGCTTGGGCATGCTATAGTCATGCGTTCTTTAAGGATGGAAAAGGAGGAACCGGACGGCACATGTGCAGCTTGTCGTCACAGGTGCCGGCCGAAGCGGACCTTGAAAACCCACCGCCACAAGACCTGAGGGTGAGAGATCGGGTCGTGTGGCGGAGAGCACTCAGTACGCGGAAACGCCACTGCGGAGAGCTCTACCGGGAAAACGGAAAAACGAAGATGACGAAGCTCATGGTGCTCGGGTTCGCGGTTCTCTGCCTCTCGGCGTTCGCGTCGCTCACGATGACGTCCCCGGCGGTTCTCGCCTGGGAAGAGCGCCACGAGGCGCGGGAGACCACGCGGCCCGAAAGCCACGTGATCGTCCTCGACACGATCGAGATCGTCGGTCGTGTGCCCGTGGTGGTCGAGACGCTGCGCTCCCACGAGGAGTACACCGTCGGAACCACGCACATCGTGGCCGATGGCGAGGCCATCATCTACGCCTCGCGCTGAGGCACAACCGGTTCGGACCCCACCGGAGAAACAAAACGGGTCCAGAGAGCGATGCGGATCGCGCATGCGCTCTCTCCTCTTCCGAAGGCATCACTCCGGTGGTGCGGTCAGACGAGGAGGTCGCATGTTGAAGATCATCATCGTTGCGTTCATCTGGGTCATGATCTGTTCTGCCGGCGCGTTGCTGGTCCGTTACGCCATCAAGCGCGGCTGGATCGCGGTTCAGGAGGACAGCGACAAAAAGTAGTGAACAGCGCCTCGACAAAGGGCGCACAAGGCACTGCCTGACGATATATATGGAGGGGATTCTCCAGCTTGGCAACACCAAGTGTCGGGGCAATCAGTGGGTTCGACTCCCGACGGTGCCACTACAGTCCCGCGAGACGCGCGGGACAGGCCCCTCGACTTCGCTCGGGGCAAGCAGGAACGGGCATCGGCCGTTCCAGGGGATCTTCCAAGATCCTCTTTTCATCTCAAACCATGAGCAACGCTCGTGGCGTGAGACGAGGAGGAAACCATGGCAGTGTACGAGACGGCAGCCTTCACCCTCGGTGACTTCATCGCCGCCGGGTTCGATGAAACAAAGGCGCAGCAGCTGTTCGCGCAGCGAGTGTTGGAACTCGCGGAGAAGTACGAAATGGACCTCGAGGACCCCGACGAACGGTGGTTGATCGAGGAGATGGCATTGAACGAGTAGCAATCGGCAGGAACGGGCGACGGCCGTTCCAGAGGGTCTTCCAAGATCCTCTTCTTCATCTCAACTCACGAATCCGCTCGTGGTGTGAGACGAGGAGCGATGAGCTACAATGTGACCGATGGGTGAAATATCCCGGAGGCGCGTTGTGGCGAAGCGACTCAAGAAAAAAGGAGATGCACATGGCTTGTGCTTTCTGTGGGTCAGAGAGGGTAAAGAACTTCTCGGAGCGCCCATACGGGCACTCCGGCATGGGTTGTCCATGCCGCACCGACGAGGGGGTGTGCGGGTGCGAGCCTGACACCGCCGAAGAGGTGCGAAGGGAGGTGGCCGATCTCCGCAACATGTGCGACGCCGCCGCACAGATGACGGCGAAAAGAGAGGAGGACGGACTCCGCTACGCGCTCGCATGCGCTGAGGAGTTCGAGGAAATGGCGGGAATCCTCCCCCTCATCGCGAACGGCGAGTTGCCGTGCGGTGTTGACGAGTTCCACACCGTCCGCTCGTGCTTCGCGGCGCGCTGCTCACTCGAGCGCGCGCTCATGGAAACGGCGGACAGCGGCCTGGCCGCGCGTCTTCTTGAGATCGATGATGCGATCGGTCTCGACGCGTCGGTCCTGTTCGACCTCATCGAGGTCGACGAGTACGAGGCGGCGATGAAGGACGTCGCCGCACCGCCGCGGCGGTGGTGGACCCTCGGATCATCCCCCGGTCTAGAGGTGGACGAGGCCACGTTCAAGGAGATCGCGAGGTGGCGGAAGTAGTTCCGGCGGGAGACAGCCGACGAAAAAAGTCTCGAGGGTGCGGCGATTCGCGCACGCGCCCTCTCCTCTTCTCAAGGCATGAGCGACGCTCGTGGCGTGAGACGAGGAGCGATGAACCGAAACGTGATCAACGGGTGGAATATCCCGGAGACATGCGACGGCGAAGCGACTCAATGGGGTGTGCGATGCGTGCAATCATCTTCTCTGCTCTGATGCTGGTCGGCTGCACGCAGTCGCCTCCGTCGGAGGGCGATGCCTGCTACGACAACCTGGCCGAAGCCGTCGCCATCATCGAGGCGGGCTGTCCGCAGCCTGCCGACGTGCTCTGCGAGGCGACCTGCGAGCGCGACGGTCGCGGCACATGGTTCGGTCCGGATGCCGCCAACGAGCGTGGCCACTGCGAAGCCGCCGATGGCTTCCACGTCCGGAGCCGCTGCCGAGTGGTTCCCGCTCGTGAGGCGCACCTCCGGAACATCCAGATCATCGACGGCAATTTCGTCGGCGAGGTGGCCACCGGGAACGTCGGTCCGGCAGAGGAGTTCGTCCTTCCGAACGGATGGGTGGCGACGTTTCCCTGATCAAGGCAGGAACGGGCGACGGCCGTTCCAAGGAGTCACGCGACTCCTTCTCTTCTCAAGGCATGAGCGACGCTCGTGCGGTGAGACGAGGAAACAAAAAGGAGAACGGGAGAAAAAATGGTTCATCTATTGGTCAGCGAACTGAAGAGCGTGGAGTCGCAGGTCGAGGAGCTCAATCGCCAGGCGAACGTCCTGCGCAAGCGTGCTCGCGAGCTGCGCGTCCAAGTCGTACCTCTCACCGTCTGCGGCTGGATCGTCGTGTTCTTCAAGGGAGAAGCTCCCGAGATCCAACCGGCTTCCGCGGAAGCCGTCAGCAGCATCGGCAGGGTCTACCGCGTCCGTTTCCGCGTCGACGCTTCGGACGGCCACCTGGTCTACGGTGTGACACACCCCGAGGGCTGCCTTCCGTTCAAGCTTCCGGATGGCGGTTACGACAATCGGAGCGACAGCCGTCTCATCGGGTACTTCCACGAAAGGAAGGCGGCCGAGCTCTTCACTCGCATCGATCCGGTGAATCTCCCGAGAGTCAGTTGGATGTCGGTGCAGTGCGGTGTCTGGACACCAGCCGGCGCACGCCTCGTTCAGGCAGAATGGGGCGATGATCGAACGTGGGAAGACATGCTCGAAACGCCGTGAACACGGCCCGCAGGAGACAGCGGTCAAAGTCTCGGGGGCGATGCGGTACGCGCAAGCGCCCTCTCCTCTTCTCAAGGCATGAGCAGGTACTCGTGGCGTGAGACGAGGAACGAGAACGCGGCATGATCGACGGGTGGAATATCCCGAAGGCGCGCAGCGGCGAAGCGACTGGAGACGAAGACATGAACAGAATGGTCGTCATGGGGGTGCTGCATGAGACGCAGCGATGCTCCCTGCTCGAGGCGAAGGAGAAGGCCGAGGCGCTGCTGGCCGAGGCCGGCCTGACGACGGGTGGCAGGGAAATCAGCGCGGTGCTCAGGAAGGTGGGCCTGGTGGACCGGATCAGGAATATGTCCGATCTGCAGGCCGCAATCGACCTCGTGCGCGAGACGTAGCGCACAGGCAGGAACGGGCGACGGCCGTTCCAGAGGGTCTTCCAAGATCCTCTCCTCTTCCGAGAACATCAGACTGACTGGTGATATCGGACGAGGAGCGACGAACCGCAGCGTGACCGACGGGTGGAACATCCCGAAGGCATGTGGCGGCGAAGCGACTCACGGATCGGAGGCAGCGATGGACCTCACGAAGCGTATGTAGACGATTCATCTTTCCCACAAAACCATCAAGTATCCCAAAACCCTGCCTGACCATCTCGCGCAACTCATTGATCTGGACCTGTTGTTCGGAAAAACTCGATTGAAATACAACCGCGACCTCCTGGACGAGCTTGTCCAAGCGGGTCTCCAAGTACTCTTCCGTGACGTATCTTTTCTTGCTCGGCATATCCACAGCCATACTGTATCACGGCGCCCCTCCCGCACCGCCAAGCCTGCCTGTCAATCCCCGCTGCCTCTAGCCCCTCGGGGTTTTCTTTTGTAGGATGGCGGCATGTCGCCCCAGGAATGGAACCGCGCCGCGCTCGCCCACGCTCCCGTTTCGGGGGCGTTCTTGCAGTCATGGCAGTGGGGTGAATTCCAACGCAACGTCGGCCGCGAGGTGCGCCGCTACGAGCAGGGCGGCGTTGCGGCGCAGGTCGTGTCCCGGCCGTTGCCCGGTGGCCTCACCGAATGGGATGTTTTCCGCGCACCGTTCACGCAGGCGCTCGCCGAGCGCCTCATCGGCGATCTCAAGAAAACGAACGGCACCTTTCTGCACGTCGAAGCGGCCGCGTCCGCCGGTGTCGCGGGTGGCACCGCCGCAGCCGCGCGCCTGCCGGAGCACACGCTCCTTCTGGACCTGACGCAATCCGAGGAGGCGCTGCTGGCGGCCATGCACCACAAGACGCGCTACAATCTGCGCCTGGCGCAGAAGCACGGCGTCACCGTACGCATCGGCGGCGCCGGAGACTGGCCCGCCGTTTGGCAGATATTCGCGGCCACGGCCAAACGCGACGGCTTCTCCCTGCATCCGGAGGGGTACTATCAGAAGATGCTTACCGCGCTCGCCGGTCCGCTTGAGGACGCGCAGACCTGCACCGCGCATCTGGTCATCGCCGAACACGAGGATGATCTTCTCGCCGGCATGATCCTGATCCGTTTCGGCGACACGGCAACGTACCTGCACGGCGCCTCGGCCGACCTGAAGCGCAACCTGATGGCGCCGTATCTATTGCACGGCGAGGCCATGCGCATCGCCAAGCTCGCCGGCTGCACGAGGTATGACTTCTGGGGCGTCGCGCCGCCCGACGCACCCGCCTCGCATCGCTGGACCGGCATCACCCGCTTCAAGACCGGCTTCGGCGGGCAGCGCGTGTCCCTGCCGGGGGCGCAGGAGTTGCCGCTGCGCCCGTTCTGGTATACGTTGTACCGGCTCGCGAACCGTCTGCGCGGAAAGTAGACGGTCGCGCCTCACTCGTTTGCACCCGTAGTTCAACGGATAGAACACAAGCCTCCGAAGCCTGTGATCCAAGTTCGATTCTTGGCGGGTGCACCAGGAAAACCGCCTCACGTCTGTGGGGCGGTTTTCCTTTTGAGCGTGTGAGATTCTTGCCGGACGCACCAGTCCCGCCGCGGCGGGACTATTCGATGACGTTTCCTTTTCCGGAGACCTGAGGATCGGTTTCGAGGTTGGTGTCGAGCGGCTCGATGGTGCGGACGATGATGCCGCCGGCCGCGGTGTCGGTCGCTTCAAAGCTGAGCGGGCCGGTCAAGGACAGAATCTTTCCGGCATCGGCGGCGGTCGGCACGATGCGCACGTCGAAGGCGCCGTCGAGGCGGGTCACCGATTCCGGCATGCGGTTCAACGTCCAGACGACCGTGGAACTCGCGGTGTCGAAACGGATTTCTCCGGCCGAGGCCTGGCCGCGCTCGGCGTAGGCAACGCCCGGCGGCAACGGAACGCGCAGAGTGAGTCC
Organism: Patescibacteria group bacterium; assembly: GCA_004297205.1. Lineage (GTDB taxonomy): Bacteria > Patescibacteriota > Patescibacteriia > 2-12-FULL-57-11 > 2-12-FULL-57-11 > SCUL01. The sequence continues at coordinate 682,832 of SCUL01000002.1, read as the reverse complement.
GGTGAGCTCATGGAGCGTGTTGTCCGCCGTCCAGAAAACGCGGTAGGTGGTGGTGGCGCCGACGCGCGGCGGCACGGGCCCGGTGCCGACGGCCAGGTCGTCGTCGTTGAAGTAGCGGGTCGCGGCGCCGAAGCGCAGGTCGGAGTTCAAGGAGAGCGTCGTCTTGGCGCTCTTCACGGCGCGACCGACCGGCAGGTCGCCGACCTTGGCGACGCGCGCCTCGGCCGAAACGTCGACGGCGTACGCGCGGTCGGACAAGCTGAACGGCGCGTCGGCGAGGTTGATGCTGACGTCGATCGTGCCTTCGTCGCCGGGCGCGAGCTTCGCCAGCCGGGCGATCTGCGTCTTGGTCCAGGTGACGCGGCCGCCCTCGCGCACCCCGGCGGATTCGTCAGACAGCGTCTCAAAATTCAGAAACGACCCACCCGCAGTCGGCCGCGCCTCGTAGACGAGCGTGATGTCGACGCCGCTCAAATCGACCGAGCCGCGGTTCTCATAGGTCAGCGTGGTGCGCAACGTGTCGCCGAAATTGACGCGGCCGGTGCCGGAGACGCCGTTCGTGACCGCGGTCAGCACCAGGTCGCCGCCGACGACGTCGGTCCGGCCTTCGGCGCGCGCGTAGACGGCGAGCCGCTGGTCCGGAGCGAGCACGCCGGCCGTGGCCGAGACGATGCGCTGGCCGCTGGCTTCCGAGGCGTAGCTGCCGCGGACGGCTATCTCGCCGCTCGCGCCGGGCAGGATGTCCGGCAGCGGCACGCGGCGGTCCTCGACGCGCTGGGCAGGCGTCACGGATTCGATCAGCAAGTCCGGCGGCAGCGTCAGTTCGACCGCAGCGCCCGACAAGGTGACGTCGCCGGCGTTCTCGTAGCGCACCAGGTACGTGACCGCCTCCCCTGCCGGAGTCCGGTCCGGTCCCGAAACGGAGAGCTTCAGCACGGAGTCGGCGACCCCGGTGGTGAGCGAACCGACGGACTGAAATTCGGAATTGAAATTGGCCGGAATGTAGGTGCCGTAGGCGGAAAAGGCCAGCGGCGTGCCGACGGCGCCGTCGACCGTCCCCGTCACTTCGATCTCCCCGCTCTGGCCGCTGCCCAACGACCCGATGATCCAGCGCGTCCCTTCGATCGGCGGCGGCGTGGCGGAAATCATATGGAACCCTTCGGGAAACGTGGCGGCGATTTCGAACGAACCGAGCGCCACGCGCTCCCCGTTCACATAACGGATCTTGAGCGTGGCCATGCCGCCGGCCACGAGCGGTGCGGGCGCTGCGACGCTGACTTTGACGCCTTCGCCGCGGAACGCGCCCGGCTGGAAGACAAAGAACCCGGCCCAGGCCGTCGCGGCCAAGAGTCCGAAAAAGAACACCAACGCGATGAGCGCGGTGCGCAACCGGTTGCTGCGCGCTTTCTCCAGCGTGTGGAGGTCCGGCATGTTGCCGTCGTCCCCGGCGTAGATCTGGCGCAGGTCGTACTCGAGATCCGCCTCCGTGGAAACGGGTGCGGGCGGAGGCGGCGGTTCGACGACGGCATCGACCGGCACCATCGGCTTTTTCTCTTTCTTCGCCATATCAGAAGCCGAACAGCACGCCAAGGAAACGGTCGGTCTCCTGGTGCCAGACGTCGAGGCGGGCGTCGGACTCCGTCAGCGTCAGTTCGTCCGGGAGGGCCGCGAGCGGACGCATCCCCTGCGGCGGACGCACGCGCACCGTCACGTAGCGTTCTTCGGCGCCGGACTGTTTCTGGAGAAGGAGCGTGTAGCGACCCCGCTCCGGCGCGCCGGAAAGAGCGGCCAGCGCCGCGGCGAGGCCTTCGGCGCGCTCGGGCACGGTGACGCGGAATGGCAGTTCGTAGGTGAAACGCACCATCTTGCTTTCGCCGGGCAGCAACCGCATCCAGTTGGCGAAGACAGTCTTGCCGAGTTCCTCATAGACGCGGGTGCCGCTGGCGCGGTCCACAGCGGCGTTCGTGAGCGGGGCCACGACCTCCGGATCGTCGCCGTAACGCTCCTCGCGCGGGATGAACAGGTTCTCCCGCGGCGCCTCGAAATCGCCGTCGGCGGAGACGAGCGCGCTGCCTTCCGGCACATACATGCGCAGATACGTGTAGTTGCCGGTGCCGGTCATGGGGACGCCGGCCCGGCCGCGGTGGGTGCGGGTCATGGTGACCGTGTCGGTCACGCGCCCGTCATGGGCGATGGCGATCTCATGCATGATGTCGTCGCGGATCACGGCGTCGGTCTTTTCGCCGCCGATGTTGGTCACCACGACGTCGAGATAGTCGCCGTCGGTCTGCTTGAGCGCACCGTCCCAGCCGAAGCTGGCAAAGGTCCCCGCCACGGCGGGGTCGTCGACGCTGATCTGGATGCGGCGCGCGGCCAGTCCGCGACCGACGAGCTCGGCAAGCGCCAAGCTCATCTGCGGACTCGGCGATTGCAGGCGGGCGAGCAGGAGCGGCATGAGGTCGGCTAGGATCTGCTTGGGCTTGGCCGGATCGGCCGGGTGCAGTTCGATGGCGCGCTGGACTTCGTCGAGGACGTTCTGCGAGGTCAGCGTCACGCCGTAGTCCGGCATCTCCACCGGCCCCACGACGGCCAGCAATTCGGACAGCACCGTGGCATTCACGGCGATCACGCCGTCCACGGTCGGACCGCCGCTCTTTTCGTAGAACCAGGAAAGCTTGCGGGCCGACGTCGGAAAGTCCGGGAACCAGTTGGCGTCATGGAAGCGCCAACGGCCGGCCACGAGCCGGAGCGGATCCGGCGGGTTCAGCCAGGCGCGCACGTCGCCCTGGATGTCATAGGAGCCGCCCGGCGGGAAACGCACGTCGCTGATGCGGCCGTCTTTGAGCGTCACTTCGGCAAAACTGCCGATGAACCCGCCGGTCGGACGCAGCTCGTGCTGGTTCTGGAAGACGAGCAGATAGCGGCGGCTGCCGTCGGCGCCGAGCAGCGACCCGGTGGCATCGGCCAGCGGCAGGAAATCAGCAAAGGCCTGGCGGATGCCGCCGGCGCTCGCGGCAAGCGCGGCGATTTCGGCGCGGTGCTCGGCCGGGATGTCTTCCGGATCGATGGCGGCGAGTGCTTCGGCGGCCCGCGCCACGTCAGGGCCCAGGCGCGCCACGCTCTCGCGCAGCGCGGCCAGGACCGCCGTGGGCGGCGCGTCATGCTCCAGCGCGGCCAAACGCGTGGCGATCTCTTCGCCCGCGCGGGTGAAGGTGTCGCCTGCGGTGAAGAGCGCCGCGCCCGCCGCGGCGCGCGATCCGCCCGGCAGCTTGTCAGCCAGCGTCACGAGCGCGCCCCCCACGGGGCCGAGCGCGGCGCGTACGTCGCCGAAGGCGGCCGAGGCGGCGGCCAAAGCCGAGGTCGTGGCCGGGAGATCCCGGTCCGCCGCGGCTTCACCGGCCGAGCGCATGGCAGCGACGGCCTGGTCGCCGCGCACGCGCACGTCGGCCACCAAGCGGCGGGCGCTGGCATACGCCCCCGAGAAATGGACGGGCAGGAGGGCCACGATGGCGATGACCGCGACGGCGACCAACGAGCGGCGCCAGTTGCCGGCCAGCCCGAATGGCAACAAGCCGGAGAACCAGTAGTCCGAGGCCTCATCCGTGAGTGTCGGCGGCGCATCGGTTCGGAGCGGCGCGCGCATGTGGGCCGTCACATGTTCGGGTATCTCCAGCTCGGCATGCTCCGGCACGGCGGAGGCGGTGTAGGGCAGGAGCGGCTGCAGCCGGTCGCCTGATCCGGCATTGAACGCAGCATCGAAGGGTCGGACCAAGATCGACGCGCCGTCTGCGGCGGCATCCGACAATCCCCGGACGAGCGCGGCCGGAATATCGGCGTGGAGACGGACGCGGGCGGCGAAGGCGTCCGGCCGCACCTGATCGGCGCGATGCGGGTTGAGGCGGAGCTCCGCGCTGTGGCGGGCCGGCGCGCCGAGCACGGCCGACGTCCAATCGGCCACGGCGCGCAACATCCCGGTGCGGCGCACGGTCCGTGTGGGCTCCGCCTGGTCCGGCACGCCGGAGGCGCGCGCCTCAACGAGGTGAGGCGACAAGGGCGCGGCGACGTGCGAACGGATGGAAAGCGCGGCGGGCGAGCGGTGCGGCGCATCCGGCGCGGCAGCCAGGGCCCGGGCGATGGCACGGGCGCGATCTTCGGAAAACGCGACGGGCGGGGGCGCAACGGGTGCCGCGACTTCGGCGCGCAGCACGCGCGCGACGGAACGCGGCGCCGGCCGCGATCCACGCACAAGTTTCCGCAGGGCGGCGAGGGTGCGGACGGTGCGCGTGTCGTTCGGTTTGGAAAGGCGTTTCGCCATGCGGTTATGCGAGGGCTGCGGCGTAAACGGTGAGTGTCTGTTCGGCCATGCGGTGCCAGGAGAAACGGGAGGGGGCGGCCACGGCGCGGGCCTGCGGATCGCGGAGCGTGGCTGCGATTGCAGCGGCGAGACCGGCGGCGTTTCCGGGCGGGGCGTAGCGTGCGGCGGCACCGAGCACTTCGCGGTGCACGGGAATGTCGGTGACGACCGCAGGCGTGCCGAAGGCCAGCGCTTCGAGCGGCGTCAGGCCGAAGCCCTCGGCGCGCGTCGCAGTCACGAGCGCTTGGGCGCCGCGGTAGGCGGCGGCCAGTTCAGCGTCGCCGACCGCTCCGAGCCACGCGGCGACCTCTCCGAGTTTCCGCCAGGCGTCCGAAGCGCGCACGCGCTTCGAAAAGAAATCGTCCTGACCGATCCAGAGCAGACGCACATCGCCGAACTCCGGCAAGGCGCGCAGCATTGCAACCGCGGCAAGGAGCGTCTCCACGTCTTTATGCGGGTAGGCATTGCCGACGTAGAGCAAGTAACGTCCGGCAGGCGGCGGAACAGCCGCTGCGGATCGCGCCGCGAGCTCCGGACCGCCGAGCGGAATGGCCACGACCTTGTCCGCGACGGACGGATCATGCCGACGGATGTCGGCGGCGGTCGTCTCGGACACGGCGATGATCTTCCGACTGCCGCGCAGGGCGTGCCTGAGCACGCGGCGGTAGGCGGCATTCTTCACGACGTGGCGCAGCGGTCCGCCGAGCGATGCGCGACGGCTGGGATGCGTCAGCAGGATCAGGTCGTGAATCGTCACCACGACCGGCGCGCCGACCGGCAGGAGCGGCACGTTCCAATGCGGCACGTGCAGCAGGTCGAGCCGCTCGCGGCGGAAGATGCCGGGCATCTGAAGCTGCTCGCGGACGGTGTACCAGCGCGGCGGCGCCGCCACGGACGGAAAGCCGGTTGCGGCGAATTTTCCGGCGGCAGGATTTCTCTCAAAGAGCACGAATTCAAACCCAGGCGGGCGCATCGCGGCGAGCTCCTCCACGAGCCGCGTGACGTACCGGCCGATTCCCGTTTCACCGGCCATTCGCGCGTCAATCCCGATGCGCATGGCGGTAGTGTACCACAGCGGCGGCCCGCTTCGCCCGGAGCGGCGCGTGGCGGGCGTCTTTGATGAGCATGAGCAGGTCTTTGACCGCTTTTTCCGGGCGTAACGCAGCGGCCCGCTCCCGCCCCCGGGCCACGCGGGCGGCCGTCGCGGCGGGCTCGGAGAGCACCCTCTCCACCGCGCAGGTCACGGAAGCGGCATCCTGCGGATCCACAAGGACCGCGGCGTCCCCGGCCGTTTCCCCGAGTGCCGAGCCGTGGGCGGCGATGACCGGAACGCCGAGCGCCATGGCTTCGAGCGGCGGCAGTCCGAAGCCTTCGTAGAGCGAGGGATAGAGCAAGAGCCGCGCCCCGGACAAAAGCGCTGCACGCTCCCGGTCGTCGCAGTAGCCGAGCGCCAGCACGCGTTCCGCGATCCCCGCGGCGCGTGCCGCGGCGGCGACGGCCTTTGGGTGTTCGGAGCCGGCCACCACAACGGCCAGGTCGGTCTTCGCGGCGGCGATGCCGGAGAGCGCCGCGGCCAGGTTCTTGCGCGGCCCGTCCGAAAAGACGAAGGCATAGTCGCGTGGAATGCCGCGGGCCGCGCGCGCGGCGTCACGGGCCGCCGCGGCCGGCGGAGAGAACAGCGCAGGATCGATCGACGGACGGATGATGCCGATCTTCGCGGCAGGCACGGCGAACAGTTCCATCAGGTCGCGCTTGGTGTGGGCCGAACAGACGGCGATGCGGTCAGCCCGGGCGATGAGCCGCGGAAAGTCGACCACCCGGTGCCACAGCCGCATCCGCCGGGAAAAAAAGTGCGGCTCGCGGAAATACGAGAGGTCATGCACGATCAGCACGAACGTCGCGTCCGGCCGCACGCGCAGGAAATGCGGATTGGCGATGACCGTTGATCCGCGCGGGGCGCGGGCCAACGCTTCGATGGTCGGGACGCCAAGGAAACGCATGGCGGCATGCAGGAGCTTGTTGGGAAAGCGGCGCACCACGAGCGGCACGTCGGGACCGAGTGCGGCGCGGGCCCGCACCGCTCCGGCGCCGGCGGCATTGGCTACGGCCACGAACGCACCCGGAGGAAGCGCCGCGGCGAGCCCGCGCGCCCAGGCGCGGGTCACGCCGTGCACGCCGCTCGGTTTGGCGTCGGCCAGCGAACGCGCGTCAAAGACCAGCATAGGTCAACGCCGCTCGAAGCGGCCGTCGCGGAATTCGCGGTAGCGCTCGGCGACGTAGCCGGAGAGCCGCGACAAAAAGAGCGGCGTGGCGAACTGCTCGGCGTGGGCGCGGATGCGCGCCGGATCGAAACGCTCGGGCGCGAAGCGGATCACGGCATGGGCCAGATTTTCCCAGGACTGCTCGTCGAAAAAAACGCCGGTCTCCCCGCTCTTCACGGTTTCGGTGGCGCCGCCGGAGGGATAGGCGATGACCGGCCGTCCGCTGGCCATGGCTTCAAGCGCGGTGATGCCGAAATCTTCGATCTGCGGATGGACGAACGCCGCGGCGTCGCGGTACAGCGCGGCGCGCGTGGCGTCGTCGACGCGGCCCAGGAATTCCACGTTGCGTTTGGCCATGCCGCGGAGCGCCCGCAGCTCCGGCCCTTCGCCGAAGACCTTGAGCGGCACGCCGAGCTTCGAGAAGGCGCGCACCGCCAGGTCGAACCGCTTGTAGGCGACGAGCCGGCCGCCCGTCAGGTAGTAGCCGCCGGTTCCTTGCCCGACCGTGAAGGCGGAAACGTCGACCGGCGGATGCAGGACGTCGGCGCGGCGCTGGTAGTACTTCCAAATGCGGTCGGCGACGGTCCGGGAATTGGCGATGAAACGGTCGACGCGCTCCACGGACAAACGGTCCCAGCTGCGCAGCGCGGTCATGATGGGCGGCAGCAGGCGGCGCAGCGGGGTCGGCACGTTCTGGTCGAGGTAGGTCCGGCGGTCCGTCCAGAGGAAACGCGTCGGCGTGTGGCAATAGGAAAGGTGCAGGGTCTCCGGCGACGTGATCACGCCCTTGGCGAACATCGAGCTGGAGGAGAGCACCAAGTCGTAGCCGGACAGGTCGTGGCTCTCGGTGGCGAGCGGCATGGCCGGCAGGAACCAGCGGAAGTGGCGCACCGCAAGCGGCACCCGCTGCAGGGAGGAGGTCACGATCCGCATCTCCCGGAAGGCCGGGTTGGCCCGTTCCGGGTCGTGGAACAGGGTGAAGATCGGGGCTTCCGGCCACAGCTCATGCATGGCCCGGAGCACCCGCTCCGCCCCGCCGTCCTGGGACAGGTAATCGTGGACAAGCGCGATCCGCATAGCCGGCTCACTTTACCGGATTCCCAGAAAAAAACAGCAGGGGCGCGGTCATCGCGCCCCGACACGCTACCCCCACCCTCTACGCCCTAATACGAGCCCTTCTTGGACAACACCGCGAGCGGCGTTTTGAACAAAATGGAGAGGTCGAGCTTGGGCGACCAGCGTTCGATATAAGAAAGATCCAAGGCGGCTTCGTCCTCGAAGGTCAGGTCGGCGCGCCCCGAAATCTGGGCCAGACCGGTGACGCCCGGCTTCACCAGAAGCAGTTTTTTGTGGTGCGCGGCGTACTGCGCGACTTCCTCGGGCAGATGCGGGCGCGGACCGACCAGGCTCATCTCCCCGCGCAGGACATTCAAAAGCTGCGGCAGCTCGTCGATGCTCCAGCGACGGATGAAGCGGCCGACCGGCGTCACCCAACGGCTGTTGTCCGGAAGCTTGGGGATGATGCCCGGCCGCTCCGAGTGGCGTTTGCGCTCGGCCAAGTCTTCCGGCGCATCGAGCCGCATCGAGCGGAACTTGAAGAACGGAAACAGCCGGCCGTTCTCCCCCACCCGCTTGCGGATGAAGAGCACCGGACCCGGCGAGGTCGCTCTCACCGACAGCGCCACGACAAGAAGCAGCGGACTCGTGAGGACGAGCAAGACGGCCGCCGCGATGATATCGAAGGCGCGCTTGTAGATGCGGCCCCAGCCCTCGAGCGGGGTGCGCTTCACTTCGACGAACGGCACGCCGCCGAACATGGCGACGTCAAAACCGACGCGCCGGCCGGCGAGCAGGTCCGCGTTGTAGCGGATGCCGACCTGATAGGCATCGGAAAATTCCAAGAGGCGGGCCAGGTCAGCGGCAGGCACGGTCGGATCGGCCAGGAAGATTTCCTCGAGTCCGCGCGCTTCAGCCCGCAACTTCTTCAGGCGGGCCAGGCTCTTTTCGGAGAGGTCCGGCACGCTGCCGCGCACCTCGTAGCCCATGGTCGGGGCAGCGGCCAGCTCCTTGGCGACGGCGCCCGCGGCGCGGCCGGAGCCGACGACCGCGATGGCGCGGTTCCCATAGCGCTTCTTATAGAGGTAGGTCTGCAGGGCCCGGAGCGCCATGCGTTCCACAAAGAGGAAGACGATCGACAGCGCCCAGACCGCGAGCACGATAAAACGTGAGGCGAACAATTCTCGCCGGAAAAAGATGACGAGCACGAGCACCGCAAGCGCCGTGGAGCAACCCGCAAGGATGCGGCCGATTTCATCCAGCGTGCGGATGCGGCCGGGCGCATACAGCCGGGAGAGCGCAAGTGCTCCCATCCACAGCAGCGCGCCGACGGAGATGAGCGCGAGGTAGGCCGGGAAGCTGATGATTTCCGTGGCCGGACGGAATTCGGCGAACGTTTGGAAGCGAAGAAAATAGGCCGCGATACCGGCGCCGAGGATGGCGAAGTAGTCGAGCGGCAGGCGCAGGGCCAGAAACGCGAGATCGAGGCGTTTCATCATACGAAAAAGCATCCTCTCAAAAGACACCCAGCAAACCGGTAAGCCGAATTCTGTCCCCCGCCGAAGCGGAGTGACGACCATCTCTCTATGCGAGCGACCAAACTTGCTCTTGCACCGGGCAGGTGTTTTCCACGGCGCCCCTCACGAGGCATGTCCCGCGTGGGCTCTTACCCCACGATTTCAACCTTACCTGATCCCCTTGCGGGGCCATCGGCGGTGTCTTTTCTGTTGCACTGTCCCTGGGCTTGGAGGATCAGCCACTCTCTCGTAACCCGAGAGAACGATCGATCCCTTGCTCCCGGTCGCATTTCGCGACTGCCACTCATGCCGCCTTGCGACGGCATCGGTGTTCGGACTTTCCTCAACGATTCCCGAAGGAATCGCCGCGGTCGTCTGGTTTCCTGGGCGTCTTTTCAAAGGATGCCACAGGAAGATACAGGAAAATAGGGGAAACGTCAAGATAAACACAAAAGGCGGGTTGCCCCGCCCTTTGTTCCGTTTCTTACACCTCGATGATCACCGGCAGGATCATCGGCCGACGCTGCGTCTTCGTAAAAAGGAAGGCGCCGACGTCGTCGCGGATCTTGCGCTTGATGTCGTCGGGGTCGGCTTCGCTCTTGGTGTCTTTGTCGATCAGGATCTTCTCGACGTGTTTCTTCAGCTCGTCGATCAGCGCCTGGTTATGTTCCACCTGCACGAAGCCGTGCGAGACGATCTCGAGATTACCGGCGAGCCCGCCGGTGCGCTTGGCGACCGGTGCGACGACGACGACCATGCCGTCTTCGGCCAGCGCCTGGCGGTCGCGCAGCACGACTTCCGAGATGTCGCCCACCCCGAGGCCGTCCACGAAGACGTAGTCGGCCATCACTTTGACGTCGGAGAGGCGCCCCTTGCCGCCGGCCACGAATTCCATGACCTGGCCGTTGTCGGCGACGAAGATGTTCTCCTTGGGGATGCCCATCATGGCGGCCACCTTGGCGTTTTCACGCAGCAGGAAGTGGTTGCCCTCGATGGGGATGTAGTACTTCGGCTTCAGGAGAAGGAGCATCAACTTGATGTCTTCCTTCATGGCGTGGCCGCCGGCGTGCACGTCCATCATCTGGTAATGGATGACGTCCGCGCCCTTGCGGTAGAGCGTGTCCTTGAGCCGCTGCACGGTGCGCTCGTTCCCCGGAATGACGGAGGACGAAAAGATGACCGTGTCCGCCGGCTGAATGCGGACCGAGCGGTGCTCATCGTTGGCGATGCGCATGAGCGAGGCCCGCTCTTCGCCCTGGGCGCCGGTGCAGACTACCACGACCTTGTCCTTGGGGTAGTCGTTGATCTGGGCGATGTCGATGAGCGTACCCGGCTTGATGTTGATGTACTTGAGCACGCGGGCGATCTCCACGTTGGTCTTCATGGAGTAGCCGTCGAGCGCGACCTTCTTGCCCAGGTCCTGGGCGATGTCGAAGATCTGGCGGACGCGGCCCAAAAGCGAGGCGAAGGTGCCGACAATGACGCGGCCCTGCGCCTTCTCCAGGATCAACCGCAGCGTGTTGGCGATTTCGCGCTCCGAAATCTGGTGACCGGCATGGGCGGCGTTCGTGGAGTCGCCCATGAGCGCGAGCACGCCGCGGGCGCCCAGCGAAGCCAGTTTGATGAAGTCGGCCGGCGGTGCGCCGATCGGCGTGTAGTCGAATTTCCAGTCGCCGGTATGGATGATGGTACCGACCGGCGTATGGACGACGACGGCCACGGCGTCGGGAATGGAGTGGTTGATGTGCACGAACTCGACCTGGAAGTTGCCGAGCACGAGCCGGTCGTCGATCTTCACCTCGCGGATGTTGATCTTCACGCCTTCAAAATCTTCCTGGCGCTTCTTGATGATGCCCGCGGTCATCGGCAGCCCGAAGACCGGCGGATTGCCGATGCGCGGCACGACGTGCGGGATGGCCCCGATGTGGTCGTAATGGCCGTGGGTGATGATCACGCCGCGGATGTTCTTTTCTTTGCCGCGGACGTAGGACATGTTGGGGATGATGTAGTCCACCCCGGGCTGGTCCTCTTCCGGGAACTGCAGCCCCATGTCGATGAAGATGATGTCGTTTTCGTATTCGACCAACGTGCAATTCCGGCCGACCTCTTCGAGGCCGCCGAGCACGATGATCTTGAGTTTCTTGCCGTCAGCGCCGGTGAACTCCTTGATGTGCGGAGCTCCCTGCGGCACGGATGCGCCCGGGGGACGCGGTCCCCGCGGCCCGCGGCCGCGGAAATGGCGACGGTCGTCGCGGCGCGGTCCCGCTGAGCGGGACGGCGCCTGGGACGACGTCGGAGTGTTCTGTGGTGACATGTGTTGTGTGGTTGCGGCGGCTACGGAAGCGGGCGATACGCAGGCCCTGCGGCGTGTCCGGCGCACGAATAATCAACGGAGGGTTTCCGAAAAACCAAAAACTCGGAAAGCATCCTCTGACTACTGGTTCTGAAGGAACGGGTCCCGCTGAGCGGGACGGGCCGCCCCGCCAGGGCGGGGGGCAAGAAACATCGTGAGTATTATGCCAAAAATTTCAGCTTTTGTCAAATCCGTTCGACTCCATCCCTCGTATCTGATTTACCCTGGTGGGCGAGAAGGGAGTCGAACCCTTAAGAGCTTGCGCCCGCTAGCTCCTGAAGCTAGTGCGTCTGCCAGTTCCGCCACTCGCCCGTTCGGTGAAAAGTTGTACCACGCCCCGCCTCTCCCCACAACCCCCAGGCGACGGGCATGCGGCTCCAGGAAACTCGCGGAAGCCGACCGCCGCGTCGGCTGAGCGGTAGCGGACGTCCCGCCCGGGTCGGGACGGACCGCGGTTCCGAGAGACGCGTGCCCGTCGCCGACTACCGCCACCCCTTGCGCGTCTTGATGTACCAATCGGCAACCCCGGAAAAACGGTCTGCCGGCACGGCGATCTCGTCGGCCCGGACCCCCTTCACGGCGGTCGTCACGAAGTACGGATAGACCGGCCGGTACAGGAACGCGGCAGCGTGCTCGGACACGACGAGGCTCGCGAACCGCGTGTACAGCAGGCCGCGCTTCTCGGCGTCCTGTTCCTTGCGGGCTTCTTCGAGCAGCGCATCGGCGTTGCGGTTCGCATACAGCGCCAGGTTGAAGCCGCCCTCGACGGCGTGCCCGCTGTGCCAGAACGGCAGCGGATCCGGATCGCGGCCGAGGATCTGGCCGTAGAGAAGCACGTCGTAGGCGTGGGGACGCAGCACGTCGCGCTGCATGCGTGCGGCCGGCACTTCGTCCACCTTCACGTCGATGCCGAGCGCGCGCCAGGTGTCGGCGACGGCTTTGGCGGCCATGCTCGTCTCGTCGCGCTGCGCGGTCGTGAGGGTGAGGGTGAGGGTGGTCGTCGCGGTGACGCGGCCGCGGCTGTCCTTGGTGGATTTCACGCGCGGACCGCCGCCCTCGGGCAGGGCCCAGCCGGCCTTCTCGAGGAGCTGCGCCGCCTTGTCCGGGTCGAATGCGGCGCGCGGCGGCGTCGAGGTCACGCCGGCGAAGCCGGGAAAGACCGGACCGTCGACGAGCTCCCCGGCGCCCTGCAGCGCGTCGGCGATGATGCGTTCGCGGTCGAGCGCCACCGTCAGCGCCTCGCGGACCTGCGGGTCTTTCAAGACCTCGGCGCGCTTCTGGTTGAAAAACAGCGCCGTGTACTGCGGCAGGGCCAGCGGGTATTCGTTGGCGTCGTGGCGGCCGCGCAGCCGGTCGCGCAAGCTGGTGGGCGCAAACCCCAGACCGTCGATCTGGCGGCTGCGGTAGGCCTCGACCGCCGAATCGAAATCCGGGAAGAACCGGAAGGCCACGCGGTTGATGAAGGGACCGGAGCCGCCGTTGTCGGAAAACCGTTCGAAGGTGTAGCTGCGGATGGTGCCGACGCGGTCGCGGGAAAACGCCTTGAACTTGTAGGGGCCGCTGCCAATCGGTTTGAGGTTGAACTCGGCCAAGTTGGCGCTCTGCGGCGGCACGTCGCGCCACAGGTGCGCAGGCAGGATGCCGACGGTCAGCGCCGTCAAAAACGGCGCGTAGGGCTCGGACAGCGTGAAGGTGACGGTGTGTTCGTCGGGAGCGGCGATCGTCACTCCCTTGAAGCTCCCCGCGTACGGACTCTTGTAGGCCGGATTCTGAATGGCCTCGAACGTGAACAGGATGTCGTCCGTGGTCAGCGTCTTGCCGTCATGGAAACGCAGGCCCGCGCGCAGCTGGGCGGTGATGGTCTTTCCGTCTTCGCTCGTTTCCACGGACTCCGCCAAGTCCGGCACGACCGTGCCTTCGGGCGTGGTGCGCATGAGCCCGCTGTAGACGAGCCGCGTCAGGTCGAGATCGACCTCGTTGGCGCTCGCGAACAGCGGGTTGATGTAGGTCGGCGCGCCGACGAGCCCTTCGATGTATTCGCCGCCGCGCGCCGGCACGGAGACGACGTGGAGCTGCCAGACGCGCACCGCCATGACGCCGAGTCCGACAAAGACGACCGCGAGAAGACTCGCGGCAACGCGCCGCTCAACGCGGGAGAGCACCGTCGGTAAATACCGCAGCTGCCGCCAGCTGGGGGTGCGGCGGGGCGACAACCGGGTCAGGAGCCGTTTGTTGAGATCCGCGCCCGCTCCCGCGGGTGCGGGGTGTTGGCTGCGGAGCCGGGAAAAACGGTCGGAAAGAGCCACAAGGTGTGCGCGCTCAAGAGAGCACCGCGCTTGCCAGGGCCGTGCCGAAGAAGAGAATGGAAATCACGATCGTGGCACGGAAGAGCACCCGCTCCACCCCGCGTTTGGTGCGGAAGACGTTGCCTTCGCCGCCAAAGGCGGCGCCCAGGCCCGCACCGCGGGCCTGCAAAAGAATGGCGCCGATGAGCAGCGCCGACAGCACGATCAGAACCACGGAAAACACCGTTTGCAACATAGACAATCAGGGATCCATCCGAATCTATCACGGGCCGCAGCGGCTGGTCAATGGTATACTGGCGGCGCACCTATGCCCGAGGCCGAGACAAACGCGCGCTCCTGGCGCCACCATCCCCTGACCGTCATCGGCACGGCCGTGGGGGCGATCCTCGCCGTCCTCCTGTTCCTGTTCATCTGGCGCGTGTTCTTCTTTTACCGCCTGATCTCGAGCGGCGGAATCATCGACCTGCCCCAGTATCCGACGCGCCTGACCCTCGCGGGCAGCCGCGAACGCCCGGCCGCGCCCGTCGCCGACGTGGTCACGGCCGACGATCCGGCCGTCGGACCGGCCGACGCCAAAATCACGATCGTGGAATTCGCCGACTTCGAATGCCCGTTCTCGCGCGAGGCCTTTACGAGCGTGCGTCAGGTCCTGGCGGAATTCCCCAACGACGTCCGCCTCATCTACCGCGACTTCCCCATCGACTCCATCCACCCGCGCGCCCGGGCCGCGGCGCGCGCCGCCAATTGCGCCGACCTCCAGGGCAAGTTCCTGGCCATGCACGACAAGCTGTACCAAAACGCCGGCGCCCTCAAGGACAACGACCTGAGCTTCTACGCCCAGCAGATCGGACTCGACCTGCTGCGCTTCGAACAGTGCCTGTCCTCCGCCGAGACCGACGCCGAAATCGACCGCGACGTGGCCGACGCGCAGGACGCCGGCGTGCGCGGAACGCCGACATTCTTCATCAACGGCGCACGCGTCGAAGGCGCCATCCCCTACCCGATCCTGCGCGACATCATCCGGCAGATCGTCTCCGGCGGCAGCGCCTCCTGATATGCGCCGCGCTCCCGCGCTCCTCGCCGCGCTCATCTTCGTCCTCGCCGCGGTCCTCCCGGCGCCGGTCCTGGCCGCGCCCTGCGACGAAACGCCCGGGGCCGTCCGGTTCGACGTCAACCCAAAAACGGACGTGGCGCCGGGGAGCACCCTGCGCTTCACTTTCAAGTTCCGCTTCACCGCGCCGTGCGACGGCGAGGGGGTGACGGACCCGAGCGTGATCCTCGTCGGCGAGACGCGCCAGACCTACAACAGCATCGACTCCGTCGTCCGCCGAACGCCGACCTGGGACCTGATCCCGAACCCCGAATTCCGCGATGCGACGGATGACAACTGGGACTTCAACATCCCGGCGCCGTCCTCCCCGGGCACCTACCTCTTCCGCGGCCGCGTGCTTCTGGACGACCGGCAGATCACGGAAAGCGCCTCCGTCACGGTCACGGTCGCGGGCGAGGCGCCGACCGGCGGTCCCACAACGAGCGGCGGGGAACCGGAGCCCGCGGCCGGACCCGTTCCGCTCGAAGTGACCATCGGCAGCTACGCCTCGGCCGTGGACATCCCCTCCTACGTCACGGCCCTCTACCGCTACGGACTCGGCGTCGGGGTGACGCTCGCCATGGTCATGGTCGTGGTCGGCGGCTTCCAGTACATGACGGCCCGCGGCAACCCCTCGGCCGTCGGCGCAGCGCGCGGCCGGATCACCAACGCCATTCTCGGCCTGCTGCTCCTGCTCGGTTCATTCACGCTCCTCCAGACGATCAACCCGGATCTGGTGACGCTGCGCAACATCATCGTGCCGGAAATCCAAACCGTGGAGACGCTCACCGCGAACAAATGCGAAGACTTCGACCGTGCGACGTTCACCGTCACGCCCACCTCCGGGCGCTGCGGAGAAGACGGAACTGTGGCGCGACAGGATGGAACCCGGCTGGCAACCAACACCTGCACGTGGGGGGTGTGCAGCGGCGAAAACGAAGCCTGCGTGCTGCGCGGCAGAAGCGGCTACGGTTGCGTGGCCTGTCCGACGATCACACAAGAAAATCTGAGCGACTGGGGCCTCTCCGAAAATGACGCCGCATGCCGACGATTCCGACCGATCAGCACCGGGAGCACGCACAAGGACTGCGTCTACGCCCAGGACAGCAGATTCGACGCAATACTCGATGTCTGCGCACTTGCCACGATCGATTGCAGTGCCGTCCGCAGCTGCGGCGATTATGACGCGCAACTCATGATGCGGCACGGCAGCACGACGCTGCGCATGGAGGAAATGATAATAGACCAGTACGGTGGCGGCTCGGTACTGATCAATCCATTACGAGCGGCTCCCAACTTCCCGAACGGCTGTCGTGACAATCCCTGCGATATTCCCTCAGGCTGTCACGCCGTACCAACAACCCTGGGTAGTTCCTTGTCGACGCTCGGACCGGTCGGCAGTCCGGGAAGCCTGGTTGCAACCGTCATCGCCTCCATCTCCGGCGACCTCTGGGATTGCATGGAAGGCGCCCGATAGCCGCTTCACCCCGCCACACTTGCCAACATCGCACGGCGCATGTATGCTGCCGTGCGATTGATTTTTGCCCGCCCCCGCTCATGCCGAGCCCGCACTCTCCGGCCCCGAAGCAGGTGATCGCCGTCCGCGGCGCGCGCGTGCACAACCTGAAAAACGTCTCGGTCGACATCCCGAAGAACGCGCTTGTTGTTGTCACGGGACTGTCCGGTTCCGGCAAGTCGTCGCTGGCCTTCGACACCATCTTCGCCGAGGGGCAGCGCCGCTACATGGAATCGCTGTCCTCCTACGCCCGGCAGTTCCTGGAACTGCAGAGCCGTCCGGACGTGGACGAGATCACCGGCCTCTCCCCGACCATCGCCATCGACCAGCGCACCGTCTCCCAGAACCCGCGCTCCACGGTCGGGACCATCACCGAAATGTACGACTATCTCCGGCTGCTGTTCGCGCGTGCCGGCACGCCGCACTGCCCGCGCTGTAATGCTGCGGTGCACCGCCAGACGGTGGATGAGATCGTCGACATCGTCCACTCCGCCGCCCAGGGTGCGGAGGCCTTCGTGTTCGCGCCGATCATTCGCGACGCGCGCGGCGAGCACCGGCACGAACTCGCGGAACTGGAGAAAGGCGGCTACAAGGACGTCCGGCTCGACGGCGACTTCATCTCCATCGAAGAGGCGCAGGACCGCCGGCTCGACAAGCAAAAGAAGCACTCCATCAGCGTGCTCGTGGCGCGTCTGCCGCGCGGCGCCTCGGCCAAGCCCGAGGAGCTCAAAAAACAGGTCGTCAAGGGACTCGAGCTCGGCAACAGCTTCCTGATCCTGGCCAAGGCCGGCGGCGAGGATCAGCTCCTGAGCGAAGAGTTCGCTTGTCGGAGCTGCGGCATTTCCCTGCCGCCGCTCGAACCGCGCCTGTTCTCCTTCAACAGCCCGCACGGCGCCTGCCCGGAATGCACGGGCCTGGGCTCGACGCTCAAAGTCGAACCGTCGCTCGTCATCCCCAACCCGCGGCTGACCATCGCCCAGGGCGCCATCAAGCCCTGGACGCGCATTGCCGGCAACCAGAATGCCCAGCTCGACCTGGTGCGCGCGGTCGGGGCGACCCACGGCTTTTCCATCGACACGCCGGTCGCCGATCTGTCCGAGGCGGTCCTGAACACCATCCTCTACGGCACGGGTGACGAGACCTACACGGTCGGCGCGAAGACGCTGACCTATGAGGGCGTCATTCCCGGCCTTGAACAGAAGTTCAAAGAGACGGACTCCGATTACCTGCGCAAGGAAATCGAGACCTACATGCGCGTGCTGGAATGCCCGAGCTGCCGCGGCAAGCGGCTGCGTCCGGAAGCGCTGGCCGTCAAGATCGGCCCGTTCGGGATCGCCGACCTCGTGGCCCTGCCCGTGTCCGACGCCGTGGCCTTGTTCGCGGAAAAAAACGGCAACGGCAAAGCGAGCGGCAAGAAGAACGGCAACGGCCACGTCCAAACGGTCGGCTCGCTTTTGACCGAGGAGCAGATGAGGATCGCCCGGCAGATGCTCAAAGAAATCCGCGTCCGCCTCGGGCACCTGATCGACGTCGGCGTCGGCTACCTGACCCTCGACCGTTCGGCCAACACGCTCTCCGGCGGCGAAGCGCAGCGCGTGCGCCTGGCCACCCAGCTCGGCACCCAGCTCTCCGGCGTCATCTACATCCTGGACGAACCGTCGATCGGGCTGCACGGCCGCGACAACGAAAAACTCATCGCCACCATGGAGGAGCTGCGCGACAGCGGCAACACCGTGATCGTCGTCGAACATGACGAGGCCATCATCAGGGCCGCGGACTGGGTGATCGACGTCGGCCCCGGCGCCGGCGAATACGGCGGCGAAATCATCGCCGAGGGGACGCCCGCCGCCATCACCAAGGACCCGGAATCGCTGACCGGCGCCTACCTCTCCGGCAAAAAGCGCATCCCGTCGCCCGCCAAATACCGCAAAGGCACGGGCAAGACGCTGACCGTCAAAGGCGCGACCGAATTCAACCTCAAGAACATCGACGTGGGCATTCCGCTCGGCACCTTGGTGTGCGTGACCGGCGTCTCCGGCTCCGGCAAGTCGACGCTCGTCATCGACATCCTGGCCAAGGCGCTCTCGGCCGAATACGCCGGCGCCAAAGTGCTTCCCGGCGCGCACAAGTCGATCAAAGGCATCGAGCACCTCGACAAGGTCATCGCCATCGACCAGACGCCGATCGGACGCACGCCGCGCTCGAACCCGGCCACCTACACCGGCGTCTTCACCGCCATCCGCGACCTGTTCACGGAAACGCAGGAAGCGAAGCTCCGCAAATTCGACGCTGGAAAATTCAGCTTCAACGTGAAGGGTGGCGGCCGCTGCGAGGCCTGCGCCGGGGAAGGTTACGTGGAGATCGACATGCAGTTCCTGCCGGACGTCTACATGGAGTGCAAGGAGTGCCACGGCAAACGCTACAACGCCGAAGCGCTCGAAGTGCATTACAAGGGCAAGAACATCGCCGACGTCCTGGAGCTGACCGTGGCCGAAGCGCGGAACTTCTTCGCGGACCAGCCGGCCATCGCCGACAAGCTGGGACTGCTCTACGAAGTGGGGCTGGGCTACATCCGACTCGGCCAGCCGGCGACGACGCTCTCCGGCGGCGAAGCGCAGCGCGTGAAGCTGGCAACCGAACTCAGCCGGCGGGCCACGGGCCGCACCCTCTACATCCTGGACGAACCGACGACCGGGCTCCACTTCGAGGACATCGGGCGGTTGCTCGGCGTGCTCCACGAGCTCGTCAACAAAGGCAATACCGTGCTCATCATCGAGCACAACCTGGAAGTCATCCGCGCGGCGGACTGGGTCGTGGACATGGGTCCGGAGGGCGGGGCGCGCGGCGGCGAAGTGGTGGCCGTCGGGACGCCGGCGGAGATCGCCAAAAACAAGGCCTCGGTCACCGGCCAACTCCTCAAGCGCGTCCTCTAAACATCCCGAGAAAATATGCTATCCTATCAGGGATAGCATATTTTGATTCCGTTATGCGCAGACTCCTCAGCTCCCTGCTTCCGCTCATTCTTTTGGCCGCCGCATCGCCCGCACCGGCCGCGGCCGCCCAGAGCGTCACCCTGACGCTTCTGCCCGTCGCCGACACCTACGTGAATGCCGGCACCCCTGCGGGAAACTGGGGCACCCAGGACAACCTCTTCCTCGTCCTCGGCACCCCGCCCACGCGCAGCCGTCTGCTTCTCCGGTACGACCTGTCGCAGATTCCGGTCGGCTCCGTCGTTTCGGACGCCAACCTGTCCCTGCACCTGCGCACGACGTCGGGTGGGACCACCCTGCCGTTGTTCGTCTCCGGCACGACGTCCGCCTGGGAAGAAACCGCGGTCACCTGGAACACCATGCCGACCGTCGGCACGACGCTCCCCGAGATCCTGGTCACGCACAATGAACTCACCCAGACCCTCGACATCACCGCGCTCCTGCAAGAGATGGTGAACGCCCCGGCAACCTCGACCGGCATGATGATCG
The DNA here is from genome assembly GCA_004297205.1 of Patescibacteria group bacterium. Taxonomy (GTDB): domain Bacteria; phylum Patescibacteriota; class Patescibacteriia; order 2-12-FULL-57-11; family 2-12-FULL-57-11; genus SCUL01. The sequence goes on along the minus strand of SCUL01000002.1, from coordinate 662,900 downwards.
CCTCGCGCGAAACGGGCGCGGCCTTCACCTGGGGCTACGGCGCACGCGAATCGGCGCAGCCTGCCGAACTCGTGGTGACCTTCACGCCTCCCACCGACACCGCCGGACCGGTGGTCTCGGAGCGCCGCGTCGAAAACGTGAATCTGACGAGTGCCGAGGTTGTTTTCTCCACGGACGAAGACGCCACCGTGACGGTGGACTTCGGCCTCGACACCAGCTACGGCCGCAGCATCTCGACGACCTCGACGGCGCGCACCCATCGCGTGCTCCTCTTCCCGCTCGCTTCGAACTCGCTCTACCACTACCGCATCCGGGCGCGCGACCAGGCCGGCAACGAAACCGTCACCACCGATGCCACGTTCACAACGCCGGAATCGAGCGGCGCGCTGCCGGCCGGCTCGCTCATCAAGATTCCCGACGATCACAACCCGGAGACCCAAGCCGACTCGGCCGTCTACTATGTGGGATCGGACGGCAAACGGCATCCCTTCCCGACGCCGAGCATCTACTACACCTGGTACGCCGATTTCTCCTCGGTCCAGACGGTCACCATCAGCCAGATGGCGGCGATCCCCCTGGGCGCGAACGTACGCTACCGACCGGGCGTGCGCCTCGTGAAATTCATGTCCGTCCCGACCGTCTACGCGATTTCCTTGGGCGGCGAGCTCCGCGCGCTCCCGAACGAACAGATTGCGGCCGAGATCTACGGCGCGCAGTGGGCGACGCTCGTCGACGACCTCTCCGACGTCCTCTTCGGCAACTACGTCTTCGGCGCGCCGATCTCCTCTTCGAGCGACTACTCACCGACCGTCGAGCGGGACGCCGCTCCCACCATTGACCGCGATCAAGGCCGCGCCTGAGCGCAGCACTTCGGCACGCGCGGTATCGAAAACCCCCGGCACATGCCGGGGGTTTTGTTGCCTTAGGAGGCGATGGCCGTTTCCTTGAGACGCTTCTTGCTGCCGCGCAGGTAGCGCAGCTTGGCGCGACGGACCTTGGCCTGTTTGAGCGGGATGATCTTGGCGATCATCGGCGAATGCAGGGGGAAGATGCGCTCCACGCCGATGCCGTGCGACATCTTGCGGACCGTAAAGCTCTTGGACATGCCGGCACCGCGGATGCCGAGAATCATGCCTTCGAAAATCTGGATGCGCTCCTTTTCCTCGCCTTTGGCGTTCGGCTCCACGATGCGGGTGTGCACCGCGACCGTCATGCCGGCTTTCAGGTCAGGAATGGTTTTGGTCACGTCTGCCATAGGAATGTGTCAGGTCGGCGGCACTATACGGGGTGGGCTTGCGGCCGTCAACCCTGTGCAGGCAGCGCCGCCAAAATGGCGTCCGCCGTCTCTTCCGGTATCTGGCTGCTGGTGTCGATCACCAGGTCGTAGACCGAGCGGTCGCCGAAGTCGATGCCGTAGTGTTTCTTGTAGCGTTCCGTGTCGCTCGCGACCCGCGCCGCCAGGGTTTCCCGGACATGGGCCGCGTCCCGGTACTCCGGCTCATCGCCGCGGTTTGCGCCGCGCTTGCCGGCGAAGATGCGATCTGCGCCGACGTCCGGGTCCACGTCGAGAAAGACTTTGAAACTCTTTGGAATGAAGTGCCAGGAAATCCGACCGTCGATGACGAGATCATCTTCGGTCTCGCCGAGCTTCTTCTGGTAGTCGTCGACGATGATGTCGGTGTTCTCCGGCAGGGCGTTGAACTCGTCGATCGTGAGTCCCCGCTCCAGCGCTGCCTTGCCACGCAAATCGCCCATCGAGAAAAACCGATAGCCGAGTTTCTGGGCCAGCATCTTCGCGACGGTGCTTTTTCCGGAGCCGGGCAGGCCGGAGAGGGTGATGATCATGTGCGGGATGTTTTCCGGTATTTTGCCCGCAACGCCGCCAGGACGCCAGCGAGCTCCGGCGGCAGCGGACTCTCGAACGTCCGATCCACGCCGGAAGGATCAATGAAGCTCAACTGTGCGGCATGGAGAAACGGCCGACCGAGCGTGAGCGGCGTCTTGCGGCGCAAGGCGTACAGCGGATCTCCGACGACGGGGTGCCCGATGCCGTAGAGGTGCGCGCGGATCTGGTGCGTGCGGCCGGTGAGAATCCGGACGGACAGCAGCGTGGCATTCGGGAAACGCTCGAGCACCTCGTAGTGCGTGACCGCCGTCTTTCCTTCCTGGCTCTCGGGGCGTGCCGCCATGCGGGCGTGGCGCGTGGAGCGGGCGATCTTCAGCCGGATTTCCCCGACCTCATCCCCCACGACGCCGTGCGCGAGCGCGGTGTAGACCTTGCGCACTTGCTGTTGGCTGAACAACTCGGTGAAGTGTTTGTACGCGGTCGCCGTGCGGGCGACGACCATGAGCCCGGAGACGTCGCGGTCCAGCCGGTGCACGATGCCGGGCCGATCCCTCTCGCCGACCTTGGCGATCTTCTTGTCGAGCACGAGAAGCGCGTCGGTCAAAAGCGGACCCGTCACGCCGGGCCCTCCGTGGACGACGACGCCGGCCGGCTTCTCCACGACGAAGTAATCGTCGCTCTCGTGGACGACGCGGACGGCCGGAATGTCCCGGGAAACTTTCGACGTCGCCTCGGGCGCGACGAAGGTCAGGGCCTGGCCGTCGCGCACGAGCACGTGCGCCGTGACCCGTTTGCCGTCGAGCAGCACCTCGCCGGCATCCACGGCGGCGCGCGCCTTGCTGCGGCTCGGCGCGAGGCCGGCCTTGAAGAGGTAGACGTCGAGCCGCTGGCCGCCGCCCCAGCCTTCGACGCGCAGGTCATCCGTTGCCATAGGTCTTGATCAGCCAAGCGCGCGCCGCAGCAGGCGTCGTCGCCGTGCCCGTCAGCTGGGCCTCGCGCAGCGCCGCCACGATTTCTCCGACCTTGGGACCGGGCGCGAGCTTCAGCAACCGCATGATCTCCTCCCCGCGCAGGAGCGGCGCCGGACGCTTGCCGGGCTTGCCGCGCACCGCTGCCACCTCGGCGATGCGTTTCTTGAGGGCGCGGTAAGCGGCGAGCATCGGCCGCCCGTTCGCGGCGATCGTCGCCGAGCCGTCGGCGAACATCACCTTGAGCAGCAGCTCCGCCGCGGCCGGCTGCGCGAAAAAGTGCTTCTCGATGGTCGTGGCCAGCATCTCTTTGGGTTTGCCGTGCACCGCCAGCAGATGGTGGCGGACGGCGAACGCGACGCGCTCCCGGTCGACGTCGATGTCCTGCGCCTTGAAGCTCGCGAGCGCCAGCCGGTCGATGATCGCCGCGGCCATCTCTGCGCCGACCGCGTCATGCCCCGGAAAGCAGATGCGCTCGACCTTGTCCTTGGCCGGCGTCTTCTGGCAGCGGGGCTTTGCGACGTCATGCAGGAACGTGGCGAGCGCGACTTCGGCGTTCCAGCCGGAGGCGTGTTCGCGCCGGAACTTCGGCGTTTCGAGCATTTCAACCGCGAGGAGGGCGTGCCGCCAGACGTCGCCCTCGGTATGGAAATTCCTGGGCTGGGCGCAACCCTTCATGGCGATCGCTTCGGGCATCAGCACGTCGAGCGCGCCTGCCTTGTCCCACAGCCGGATGGCCGCGGCCGGATGCGCGGCCAACGACTTCAGGAATTCCTTGGCCACGAGCTCGCGCGCCACGACCGGCCTGCCGCCGCGTTCGGCCACGAGCTGCTTGGCGTTCTTCTTGATGGCGTTCCAGGTCGCCGGGACGATCGTCGCATCGAGCTCCACGGCGAAACGCAAGGCCCGCAGCATGCGCGTGTAATCCTCGCGGAAGCGTTCCTCCGGGTTGCGGACGGCGCGCACACGGCGCGCCGAAAGATCGGCCATCCCCTTCCAGGGATCGACCAGCCGTCCATCCTTGAGCGACCAGGCCATGGCGTTGATGGTGAAGTCGCGCCGGCCGAGGTCCTCCGCGATCGGCAGGTCCGCGCGGCTCTTCACGATGACGTCCCGGTAGCCGCCGGTCTTCATCGGCGATTCGGTGCGCGGCAAGGCGATGTCCACGCTGTCCGCGCCCGCTCCGGCATCGAACTTCCAGACGCCAAAGGTGCGGCCGACGTAGTGGACGCGTCCATGCTCCTTGAGGAACCGCTCCAGCGTCGAGCCGGGCACGCCGCGGGCCACGAGATCCAGATCGCGCTTCGCGGTGCGGCCGAGCAGGGCGTCGCGCACGGCGCCGCCCACAACAAAGAGCTCCCCGTCCGGGAAGCGCTCAAAGAACGGACGGATCAGGGCGCGCTCCAGCGCGGGCGAGATCCACGCGGCGAAGAGTCTGGCGGTCGGCTTCATGAAGCTATGCTACCAGAATCTTTGGCGGGACGCAGACGCGCCCGGACGAATTCCCAGAGCGGCGGAAGAAACGAGGTGGCGACGATACCGAGGATGACATATTCGAAGTTGTGCCGCACCCAGGGGATGTTGCCGAACCAGTAGCCGCCCCAGGTGAACATGGTCACCCAGACGAACCCGCCGACCACGTTGTACAGGGCGAACGTGGCGTACGGCATGCGGCCGATCCCGGCCACGAACGGCGCGATGGTGCGCACGATCGGCATAAAACGGGCGAGCACGATCGTCTTTGCTCCATGCTTGGCGAAGAAGACTTCGGTTTTTTCCAAGTGCTCTTTCTTCACCAGACGGCCGTTGGTCCGCTCCAGGATGCGCCGTCCGAAACGGGCGCCGATCCAGTAGTTAAAGCTGTCGCCGGAAATCGCGGCCACCAGCAACAGGACGTAGATGATCCAAATGTTCAACGTACCCAACGCGGCAATGCTGCCAACCGCGAAGATCATGGAGTCGCCCGGCAGGAACGGCGCCACCACGAGTCCGGTTTCAGCGAAGATGATCGAGAAGAGGATGATGTAGGTCCACGGCCCGAACAGGACGATGAGCGTGTTCAAGTGCTCGTCGACGTGCACGAACAGGTCAACGGCCGTTTGGAGGTATTCCATAGAAGATGGGCAGAAGATACCATGCACTTCTGCTCCTGTCATCGTTGACCGTCCGGCGGTTTTCGCGTATCTTCACATCGATTTCGGGCCGTAGCGCAGTTGGTAGCGCGCCTGCTTTGGGAGCAGGAAGTCGTGGGTTCGAGTCCCACCGGCCCGACCAGGAAGATGCGGGCGTCGTATAATGGCTATTACCGCAGGTTTCCAACCTGCTGATAGGGGTTCGATTCCCCTCGCCCGCTCCAGAAGAGCGCCCCTCGAAAGAGGGGCGCTCTTCTTTACAGACCGGCGCTCCTTGGGTATTCTGCTCCCGCGTTTGGGCGGCTAGCTCAGTTGGTTAGAGCGTCACATTGACATTGTGAAGGTCAGAGGTTCGACTCCTCTGCCGCCCACCAGAGCCGGGGTAGCTCAGTGGTAGAGCGCAGCCCTGAAGAGGCTGGCGTCGCCAGTTCAATTCTGGCCCCCGGCACCAGAAAAGACGGTCACCTCAGGGTGGCCGTCTTTTCGTTTCCGGGGCCGCTTTTACGCTGCGGGAACGAACCGGCCGACGACGACGCCGATGAGGATCGCCGCCCCGCCGATGACCAGCATCTCCAGTCCGTTACGCACGGCCGACATCCGGAACAGCCGCCCGCCGACGAAGCCGAGCAGGAAGAGTGCGATGAGCGAACACAGGATGGATACGCCGAATGCCGTATCGCGATCCAAAAAAACGTACGGTGCGAGCGGCACGAACCCGGAAACGAAATACGAGACGAACATCACCAGGCTGCCGATGATCGCCCGGCGCGGCGGCATCATCCGCTGTTTGGAAAACTCCTGGGCCTTCTGCTCCGAGAGATAGCTGCCCACGCCCATCGAGAACGCTTCCACGAAAATCAACACGATCCCGGCAAGCAAGATCGTCCGTCGTGAGGCGCCGCCGATGGCGACACCCGAAAGCAAACCGACCGTGGAAACGAGCGAGTCTTCGACGCCGAAAATGAAGTTGCGCAGGAAGGACGGGGTGCGGAAGAGGACGAGGGGCATATCATGTGGTCGGTCCGGCTGGATTCGAACCAGCAACCAGTCGTGTATAAGACGACCGCTCTACCGTTGAGCTACGGACCGAGACCGCACCTATCATTCCCGTTTTTTTCCGAAAAAACAAGACGCCCGGCGCGGGGCGCGACGGGCGTGTCGGCATGGTTGAGCATCCGGATGAGGGCGACGCGTGTCACGGTGCCGGCCAGGTCGTCGGCGCGTTCGGCGCCGCATCGGTCGTCCTGAACCCCGTACCCGGGATCATGTTGCTGGTTTCCTGAAAGTTGAACGCCAGCGCAGCAGAAGCGATCGCCGCGATCCCCACGGTGCCAAGTGCGACGGCCGTCGCCGTCCGCGTCGTTGCCTGGATGCGCGACTTGGTTTTGGTCCTCCTGTTGGGCATACCGTTCGTGTGACATCGCCCTCACTGTACCAGACCGCGGCGCAGGCGTTGAGCGGCTTGCTCCGGAAAAACCGGATTCAGATACATCTCGGCGTCGAGTTCAACCCCCGCCGGGATGGTCCTGCGCGGCGTGACGCGGATGACGAGCTGCTCGCCGGACTGCCGTACCAGCTGGTGGCAGCTGATGTTGAAGGCTGTGTCATGCCGCTCCAACGTCCGCGCCAGGGCGCGGAGCATGTCGGCGAGCACTCGACGCTCCCCGGCCGTAAGCTCCGCAATGTTGTCGACCGGGCGCAACGGCGTGATCCAGGTCTCATAGGGAAAACGGCTGGCCGGCGGGCAGTACGCCAGCAGTCCGCCGCGCGACCAGACCGCAAGCGACGAGCGGCGCAGGCGGCGCGCTTCGGCGAGCACCGGGTGGACGCCGCGCACGCGCAACCGGTTGGCGCGGCGCATCTCCGCAACGAGCCAGGGCGGCACGAAGGCCGAGGCGTAGATCTGGCTGTGCGGATGTCCGATGGAGGCGCCGGACCGCTCTCCCCAACTGTGGAAGACGACGATGTAACCCACCTTGGGGTCGCGCATGTAGTGCGCGGTGCGTTCCGCCCAGACGTCGACGATTTCGCGCACCAGGGACGGCGGCAGGGTGCCAAGCGTGGCGGTCGACCTGCGCCCTTCGACGATCAGGTCCTGGTGGCCGTACGCCTCGCGGTAGGCCGGCGTGAAGGACGGATAGAGGTTGCCGACGACGCGGATGCGCCAGTTCGGATCTTTGCCGCGCTGTGCAAATACCGTTTCCCGCTCCTCGATCGAAGCGAGAAAATCTTTGCGGCCTTTGGCGCTGTGGCCGTGCGGGCGCTTGCCGCGCTTGGGCGCGAAGACCGCCGTCCGGCCGGACAGCGGATCAACGACGATGCGCGGAGTGTCGGCGTCGCGTTTCATGCGCGTAGTGTACCACGGCCTCCGCCGGTCCTGCGGAGCATGGTTGCGGCGGCGTGCCCCGCAAACGCGATGGCCAGGGCGTCCGCGGCGTCATCCGACCGCGGCGGTTCGGCCAGGCGGTACAACACCTGCACCATGCGCTGAACCTGTTTTTTGTCGGCAGCGCCGTAGCCGGTGACCGCCAGCTTGATGGCGTTGGGCGTCTGCTCGACGAGACCGAGTCCGGCCTCTGCCGCGGCGGCGAGCACCACGCCGCGCGCCTGGGCAACGACGATCGCGGTCTTCACGTTTTTCTGGAACAGCAGTTTTTCTACGGCCATGACCTCCGGACGGTGCAGGGCGATCACGGAGCGGACGTGCTCCTGGAGCAACGCCAGGCGCTCCTCCACCGCTGCCGTGCGCTGCGTCAGGAAACAACCGAACGCCATGGCGCGCGGTGTTCCCCGCTCCTCCGTCGTCACGGCCCAGCCGAGCCGCTCAAGTCCCGGATCAATTCCCAGCACGATCATAGTCACTCCCAGGTCGCATTGGTCGCGACCTTTTGCACATCGTCGTCGCCGTTCAATTCATCCCAGAGCTTCACGAAGCTCTCGGCATCGGTTCCGGAAAGCGCAATCTGCTCTTTGGGGATCCAGGCGGTCTCCGCCGCTTCCGGCGTCCACCCTTTGGCAACGAGCGCGGCGCGCACGCGCTCCAGGTCGCCCGGCGCGGTGAAGACGGTCGTTCCCTCATCGTCCGCCTCGACGTCGGCCGCGCCCAGATCGATCAAGGCCAGCTGGAATTCGTCGCCGCTGCCGGCGCTTGCAGGCAGGCGCAGCACGCCGCGCCTTTCAAACTGCCACTGCACGCTGCCGGAAAGGTTGCCGCCGAGTTTCGACATGATGTGGCGGAGGTTCTGGACGGTGCGGTTGGGATTGTCGGTCACGGCTTCGATGAGCAGGGCCGAGCCGCCCGGACCGAATCCCTCATAGAGCACTTCCTTCATCTGCTCGCCGGCGTCCGCGCCGCTGCCGCGGGCGATGGCCCGCTCGATGTTGTCGTTCGGCACGTTGTCGGCGCGCGCCGCGTCCATGGCCATGCGCAGCTGGAAGTTGGCGGACGGATCGGCGCCATGACGGGCGGCCACGGCGACGGCACGGGCGTGCTTCGTGAAGACGCCGGCGCGCTTGGCATCGGCCGCGCCCTTGTAGTTCTTCACTTTCGCCCATTTCGAATGCTTGGCCATACGCCGGCATCCTAGCAGCTGATCAGCGCCGGGAAAAGAAAAGGCGGCCCTGGTCAGGACCGCGTCACACCACGACGCAGGCGACCATCCTGCCGTCGAGGACCGCGAAACGAAAATTGCCGTGCGCGTAGCAGACCGAGGCGGTCTCCGGACTGAGACTCGTGTGTCTGAGAAACACCGTCCGATCTATCGTATACGACCGTCGTCGCAGACGAGCCAGCTGCGGCGCGAAGTCGTGGTGGTAACGGTCGCATTTCCACGCCGCCTCGAACACCTCCAGACAACCATTCGGAATCGAGAGCGACTTCAGCCCCGGGACCGCGTCGTCCTGCAACGCACACGTGAACGTGTCCGAGGAGCGCTGCCCGTCCGTACTGAAAATGCCGCTCCCTTTTTCCGACTGCTCGATGAGGTCGTCGGCAAGCGCGAGCATCTCCGGCTCGACCACGAGCACGGTCACCACCTTCCTGCCTTTCAACACGTAGATTCGCGTCTCCGAGACGAGCGCGGAGTGAAGGGGCGCGAGCAGACCGCGGACCGCAAGCGCGAGTCCGGCTGCCGACGGCAGCTCCCGGGCGATCGCCAGGTCCCGGCGCATCTCGCGGCGCACCGCGTCGATCTGCTCCTGCGGCATGTAACTCGGCGTGCGCTCTCCTTTCACCCGTTCGACATACCGCTGCACTGCGTGCAGACTGATGTCATAGTCTCCCCGATACGACTTTCCCAAAATGCACCTCCTTCGAGCCAGAAATAACAGACAGCGGCGCCCATGTCAACCTGTAAACCGGCGGTCCGCGCACCGTATGTTCACATGAACATCTCTTTCCTATGCCCCGCTTCCTCATCCCCGCAGGACTCGTGCTCGCCGGCGTCGCGCTGATCGCCGGACTCGTGGCCATTGCGCCGCGCGCGCCGTCATCCGCGCCGGTTGCCGACCGCCAGGGCTTCGGCAAACTGCCGGGGCTCTCGACCGCGGATGCCGGCGTCTCCGCGGCGGAACGCTCGGCCCTCGCCATGGCGCCCCGTCCGGCTGCCGCGGGCGTCACGGGTGCGGTGACGGAGGATGCCGTGGCACCGTCCGTCGGCGCGGAACCGATGGTTGCCCGCGACATCGCCGTCTCGGGAACCGCGGTTGCCGGAAGCGGCGGCGGCACGTCGGGATCGATCGGCATCACGCGCCCCGGCATCCCGCCGGAGGAATACTTGGCGCCGCGCATCGTGACGACCTGGGAAGGACCGGCGCTTCCCGCCGTTCCGGGCGAGATGGCCGTCTTCCGCAGCCGGCCGCCGGGCTTGGGCGGCGCGGCGCGCTCCTTTGCCGACGCGGCCGGCTTGAATCTCCCGGGGGGGAGCATCGCCTCGTTCTCCATGCGCGGCGAGGACGGCCTGACCTACACCTACGACGCCACAAGCGGCATGCTCTCCTGGTACCGCGACCGCGCCTGGGCGACGGACACGGGGAATGCGGAAGCGACGATCAGCGACGGTGACGCGATCAGCATCGCCAACGGCTTCCTGGCGAAGCTCGGTTTGGACCTTTCGAGCTACGGCGGGCCGACCGTGATCCGCAATGCGGATCCCTGCGGCGACGGCCGCGCCTGCATCATGGAAGGCCGGGCCGCCGACGCCACCGTGACGAGTCCGCCGCCGACGTCCGCCGTCGCGCCCGTAAAGGACATGATGCCGACGATCTGGCCCGGCTACTGGCCGCAGACCGTGACCGTCCGCTACGGCGCCAAGCTCGACAATCTGCCGACGCTCGACTGGGACGGCGCCGATTCCGGCGTCATCACCGTGCAGGTTTCCGCCGCGACGCGCGCCGTCGAGAACGGTTCGGCGACGCTCCTGCGCGGTCTGGAACGCTCGCTCTATCCGACGCAGTCCGCAGACGCCATCCGCGCCAAGGCGCTCCTGGGCGGCATCAACCCCTGGGGCGGGTGGGGCGAAGGCGTCTACACGCCGGCCGAGGAAGCCAAGCGCCCGGTGGTGCGCATCGTGCTCACCGAAGCGCGGCTCGGGTATCTGCAGAAGTGGTCGGATGACGGCACGGGTCCGGCCTCCTACTTCCTGCCGGTCGTCGCCTTCCGCGGCACCGTCACCGACCAATTCGGCAACTCCTATCCGCACGCCGTGATCGTCCCGGCGCTCGACCCGAACGCCTTCCAGAGCGAAGATCCGCAGCCGGTTCCGGTCCCGCTCGGCAAACCGGTGCCGCCGCCCGAGCCGCTTCCGCTGCCTGCGGTTGACGCGGCACCCGCCCGTCCGTAGGATCAACGCGGAGGAAACATGCGGGTAATTTTCGTCCGCCACTGCCTGACGGACTGGAACGCACAGAAGCGCATCCAAGGGCATACCGACATCCCGCTCAACCGGGTGGGGCGGGAGCAGGCAGAGATCATCGCCAGTGCCTTGGGCGAGCAAAACGTGACACGCATCATCAGCTCGTCACTCTCCCGCGCGTCGGAGACGGCGACGATCATTGGTGCGAAGCTTCACCGCACCGTGGACCACGACAAGCGGCTCATGGAATGCGGCTTCGGCACGCTCGAAGGCAAGACGCTCGACGACGTCGCGGAGATCATCGGCGGGGTGATGCCGCCCGCAGCCGCGCCCTACGACTTCCGCGCCTGGGGCGGTGAGCACCGCGACGGCGTACTCGCACGCACCCTCGCCGCGCTCGCGGACGCACTCGCCGAACCGTCGGAGGGCGCGGTGATCCTGGTCGGCCACGGCCGCAGCCACAACACGCTGCTCCACCACCTGGGTGAGGCGCCGCTTCCGGACCGCGCCGACTGGCGCATCATCGACGTTCGGCTTCCCTGACAAGGACGCCGACTTTTTTTCCCCATGCTACAATCCGCGCATATGCCGAAGCACATCGCCATCCTCGGTGCAGGCAACATGGGCACGGCGCTCGCCGTCTGCGCGGCGCGTCATGCCCCGGTCGTCTTGTGGTCGGTCGAGTCCGACGTCATCGAACAGATCGCCAAACGGCGGGAGAATACGAAGTACCTTGCCGGCGTCCGCCTGCCGCGCACGGTCCGCGCCGTGGCGCGCATCGAGAACGCGGTCGAGGGCGCCGGACTCGTGATCGTGGCCGTGCCATCGCACGTCGTTCAGACCGTCAGCCGCCAGATGGCGCGCCATCTTTCCCCGACCACGCTCGTCCTGAACGTCGCCAAGGGCGTGGACGAAGCGTCGCTCGCGCCGATGATCGACGTGGTCGAAGACGAATTGCCGCGACCCAACAAGAAACTGCTGGCCACGCTCTCCGGCCCGTCGATCGCCACCGAGTTCGCCGCCGGACAGCCGACGGTCGTGAACGTGGCGGCGCACGACGTCCGCGTGGCCCGGCGCGTGGCGCGCCTCTTGGAGACGCCGACGTTCCGCATCCGGCCGACGGCCGACGTGGCGGGAACGGCCTTCGGCGGAACCCTGAAAAACGTCTATGCGCTGGCGCTCGGCATGTGCGACGGCGCCAAGCTCGGCGCCAACACCAAAGCCGCGCTCCTGACCTTGGCGGTCGAGGAGATGAACCGGCTGATGCGCGCCCTGGGCGCGACGAGCAGCGACGCCGTCCACGGCTTTGCGGGTCTCGGCGACCTGTTCGTGACCGGCACCTCGACGCACAGCCGCAACCGCCGCTTCGGCGAAGAGCTGTGCCTGGACGCGTCCTGCCGCATCAGAATGAACGACCCCGCCCAGACCATCGAAGGCGTGCGCGCCGTCCGCGCGCTGGCCCCGTTCGCCAAGCGCAAGAAGATCGTCGCGCCGCTCCTGTTCCTCGTCGACCGTGTCCTGTTCGCGGGCGCCGACCCGGGCCGTGAAATCCGCAAAACCATCTCCCGCATCTGACTTGGCCGCACCGAACGTCCGGTGTACGCTCCCACAAACTCCTCACACCTCCTCCGTATGGACACGCCGTCCGCCACGCCGCCGAGCAGCTCGTCCGGTTCCAACAAAAAGATCCTGATGATCATCCTCGCGGTGGTCCTGGGCCTTGGCCTGCTGTCCCTGATCGGCGGCTGGATCGCCGCCAAAGCCGTGGGCTTCGGCCTCAAGAAGGCCTTCGAAGCCGGCGGCGTGAAGATCGACGAACGCGGCGGCGCCGTGAGCTTCTCCGGCAAGGATGGCGAAACGATGAAGATCGGCGAAGACGGCACCTTCACCTTCACGGACAACGAAGGGAACACCGCGACGCTGAAGACCGAGGAAGGCAGGCTGCCGTCCAATTTTTCCCGCGACTTTCCGATCCATGGCAGCACGACCGTGGTGAGCGGGTCGGTGGTGGACGCACCCAAGGGCGAGCTGCACACCGCGACCTGGACAAGCACGGCCGCGGTGGCCGAGTTGGATGCCTGGTACAAGCGTGAGCTGCCGGCCAAGGGCTGGACGATCAGCAGCAGCATCGGCGGCACGACCGACCAGGGATCGATCATGGCCTTCGGCCGCGGCGAGGGCGACGACCAGGAAGGCGGACAACTGACCATCCAGGTCGACGACGGCCGGGTCTACGTCCACGTCCTGTTCACGGTCAAGAAGTAAGCGATACAAAACGCCCCCGCCTCGGCGGGGGCGTTTTTGTTTTCAGGGCGCGACGTCCTCCATGGCTTTGGCAAGCAGGGCAAGCGCATCTTCCCGACTGCCGACGGCGGCCGCCTGACGTATGACGTGGGAGGCGGCGGCGAGCGCCTTGGCGCTGTGCGCGAGCAACCGCTCCCGCCTCAACAGCAGAAACGATTTCACGATATGGTACAGCAAGATGACAACGGCCACGGCGACGGACGCGGCAATAGCCTGAGCCCAGGTCATCTCGGGAAGCTTGGCAATCTGATCAAGCAGCGGCATCGGAGGAAGGATGCGGCTGGTCTGCGCGGAGACATCCACGAAGGGAATCTGGATGCCTGAAATCTGGGCGCGGATCTGCGCATACATCAGGGCCAGACTCCGTCCAAGAACGAATACGGACAAGAGCGACAATGCGGAGAAGCCGCCGATCGCCGCCTCCTTGAGCATCGTGGCCGGATGGATGCGCGCCAACTTCTCCGTTTCCTGCGCCGCGGCGCGCAATTCATCGAGCGCCGTGGCCTGCGAGGTCAGCAGCGTGGCATGCGGCGCCTCACCAAGGGTCAGCAGCGTGATGCGCGCCTGGGCAATGTGGTGATACGTCGATGTCATAGGCAACCATCATACCGCAGGACGCGCAGACCGCGCATCTGCCAGGCGAGCGGAATAAAAAAGACGCCGTGCACGCGGGGCGTGCACGGCGTTCGCCGATCTCACTTCGACATCCGGCCTTGGATGAAGCTGTAGACCGTGTTGGCGATCTGTTGCGCCTCCTCGGGACAGGCCGCCGTGAGCTGGCGCGTCAGGTAGTCGCGGACGATCATCGGTCCGTTTTCGGCCAGGATCAGGTCGAGAACCTCCTGGTGTACCACGTCGAAGAGCCAGGCCAGGTACTGGAGCATGTAGGCCTCGTAACTCCGGCAGCGGGACCGCTCGAGCGCTTCCCCGCGCAGGAAGGCCGCGACCATCTCCGGCGGGTCGATGCGGCCCATCTCCGTCCCCCAGAGCGGATCCACGGCGCGCCGCTCCGGCCAGTTGGCCTTGGCTTGCGCAACCTTGTACGCCTCGTCCGCGGTGTAGCGTTCCGCGGACTGAAACCCGACGCGCTTGTCGAGGTCGCGCAGCAGCGTCATGAGCGCCCAGGCGGCGCGGTCGCCGCCCAACTCCTTGGTGCTCGGCGTGGTGCGGTCGGCATGATGTTCGACCGCGACGAGCAGCGTGTCGAACCAGGGGCGCGTGCCGGGGAGCACCGCGGTCGCGGCGCGGATGACCTCGACGCTGTCGCGGCCGTGATGCCACAGCGCGCGCGGCTGCCCCTGGACCTGGCGGAGCGCCTCCACCATTCGGCCGACGTCGTGGCTGTAGAGCAGGAACGCGACCGCCTGCCGTTCCACATCGTTGAAGCCGAAGCGCGAGGCGAGCGCAATGACCTCGCCCGCCGCGGTGCGGGCGTGCACCATCTTGCCCTGCTTCCAGACGTGACTGTCCGGCAGCTTCTGCGCCAGATGCGCGTAGGCCTCCTCCATGTCGACGCGAGCGCGACCGACCACGGATGCGACGTCGCCTCCCACGAACAAGGCGCGGACTTCCCGATACCGTTCGATGTACGTTGTCACCTGTTGACCCCTCTCGTAATCGTAGGGATTAACAAAAAGCCGCCGGCGCGTCAAGCGTCGGCGGCTGTGTTCGTTCCCGCAACCTCGTTACATCGAGGTGTCGTCGAAGCCCTCCGGTCGGATGTTTTCCGCCGGTTCATTGATCTCACTTTCCGTGGTGCGGTCGAAATCTGACGAAGAGCTGATGTCTGCGCCCTCGAGGTAATTGCCGAAGCTGATGTCGAGGATGTCGTCGACGAACGTCGCCCAAACATCGCCGTACAGTTCACGCGCCGCCACTTCGCTGGCGATGTGGCGCAGCACGCCGTAACGGCCGACGGCGAAGACGCGGTTGTCGGTCTGGAGCTTCACGAGACGGATACCGGGGCGGTAGGTGACGTTGCCGGCCAAAGGCACGGTGGCCAGATCCGCGTCCGAGACCACGACGACGGCGTTGAAATTGGCGTACCAGCTGAGGTACACGCGTTCCGTCGGGAAGGCGTAACGCTTGCCGTTGTGCAGGAGGTACACGGCGCGCGTCGAGACGCCGCGGATCAGCCCGGCCGTCGGCAGCGGCTGGACATTCGTGACCGGCGGTGCGGTCGCCGTCGGGGAGGCGGCGGGCCCTGCCGAACCCTCAAGCGAGGTCGGAGGAACCGTCAGGGCGGGCGGTTCGCCGCCCACCGAGAGCAGCCACTGGCCGACCCAGCCTTCCAGCCCCGCGGTCGTCCGCACCTTGTACCAGCCGTCGGTCTCGGCGATGATCGTGACGCGCGTGCCGACCGCGAGCGTCGTCTTCACGACCGAGCCTTCCATGCAGGCCACGTCGCGGACGCGCGCACCGGTCGTGACCGTGGCGCCCTCGTTGCGCTCGTAGACCGGATCCGAAAAACAATCGCCGGCAAGAGCCGGAGGCGGCGCGGACAAGAGCAGACCGACCACCCAAGCGGCGGCGGCCGCACGGGCGAGAAAGGAAGTGCGCATAGGAAAAGGTTACGGTAATTCTTACGGCGCCGCGGGCGGACGCTTACGCCCCGCCGCATGCATAAGATACCACGTCGCCACGCCGGCGAGACCGATGTCGTCGAACCAGCCCAACAGCGGGACGATGTCCGGCACAAGATCCGCCGGCCAGATCAGGTACGCGATGGCCAAGACGGCAAACACTTTCGGTTTCCAATCCGAAGACGGGTCGCGCAGGTAGGCGGCCACGGCGCGCCAGTCGGGCATGAAGCGGACGCGGGACATGCCGTCCATACTACACAAAAAAAGATCGGGCTGTCGCGAGACAACCCGATCGGCCGTCGTCCGGTCTTCGTCAGAAGAACCAGATGAGGGACACGCCCGGAGCGATGTGATCCCCCGTCCCGAACGTCAGCCACCCGGCGCGCGCCGAGAACGCGGTCGCGAGATAGCCGATCAGACGCAGGTGGTTCGACAGCAACACGGCGACGCCCCCCTTGATGTTGACGAAGGTGTCGTCCTGCTGCGTGTGCCAGGCCGGCGTGTACATGACGAAGGCCGTCACGAACGGCGCCACGGGCGTCGCGCGGGTGAAAGCCAGGCTGGCCCGCACGGAGGGCGCCCAGTCGCTGGCGCGCTGGGCGTAGCCCGCACCGGCGGAGGCGATCACGAGCCAGTCCGCCGGCCCGTACCAGGACAAGGATCCGTACAGGTCGAGGTCGAATCCCCGCCTGACGTTGTACGGATGGCTGACTCCGCCGATCACGCCCGGCCGGAATGCGCCATTGCGTGTAAGATCGCAGCCCGGCACGACCGCCAGACTGGCGGGCGATGCGTCCAGGACCGCGTAGCACGCGGGCTGGGCCGACGCCGGAAGCGCGATCGCTCCGATCACGACGGCTGCTCCGACGATTGCAAGGAACGTCCGCATGTCACCACCCCTTTCTCTTAGTTGGTGTGGCGCGCAGACCGTAGTCGAAAAACCGCGGAACGTCAATGGCGCCCGTGGGGGGCGCCCGGGTGTTCGCTCAGCCCTTCAGCAACGGCGCAAACTTCTCCCGCAGCTTCTTGAGCTTCGGCACGATGACCACCGAGCAGTACGGGTTGCTGTCGGCGTTCTTCTCGAAATATTTCTGGTGATATTCCTCGGCCGTGGAGAAACGAACGAGCGGTAAAATCTCAGTCACGATGTTCTTCCCGGCATGCTCCCCCGCTTCGAGCTTCGCGATATAGGCACGCGCCGCGGCGGCCTGCGCGTCGTTCGTCGTAAAAATCACGGAACGGTACTGCGTGCCGACATCCCCGCCTTGGCGGTTCATGGTCGTCGGGTCGTGCGTCGCAAAGAACACCTCGAGCAGCGTGTCGTAGGAAATCACAGCCGGATCAAACGCCACCTGCACCACCTCGGCGTGTCCGGTGTTCCCCATGCTCACCTGATCGTAGGTGGGATCATCTTTCTTTCCTCCGGCATAACCGGAGATGACGGACGTGACGCCGCGCAGTTCGTTGAAGATCGCTTCCGTGCACCAGAAGCACCCGCCGCCGAAGACCGCAGTCGCCGTATCCTTTGCCATGGCCGTCAGAGCTTCTCCTGCTCCGGCAGCTTCGTGTCGGCCTCCTTGGTCGAAACCGGCTTCATCATGACCAGCGCTTTAACGATCAGCCAGCCGGCGACGAGGTAGACGAACATCGCAAAGAGCGTCGACCATTCAAAGACGCTGCCGGCGACGACGGGCGTGACCCGGAACAGAATCATGAAGGGTCCGGCGAACAGCCAGGTGGCGCCGTCGATGAAGCGCGTGAAGCCAGCCTCCGGATTGGCGGCGAACAGCTTGAGCACGAACCGGAATGCCAGCAGGATCTCGATGACGGCGACGACGTACCAGATGATCTGCGTTCCCCGGTACAACGGCTTGATGCGGTTCGTCTGCAGCTGTTCCTGCTTGAGCGAGCCGCTGACTTGCGGCATGGGCGGCGTTTGCGGCCTCTCCGGCGTACCGGACGGAGCGGTGTCCATAAGATGAGCGGGTCAGTGATTATTGGCCAATGGAGGACGCGGAAAGCGTACTGCCCAGAAGAATGCCGTCGGCCCAGTAGGCTCCTGAGGCGCTGTCGGGCAGCAGATCGTAGGTCGCCGCTTCGCCGTAGGGAACGAGATCGGCCGAGGTCACGCGGGCGCCGTCATAGAATGCGCCGACCTGCAGCTTCGAGACGGGCTGTCCGTTCGCGGTGGGGTGGTCGGGCGACACCCGGACCTCACGCCCGTCAGACAGCATCAGGCGGACGACGCGGTGGTTTTTTGGCGCCGGCGTCCGTCCGACACGAACGATGGTGCTCACGATTTTCTTCCCCTGCGCATCGAGCGACCAGACCTTCGTGCCGACCATCAGCTTCTGGACGTTCACCTGACCGGAGGGCGTGGCGATGTTCGTCGCGGCCGCCAAGCAGATCGGCGTCGGGCAGCCGGGCGGATAGCACCCATAGGCGGGCAGTCCGCTGCATTCGGTCCCTGCCGGACAAGCCTGGCCGTCCTGACAACTCGCATAGGAGCGGCACTCCCGCGGTTGCGGTTGCGCGCAGTCCTGCGGACAGGATGCGGGCGTCTCGGCGCACGGACAGCCGACCGCCAGGCAGACGATCTCCTCGCACTGCCCGTTGCCGCACTGGTTTTTGCAGGCCGCCGGGGGCACGTTGCCGTTGACCGTGAGCGGACACGGCGCAAACTCGCAGCTCGGAGGCACGCGGCCGACGTAGCTCCCGTCCGGGCACTGTTTCGCTTCGAGCGTGCAGTACACGGGTTCCGGTCCCGGCGGCGTGGTGGTGGCCGTCGGCGGACACGGCGCGAATGCGCAGTTCGGACCCGTCCGCCCAACGGCGCTGCCGTCCGGACAAAGCTTGGCTTCCTGCGTGCAACGGGCGGGTGCTTGTCCCGGCGGCGTGCGCAACGAGAGAAAAACGCCGCCGCCCACGGCCGCCAAAAATGCGAGAAACAGGACGATGACAAGCATCTGGAATCCGTCGCGTTCCCTGATGAACGGCGTGCGCATAGATGTCCGCGGAAAGCGTGAAAGGGGATCATGAACAGTGTACCATAGGCCCATGGACCGAGTTCACCTCCCTCTGTGGCTCGTCGGCGTCGCGATCGCGCTCGTCCTTTTTCCCACGGGAGCGGATGCGGCCGTCGCAACGGGACAGCGCGTCAAACTTGCCTGTCCGACCGGCGCCGGTCCGACGCATGTCTGCAAATCCGTCTACTACGTCGGCGGCGACGGACGACGCCATGCCTTCCCGAGCGACACGGTCTACTTCAGCTGGTATCCGGATTTCTTGAACATCCAAATCGTGACCGCGGCCGCGCTCGCGGCGATCCCGCTCGGCGACAACGTCACCTACCGCCCGGGCACGACGC
Organism: Patescibacteria group bacterium; assembly: GCA_004297205.1. GTDB lineage: Bacteria > Patescibacteriota > Patescibacteriia > 2-12-FULL-57-11 > 2-12-FULL-57-11 > SCUL01. Next base: position 643,849 of record SCUL01000002.1, on the reverse strand, counting down.
TCGTGAAATTCGAAAGCGTCAGCAAGGTCTATGCGGTCGCGGGCGGCGGCGAACTGCGCTGGATGACGAGCGAAGCATTGGCGGCGGCCTCGTTCGGATCCGGCTGGAGCAGCCAAGTCAAAGACATCGCCGACGTTCTTTTCTCGAACTACCGCTTCGGGGCCGACATCACGGCCGCGGCGGACTACGACCGGGCCGCCGAACTCGCGGCCGCGCCGACCATCGAGGCCACCCTGGAGAGCACCTTCGCCTCACGGACGGTGGCAACGGCGCGCGGCAGCTTCGACGTTGAGGTGGTCACGCTGCAAAAAAGCCGCTTCGCCATGATCACCGACACGGCCGACACGTCGGAATGCAACAACGGCTGCGCCGTACGCCTGCTTGCCGACTATGCAACGGACAACGGCGCAACCGTCGGCATCAACGGCACCTATTTCTGCCCGGCCGAATATCCGGACTGCGCCGGCAAGAGCAACACCTTCCTCTCGCCGGTCTTCAACAGCGCCGCCCGGGTGATGCGCAACGCTTCGAGCCTCGTCGTCCACAAAGGCCCGATGCTCGCCGCCGCGGAGGACGGCCGCACCTTCTTCTTCCACCGCACCGCCGATTTCGGCAGCTCGGTCTCGGCCTTCGAGGCCGCGCACGGGGCGCGACTCGCGGCGGCGCTCGCCAACTATCCCTCGCTCGTCGAAGACGGCGTGATCGTCGTGGAGAGCGAAGAGCGGTTGAGCGAAACCAACCCGACGGTCAGCGGCGTGCGTGCCGCCATCGGCATGAACGACCGCTCCTTCTTCCTCGTCGTGGCGCACCAGGCCACCGTCACGGACCTGGCCTCCGTCATGCAGGAGCTCGGCGCAACGAATGCGCTCAACCTGGACGGCGGCGGCAGCGCCGCACTGTGGTACGACAACGGATACAAGGCCGGCCCGGGGCGGCACGTCCCGAACGCCATTCTCTTCAAGAAAAAATAGGCGAAGATGGGGTATACTCGGAGAGATCACTCCATAATCCACACCATATGAGCCTTCTGTGGTTTCTCATCATCGGCGCGCTCGCCGGCTGGATTGCCGGCATGATCGCCAAAGGCCGGGGTTTCGGCGTCCTCGGCAACATCGTGGTTGGCATCGTCGGCGCCGTGGTCGGCGGCTTCGTCTTCCAGGTCGTCGGTATCGCGTCCTACGGCCTGCTCGGCGACATCGTCATGTCGGTCATCGGCGCGCTGCTCCTGCTGTTCGTCGTCTCGCTCTTCAAGCGGGCATAATCGTTTCCCATGAACGCCAAGAATCTCGCCCTCTGGTCGTACTACATCGGCCTGGCCATCGTCCTCGCCACGCACGTCTACATGCTCGTCGCCGGCCTGCCGGCGGACCAGATGACGGGACACGCCGTCCTGAACCTGGTCGCGGCGGCGCTCATCGCGTTCGGCTGGATGAAGCGCTAGCGTCGACCTCCGGGGCCGCCGTGCATTGACGTGCAGCGGCGGCTTTTGGTATTCAGGGGCGGGAGACAGACATGGCGAACGTCCGAAAGTTCCTGGGCTTCTCCGTCGCCTTCACGGGCAGCATGCTCCTGATCGGCGTTGCGTTCCTCGACATACTTCTCCGGCTCCGTCGGTTGCGGGCCGACGACGCCGCACGGCGCACCGCGGTGGCCGAGGCGACCAACGCCTGGGCGGAGACGCTCCTCCTCTTCGTCTGCCGCTGGCTCGAGATGCGCGTGGACGTGGCGCCGCCGGCCGGAGACGCGCGGCCCTCGATCGTCATTGCCAACCACCGCTCCACGCTCGACGTCTTCTTTGCGCTCTACGCCCTGCGCCGCCACGGCATCCGCAACCTGCGCTGGGTGGCGAAGCAGGCGGTCGCGGGGTACCCGCTCATCGGCTGGATGTGCACCGTCTCCGGCGGCATCTACGTCCGCCGCAACCGCGATCCGCGCGACCTCGACGACATCCGTGCCGGGGCGGCACGCGCGGCAGCGGACGGCGCCTCGCCCTTCATCTTCGTGGAAGGCACGCGGCAGCCTCTCGGCACGGGCGGATTCCGGAACCTCGGCCCGCCAAAGCGCGGCGGATTCGAGGCCCTGCGGACGGCGCTTCCCGACTACCCGGTGCTCCGGCTCCTCATCCGCCGCAAGGGATCGTCCGGCAAGACGATGTTCCAGAGCGCGGACTACTTCCGCGACCAGGTACTCGTGGAGGTGGAGCAGATCGACGCCGCGACGGTCGCCGCCGATCCGCAGTGGCTGACGAACGAATGGCGGCGCATGGACGCGCTGCTCGATGCGGCTCCGCGGTAACGACCGCGGTCTTTTTTTCCGAAACCATTGACCATCCTCTGAAGACGCAGTAGATTCGGCGCCACGGAGGAACCATGCATCGGCTCCACATCACGCTCCGCTGGCTCGCACTCTGCGTCTCCAGCACGCTGTTCTCCGGCTTCCTGCCGGGCAAGATCGCCCACCGGCCCGGCAAGGCCGGTGGCACCGCCGGCGCGCTCGTGGCGCTCGGCCTGCAGTGCGCCCTGCTCGATGCCTCGTGGGCCATCCCCGCGGCGATCACGGTCGGCAGCTTCCTCGTCGGCGTTCTGGCCGTCGGTCCGGCCGAACGCTTCATGGTCGCGCGCTGGGGTCCCCGCAAGCGGCACACCGGCGAGACGGTGACGTCGGACTTCAACGAGACCAACATCGACGAATTCCACGGCCAGTTCCTGGCCGGACTCCCGGTCTGGCTCGTCGACGCGCCGCCGGGTCACCGCGTGACCGCGCTGCTCATCGCCTTCGTGGTCTTCCGCATCTTCGACACCACGAAGATCTGGCCGGTCCGCCAGGTCGAAACGCGCTTCAAAGGCACGGCCTTCGGCGTCATGATCGACGACACCGTGGCCGCGCTGCCCGGCGCGCTCGCCGCGATCCTCATCCTGCTCATCGCCCTGCGATGATGGGATGAGGCTCTTTTTTTCCGACCCGTTACCGGATGTTGGCGTCGATCGTCGCCGTGGCCGACGTCTCGGCCGCGGGCGAGTAATCGTTGGCCCCGGTGATGTCCGCACCGAAGGAATAATTCCCAAAGAATGCATCGGAGATGTCGTTGACCTTCGTGCCCCAATCGCTGCCGTACACTTCGCGAGCGGCTGATTCGCTGGTGATCCACCGCAAGACGCCACCGCGGGAAACGGCATAGACCTTGCTGACGCTTTCGAATTTCACGAGTTTCACTCCCGGACGGTAGGTGACGTTCGTGCCCAGCGGAATCCCGGCCAGCGCGGTGCCGTCGACGGTCTGGATGCCCTCAAAATTCTCGTACCAGCTGAAGTACACCTTGTCGCTCGGAAACGCGTGGCGTTTGCCGTCGACGCCCTGGTAATAGACCGAGCGGCAAGAATCGAAAGCGGCGGCGTTCGGCGGGCAGGCCAGCTTGATCAGGCGCGAACCGAAGGACGGCGCCACCTGAGCCGCCACCAAGACGACGGTGCTCTGACCGTCGGCAATGGTGCCGCCGACCGTGGCGCACTGCGCGCGGACGGCGTAGCTGCCGGGGTTCTCGAAGGTATACGAAACGCTGGCCGTACCAGCGGAGACCGTCATCGCCCCCCGCTGCGTCCCCTCGACGACGAGGGTGCAGCTGAACAGAGCACTGCTCACCGACGCGCTCAACGTCAGGGAGATGCCGGCGGTCGCGGACGTCGGAGCGATCGCTCCGACGGACAGCGGGACGGCGCCTCCTCCTCCCGACGCGAAGCTGACGAGGACCGAGGTGTTCGGTCCGGAAGCAAAGTTGCCGGCGACGTCCCTGCAGAAGACGAACACGGTGTACACGCCCGGCTCGGCAAAGACGTACGTCTTGCTGGCGATGCCGCCGGAGACGTTCATGGCGCCGACGTTCAAAAATTCGATGTACAAGCTGCAGTTGGCAATGCCCGAGTCCGCGTCGTTGACGCTGGCCGCGATGCTCACGGCGGCGCCGACGACGGCGGTATCCGGAGACGGCGCGCCGACGACGGGTTTGGTATTGTCGGCGGCAAACGCCGGCAGGGCGACGGAGAGCGCGAGCGCGACGATGGATCCTTTGAGAAGACGTTTCATAGGCGAAGGTATCGTAACATGCCGGCAAAAGAAAAACGCCGACTCCCCCCGCCGGCGGCTCCGCAGCGTAGGCTGCGCGGCGTTCAGGAATCGGCGGCCAACTCCTTGCGCTCGATACGGTCGAGCAGCCCCTCCATCTCCTCAACCTCCTCAACGGCCGGCTCGACGCGAACCCTCGGGAATGCGGGTGCACCGCGGTAGCCGTCGACGACCGAGGAGACGCGGCATTGGGCATGATACCGCGTAAGGAGACGCTTCGAGGTACCCACCATTCCCTTCAGTTGGAAACGGTACAGCTTCAGCTGCGCTCGTGCTCCGTCCACGAACTTTTGCCGCTCGCGGGCAGCCTCATCGTCATTCTCCGGACGTGAAACTCTCTCGAACTGGTCCGCGATACTGCCGCTGCGAACCTTATCGAGGAACGCGTCGCTCAACAGATACCGCAACTCCTCTTCCTCGCCTTCGATCGCCTCGACTTTTTCACGGATGTCCCAGGCGGCCCGTCGAATCTCGCGCCGCAGCTTGCGGTCCGGGCGGTTGTATACCGCCCTGAGCAGCGAACCCAGCGCCAACACCACCGCACCCGACAGAAGCACGAACCACGTCATCGCTCCTCCTCTTCCTGATCTAACAGAAACGAACCGCAAAGTCAACCGGGAGGAGCCACGTGGACAACCAAAAACCGACCCATGCAAAGGTCGGTTCTTGCTGAGGCAGCCGATTATGCGAACTCCAGTACGAGGAACTGATGCCTTCCGCTGCGTGAACGTCGCTCATGTGTCCTGCGCAGCGAAAAACCGTTCTGCTCGGCAAGCCGTAGCGGCAGGTCCGCATCGATATCCGCGAAATCCGCCCATCCGAAATACACGCGACCTCCTGGGAGGAGATGTGCTCGCGCACCTTCGAAGAACATCCGTTTGAGATGGTCGGACGGATCCCAGAACATCCGTTCGATCTCGTCGCGCACAGGATTGTCGCTGTACGGCGGGTTGCAAAGGAGCACATCAAACTTTTCCATGACTCCCGCATACCCATCTCCACGAACGAACCCCACGCTCCGGACGCCAAGCCGCTCGGCATTCGCTTCCGCATTGCGCACGGCCAAAGGGTTGATGTCCGTGGCAACCCCGCCCGCGCAGCGCGGCGCCAACAGCAGACTGACGGCGCCGCACCCGCACCCGATCTCCAAGAACCGATCGGTCGCGCTGATGACGACACTCTCTGCCATGAGCTCAGTGTCGACGCTGGTGTCGTATACGCCGGGAAGGACGAGGAACTCCGTACCGCACACGGATTCATACCGAGGCGATCCGGCTTTTCGCTCCTCAAGCCGTTGCCTTTGAGATTCAAAAGCGGCGTGCCGGTCTGGTTGTGCATGCATAACGAGAACCATGGTAGAGACGCATGCCCTGCCCGTCCAGCGACACAAAAACACGACCCGTATGGGTCGTGTTTTTGTGGGGTGGCCAGAGGGAATCTCACGCGCTCACTTCGTTCGCTTTTGAAACCTTTCGGTTTCAAGGCTTCCTCCACGGGGGAGACGTTCTCCCCCGACCCCCCTCTGTTCGATTCCCGCCCATCAAAGAGAAAAACACCCCTCGATGAGGAGTGCTTTTCTCTGGGGTGGCCAGAGGGAATCGAACCCTCGCTAAAAGCTCCACAAGCTTCTGTGCTAACCGTTACACCATGGCCACCGTAAAGCCCCGCCGTGGCGGGGCTCTGATTGTCCGTTACGCCGCTTCGGCGCCGAGGTCGAGCGCGGGCACTTCTCCCGCGATCGCCTTTTCCTCTTCCTCGTCCTCTTCATCGTCGTCCTCATCGTCTTCGTCTTCCAACTCTTCCTCGTCTTCATCGCTTGCCTCTTTGGCGGCGACGGCCAGCTCCTGTTCGAAGAAGGCGTTGATGCTCTTCACGAACTCCGGCGTGACGTCGCCTTGAGCGAGCAGCAGGTCGAGCACGCCGGCAATCAGCGCGCGCTCGTTGCCGTAGGCCGAGGTCTCTTCGCGGATGAAGGAGACGAACCCATCGATGTCCTCCTGGTCAATATACTCGGGGAGCATATCAACCACCCGCTGGGCCCGATCGCGGAGCTCGTCGTCTTCGGCGACGCCCGCATCGGAGAAGATTTCATCCAAGGATGCTTCTGCTTCTTCGCGCATAGGTCACAAGTCGTTTGCGGCTTTTCTTTTGGGCCGATGGCTCACGGTATATCGCAGCCGGCGCAGACCGTCAAGGGGATAGAACGGGAACGGTTGCCAAACCGCCGCGATGCGATATTCTGGGGGCATATGCGCACCCCTCTTTCATTTGCTCTCGCCGGCCTGCTCCTCGTCGGTGCCGGTTGCAACCGCGCTGCAGCACCCGCCGCAAACACAGCGACCGCCAACCGTCCGGCGGCCAATATTCCAGCCGCAACGACTAACACCAACGCGCCAACTACCGCGAACGTGAACGTGAACGTGCCGACACCGGCATCCGGCGTCCGTACTCTGCCCGCCGCAAGCGGCATCGACGGCACCTGGAAGACCTACACGAACAAAGCGCTCGGCTTCTCCTTCCAGACACCGACCAAGGGGAAATACGCGCCGGAGTGGGAAGTGAAACTCATCGACACCGCTACGCTCCTCCGACAGGAGTACCTCCAGGGCGGTTGCTACTCGATCATTTTTGCGTCGATGCCCGGACGGCAAGGGGACACCGAGGAGTATGTCTCGGTCGGCGGTCGCGAGTTCTGCCACGCCAGCCTGGGAAACCCCTTTGCTGACGGGTTCGGCCACGTGGACATCTACACCACGAATATTGGCAGCCGCACCGTGGCCATCATCTTCCGAAAAGTTACGCACAACCCTGCTACGTGCATGGACACCGATCCGGTCTGCGCCGACGCCTTTGCCAAGAAGGAACTGGTGCTGAGCTTCGCGAGCGGCCGCTCCCTGTTCATTCTGGATGAATATCAGGCGCAGCTCGACACGATCATCGCCACGTTCCGCGTCACGGAATAACTTTCGCAGAACAAAAACGCCCCCGCCAAGGCGGGGGCGTTTTCATTTCATTTCCAAAAAACGGAAAGAAGAATGCCGAGGAACATGATGACCGTCGCGATCACCCGCCGTTTCATTTCTTTTTCCTGGAGGAACTTCCCGGCGATGATCACCGTCCAGAGCGCCTGAAGCCGCTTCAGGCTCGACGCATATGCCACCAGAGAATAGTTCAAGGCCTGGTTCGTCATCACGATGCCGACCGCGCTGAAAACCGAGACCATGACATTCGCCGTAAGGTGCTGCGTGCAGGACAGGAACACTTTCCGCGCAAACGTCCGGTCCCGGACGACGTTGATCGCGAACGTGCAAAGACCGAGCACGCTAAACACCGAACAAGTCGCAAAGATCGCCGAAGACGTCACCACGGTGATCTTGTCGAACGGAAAAGAGATCGCGAACAGGAGGGAACCGGCCAGACCGTACGCGACACCGCGATCCTTCAACCAGACCTGGTGGACAGGCTGTCCGTCTTTTTTCCTGCCGCCCAGAAGGAACCACAGGCCGACCATCGTCACGAAAATGCCGACCGTCCCGATGAGGGAAGGCGTCTCGCGCAAAAACACGAAACCCGTGACGATGACCAGCGGGGGGATGATGAGACGCAGGGGTGCGACGAGCGACGCATCGCTCAATTTGAAAGCGCGGATGAACAAATTCTGCGAAATGACGTTCAACAGGATCGTCGTGGCGGCCGCAAGCCAAAATCCCTCTTTGATTTCTGGAATCCCGACGATCAGCAGCACCGGCACCGGCAGAACGCCTGTCAAGAACAACGTGATCGTAAGCAAGGCCTGATCATCGAGACCGTCTTTTAGGTATTTCTTCTTGAGGACATCGCTCGCCCCGAGGGCAAACGTGCCGCCAAGCATGAGCCCAACGAAGAGGAGCGCCATGCGATCGAAAGACAAGTAGCAAACGATGTGGTGCCCCGGGAGGGAGTCGAACCCCCAACCTTCTCGGTAGAAACGAGTTGCTCTATCCGGTTGAGCTACCGGGGCACGCGAGCGCAATATAACAAAGGAGCGAAAAAAAAGAGAGCGACGCTGCAATCAGCGTCCGCTCGAATCGGTCTCCGCCGCAAGGCGCGTCGCGTCGGGAACGCACGAGACGCCGGTGTGGCTGTGCGTACTCTCGACAGCGACGTAGCAGGTAGTACGACGTTCCTCGTCCCGATAGACGAACATCCGAGTCAGGTCCCTGTCCCCGTATTGCACACTGTGGTGCCCGACCGTCACGGAAACGACGGCCTGGACTCCGTCGCCCTCCTCCGACGGAATCGGTTGGACGATTTGGTACATCCGATCGGCGTCGGGCGGCTCGGGGGCCGTCACAGCCGTCGGCGACGGGGTCGGAGCACGTGGCGACCAGTCGCATCCTGCACCACACGCCATCCAGACAACGGCGAGAACCAACCACTGGATCTTCATTCACAGCCTCCGACTGCCTTATACAGGAAAACGGCCGCCGCGTCAACCCTTCCCCTTCTTCCCGCGTCTGGCGGCATGAAAGGCCTGATGCACTTCCTTGAGCTGCTGGTTGGTGATGTGGGTGTAGATCTGGGTCGTGGTGATCGAAGCGTGGCCCAAGAGCGTCTGCACGGAACGGATGTCGGCGCCGTTCATGAGCAGGTCGGTAGCGAAGGTGTGGCGGAGCGAATGCGGCGTGATGTGCTTCGGGATGCCGGCGGCACGGCTGTAGCGCTCCACGAGCCGCTCCACGGAGCGCGGCGTGAGTCCCGAGGCGTCCACGTCGTCCCGCCCCTTCTGGGCGCGGTCGTGGGCTACGAACAGGAACGGCGAAACGTCGCGGCGCTTCTCCAGGTACTGCTTGATCCAATACTTGGCCTGCTCGGACAGGAAGACGATGCGGACTTTGCGGCCTTTGCCGCGCACCGAGAACTCGTCGCGGTCGAGGTGGAGCTCCTCTTTCTGGAGGCCGGCCAATTCCGAGACGCGCAGCCCGGTCGAGAACAGCAATTCAAGAATGGCCTTGTCGCGCAGACGGATGACATCGGCCTTCCCCTCCGAGCCGTCTTTGAGCGGCGCCGCCAAGAGACGCTCCAGGTCGGTGGCTTCGAGAAAGGCCACCATGCGCTCCGGCATTTTGCCGAGCTCGATCTTTTCGGCAGGCAAGGATTTTACGTCGCGCTTCGCGAGGTACTTCAGGAAAGCGCGCAGGGCGATGAGGTGGTAATTTTGGGTGTTCTTTTTGAGCTCTTCACCGCGGCCGTTCTTGACGCGGTTCAGCCAGAGACGGAATTCGCGCACCAACTCGTCGGAGATGCCGGCGGGTGTCACGTCTTTGTTGGCGTTCTGACTCTTGGCCCAATCAAAGAAACGCGCCAGGTAAAACTGGTAGTTGGTGCGGGTGCGCAAGGAACGGTTCTTCTCGATCTCCAGGTGGTCGAGGAACTGCTCGAGCAAGGTGCGGATGTTCGGTACTGCCATAGAGTCGGGACAATGGATATTGTACGACAGATACCGCCCTGCAGCGAGGGTTGACGATGGGCGCCTCCCCTGCTATGCTGCGGCCGTTCATTCTTTAGGGCCGCTTGGCGATTGCTGGGCGTCCCCGGATCATCCCCATGTTGGACAAAGCCAAGAAAGAGAAGATCATCGAGAAGTACAAGACGCACGCCAAGGACACTGGCTCGCCGCAGGTCCAAATCGCCATCCTTTCGGCGGAGATCGAGGAACTCTCCGGCCACCTGAAGGACCACAAGAAGGACCACAGCTCCCGCCGCGGTCTGCTCAAGAAGGTCGGCGAACGTCATCGGCTGCTCCGCTACCTGGAGCGCGAAGACGCCAAGGGCTATGCCGACTTGGCCGAGAAGCTCAAACTGAGGTAAAAAGGGCGACCCCGCCATGGCGGGGTCGTGCGATTTTTCAACCGTTTTCCGTTTTTTATGATCAAGCATCCGAATCAACGCGTGGGCGTCTTCATCGACGTCCAAAACATGTACTACTCGGCCCGTAACTTGTACGGTGCCAAAGTGAACTTCGGCGAAGTGGTGAAGAAGGCGGTCGAAGGCCGCCAGCTCATCCGCGCCATCGCCTACGTGGTACGCACCAAGACCGGCGAGGAAAAACCGTTCTTTGAAGCGCTCTACCACCAGGGCATCGAGTATAAGGAAAAGGAAATTCAGGAATTCATCGGCGGTGCCAAGAAGGCCGACTGGGACGTCGGCATCGTCGTTGACGCCATCCGCATCAGCGCCAACTTGGACGTCGTGATCATCGCCTCGGGCGACGGCGACTTCGTCCCGCTCGTCGAGTACCTGCGCAACCAGGGCCGCCAGGTGGAGGTCGTCTCGTTCCGCGAATCGAGCTCGACCAAGCTCGTGGAGAGCGCCGACGTCTACACCGACCTCTCGGCCGATCAGGACGCCTATCTCATCCGCGACGGCAGCGGACGGGGCCGGCGCCCGCCGGCGAAGAGCGAGGAACCGCCGGACGACGCCGGCACGGACGGCAGCCATGGGGCGATCATCCGCGGCGGCAAGAAAATTCCCGTTTAAACTCACTTACCGCGGGGCGCGCACGACGTGCCCCGCAGAAAACCCCGGGTCGTACGCAGACACGGAGATCCTGAGATCTCACGTCTGCGCGCGACCGCATCGCGCGATATGCCATATTCAGCACCGCAGACGTTCGAAATGCAGTGGGGCGGCCGGACCCTTTCGATCACGACCGGCAAAGTCGCCAAGCAGGCCAACGGCTCCTGCCTGGTGCGCTACGGCGACACCGTGGTCTTGGGCTGCGCCACCATGGGCGGCCAGCGCTCGGGCATCAGCTTCTTCCCGCTGATGGTCGACTTCGAAGAGAAGCTCTACGCCGCCGGCAAAATCAAGAGCTCGCGCTTCATCAAGCGCGAAGGCCGCCCGACGGACGAAGCCGTCGTCACCGGCCGCATGATCGACCGCTCGATCCGGCCGCTCTTTGAGGACCGCATTAGGAACGACATCCAGGTCTGGACGACGGTGCTGTCCGCCGACCTCGAGAACGACTCCGACATCGTCGGTCTCATCGCCGCTTCGGCCGCGCTGACCATTTCCGACATCCCCTGGACCGGCCCGATCGGCGGCATCCGGGTCGGCCGCATCGACGGCCAGTGGGTCATCAACCCGACCTTCGAGGCCAAGCTGAAGAGCGACATGGATCTGATCGTGGCCGGCACCAGCGAACGCGTCTTGATGATCGAAGCCAACGCCCAGCAGGTCCCGGAAAAGGACATGCTCGAGGCCATCGCCTTCGGCCAAAAGCACCTGCGCGAGGTCACGAAGTTTTTGGACGACGTCCGCGCCAAGGCCGGCCGCCCCAAGGCCACGCTCGTTTCCTTGCTCGGTGAGGAAAAAATGAAGGCCGAGGACGAGCTCGCTTCGGCACGCGACGAAGCCCGCGCCTGGCTCCTGCCCAAAATCCGTGAAGCGCTCTTCACCGGCCCGCTCATCACCAAGGGTGAGCGGCTTGATGCGCTCGACAAACTCCATGACGTGCTCAAGGCGCACCTCGCCGAACAGGGCGCGGACAAGGACCGCATCGAGGGGATCGTCAGCAAGGTCGACTCCTGGGTCGAGGCCGAAGTGACGCGCGCCATTCTGGAGGAAGACAAGCGCGTCGACGGCCGCAAGATCACGGAAGTCCGCCCGCTGTCCGTTGAAGTCGGCGTGCTGCCGCGCGCCCACGGTTCGGCGCTGTTCTCCCGCGGGGAGACGCAGGTGCTGTCCGTGCTGACCCTCGGCTCCCCCGGCGACGAGCAGACCATGGACGGCATGGAAGACGTCGGCAAGAAGCGCTACATGCACCACTACGACTTCCCGGCCTACAGCGTCGGTGAAACCGGCCCCAACCGCGGTCCGGGCCGCCGCGAAATCGGCCACGGAGCGCTCGCGGAACGCGCCCTCATGCCGGTCGTCCCGCAGGACAAGGAGAAGTTCCCCTACACCATCCGCGTCGTGTCCGAAGTGCTCGGCTCGAACGGTTCGTCCTCGCAAGCCTCGATCTGCGGCTCGTCGCTCGCGCTCATGGACGCCGGCGTGCCGATCCCGGCCCAGGTTGCGGGCGTGGCCATGGGCCTCGCTTCCATCCCCGACATGTCCAAGTGGAAGGTCCTGACCGACCTCCAGGACCTCGAGGATGGCAAAGGCGGCATGGACTTCAAGATTTCCGGAACCCGCGCCGGCATCACCGCCATCCAGCTGGATACGAAGACGATCGGCCTTTCCTCCGACCTGATCGAAAAGACGCTGTCCCAGGCCCGCGACTGCCGCATGGAAGTCTTGGACGCCATGGACAAGGTGATCAGTCAGCCGCGGCCGGACTTCTCTCCGTACGCGCCGCGCATCGTCTCCTTCATGATCAACCCGGAGCTGATCCGCAACGTCATCGGCCCGGGCGGCAAGCAGATCAACGAGATCATCGACGCCACCGGCGTGCAGATCGACATCGAGGATTCCGGTCTCGTCATGATCACCTCGAAGAACGCCGACAACATGCAGCGCGCCGTGGACTGGGTGAAACAGCTGACGCGCGAGGTGAAGGTCGGCGAAATCTACAAGGGAACGGTGACCCGCACCATGACCTTCGGCGCCTTCGTCGAGATCCTGCCCAAGCAGGAAGGACTCGTGCACATCAGCGAGCTCACCGACGGCCGCGTGGAACGCGTTGAGGACGCCGTCAAACCCGGCCAGGAGGTCGAGGTGAAGGTCGTGGAGATCGACTCCATGGGCCGCATCAACCTCTCCATCCGCCAGGCCAAAAATCCGGACGCACCGGTGGAGGTGCCCAAGCGCCCGGCCCCGCGCGCCGGCGGCGGACATCCCCCGTTCCGCGGCGGACGCTGACAGAAACATATGGATGAGCGCGCCATCACGTTGCTGCAGGAGATTCGTGATGAGATAAAAAAACTGGGCGAGCAGTATGCGCTCGCACGGGAGAAACAGGCTGAAGGAATCGAGGTTGCCCGACGTGGCAGTCGGACCTCTGTCCGATTCGCCGTCTTGATGGGCGTCATGATCCTCCTTTGGCTTCTGTTTTCTTTGTGGCGATAAGCCACGTCAAGAAACACCCCCGCCCCGGCGGGGGTGTTTTAGATGTCGGAAAAACCGAGATGTTTTTCGACGCGGGTCAGCCGTCGATCCGAGTTTCCTCTCAAAGCCACGAACTCGTGATCGAGCCGCTGCAACATGACGCCTTGCTGGTCGAAATTCGTGAGCATTTCTTGTCGAAGTTCACAGACTTCTTGTTTGGTGGCCAGCTCCGTGTGCATGTATTCCCGCATCTCAACCACGGTCAGGATGAGTTGATCCAGTTTTTGCGAGTCGGATTTCATACGCAGTAAGTGTATCACCGGCACGGCTCCGTCACAGGCGGGAGCGCTTGTCAAGACCCTCGGAGATAAAAAAGAGCCGCGAGCAGCGTTACTGCACGCGGGCTGCGTCCTTGAACAGGACGGGGAAACGCTCGTAGGCGGCGCGACGGAGATGCGCCGCCAGCGACTGCGTCGGGTAACTTCTGCTCGTCGTTCGGTAACTCTCTGCAACCACGATCGACGTCAGCACCTGCGGATGGTTCAGGAGCAACCATTCTCCCCTCACACCAATGATGGCCGCCAGGACACCGATGAACAGGGCCGATTGACTGGTCAGCACCGCGGCATCGACCTTCAGGCCTGACAAGTCGAGGGGACATTGTAGGGTTATCGCGGAGGGAACGATGACTGAAGCGAAGAGCCACCAGCCGTTGATCCTCTCATAGCGATAGGTCTGGGCGGTGCAGTAGCCGAAAGATGCGCCGACAACGAGGAAGTAGAGGAACCAGAAAACGTAGACCATGCTCACCTCCACAAGCATCTAAACATACCTACGAAAGATAAAAAAGAGCCGCGAGCAGCGTTACTGCGCGCGGGCGGGGCGGAAGCGGCGGAGGAGATTTCCTCCCGTCAGCTCCCAGGCGGAACCGATGGCCAGGGCTGCGGTGAACAGCAGCGCGAACACGAGCATGAAACTCAGAAGCAGGACGAGCGCCACCCTGTTCATTGCGGAGTTCAGGATCGATCCCCAACTCCTACCGATCGACGACGTCTTGGACATGACTCCTCCAGCGCCATAAGACCACGAAAAGATGCGCCGGTCGACGGTTGACACGGAGTGCAGGATGCCGTAGAAACCTGCCACGGGAGGAGTTGTGATCGAATACCAATTGATGCGCGGCCAGCAGGACCTCCAGGAAGGCGACCTGCCCTGCATCAACGCCCTCATCGCCGCGCTGACGAAGCGCAATGTCCGAACGAGCCGGGACAGGTTGATCACGGTGATGTACCGCGCCCAGCTGATCGTGGCCAGGGATATCAGCCAGGAGAGCTGCTCGCCGATCATCGGCATGGCGACCATGAACCTGGTGACCACGCCCTATGAGAGTTACGGCTCTATCGACGGCGTCGCGGTGTTGCCGAGCCATGAGGGACACGGCGTCGGCACGACACTCGTCGAGCGGCTGATCGAGCAGGGGCGTAACCTGGGTCTCTCCTTCGTGGAGCTAACCAGCGGACGTGGCGCGAACCGCGCGCGAGCCAATCACGTCTATCGCGACAAGCTCAAGGGCGAGCTGCGGGACACCAACGTGTATCGCTGGAAGTTCTGGGCGGACGACGAGCGCTGACGCCGGGTGACGGAAACGTCCCCGGTCTTCTTTTTGTGATGATTGCCCGGGACCCGGCCGGAACGTACACTACGGGCCATATGCAGGCGTTTTTGGCCCAATTCCCCTTCACGGACGAATCCCGGCGCTTCATGCTGACGCTGTCCGTGGCAGCAGGAATCGGCCTGGCAGCGATCGGTGTCGGACTCGCCTTTTTGCCCGTTCCCGCCTCTCCCACGGATGAATTCACGGGCGGCGCCCGCGTCGCCGTCACGCTTCCGCCTGGGGCGACGCTCCTGAACGCCGCAGACATCCTGGAGCCGTTGTTTCCGGCGGAGGCCGGCTCCGTCCGGGTCTTCGCCAGCCATCACCCTGAACTGGCCGCCGCCCTGAAGGCTGAGCACGGCGGCAGGTTGACGATGTACGGACCGCACGTGAGCGGCACCGCCCAGTTCGTCCTGACGCTCAGCGGCCAGAGCCGGAAGGCCCTTCTGCCTTCTTTGGGGCGGGCTTTTCCTCAGGAGGTCGCCTACGAGCTCCCGGATGGTCGGCGCGCCTACGAGCTTGTTGCCGACCCGGAGGCAGCCGAAGCCCAGCTCAGCCGCGTTCCCGGCACGGATTGGCTCTTGTTCGGGAGTGCCACCTCGTCGCTCCCCCTCGCCCTCCGGGAAGACAATGAAAATCTCGAAATCACCACCTTTCCGGTGGAGTGGCTGGTCCAGATCTCGGCACGCTTCCCTGCCGGGCGCAGCTTCTGCCTGAACGGGGTTCCGGCGGCGGTTCCAGTCCGCCTTGAAAGCCGCTGGAAGACCTTCCGCGCTCCCATGCCAGGGTTTGTCCTGCCACTCGTCGCTCCGCGACCCCGATCCTCCATCCCCATCGATGGAATCACCGATACATATCGAAATTTCTGCGGAATCCTTGGGTAACCACATTTTTTCCACGGTCTTATCCCCAATTTTGCCACTTCATCCACAGACTTATCCACATTGTATTGAGAACTGGTGTTGAAACGTGATGTTCGTGCCTCATTTGGCACCTTTTTGTCTCAACCCAGCAGAGTTGACAATCGAACACTTTTTTGATACTATGTGTTCGTACCCTCAGAAAGGTACCATCGTTCCTTGAAAGCGATAGCGGTCCTGTAGAGAGATGTTCCTCGTCCGGAGGGGCGTATTTCTCTCTCCTCTACTGCTCTCCCGTTCCCTTTGAAACAAAAAGAAAAGGAAACTGTTGAGTGGCTTCCCCTCACTATGACTTCACGGTTACGCGTGGGTCGAGGGGTCGAACAGCCCTCAGGGCGGTTGAGGAGATGGACCTGGCACTGCAATGCTTGTGGTATTACTCCCCTAGGCGAGAGATCCAATACATGGATCCCTGGCCCCGGGGAGTCATCCCCGGCGCAGCGCCGCGAGGCGCAGTGAGGCACATCCATTTCTATGTATGGCCAACTATCTGCGCCTCTTCTTTTTTTTCCGATAACACGGTATTCTTTGGGGAATCCGGGTGTTTCCGGCTTTGTGCCACCCCTTATGGACAAAAAGACCCTAAAAGAGATCGAAACCAAGCTGGAAGCGGAAAAGGTGCAGCTGGAAGGCCAGCTCGCTGCCTTCACGCACCGTAATCCAAAGAACAAGGACGATTTCAACGCTGAGTTCCCGCAGATTGGCGACAAAGAAGATGAGAATGCCGCGGAAGTCGAAACCTACTCCACCAATCTGACCCTGGAGCGGACCCTCGAAGCGGCGCTGCGCGACGTCAAAAAGACCCTGGAGCGCATCACCAAGGGAACCTACGGCGTCTGCAAATACTGCGGTAAGGAAATCGACGCCAAGCGGCTCCTGGCCCGTCCGACCTCCTCCGCCTGCATTGAGTGCAAGAAACGGCTCACGCAAGAAGCATAAATGCGCCGCAGCGCGTACATCCTCCCGATCGTCCTGATCGGCGTCGATCAGGCGCTCAAGTGGTACTCCCAGCACCTCCTGCCCAGCCAGGGGGTGTTCTTGGTTCCCGGCCTGCTGGGGTTCGAGCCGTTCCAAAATCCCGGCATCGCCTTTGGCATCCCCGTGCCCGGTCTGGTGCTGACCTTGGGATCGCTGGCGTTGGCACTGGGTTTTGGCGCGCTCGGTGTGCGCCGCGGCAACCTGGGCGCCTTGCTGGTGGCCGCCGGCGGACTCTCGAATGCCATCGACCGCGTCTTCTTCGGCGTCACGTTCGACTACATCCGCATCGGCCCGTGGTCGCTCGTGAACCTGGCGGACGGCATGATCGTGGCAGGACTGCTTCTTTTTCTGCTTCGCCCCACATCGGAACCGGCTGCGCCGTCCGCCTGAGACGCTATGCCTCACGACGCCCACCACTCCCTGCTGCGCCGCCTTCGGACACTCCAGGGTGCGGCCGTCATCATCGCGGTCCTTATCCTCAGCCTGACGCTGCCGGACGCCCTGCGCGCGCCCAGGGAGGCCGCTCCGGTGGCGATCTCCGGTGCTGACGCCGCAACCGGCACTCCTTGGACCGTCTCCAAGGTCGTTGACGGCGACACCATCGACGTCATTGCCTCAGGCGAAGAAGTCCGCATCCGTCTGCTCGGCATCAACACGCCGGAGTCCGTTGATCCGCGCCGGCCCGTGGAATGTTTCGGCAAAGAGGCCTCGGCCTTTGCCAAGGGGCTGCTGCTCGGCAAAACGGTGCGACTCGAAGCCGACCCGACCCAGGATGACCGCGACCGCTACGGCCGCCTCCTGCGCCATGTGTTCCTCGAGGACGGTACGCATGTGAACTTAAGGCTCGTCGCCGAGGGCTACGCCCATGAATACACCTACGAACGCGCCGGCAGATACCAGGAAATCCTCCGCGATGCCGAACGCGCCGCCCGCCTGTCAGAAAAAGGGCTCTGGAACCCCGACACCTGCGCCGGCCGGACCTGAAACAAAAACACCCCCGCCTCGGCGGGGGTGTTTCACATGGACGCTTATTGCGTCACGCGCACGAGTTGCGTGCTCATCCCTCCGGCCACCGATTTCACCATGCCGAGTCCTTCCACGAACCAGCTCGTCGATACCACGGTCTGCGGCGGAATGGCGATGCCGCTGATCGGCCCGCTCTGCGTGGTCAGCGTCGACTCGACTTTGAACGCCTGGTAGGTGCCCGCGGGCACGGTCACGCTTTCCTGGCCAACCACGCGGCTTTCATTGTTGATGGTGCTGCTGACCGTCCGCGACCCCAACGTTCCCGGCAGGGTGATCGTGGCTTCGATGTCGAAACTCGAGGTCCACGTCGTGCCCACGCTGATGTCGCGCGGCATGAGCAGACCGCTGGAGCGCGTGGTCCTGGCGCTCACCCGACCGCCCGTGACCGCGCTGCCGATGTCGGCATAGCTCAATGCGGAGAGCGCGCCGTCGTCACAGCGGACGTCCTGCGTGAAGGACAGCGAACCGCCGCCGGAAGCCGTGGTCGAAAAGGTGTAGAGCAGCTTCAGGTTCGTTGCAGAACGTTCCTGCACCTCGATGCTGTAGCTGCCGCTGCTCCCGGAGACCGCCGTGGCATATTCCAGCTTCGTCCCCTGTGCGGAGGGAAAGTACGCGTTGTCGCAGGCACCGCCGCCGCGGGTGGCGACGGAGCCAGACCCGGAGGCTCCACCGGAGGCCCCCGGTGCGGCCGGAGCGGCACATCCGGCGCCCAAAAGCGTGAGACCGAGCAACGTGGCGATAAGCGGTGAAGCGCGCATAGGTGAAAGGGGGAATGACGGGATCAGTGTAGCAGATAAGCAAACCCGCTGCTGCGGCCTTCTAGCCGGCGCCGACCAGGATGCCGATGGCGATCGCCTCGAGAACGGCAATGACCGACACCACGATCAGGATCGCAGCCATGACGCCGTTCGAGAATTCATTGCGCATGGTGGCCATAAGAGATGAATGACTCGTTTACAGTATACATGAGGCCGGCGGAGGCTGCGGGTCTTGACAAAACCGACGACGCGCGGTCTGCGGTACGCTTCCTGCATGTCCTCCCGCATTCTCTCCGCCGCGCTGGTTGGCGTGGACGCAGCGCTCGTCGAAGTCGAAGCCGATATTGCGCAAGGACTGCCGAACTTCACGGTGGTCGGACTTCCGGACGCCTCGGTTCAGGAATCCCGGGAACGCGTCCGGGCGGCGCTCAGGAATGCCGACTTGGGCTTTCCGCGCACCCGGCTGACCGTGAATCTCGCCCCGGCCGACCTCAAAAAGGAGGGGCCGGGGTTCGACGTGCCGATCGCCGTGGCGCTCCTGGAATCCGCCGGCGTGCTGCCGGCCGCCCGCGAACCGGCCCTGTTCGTCGGCGAGCTTGCGCTCGACGGCATGGTCCGGCCGGTGCCCGGCGCATTGGCGATCGCGCGGCTCGCCGCCACGGCCGGCATCAAAACCCTTTTCGTTCCTGAAGCGAATGCCGGCCAGGCGGCGTTGGTGGCCGGACCCGCCGTGATTCCGGTACGTGATTTGCGCAGCCTGGCCGCGCATCTGACCGGGAAGACGCCCATCCCCCCGGCAACGGTCTCTGCAGCCGTGCCGCATGCGCCTGATCATGCGGGTGAAGACGACTTCGCGCACATCCGCGGCCAGGAACATGCCAAGCGCGCCCTCGAAATCGCCGCGGCCGGCGGCCACAACGTCCTGTTGTCCGGCCCGCCCGGCTCAGGCAAAACGCTGTTGGCCCGCGCCATCCCCGGCATCCTACCGGCCTTCACTCTGCCGGAGGCGCTCGAGGCGACGCAGATCCACGGCGTTGCAGGCACCCTGCCGCCGGACGCCGCATTGCTCTCCCGTCGCCCGTTCCGCTCGCCGCACCACACCGCGAGCGGCGCGGCACTCGTGGGCGGCGGCAGCACGCCCCGGCCCGGAGAAGTCTCGCTCGCCCATCGCGGCGTGCTCTTCCTCGACGAATTCCCCGAATTCAACCGCACGGCGCTCGAAGCGCTGCGCCAACCGCTCGAAGACGGTTCAGTGACCGTTTCGCGGGCCGCCGGCACGTTGCGTTTTCCGGCGCGCTTCCTGCTCGTTGCCGCACAAAACCCCTGTCCGTGCGGCTGGCACGGCGACCCTTCGGGTCGCTGCGATTGTCCGGCTACCATGGTCGACCGCTACCGCCGCAAAGTCAGCGGCCCGCTCCTCGACCGCATCGACCTGCACGTCGAGGTGCCGCGCATGCCGATTGAAAAACTCGCGGCTGAGACGGACGCCGAACCGTCCTCCGCGGTCCGTGCCCGGGTCGAGGCGGCACGTGCCGTCCAAACCGCGCGCTTTGTCGGCACCCCCATCGTCACCAACAGCGAAATGACCTCGCGCCAGGCCAAGCTGCACTGCGCGCTCGACGCCGACGGCAAGAGGCTGATCGCCGCGGCGGTGGAACGGCTCAAACTCTCGGCGCGCGCCTGGAGCCGGGTGCTCAAAGTGGCCCGTACCATCGCCGATCTCTCGGGAAGTGGCGGCGTGGCCTCCGCGCATGTCGCCGAAGCGCTCCAGTACCGCATGCGCGTGGAATGACGGTACACTGTGGCCATGTCCGACCTCCTCGACCCGCGCCACGAAGCGCTGATCGAACATCTCTTCCGCCGCGCGGAAGGACTCTTTGGCTTTTCCGGTTTCGAGTTGAAGCCGTTGCGCCGCCGCTCGCGCGGCAAAGGCAAGTTCCACTACCTACGCCTGGGCTACACCAAACCCGGCGAGAAAAGCATGACCGTGGACCTCTATACGCCGCGGACCATGAAGCCGCGCAAGACGGACGCAATTTTGCGCGTCATCGCCCACGAGTTCGCGCATCATCAGGAGCCGCCGCGCCGGGTCCGCCAATGGTTCCGGGTCGTCTGGATGGTCCATCATCCGCATTTTTGGAAACGCTACAAAGCCAACGTCGCGCTGATGATGCGCGACGAACTGCTCAGCCCCTACTTCGCGAGATAAAAAAGACGGCGACCACCTCAGGAAGCGTCCCGCTTCCCGAAGAAATCGCCGATATGGGCCACCAGCGAGAGCACGGCGAGTCCCACAGTGACCCAAAGCAGCACGATGCCGCCGCTCATCCAGATCGGGACATCGGAGACGATCCAACCGACGCCAAAGGCCATGACGATCGTTTTTGCCTTGCCAAAGACGTTGGCCTCCAGACTCCGTCCGCGCCAGCGCTTCAGGGGGCGGATCCCCGTGAGCGCCAGATCGAGCCCCGCGAGCAGCACCGCCAGCAGGATACCGACGTGCGGCAACAGGGAGAGCCACACGAGGCCGTGGAGCAGCACCTTGTCGACCGTGGCGTCGAGCAAGGCGCCGTTCTCGCTTGAGATGCCTCGGTGGCGCGCCAGCGCCCCGTCGACCACGTCGAACAACATGGCCGGAACGTAGAAACACCAGCCGGCCACGAGGGGATGCGTGGGATACACGAGCACGATCGGCACGAGCATCAGCCCGCGCAGGACGGTGATCCTGTTCGGCGTCACCCAGCCAGGCAGCCGCGCAACGAGCGGCACCAGGAACCGGTCAATCTGCATGTCTCCTCCGGCCGCGATCATACGCGCTGCAACGAAAAAATCAAGACCGGAGCCCAAGCAGGCGCGCCGCGCCCGCGCCCTGCCTGCGACGCTTCTGCTCCCCTTCGTAGAGCGCGCGTAAACGAAAGCCGACCCCGGAGGGTCGGCCACGACCGCATCGCGCGGTCTCTTCTTTTTTAGTACATCGGCTGACCGATGTTGCCGTTGATGTCGCTGCCGGTCGTCGTCGGCAATTGGCCGGTCGCGCCGGTGTTCTTGATCGAACCGTTGGTCTTGGCACCGGTGTTCACTTTAACGCCGGCGTTCACGTTCAGTGCCGCGCCGCCGGACGTATTGGCGTTGGCCGCCGGGGTGCTAGTGGCAGCCGCGTTGATGTTGGTGTTCGCGCCGTCATTCATCGTCTGGTAAGCAACGTAGCCCAGGCCGAGCACGAGCAACAGAACGATCGCGATGCCGACTATGATGCGTTTGTTCATACGGAGAAGGTTACTAAGGATCCTACGCCTGCCGTAAGTATACCTTACATCACCGGACCCACTGCAGGGGGTTGGTGAATTTGCCGTTGACCATCACTTCGAAGTGCAGGTGGGTGCCGGTGGAACGGCCGGTCGTGCCGACCATGGCGATGGTCTGGCCCTTCGCCACCTGGTCGCCGACATTCACGAAGATCTTCGAGGCGTGGCCGTAGCGGGTTTTGATGCCGCCGCCGTGGTCCATGTCGATGTAGTAGCCGTAGCCGCCCTTGGTGCGGCCCCAGCCGGCGTGCGTCACGACGCCCGCTTCGGAAGCGTAGATCGGCGAGTTGTAATCGCCGTCGATGTCGACGCCGGTGTGCTTCCAGCCGTAGTACTGCGTGATGACGCGCCACGACGTCGGCCAGACCATGCGGCCGGAGCTCGCCGGCGCGTTGGGCGGAGGCGTGCCGCCGCGGTCGACGGTCAGAATCTTCCGGACCGCGGCGAGCGTCGGACGCGGCGCAACCGCCACGACTGGGGTCGGCGGCTGGCCGCCGGGCACGACCAGCTTCTCGCCGACGCGCAGGTCGTCGGCCGAGGCCAGCGAGTTCGCAGCAATGACGTCATCGGCAGTCACGCCGTAGCGCGCGGCGATGCGGCCGAGCGTGTCGCCCTTGGCCACGGTGTGGGTGAGCCCCGTCGTCTGCAGAATGACCAGCGACTGGCCGGGCTTCAAGAAATCCCGCGGGGTCAGCTTGTTCTCCCAAAGGATGGTGTTGATGGACACGCCGAACTTCTTGGCGATGCCGGAGAGGGTGTCGCCGTCCTGAACCACGTACGTCTCCGGTTTGGTGCGGGTGCCCGTCGGCGTCACGTCGGTCTCCGTGATGTTCGGCTGCACCATCGCGGCGTCGCCGATCGTGGCCAAGCCCGCGGAGTCCTCCGCCGTGATGTCGTCGACGTCGAGTTGGGCTTCGACGGCCGGCGGATCGAAATAGGAAACGATGTGGGTCGGCGTGGATTCAGCCGTCTCCTCGGTCAGCTCGGCCTCCTCGCCGCGCACCAGCTTGTAGAGGATGCTCTGCTCGCCCAGGTTCTCGGCGCGGACTTCGCGGGCATACAGGGAGACCGCGGAGGTGGCCGTGGCGATCGCGATGATCAGGACATGCACCACGTAGCGGTTGGCCATCACGAACATGACCCGATTCTTGGCCGGATTGGCGACGCGCCGCAGCGCGCGCTTCAGCGCATACCCCACGGCATACAGCGGCACGAATACGAAGCGGAATCCGAGGCGGCCCAGGGCAAAGATCGGTTTTGCACCCAACTCAGCGATTTTTCGAAGACCCCCTTCGGAAGCAGAAAGCCACCCGAGGGTGCGGGCGGCAGCAGAAATCAGTAGAGTTTTGACGCGGTGGGCCATGAAATCGCTCTGTTGAGCCAATTTACCCGGGCCTTTTTCGCTTCAGCGGTCATACCATAGCAGGAAAACGGGGGGCGGTCAACGGTAGGGCGTCAATGGGGCAAAGGTCATCCGGTGGAGCAAGCAGGCGCCGCGGACGGCCAGTGCGGCCCGGTGCGCGGCCGTCCCATATCCCTTATGTACACCGAAACCATATCCAGGGTACTGCAGGTCGGCCTCGGCCATCAGCCGATCGCGCGTCACCTTGGCGGCGATGGATGCGGCGGCGATGGATTTCACGCGCCGGTCGCCGCGAACGTACGCTTCCTGCGGCGCGGCCAGCCCAGGAATGCGGTACCAATCCACGAGCACGGCATCCGGCATTTCGCCAAAGGCTTCGACGGCGCGCTTGAGCGCCAACAGGTTGGCGGGTCGCAGGCCCAGCCGCGTGATCTCCTCGACGCTCGCCTCGGCCGTGGCAACGCGGATGCCACGGGCCGCGAAACCCGCCAAAAGCTCTTCCCGGGAGGCGGCGGTCAGGAGCTTCGAGTCACGGATGCCGCCCAGCCGGGAATCCAGGGGAACAGACGCGGCAGCGGCCACAATCGGCCCGGCCCAGGCCCCGGCGCCGGCCTCGTCGACGCCCACAATCAGCCGCGCGCCGCGGGCGTACCAGGCTTTTTCCACGGCGAAGGTCGGGGCGCTCATGCGGCGGGTCGCGTTGACAGTCCGGGGTGCGGTTCCTATCATGAAGGGCGTCGTGCCCATGTTTCCGGGCCTTTTCTTACTCACGTCATTGTACACGTTCGGTTTCGGCTATGAACCCCTCACTCACATTCGCCCTCGTTTCGGCGGTCCTCGCGATTGTCTACGGCCTCTATCTGATGCGCTCGGTCGGCGCGCTTCCCGCCGGGGAAGGCAAGATGATCGGTATTGCCAGGGCCATCCAGGAAGGCGCCTCGGCCTACCTGAACCGACAGTATAAGACGGTACTCTGGATCGGCATCGCCCTGTTCGTCGTCATCGGGCTGCTGCTCTCCTGGAAAATCGCGGCCGGCTTCGCGGTCGGGGCAGTGCTCTCGGCGCTCGCCGGCTACATCGGCATGAACCTCTCGGTGCGTGCCAACGTGCGCACCGCCGAGGCCGCCAAGAAAGGCATGGACGCAGCCATGGCGGTGGCCGTCAAGGGCGGCGCCGTGACCGGCCTCATGGTGGTCGGCCTCGGGCTGATCGGAGTGGCCGGCTTCTACGCCATCACCAAGGACTTCTCGGCGCTGATCGGCTTTTCCTTCGGCGCCTCACTGATTTCCGTCTTCGCGCGTTTGGGCGGCGGCATCTTCACCAAGGCCGCCGACGTCGGTGCGGACATGGTCGGTAAAGTGGAGAAAGGCATTCCGGAAGACGACCCGCGCAACCCGGCCGTGATCGCCGACCTGGTGGGCGACAACGTCGGCGACTGCGCCGGCATGGCGGCGGACTTGTTTGAAACCTACGCCGTGACCGCGGTGGCGGCGATGCTCCTGGGCTCCCTCCTCTTCCGCGGCAACGACGCGGCCATCCTCTACCCGCTCGTCCTGGGCGGCGTCTCCATCATCACCTCGATCGTCGGCATCTTCTTCGTGAAGCTCGGCAAGAAGAAGAGCATCATGGGCGCGCTCTACAAGGGCCTCATCGCCTCGGGCGTGCTCGCCGCCATCCTGTTCTGGCCGGTGACGCAGAAACTCATGGCGACCTCGGGTATCGCCCCGACCAAGCTGTACTTCGCGGCCCTGATCGGCCTCGTCGTGACCGGCCTCATGGTCGTCATCACCGACTACTTCACTTCCAAGTCGTTCAACCCGGTGAAGTCCATTGCCGCGGCCTCGGAAACGGGCCATGGCACCAACATCATCGCCGGCCTCGCCGTCTCCATGAAGTCGACGGCGCTTCCGGTCATCGTCATCGGCGCGGCCATGCTCGGCGCCTTCTGGCTGGCCGGCCTCTACGGCGTCGCCATCGCCGCCATGAGCATGCTCTCGCTCACCGGCATCATCGTGACGATCGACGCCTTCGGCCCGATCACCGACAACGCCGGTGGCATCGCCGAGATGGGCGATCTGGGCGACGACGTGCGCAACGTCACCGACCCGCTCGACGCGGTCGGCAACACCACCAAAGCCGTGACCAAAGGCTACGCCATCGGCTCGGCCGGCTTGGCCGCCCTCGTGCTGTTCGCCTCCTACACCCAGGAAATTGCCAACCTCGGCAAACAGGTGGCCTTCCGTCTTGAAGATCCGCTCGTGATCGTGGGTCTCTTCATCGGCGGTCTGCTCCCCTACCTCTTCGGCGCCTACGCCATGCAGGCCGTCGGCAAGACGGCGGGCAAGGTCGTCGAAGAAGTCCGCCGCCAGTTCAAAGAAATTCCCGGCATCATGGAAGGCACCGGCAAGCCCGACTATGCCAAGTGCGTGGACGTGGTCACCCAGGGCGCCATCCGCCAGATGATCGTGCCGGCGCTGCTCCCGGTCGCGGTGCCGATTATCGTCGGCTTCACGCTCGGCCCGGTCGCGCTCGGCGGCGTCTTGATCGGCTCCATCGTCACCGGCCTCTTCGTGGGCATCTCCATGACGACCGGCGGCGGCGCCTGGGACAACGCCAAGAAGTACATCGAGAGCGGCCACTTCGGCGGCAAGGGCTCCTTCGCCCACCAGGCCGCGGTGACCGGCGACACGGTCGGCGACCCCTACAAGGACACGGCAGGCCCGGCCATCAACCCGATGATCAAAATCTTGAACATCGTGGCCTTGCTCCTCGTCGCGCTCATCGTGAAGTAGAACTCCTCCCCCTCCGCAGAGGGAGAAGCGGGCAAACGCCCGGCCTCACGGTCGGGCGTTTTCGTATGAACACTCGGGCCGCACACGACAGCGTGTCGCGGTCTTCTTTTTTTACTCCGTCGCCGATACACTGCCGCGGTATGGCCTACAACAACCTGGAGATCGAAGTGAAGCTCGCCATCCCGGACCGCGCCGGGTTCGATACGATTCTTGCCGCGGCCGAGGCGCGGGCCATTCCCGGCCTCGAAATTTCGACGTTCGTGGGACCGCTCGTGCGCTACGACTTTTACTTCGACACGCCGGACCGCAAGCTGCTCGCCGCCGGCATGTTGCTGCGGGTCGGCATCGCCTCCTCGGAGCGCGCCAAACTGACCGTGAAAAAGAACACGGACGACCGTCGGACGCGGACGGAAATCGAAGAAGTGATGCCGCCGGCCGAAGCCATGGATGCGGTGCGTTGGAAAAAACTGGCGAAGCCGATGGACCTGGTGCGCGAGGCGGTCGGCGAAGTGCCGATGACCGAACAAATCCGCGTCTCCAAGGTCTTCTGGGCGCTTCATGGCATCCGCGACGGCGGCGTCTGGAACGCCACCTTCGGCAGTTCCACCTTCATCGGTCCGCGTGGCACGGCCGAGCGCTATGACCTCGAGGTCGAGGCCGAAGAGGGCGCGACCGCCGAGACCGTCGAAGCGGTGGCAAAGATCATCGGCCGGCATTTCAGCCTCATGCCAGTGGAACGCAGCAAGTACCAGATCGGTCTGGAGCTGGTGGGTTGACGCGGCGCTTCCGCGCGCATACACTCCGAACGCTATGCAGGTTTCCATCAAAAAACTCCCCAAATCCGAAGTCGAACTGACGATCACGCTCGAGGCGGCCGAGATCCAGTCGGAGCTCGCAAACGCCGCGGCGCGCATCTCCGAGCAGATGAAACTCGATGGCTTCCGGCCGGGCAAAGCGCCCTACGACGTCGTCAAAGCCAAGACCGGCGAGATGGCCATCTGGCAGGAGGCGGCCGAAGACATCGTCCGCCACAGCTTCGTCAAAGCCATCATGCAGGAGAACCTGGCCACGGTCGGCCAGCCGAAGATCGAATTGGTGACCTTCGCGCCAGGCAACCCGCTCGTCTACAAGGCGGTCGCACCGACCCTGCCCGGCATCTCGAAGCTCGCCGACTACCGCTCCCTCACGGTGAAACGCAAACCGACGGAAGTCACGGACGCCGACATGGACCGCACGCTCGACGAGCTGCGCCGCATGCAAACGAAGGAACAGGAAGTCGACCGTCCGGCCGCGGGCACGGACAAAATTGTCGTGGACATGCATATGTTCCTCGACAACGTCCCGCTCGACGGCGGGCAGACCCAGAACCACGGCGTCGTACTGTCCGAAGAGGCCTATGTCCCCGGACTGACCGACCAGCTCGTGGGGCTCAAGAAAGGCGACGAGAAGACCTTCACGCTCCCCTTCCCGGCCGACCACTTCCAGAAAAACATCGCCGGCAAGAACGTGGAGTTCAAAGTGAAGGTCGGCTCGGTCGTCGAACTGACGCCGCCGGCGCTCGACGATGCCTTTGCCGCCACCCTGGGCCAAAAAACGGTGACGGAACTGAAGAGCCTCCTCAAGAATAATCTGGAGTCGGAGGCGAAAGAAAAGGAGGAACAGCGCGTCGAACTCGAGATGCTTGAGAAGATCGTGGACGGCACGACCTTCGACGACATTCCGGACCAGCTCGTGACCCAGGAGACGACGCGCATGGTTGAAGAACTTGAAGCCTCGCTCAAGGAGCGCGGCATGGAGTTCGGCGAATACCTGCGCAGCCTGAAGAAGTCGCGCCAGGACATCCAGCTCGACTTTGCGCCGCAGGCCGTGAAGCGCATCAAGACGGCCATCGTCATCCGCGACATCGGCCGGGCCGAAAAGATCGAGGCTGACGATGCCGAGGTCATCAAGCAGGTCGAGGAAGCCGTGAACCACTACAAGCACGACCCCGAGGCGCAGAAGTACGTCTCCTCGCCGGACTATGCGGAGTCCTTGAAGATCCGGATGCGCAATAGGAAGACCATCGAGTTCCTGCGCGACCTGATCGTGCAGTAAGCGGAACCCCGCCACCCGGCGGGGTTTCTGCTATCATGGCCACATATGAAATTCGGCGCGCATGTGTCGGCTGCGGGCGGGCTCTGGAACGCTCCGCTGAATGCCAAAGAGCTGGGCTGCGAGACGTACCAGATCTTTTCCCGTCCGCCGCAGGGCGGCCCCGCCCCAAAACTCACCAAGGAGCTGATCCAGCAATTCCGGAAGACGCATGAGGAGTGCGGCTTCAAGGAGTTCGTGATCCACGCGCCCTACTTCATCAATTTCGCCTCGGCCACGCCCCGCATCCGCCACGGCTCGGTCGCCGTGGTGCGCGACGAGCTGGAACGCGGCTCGCTGCTTGGCGCCGCCTCTGTCATGTTCCACCCGGGTTCGGCCAAGGACATGGGGGAAAAAGAGGCCCACAAAGCCACCATCGAGGGCATCAAGGAAGTTTTGAAGGGTTACAAAGGTTCGACGCAGCTCTTGATCGAAATCTCCGCCGGCTCCGGCATGGTCATGGGCGATAATTTCGAGGAGATCGCCATGTTCCTCGACAAGATCAAAGTAAAAAAGCTCGGCGTGTGTTTCGATACACAACACGCCTTCGCCTCTGGCTACGACCTGCGCACCAAAGCCGCGGTCGACGCGACCGTAAAGAAACTCGACGCCACGATCGGCCTCGAGCGCGTGCCCATGACGCACTGCAACGATTCCAAGGTCGAGCTGAACGGCAAGAAGGACCGACACGAACATCTGGGCGAGGGCCACATCGGCCTCGACGGCTTCAAGGCGCTCGTCCAGCACCCCAAACTCAAGCACTGGTTGTTTCAGCTTGAAACCCCCTGGGACGACGCCTTGAAGAAGGATTTGGCGCTGCTCAAAAAATTCCGTGACGGCTAGATATGCAAGGATTCCTTAAAAAAACAGCCAAAGAGGCTGGAAAACTGCTCACGTCGTATTTCCTGCGGCCGGGCAATCATATTCGTTTCAAGGCGCACAAGGAGATCGTGAACGTGGCTGATCTTGCCGCCGACAAGCTGATCACGCGTCGGCTGCGGGCGCACGTGAAGGGGGCGACAATCATGTCCGAAGAGCAACGCCTGCCCGACGGACGCTTCGATACCGGTTTCATCGTCGATCCGCTCGATGGCACCACCAACTTCACGCACGGCACGCCGATCTGGGGCGTGAACATCGCGCGCATCGAGGCCGGCGAGACGACGGTCGGGGTCAGCGCACTCCCGATGTCAGGCGACCTGTTCTCGACCGTGCGCGGCAAGGGCGCCTGGCGTAACGGCAAGCGCATCCATGTTTCCAACAGGAAGAGGCTCTCCGAGTCGACCCTGATTTTCTGCCACGGTTATAGCCCGGCGGAGATGCGCCGCGGTGCCAAGCTCTACGCCGTCCTCCACCCAAAAATCCGCTATTGCCGCATGTTTGGCTCGGCGGCCTTTGAATTGGGCATGGTCGCGGCCGGGACCGTTGAAGGCTTCATCTACAGCGGTGCCAAGCCCTGGGACATCGCTCCGGGGGTCTTGCTCGTGGAGGAGGCCGGAGGCATCGTAACGGATGAGGCGGGCCGCGCCTGGATGCCGGGGCGCATCGTCCGCACCCTGATCGTCTCCAACGGCCATCTCCACAACAAGTTGCTCGCTCTTGTCCGCCGCACAATATGACCACGCTCAAAATCAAACTCAGTCCGCATTCGCACGCCAACAAGATTTGGGGTTGGGAGGGCGACCGGCTCAAGGTCTCGGTCACGGCCGCGCCTGAAGACGGCAGGGCAAACGAAGCGCTGATCGGTCTCCTCGCCGAAAAACTCCACCTGCCAGCCTCGACCATCAAGATTCAGTACGGCGAAGGTGACCGGCTGAAGACGCTCCAGATATGGAATCTGGAGCCGGAGCACCTCGAGGAACGCTTCGCCCGATACGTTCCCCAGGCCGCCCGGGAGAAGCCGGAAAAACCGCAGAAGACAGACGAAAAACGTCCCGCCTAGGCGGGACGTTTAGTGTTCCGGAATCTCGTCGACCCCGCCCGGACTCCAGGGGTGACAGCGCAGAACACGTCTCACTGCCAACCAGGAACCGCGCACGAGGCCGAAGCGCTCAATGGAGCGGTAACCGTACTCAGAGCAGCTCGGATAGAACTTGCAGGCGCCGCCCGGATAGACGAACCGGAGCAGGCCGTGGTCGATGGACAGCGTCCGCTGGTAGAGACGGATGCCGAGCAGCACGCCGGCGCGGATCATACGTTCTTCAGGAGACCGCTCTTTTCGAAGGCGAAACGGATGGTGCGACTGATCTCGTCGTAGGTGGTGTCCGCGATCTTGCCGCGTCCCATGACGATGACGTCCTGCCCGGCCACGATCCGCGGTCCGAGGAGCCGGATGGCCTCACGCAACCGACGCTTGGCCAGATTTCGAACCACCGCCCGCTTGTTGACCTTGGTGCCGATGACCACGGCAAAGCGGCTCACCGGAAGGTCGTTTTTGGCTATCTTCAGCGAAAAAAGAGGTGTGGCAAAGCTCCGGCCCTTTTTCCAGACCCGGTCGATGTCGGTCTTCTTACGGAGGCGGAAGTCGGCGGACAACATAGAAACGACGAAGGGCGGGAAACCCCCCGCCCCCGTCTCTACTGAACGCTCACGCGCTTACGGCCCTTGGCGCGGCGGCTCTTCAGCACTTTTCGGCCGTTCTTGGTCCGCATACGGACCCGGAATCCGTGGGTACGTGCGCGCTTCCGCTTCTTCGGCTGATATGTGCGCTTCGGCATATGTAGGGTTCTTGCCTCGATCAGCGAACGAGTGGCACCATCATACACATACCATCCACATCTTTTCAACACTTTGAGCGCTCCTGTGCATAGTTGACCGAGTCGCGCCCCGTGTTACACTTCCACGTGCCATTTTACCGCTGAAAATCAAGTCTTTTCCGAGTTTTCCCCAGTCCCGTCATTCATCCCCCCGTGGCCCCCGCACGATGACGTCCATGACCCCGCAACAACTCTGGCAGGCGGCGCTCGGGGAGTTGGAACTCGCCCTGTCCAAGGCCAATTTCACAACCTGGTTCAAGAGCACCTTCATCTCGGAGATGGAGGAAGCGCGGATCACGATCTCGGTCCCCAACGCCTTCACGAAGGCCTGGCTTGAAAAGAAGTACCACTCAGCAATCCTGAAAGCGCTCCAGAACATTTTGAATGCCCCGATCCGCGACGTGCAGTACCGCGTCGAGACGCGCAGCGCGGGCGAGCCGATGCGCACCCAGGCCGCGATAACGGTCTCGCAGGCCGTCGCCGTGACCGACGTCCCGGCCATGCCCGAGATGCCGCAGGCCATGGAGACGGAGCCGGCCGGTGAGCGCGGCTTCCGCCGCCACTACACCTTTGAGAGCTTCGTCGTCGGCAAAGGAAACGAGCTGGCGCACGCCGCGGCCCAGGCCGTGGCCGACGCGCCGGGGCGAAAATACAACCCGCTCTACCTGCACGGCGGCGTCGGACTCGGCAAAACCCACCTGCTGCAGGCCATCGGCAACAAAATGCTGGAAAAGAACCCCGGCGCACGGGTGCTCTACGTCTCCAGCGAGCAGTTTACGAATGACTACATCGCCGCGGTCCGCGCCGGTTTGGCCAAGGAGTTCAAGGACCGCTACCGGACCGTGGATCTCCTGATCGTCGATGACATCCAATTCCTGGCCAACAAAGAATCCACTCAGGAGGAGTTCTTCCACACCTTCAACGCCCTCCACCAGGAGAACCGCCAGGTGGTGCTGTCCTCGGACCGTCCGCCCAAGAGCATCCCCACCATTCAAGAGCGGCTGGTGAGCCGGCTCGAGATGGGCATGGTCATCGACGTCAGCCCGCCGGACCTCGAAACCCGCATCGCCATTCTGCGCTCCAAGTGCCAGGAGAAGGGCGTGCACCTCTCGGACGACATCCTGACGACGATCGCCGCCGGGGTGACCTCGAACGTCCGCGAGCTCGAAGGCGCCCTCAACAAGATCCACGCCTACCACCAGTTCAAGAACATTCCGCCGACGGTCGAGACAGTGAAAAACATCATCTCCAGCTATTCCGTCAACCCAGCCAAAAAAACGATCACGGCGCGCCAGCTGATCGCC
This sequence comes from Patescibacteria group bacterium, assembly GCA_004297205.1. GTDB lineage: Bacteria > Patescibacteriota > Patescibacteriia > 2-12-FULL-57-11 > 2-12-FULL-57-11 > SCUL01. The sequence goes on along the minus strand of SCUL01000002.1, from coordinate 611,714 downwards.
ACCGTCGCCGCCTACTACGACCTGAAGATCGATGACCTGCTCGGCAAGAGCCGCGAAAAGAAGCTGGCCTTCCCCCGCCAGGTCCTGATGTTCCTGATGCGCGAAGAGATGAAAGCCTCATTCCCGGCCATCGGTTCCGAGATCGGCGGCCGCGACCACACCACCGCCATCCACGCCTGTACGAAGATCGGCCTGATGGTCGAGAAGGATGAGAAGCTGCGACAAGATTTGTCCCTCCTCAAGGAGCGCGTCTACCACGCGGCGTGAGGACAGGTTGGGGAAAAGAGCTGCGCACCCGAGGATGGCGATGGGGATAAGGAGGACCGTCATCCCCAGGCGCGGCAGCTCGGAAACGGCGGTCCCCTGTCCGTCGACAGTCCGTGCAGGTCGTCGTCCCCAAGGGCTTGTTCATGAATCGTGAGGACATGTCGGCAAATTTCGGGGTTATCCCCGGTATCCCCACGCCGATTACGTCTATTGGATATATATACCGATCCACATGAAATTCTCGTGCACACAGGAAAATTTGATCCAGGGCCTGGCGGCCGTCAGCCACATCGCCACGAAGAACGTGAACCTACCGATCTTGAATAACGTCTTGATCAAGGTCGAGGACAAATCGATCCAGCTGGCGACGACCAACTTGGAGATCGCCGTGACCGTCCAGGTGCGCGGCAAGGTCGACGAGCCCGGCGAATGCACGCTGCCCTCGCGCCTCTTGGCCGACTACGTGGGATTGCTTACCGGCGACCGGGTCGACCTGACCGCCGACGGCGAAACCGCCACCGTCTCGTCGGGATCCAGCCGCACCAAGATCAAAGGGCTGCCCTCCTCTGAATTTCCGCTCATCCCCAAGGTGTCCCGCGATTCCTCGTTCCGGGTGCTGGTCTCCGATTTTCGCCGGGCGGTCTCGCGCGTCATCTTCGCCGTCTCCCCGAACGAGTCGCGCCCTGAGATTTCCGGCGTTTTGCTCCGCTTCTCGCCGGACGGTCCGAACGGGACGCTGATCTTTGCCGCGACCGACTCCTACCGCCTGTCCGAGGCCCGCGTGGCGCTCCACGAAGGCGGGAAACCGGCCGGCGAGCGCTCGGTCATCGTTCCGGCCCGGACCTTGGCCGAAGTCCAGCGCATCTTGTCCTCGCTCAAGGACGGTCCGGACAGCCCGGCCACCCTCGAGATCGCGCTGTCCGACTCGCAGATTCTGTTCGTCTACGACGCGGTCGAGGTGGTCTCGCGCACCATCGAGGGGAACTATCCGGAATACCGGGCGGTCATCCCGGACAAGGCGCGGACCTTTGCCGTGCTCAGCCGCGACCAGCTCATCAAAGCCGTGAAGGCGGCGGCGCTCTTCTCCCGGACCGGCCTGTACGACGTCCATTTCACCTATGAACCCTCCGAAGGCACGCTCAAGCTCTCCGCTACCGACAGCCAGGTCGGCGAGCAGGAGGCAGTCCTGACGCCCACGGAGATCAAGGGCGACCAGAACACCATCACCCTCAACTACCGCTATCTGCTCGATGGGTTGAACGCCATGGACCTGTCTGAAGTGAAGCTCCAGGTGATCGACGCCAACGCGCCCTGCCTGATTACGCCGCAGGCCGCTACCGCCGACTACCTGTACCTGGTGATGCCCATCAAGGTGTAGCGAACAGAAAAGACCCGCCCATGAGGCGGGTCTTGACTATTTGGGAAAAATGCTGCACAACAACGGCGGAGGAACCATGACCGTGAAAAAGGACAGCCGGTTCAAGGGCACCCGCGGTGTTCGCACCGGCGACATCGCGGAGGCCGCCATCGTGGAACGCATCAAGGCGTTCATGGCGCAGGGGAAGACGCGCGAGCAGGCGCTCGATGCCGTCTCGCAGGAGCGGAAGGTCTCCCTGCAGACGATCAAGCAGATCGCCGATCAGCACGGTCTCTGAGACCGTTCGCGGGTCGGCTCTCTTTTTTATTCCACGACGACTTGGCGTTCGTCGCGGATGGTTTCCTGCTGGCCGTCTTCGAGCATCACCCTGAGCCAGAGACGGTAGCTGCCGGGGGCGGGTCTGTCCCAGCGGGCCACGACCGGGCGCGTGCCGGGATTCGAGACCGAGCCGAGGGAGCGCGTCTCGCCCCCCTCGATGTCCGTGGCCAGGAATTCGAGGGAGCGCACGCCGGAATCATCATTCAGCGCCGCGCGCAGGCTGACCGGGAACTCGGAGAGCGGAATGCGTGCGCTCTGGGTCGGCACGATCCAGCTGGCGCCGAGCGGTGCCGGGTCGGCCGTCAGATTGATCGTCGACTGGTCGGAGCCCATGTTGTCGACATCATCGAAGATTTGGATCTCGAGCGTGTGGAAGCCTTTGCCGAAACGATTCGGGATCGTGTACGGACCGGCGAACGGATAGACGGACGACGAGCCGATGACCTGGCCGTCCAGGAGCGCCACAGCCCGCACCGGACCGCGCGGCGCACTGATGTCGAGTGACACCGTGAAGTCGCGGGTCGCAAGCGTCGCGTTCTCCGCCGGCGAGAGCAGCTGGACGCGCGGGAAGGTCGAGGGGTCGCGCACCGTAGTGTATTCGGTGGGCGGCGCCTCGAGGACAAGCCCCTCCTGCTTCGTGGCCCAGGCCTGCACGGAGGCCTCCCAGGACGTGTACTGCGGGTCGTTGGCCGGGTTCGACGGCGGCGGACCGCGGGGATCGTCGCGATCCACCCAGAAGAGCGTATCGTGGACCGTGGTGTACTCGCGGATCTCGATCATGCTGTCCGGCGTCGAGGACGTCGCGAGCAGCCCCGAGGCCCGGTCGATCATGACGGTCGTCTTCGGCATCAGCTCGCCGTCCAGAATCGGCTTGCCGGTTTTGACCGGCGCAGGCGCCTGGAAGTTTTCGACCGGCGTCCCTTTGAGCGCCTCGCTCATGTATTGCTGCCAGATCGGCGCGGCGATCTTGGAGCCGTCGGCGCCGCGATGCATTTCGCTGTGGTCGTTGTTGCCGGTCCAGACGGCGGTCACGAGCGACGGCGTGCCGCCGACGGTCCAGGCATCCCGGAAGTCGTTGGTCGTGCCGGTTTTGGTGGCCGCCGGGCGGCCCGGCAAGGTCAGGTAGTTGCGGGCGCCGAAGACGTAGGCGCGGGCCTCGTTGTCGGAGGTGATGTTGGTGATTTGGCGGGCGAACTGCTCGTCCAAGACGCGCGTCCCTTCCCCCTTTTTCCATTCTTCGAGCACGCGGCCGGAGGCGTCTTCGACTTTGAGGATGGCGGTCATCGGCATGCGGACGCCATCATTGGTGAACACGCCGAAGGCCGCGGCGTGCTCGATCGGTTTCACTTCCGCGCCGCCCAAGACGAGCGCCAGGCCGAAGCGGCTGCGGTCGCCGAGCGTGGTGTAGCCGAGCGCTTCGGCCAGGTCGAGCACGCGGTCGATGCCCGTGAGGTAGAGCATCTTCACGGCCGGGATGTTCAGGGAACCCTGGAGCGCCGTGCGCACCGTGACCGGGCCGTGTTCCTTGAGATCGTAGTTTTTTGGCTCGTAGTTGCGCGTGTCGGTGCGGAAGGTGGTGTTCACGTCGTAGAGCACCGTGTCCGGCGTGTAGCCCTTCAAGAAGCCGGCGGTGTAGACGACCGGCTTGAACGACGAACCCGGCTGCAGCGGACGCAGCGTGATGTTCACGGCGCCGTCATGTTCCTCGTCGAAGTAATCGCGCGAACCGACCATGGTCAGCACTTCGCCCGAGCGCGGGTCGATGGACACGAGCCCGGCGTTGGAGCCACCGGACCTCTCCACGCCGGCGATGCCGTCCGTCACGGCCTCTTCGGCCAGGCGCTGCTTGTCGAGGTCGAGCGTGGTGATGACCTTGAGGCCGCCCTTGGTGAGCAGCGTGTCGCCGTATTTTTCGCTGAGCAGTTCCCGCACCCAGATCACGAAGTGCGGCGCGGTGATGGCATCGCGCCGCGGCTTGATGCGGGCCAATACGTCCGTGGCCTTGGCCGCCTCGGCCTGGTCTTGCGTGACGTACCCTTCGTCCACCATCTTTTGGAGCACCAGTTTGCGGCGGTTTTCCAACTCGTCGGTGTGGTTGCCGTAGGGGGAGTACCGCGTCGGCGACTGCGGAATGGCGGCGAGCATGGCCGCCTCGGCCAGGTCCAGGTCGCGCACCGACTTGCCGAAGAACTGCCGGCTGGCCGCCTCGATGCCGTAGGTCACGCCGCCGTAGGGAATCTCGTTGAAGTACAACTCGAGGATCTGGTCCTTGGTGAGTTTGCGTTCGATCTGCCAGGACAGGACGATTTCCTTGATCTTGCGGGTGATGCGTTTTTCGTTGGTGAGAATGGCGTTTTTGACGAGTTGCTGCGTGATGGTCGAGCCGCCTTGCGCCAGCTTGCGTGAGAAGATGTCGGTCAGCACCGCGCGGACGAGCGAGGTGATGCGCAGCCCCTTGTGTTCGTAGAATTTGCGGTCCTCGATGGCGATCGTCGCCTCGCGGACGTGCTGCGGGATGTCGGCCAGCGCCACCACCGTGCGGCGCTCATCCGCCGCCACCTCGTAGAGGACCGTCTGGCCGGTGCGGTCGTAGATCTTCGTGGACTGCACTTGATGGCTTTCCAGGATCTTGGCCGGATCGCCCAAGGTCGCGGCCAGCCAGGCCACGAGAATGGCACCGGAGACACCAGCCACGACCGTGATGAGCACGCCGCCCAACAGCAGGTTCGCGCCCCAGCTCGCCATGCGCCCGCGGTTCTTGCTGTTGCGCAAAAAGGTGCGGACCCGGGCGAAGACGCTGGAAAGGCCGGCACGCAGGCGCGCCAAGCCCTTTCCGGCGATGCGGCCGGCCTTGGGTGCCAGGGTGTGCAGGTTCTTTGGGGTTTTTAGGTAGGGAATGGGCATGTTCCTGGGGAAATACGGAGGAAAGAGGCTTGAATTATAGCAGGACGGCTGCTACAGTGCGCGCATCTTGCGCGAGCCCGGCCACGTAGCCAAGTGGGAAGGCGAGGGTCTGCAAAACCCTCATTCGCCGGTTCGATTCCGGCCGTGGCCTCCAAAAAAGAAAAAAAGATGCGCCGTCCCCGGGGGGGGCGGCGCGTTCGCGTTTGTGGGGCAGATCAGCGCCCCGCGCGCGCCTCGCAGACGTCCGCGATGACGTCCGTGAGGTTGGAAAGCGTCCCCTTGCCGAAGGTCGTGTCGACGCCCTCCGGCGGTTCTGCCCGCGGATCCACGAAGGCGATGATGCCGAGATCCTTGGTGCGCGCGTTGCCGCGCAGCAGGCGAATGACCGCTTCCTGACTCATGGCGTCGATCAGATCGAGGACGACCACCGTGTTGTACGATTCCCGTGAGATCGCCTCCATCGCGCCGATGCCGCTGTCGAGCGCCTCGGCCTTGAAGCCGCGCGCCTGCAGCAGTCCCAGGATCTTGCTGCGCAGATGCGATTCCGTCCCCACCACCAACACCCTGGGGAAGAGGAGCTTGGTCGACGGACGCTCCGGCCGCTCTCTGCGTGTCGGCGGACCATCCTGGTCCGAACTTTTTTCCATACCGCACCTCCGCGGCTGCACCACCTTTGTCCTTTTTTCGTCGTTCTGTCAAGCCCCTCGGATTATCCCCATTCGACGCTTGACGCTCCCGGCATCAGACGATATGCTCTTGTCCGCCCTGCAAGGGGCCTTTTGATTTCGCTCTTTCCACATCGTCACCGTTCTTGCTGGATTCCGGCAGGAACTCCGGGCCACTGCGGCCCGGCAGGAGCCGCTTTCCAGGGAAGGCCGCCGCTGCCGGGTCGAAAACGGGCTCGGTGCTGTACCGGGGACGACGGCATTCGTCCAACCATCCCCCGCCAAGGCGGGGGAACCAAGGGGCTACTTCCGGCCTGAAAAGGTGGGCGCCCTGGGTCGTCTGCCTCGGCATCTCCCCACGGAGCTGCCGCACCAATACCCGACTCCGGCGCCCGGTCAGCGCTCGGGGGAACCCGTACCAAAGCACCGGTTGCCCATGGGGGGCGCCGTCTGCGGACGACGGGACAATGACCCTCCCCACGGGGAGTTCGGAGGCGAAGAACGATGCATCATTACCAGAAGTCGAACACCCAGGCCCGCACCGTGGCCATCTCCGAGGCGATCGCGCTCATCATGCAGAAGCAGGTGACCGCGGGGAACCTCCGCCAGCTGGCGATCGCGCCGGACGGCGAGCAGGTCTTCCTGCGGTGGGGCGAGGTCGCGGACGAGGCCTCCCACGATCCGGTCGCGGACGAGGAGATCGGCAACTTCCTCGAGGTGGCGTGGATGGAGACCGACGGGGGCAAGCTCCACCTCGCCGTCGAGAGCGGTCTCGAGCACATCCTCGCGGGCAGCGCGCTCGGGAAGGGACACCCGCTGACCAAGCTCCTCGGGTGCGTGCAGTCGATGCTCTTCATGGTCGCGGACGCGCACCGCACGGCCGGCAAGTACGGCTGCACGGCGCTGGCGCTCCGGCACGGCCACAAGCCGGTCGAGAGCTTCATCGGCACGACGGAGGGCATGCACAAGATCAGCGCCGGCCGCGAGTGGGACATCCGGAACATCCGGCTCCTCGGCTCGGTCGGCGCGATCGGGACGCTCGGCAACCGCATGGTCTTCACGCCGGTGGACGAGAAGGGCCGCATCCTGCCGGAGAACCGCTGGACCGAGAAGGCCGACTTCGGGGCGAACCTCGCGTTCCTCTCGAAGACGGACCTCGAGAGCGGCACGGTCGTCGTGACGCGCGAGGACTTCCGCTACCAGAAGGTCGACCTCACCGGGCTGCTCACGCGCAACCCGAAGGGCGACATCCTCGTCGGGCCCGCCAAGCAGGGCGACGGCGAGTACTACATCGGCCACACGACCAACAAGCAGTTCGTCTCGTCGATCGGTCGCGCCAGCAACGGCACGAAGGAGATCCGCACCTACCCGCGCCAGGGCAACCCCCTGCCCGCGGGCGCGCAGGCCGCCTTCTCCGCCTGATCGCACGGCAGGTCGCGTCGGCCGTCGCCGGGGGAAGCGGCGGGTCCTGCCACGCAGTACGGCAGGACATGCCTGCACCGATCGCCGGACGGCGATCACCGCAGGCATCCCCACGCGCTCGGGGGGTTCCCACACATCGGTTCGCCGATGCGTGAGGCACTCTCCGAGCGCGCTTTTTTTATTCCGGCGGACGCGGTACGGTCGACGGGGAGGACCGTTCATGGACAACGTGGAAATCGAGTTCCGCTTCGTGGTCACGCAGATCGATCCGGATTTCCGGCGGTCGCCGCGCGTGGCGATCGAGCAGGGCTACCTGGAGAGCCCGCCGGGCACGAGCCTGCGGGTGCGGATCAGCACCGACCTGCAGGGCACGCGCAACGCCGTCATCACCCGGAAGGCCGGCAGGGGTCTGGTGCGCGAAGAATGCGAGCATGCGGTGTCCGTCGAGGCGGCGGAGACGCTTCTCCGCAGCTGCTTCGCCGTCCTGCACAAGACCCGCTACGCCAAGGACGGCTGGACGGTGGACGTCTTCGATGCACCGCTGCCCGGCCTCATCATCGCCGAGAAGGAGCTGGCCAGCGAGCAGGCCTGGACCAGCCTGCCGCCCTGGATCGGCAAGGCGCGCGACGTCACCGACTCGCTCACCAACCTGCACCTGGCGTACCTGGTGCGGGATCTGGCGCAGGACCTTCCCGAGCGTCCGGTGCGCGAGCTGCTGCCCACGGCCATGAAGCGGATCGTGCTGACGGGCGGGCCGTGCTCCGGCAAGAGCGCGCTCATGGCGCTGCTCAAGAAGGAGTTCGGCGCGGCCGTCCACTGCGTGCCGGAGGTGGCGACGACCCTGATCGCCCAGGTCGGGATCCGGCCGTCGACGGAGGCGCTCGCCGCGCGGCGCTTCCAGCGCGTCGTGGCGCGTGTCCAGCGCAGCTTCGAGGAGGCCAGCGCCGACCAGGCGCTGCGCGACGGCAAGCGGGCGCTGCTCCTGGATCGCGGCCTCATGGACAACGCGGCCTACCTGCAGGGCGGCGTGTCCGAGCTCATGGAGGTCCTGCAGTCGCAGACCGGCCACGAGTTCGGCCAGTACGACGCCGTCGTCTGGCTCTGTCCGCCGCCGCCGGAGATCTACGCGCGTGACCGGACCAACAACCCGGCGCGCGCCGAGTCCTACGCGGAGGCCGTGGTGCGCGGCACGCGCGTGCGCGAGGCCTGGGCCGATCATCCGCGCCTCGTCTGCGTCGAGGACACCAGCTGGGAAGACAAGGTCGCCCGGGTCCGTCGGCACGTCGCCGATCTCCTGGGCTGAGCGCCTGGTCCCCTCGGTCCCGGACGTCCCGCCACGGCGGGACGCTTTTTTTATTACCCGCAGACAGGTACGATGCCAGGCGATATGGCCAAGAAATCCGCCGCCAACAGGGAGGAATTGCTGATCATCGACGGCAACGCGCTCTTGCACCGCGCCTGGCATGCCTTGCCGCCGCTCTCCACCAAAGACGGCACCATCGTGAACGCCGTTTACGGCTTTCTCTCGCTCCTGTTCAACGTCCTCAAATCGCGCACCCCAGCGGCGCTCGCCGTGACCTTCGACAAGGCCGGCAAGACCTTCCGCCACGAAGCGTACGAGCAATACAAGGCGACGCGCGTGAAGCAGCCCGACGAACTGTACGCGCAGATTCCGATTCTGAAAGAGGTCCTGAAAACGCTCGGCCTCCCCGTCTACGAAGCCCCCGGTTTCGAGGCCGACGACGTCATAGCCTCGATCGCCGAGCTCGCGGCGCGCCGCAAGAACACGCGCGTCACCATCCTTACGGGCGACATGGACACCATGCAGCTCGTGACGGACCGCGTACACGTGTTGACCCCGAAAAAAGGCATCAGCGACACCGTGGAGTACGGCCCGGCCGAGGTCCGCGCCCGCTACGGCCTCGATCCGGAGCAGATGGTCGACTACAAGGCGCTACGCGGCGACCCGTCCGACAACATTCCCGGCGTCAAAGGCATCGGCGAGAAGACGGCCGCCGAACTCCTGACCGCACACGGCACGATCGAGAAGATGTTCGCCGCGCTCAAGAAGAACAAGGTCGCGGCCAAGCCGGGCATCCTGGAGAAGCTCGCCTCCGGCGTCGAAGCCGCCGCGGAAAGCAAGAAGCTCGTGACCCTGGTGCGCGACCTCGACACCGGTTTTTCCTGGGAGGATGCCAGGCTCAAACCGGCGCCGCGCGAGCATGCCGTGGCGGCGCTCGGCGCGCTCGGCTTCCGGACGCTCATCGGGCGCATCCCCCCGCAACTTGTTGATGGCCATCAGGAAAGTGAGCAGCCCGCAGCTCCGGAGGCGCGTCGCGTAGCAGGAAAGAAAGGCCGCGTTGCGCAGGGCGAGCGGCAGATCGTGGAAACTGCGGCGGCCGCCAAAGATGCCGCCCACACCGTCGCCGCCATGAAGGCGCGCGCGATTTTTCCGGCAACGCCCGAGGCGCTGGCCGTCTCCGATGGAAAAACCACGATCGTCGTTTCCGGACAACACGCGGCGCCGCTGATCGAGGCGCTCGGCTCCGGGGAGAACTGGTTCGCCGACGCTAAGCCGTTCCTGCGCTTCTTGCTCGCCTCCGGCCAGGCGCTCGTCCCCGTCTCGGCCGACGTCGGCATCCTGTCGTATCTCCTGAATCCGGGCACCCGCAGCCACGGTCTCGACGCCGAATGGTTGGAGCGCATGGGCAAGGAACTGCCGTCCGTGCCGACCGCGGAGGGGCGCTTGCTTGTGCCGAACATGGCGGAGATCGTGCCGGCCGCCGCGGCGCGTGCCGAAGCCGTGGCCACGCTGGTGCCGGTGCTGCGTAAAGACATCGCCGAGCGCCACCAAGAGGATCTTCTCAGCCGCATCGAGATGCCGCTGGTTCCGATCCTGGCCGAGATGGAACACGTCGGCATCACGCTCGACACGGCGTACCTCAAAAAGCTGTCGGCGGAGATGCACAAAAAGATCGATGCCCTGACCGAGAAGATCCACGAGATCGCGGGCGGCGACTTCAATATCAACTCCCCTGCCCAGCTCAAGGAGGTGCTGTTCGAGAAGCTGCGCATCCCGACCGACCGCATCCGCAAAACCGAATCCGGCGCCGGCCTGTCCACGGCCGCTTCCGAACTCGAAAAACTGCGCGGGCTCCACCCCATCATCGACCTCATTTCCGACTACCGCGAACTGACCAAGCTGACGGGGACGTACGTCGACGCACTGCCGACGCTCGTCGATAAAAACGGGCGGCTGCACACCACCTTCAATCAGACCGTGGCCGCGACGGGCCGCCTGTCCTCGACCGACCCCGGCCTCCAGAACATCCCCATGCGCGGCTCCTACGGCCCGCGCATCCGCGAGGCCTTCGTGGCTACGCCCGGCACGCTCCTGCTCTCCGCCGACTACTCGCAGATCGAACTGCGCATCGTGGCTTCGCTCGCCGGCGACAAGAGCTTCATCGAAGCCTTCAATGCCGGAGAGGACATCCACACGCGCACGGCCTGCGAAATCTGGGAGGTCACGCCGGACAAGGTCGACCGGGACATGCGGCGCAAGGCCAAGGCCATCAACTTCGGCATCATCTTCGGCATGGGCAGCCAGGGGCTGGCCCAGTCCGGTGACATGAGTTTTGCCGAGGCCAAGGCCGCGCTCGCCAAGTACTTCCAAGTGCATACGGCGATCCGTGAATTCATGGATCTGCAGAAGGCGCTGGCCAGGAAGCAAGGGTACGTCGAAACGGTCTTCGGCCGCCGCCGCTACCTCCCGGAAATCACGAGCGGCATCCCGTTCGTACGCGCCGGTGCCGAGCGCATGGCCATCAACCACCCGGTGCAGGGCGCCGAAGCCGATTTGATGAAGCTGGCCATGATCGCGGTGGATCGTCGCCTCAAGAAAGAGAAGCTCGATGCGGCGATGCTGCTTCAGGTGCACGATGAATTGGTTTTTGAAGTCAAAAAGAGCGACGTCAAGGAATTGGCGTCGCTCGTTTCCGCAGAAATGGAAAAGGTTCACCGCTTCGCCGTGCCGATCGTCGTCAACGTCGAGGTCGGCGCCAACTGGGGCGAGATGCGGGAGCTGGAATAAAAGAACCCCCTATTGCCGCCGGGGGGAAGGCGGTTGTCGGATCGTCCCATAAGGGTCGGTCCGCCATTCTGCGCGATGCGCCGGCATGAGCCGGCCGTTCGCGCGGGGTAGTCCGTGTGGCTGGTACGAGTCCCAGGATGCGCTCCTCTGCCCAAACCCATCATCTCTCCCATCTGACGGGCTTAGGCAGAGCGCGAACCCCCATGGCCCGGTGGGTCCGCATCTGCACGTTCGGGGCCGACAAAAACAGCCGGCAACCGAACGACGGACCCTAGCACCCGGAGACGACGCTGTCAGGGGGTGCCGTACAAGAAAGAAAAAACCCCCGAATATCGGCGGTTTTTCTGTTTAGTTCGAGTGAACAAATCTTTATAGCGTGGTGGGCGACTGGTTTTTTTCCAACGCACGCCACAGGAGCTCATACATGGCACGCATGGTCTGGGCGATGTCGGCGCTCTCGATCAGCACTGAAATTTGCTTGCCGCGCAGACTGGTCAGCGCCACCTTGTCGCCGTAGACCAGGATGTCGCCATGGAATTCCGGAGCGTCCGCAGGCAACGTCAACACGGGATTCAAGGCATGGACGCCGAGGCGCCGCTGCTTGGATTGCATGATGGTCCGGGCGTACGTTTTCCGTTTGCCGAGTTCGACCTTGGTGGGAATGAGCTCTTCTTCGTCGCGGTACAGCGAGAAAAGATCGTCTCCGTTGTAGATCTCATCGAGCGATTTGATGCCGCTCGTCAGCAAGTCACCCTGGATGGCCTTGAGCGCTTCTTTGCCTTCGAACAACTTCACGACCGGTTTTTCGCCACGCTGGACGAGCTTGAGATCGGCCACCGCGTCGTCGATTTCGGCAGCAAGCGCCTGCATGGAGCGGGCGCGTTCCTGGGCCACGGCGCGCAGCCGCTCCGGCGACTCGGCCTGGTAGAGCTGCTTCTTGCCGCGCTGCACCGTACTCATCAGCCCGCTGCGCATCAGCTCCTCGATCGCGGCATAGGCCGTGACACGGGAAATGCGCGCCTTGCGGGCCAGGTCCTGCACCGAGGATGGCCCGGTTTCAACGGAGGTAAGGTAGGTCTTGGCTTCGCTGTCCGTGAAACCGAGGGAGCGTAAGTGTTTGTGCCATTGGGGATTCATAACGACGGGGTGATGTGTACACACGCAGCATACACTTTCCAGTCGGCCGCGGGAATGTGGTAGATTCCTGCCATGCCCCACCTCATCTGGACGGACGAACCGCGCCTCTCGGCCGGCATGACGCTGCGCGAAGACGGCGACATGCGCCTGCGCGCCGACGGCGTGGTCCAGGACGACATGCTGCGCAAGCCGCGCATACTTGGCCGCGCGCGTTCCCGGCACCACGATTGCCGCTCCCTTGCCCGTGCATGGTGCGGCCGTCGGCACCGTCACCGGGCAAGAAACGCTGCAGGAGGGACACGCCCTGTTCCCGCAGAGCGACGCGCTCGTGACCACGACTCCCGGCATCGTGCTGACCATCACGGCCGCGGATTGCCTTCCCGTGTATTTCTTTGATCCGGTTTTGGGCGCGATCGGCCTGGCGCACGCCGGCTGGCGCGGACTCGTGGCTGCGCCCCGCGGCGTCCTGGCTGCGACGGTCGACGCGCTCACCGCCCTCGGATCCCGACCAGAGGACCTGCATGTCGAGGTCGGCCCGTCCGTCGGTCCCTGCCACTACGCAGTTGACGCGGACCGCCGGGCCCAGTTTTCTGAACGCTTCGGTGCAGCGGTGGTCTGTGATCAGGTGCTGGATCTGCGGCGTGCCGCCGTCCGGGCGCTTCTTGATGCCGGACTCGCCGCCGCACTGGTCAGCGCGGAGCCGCCCTGCACTGCCTGCCAGCCGGACCGCTTCTTTTCGCGGCGCATCGACGGACGCGAACCGCCGGAGGTCGGCATGGCCTGGATTGTCATGCAGAGGCCGGGGTAGGATGGGCGCCTATGGTCATCTTGGTGCATGGCGAAGACGGCTATCGCGTCGCCCAGAAGCGCGATGAATTGGTAACCGCCTTCCGCGCCAAGTTCGACCAGTCCGGCATGAACGTAGACCTGCGCGACGGCAGCGCGCTTTCGCCGGAAGAGCTGTCATCGGCGGTGCGGACCCAACCGTTCCTCGCCAGCCGACGCTTGGTCGTTGTGAAAGGGCTGTTTTCCCGGAAGGGCGAGAAAGCCATGGAGCCCTACGCCGCGGCGCTTGCCGCTCACGACGCCGAGCAGCTGATTGTTGTCTTATCCGACGTCATCTCCGAAGAAGCGGTCGCTAAGCATCCGCTCCGGAAAGCGCTTCAGAAGGCGCTGCCGAAAAGCGCCATCGTCGAGTACGGCTTCCCCCCACTCGCCCCCGGGCCGCTGCGCGCCTGGATTGCCGAGGAAGCGGCGCGCGCCGGCCGCCAGATCATGAGCGACGCCGCCGAGCTCTTGGCCGTGTCCGTGGGTCCGGATTTGTGGCGCATGTCCGGCGAAGTGGCCAAACTTGCCGCCTGGCGCAGCGACGTTCCGATCATGCGTGAAGATGTTGCGTTGCTCGTGGAACGCCATCTGGAGGAGAACGCCTTTGCCTTCACCGATGCCGTGGGCGCCGGCGACACCCGGGCTGGTGCGACGTTGCTCGAGCGCGAACTCGCGGCCGGCAATGACGCCTTCGCCCTGCTCGCCATGCTCATCCGCCAGGCGCGGCTGCTCGCCGCCGCCCGTTCGCTGATCGACGCCGGCAGCGGCGGGCCGGAGGCGCTGGCCTCGTCCTTCGGCGTCCACCCGTTTGTGGCCAAGAAGACATTCGCCCAGGCGCGAGCGCTTTCCGCCGTCCGCGTCCGCCGTTTTCATGACGCGCTTCTGAATGCCGATGCCGGCATCAAGCGCGGCCGCTTCGCCGCCGAAGACGCCTTACGACAAATCCTCGCGCAGTGCGTCTAAATCAAAAACACCCCGCGTTGGCGGGGTGTTTTTGTTATTTGGCCTTGGCGGCGGCGTTGATCCGCTTGGCCAGGCGGCTCTTGAGCCGGCCGGCGGTGTTCTTTTTGATGATCCCGTGGGCCACGGCCTTGTCGATGGCCTTGATGGCGGCGCGACCCTGCTTGGCGGCCTCGTCGTTCTTCTTGGCGTCGAGCGCCTTGCGGGCCTGCTTCAGGATCTTGGCGATCCCCTGCTTCTCGGCGACGTTGCGGGCGCGCTGTTTGGCGCCCTTGCGCTGCGCTTTGGCAGCGGCGTGCGTAATCGGCATGACTGATGATGGTTATTTGAGCAGTTTGACCTGATCGATGCGATTTGAGAGGCGTCCGTATTCGGTGGACGCGTTGTCCATGGCGTTCTTGGCGTTGGTGAGGTGGCGCGCCACGAGCCCCAGCGATTCGCTGAACTTCGTGGTGTCCTGCTGGATGCCGCGCAACAGTTCCCAGATCCGTTTCGATTCCTCAGCAAGCTGCGTTCGTTCCAATCCCATCATGATGACGCGCAGGAAGTGGAAGAAGGTGTTCGGTGAAACCAGGATGACGCGTCGGGAGCGGGCGTGCGTCATCAGCTCCTCGCTGTTCAGGATGATCTCGTAGTAGATGCTCTCCGACGGCACGTACATGACCGCGAAGTCGACGGTGCCTTCGTGCGGCAGGATGTACTTTTTGGCGATGTCGTCGACGTGCTTGCGCACGGCGCGTTCGAAGTCGTGAAGCGCTGCTTTCCGTGCAGCGGGATCCTCGAGTCCAACGGCGCGACGGTAATCTTCGAGCGGAAATTTAGAGTCGATGGGGATGTAGCCTTGTGCCGACTTGATCAGCGCGTCGACCGTCTGCCCCTCCCGAAACTTGAATTGCAGCTCGTATTGCTCATTTGCAAAGACCTGTCCCAGAGCATCCGCCAGGATTTGTTCGCCGATGTTACCACGGAGTTTTGGGGAGTTCAAGAACTCCTGGAACTCCTTGATGGAGCGGCCGATCTCGTTCATGGTGCCGGCTTCCTTCATGAGTCCCGACATGACGTGCGCGGCCTTATCAAGCCGCTGGTTGATGGCCTGGTTCGTGGCGTCGAGCCGTTGCTGCATGCCCACCATATTCTGGTTCAGCATGGTCACGGTTTGGTCGTTTGAGCGGGCTGACGACATGTCGGTGAGCTGACGGCGGATCAGTAAAAATACGGCAACAATGAGGCCTCCGAGGAGAAGGGCGGCGATAAGTACGGAAATCCCCACGTCCATAGATTGACCCGGTTCAGATGGTGCCGTAATATTAGCACACGTTTTTCGGCCTGTGGTGTTGCGGTCTTTTCACAGTCTATCGTTTTGCGACGCATACTCTTTCTAGAGTAGAGCGAATTTTCTTGAGCGCAGTGGTTTTCTGGTTGAGAGACCAGAAAATGTTTCACGTGAAACATCCAAATTGTTTCGTGTGAAACAATTTGTGAAAGTCTCATCGAGCCGATGTACCCCGTATCGGGCGCAGCGACCGATACGGAGCCTGCACTCGCTCGGCGCTGAGAGCAAGCTCTCGCGCCTCATTCCCTAGCCCCTGTAGTTCAACGGATAGAACAACCCCGTCCTAAGGGGTGGATGTACGTTCGATTCGTGCCGGGGGCACCAGAAGAACAAATGTCTACGCTTGTGTAGACAAATAACGACAGTCACAACTTATCCACGGGCCGTTAGCTCATTTGGTAGAGCGCTTCCATGGCATGGAAGAGGTGAAGGGTTCGAATCCCTTACGGTCCACCACAAAACACTCACCGATCCGGTGGGTGTTTTGTTTCACGTGAAACAAACGGGAGAGGCGCTGAGAGCAGAATGTTTCACGTGAAACAGTTGTCCTCAGTGTGCTTATCGTGTGGACAATCGAGAAGCAGAATTTGCTATTCACGCGATGGATATTGAAGAAGTTGTATTATCTGTTGATAATATTTGTGTCGTAAAATGCACGGTATGTCAAGGAGGAGAGTTGACTGAGCTTGGGGACAGACGTACACTGTGCGCGCATTACCACGCGGGCCTATCGTACAGTGGTAGTACGCCGCATTCGCATTGCGGAGACAGCAGTCCGATTCTGCTTAGGTCCACCAAAACGCCGCTCCCATCCGGAGCGGCGTTTTGTATTGAAAGTTTCCCTACTAGGAATACTGGCTGACCGATAGAATGAGAATCGTTACAGCCTCATGCCCGACTCATCGATGCGATTTCAGATTGGCGTGAACGTCATCGTCATCCGCGATGGGTCGGTTCTGCTCGGCCTGCGGAGGAATTGTTTTGGCGCGGGAACCTGGGGACTGCCAGGTGGCCACCTGGAGTTGGGTGAGTCGCTTGTCGGTGCCGCGGCTCGGGAACTGAAAGAGGAAACAGGGCTGCACGCCGACGCCTACCGTTTCATGGGTGTCTCAAACACCGGCCTGAGCGGTGGAGACCATTATCTGCAAACCGCTTTTCTGGCAGAACGGCTGGCCGGGGAACCGAGGCTCTGTGAGCCCGACCGCTGCTCGGAATGGCGGTTCATCGCGCTGACGTCGCTCCCCGACAACGTCTTTCCGTCACACCGACCGCTGCTCGCCGCTTTTGTCTCCGGTCAGACGCTCATCGACGAGCCGCAAAAGGCGTGAGTTGCTCGGCCCGCTGCGGTATCCTGTCAGTAATATGAACAACCGGTTCGACAAGCGTGCGCTTGTCATTGTCGGCGTCTGGCTCGTGATCGTAAACGTCTTTGCGGTCTTTGCGTTGAACCGCCTCGAGCTTCGGCCGGACACTGCCTATCGTTGGATCGAGCCGTCCGGCTTCGCGCAGGCGCATTCTCTCGACCTGATCGGGCTGCATGCTCGCTGGGACGGGGAGTGGTACCTGGACATCGCCCGGGAAGGGTATCGCTATGCCGGATCCGGTCAGCTTTCGAACATCGTCTTCTTTCCCTTGTATCCGACGCTCGTCGCCGTGCTGACGCCGATTCTTTTCGGCCACGTGGCGCTGGCGGGGTGGTTGATCGCCAGTCTTTTTCTGGCGCTTGCCGCACTGGCGCTGACGAGGCTTGTCCGGCGGCATCATCCCCACATCGATCCGGAGCAGGTGCTCCTTTTTCTGTTGGTCTTCCCCACGGCGTTTTTCTTGAACGCCGTCTATACCGAATCGCTTTTCCTGTTTCTCTCCATACTCACCTTTTACTTCCTGTTCGAGAAACGTTGGTGGGCCGCCGGCATCGTTGGAGGGCTCGCGGCACTGACCCGGGTGACCGGAGTCCTGCTGTTCATTCCTGCCGTGTTCGAGTTGCTGCGGGCCGTCGGGCCGCAGCAGGCACTGCGTAAGTTGCCGCCGCTTCTGTTGATTCCGGCTGGACTCGCCGCATTCTTTTCTTTCCACGGCCTGGCATTCGGGAATGCGTTGCTCTTTTTCGATGTGCAAAAAAGTTGGGGCAGATCGTTCCGTTTCAATCCGGAACATTTTGACGTCTGGACCGCACCGGCAACGGTGAACCTGGCCATGGACGTGACGTTCCTGGTCATCGCGGTCATTGCGGCCGTTCTTGCCTGGCGGAAACTGCGGCCGTCGTACGGCGCCTACATGCTGGCAGCGATTGCTGCGGCTGTCAGCACGGGGTCGCTGGCAAGCATCGGTCGATATACGCTCGTGCTTTTTCCGCTGTTCCTGCTACTCGCCGGCCTGAAGTCGCAAAGCGTCCGGACCGCCTGGCTGTTTGGCTCCACGTTGCTGCTGGCCGTGAACATCGCGCTCTTTGTCAGCAACGGTTGGGCGGGCTGAGTATGAAAGAAACGAATCTCTGCTACCTCTTCCGCCCCGGTCAGGTGCTGCTCGCCATGAAGAAGCGCGGTTTTGGCGCGGGCAAGTGGAATGGACCGGGCGGCAAAGCCAATCCAGGAGAAACGCCGGTTGAGGCGCTGGTCCGCGAAGTACAGGAAGAGATCGGCGTGACTGTGAAGTCCCCGAATGAACGCGGCGTGATCGAGTTCATCTACGAAGGGAAACCGGACTGGACGACGCGCTGTCGAATTTTTTCAAGCGCAGACTTCGAGGGTGAACCCGCAGAATCGGAAGAAATGCGGCCGCAATGGTTTGCGCTTGACGCGGTTCCGTATCAAGAAATGTGGGAATCGGACGGTGTGTGGTTTCCGCAGCTGTTGGCAGGGGAAACCGTCGCCTTTCGCCTGTACTTCGATGATAACGTCCGTTTGATTCGCCATGAACCGCTCACGGTATGAACATGAAGAAGATGTTGTCCGCGGTCGCCTGGGTCGGTGCGGCATTGCTGCTCGCCGCTTTCGTCGCAAACAGCAATGGTTATCTATCGACCAACCATCCGTACTATCACATCATGAATCTCCTGGGTGCAGCCGGCATCGCCGCGCAAGCCTGGAATCGTCGCGCGTATCCGGCAGCCGCTTTGAATATCGTCTGGGCGATCGTGGCGTTGATCGGACTCATCCGCATCCTCGGCTGAAATAAAACACCCCCGCCTCGGCGGGGGTGTTTGCTTTTGCGCTCAGGCCTTTTTCTTCTTGGTCGCTTTGACTGCTTTCTTGATCGCTTTGACGGGTTTGGACGAGGCCATCTTGCCGGCCATGGTGTCCCAGCCGTCCATCAGCCGATCTTTGATGTCGTTCAGATCGGCCTTCTTCAGCGTCTTCATGGTCTTGGCCTGCATCTTCACCGCTTCCTCGACGGCTTTCTTGTACTGCACGGCCGTGACCTTCTTGGCTTTGACGAGCTTGCGCGCCACATCGGCCTTGGCGCGGTAGAACCCCTCTTCGATGTCCTTGCGCGTTTCGCTGCCCTTCTTGGGCGCGAACAGGATGCCGATGAGGGCGCCGAGCGCCGCGCCGACGGCCAAGCCCTCGGCCAGCGACTTGAATGACCCCTTCTTCTTTTTTCCCTCCGACATAGATGGTGCGGTTAGTCGCCGACAGTATAGCACGGCTGGACAGGGTCATGGAATCTTGGCATCCTGCGGCCGTCTATGTCGTTTGCCATCGGTATCGTCGGCCTGCCCAACGTCGGCAAGTCGACCCTCTTCAAAGCGCTGACGCGCAAACAGGCGCTCATCGCTAATTATCCCTTCGCGACCATCGAACCGAACGTCGGCATTGTTGAGGTGCCGGACGAGCGCTTGGCGCAGCTCGCCGCGATCTCGAAGAGCGGCCGCATCGTCCCGACGACCATCAATTTCGTGGATATCGCGGGATTGGTGCGCGGCGCCGCGCAGGGCGAAGGTCTCGGCAACAAATTTTTGTCGCACATCCGTGAGGTCGACGCCATTGTCATGGTGGTGCGCGTCTTCGTGGACAACGACATCGTCCACGTCCACGGCCAGGTCGACCCCAAGAGCGACGTTGACGTCATTCATGCCGAACTCGTCATTGCCGACTTGGAGACCGCCAACCGTCGCGTCGACACACTGAAGAGCAAGGCCAAAGGGGGAGTCACGCCGCTCCTGGAAAAGGAGCTGGCCGCGGTGGAGCGCGTGCGCGACGCCCTGCAGCAGGGGAACCTGGCCAGCTCGGTCGCGCTGGCTGATGACGAGAAGCCCCCCCTTGCCGAACTGCATTTGCTGACGATGAAGCCGTTTCTGTACGTGCTGAACGTTGATGAGAAGACACTCAAAGAGAAGGCCTATGTCGGCCCGTTGTCGAATACGCTGGCGCCGCAGATCGCTCTGAACGCCAAGATCGAGGCGGAACTTGCCGACATGTCGCCGACCGAGGCCAAAGAGATGCTCACCGCACTCGAGATTCCGGAGTCCGGGCTCGACGCGTTGATCCGCGCCGCCTACGCCAAGCTCGGGCTCATCTCGTTCCTGACGACGGGCGAAATGGAAACGCGTGCCTGGACCATCCCGGTGGGGACGAAAGCGCCGCAGGCCGCCGGCGTCATCCATACCGATTTTGAAAAGACGTTTATCCGCGCGGAGATTTCCAATTGGAAAGATTTCGTGACCCAGGGCGGCGAAGCCGGGGTTCGCGACAAGGGCTTGCTGCGCGTCGAGGGCAAGGATTACGTCATGCAGGACGGCGACGTCGTCCATTTCCGCGTCGGGGCATAAAAAAAGAGCGCCGGAGCGCCTCGCCCTACTTCTTGGGCGTGGTGTCCGGCGTGATGTGGAGGATTTCCGCGATGAGACTATCCGTCTCCCTGTCGAGATCCGGCACGGCGGGCGGCGAGGTGACGCGCGCGCCATTCTCGTCGATGGTGATCTCCATCCGGGGTGCGTCCGGGTCGAACGCCACCATGTTCTGGGTGCGTGCGCCCACGGGGACCGGCTCCCGGCGCCGGATCGGCGGCGGCACGGCCACCTTCCCGGTGTCGGACTCGAGCGGTCCTTCGACCGCCGCGAGCATCTCGCTGTCGGGAGCGACCGGCGTCACGTCGGTCGGCGGACCTTCCTCCGTGAACACCGGGGTGTTCGGCCGAGGCACGGCGACCCGCGTCAGACCGATCCTTGCGACCGGCAGAGGTGGGGGCAGCGGCGGCGGTGTCAACGCATCGAGTTCCGCGCTGATCTCGGCCTCGAGCGAGGCGTCGATCGGGCGCGGGAAGATGCGGCTGGTGACACCGTCCCGCGTGACCTCGAGATTGGCAGCGCGGAGTGCTTGTTCGAGCAGGAGGATCCGCGCGTCGGCGACCTGCAGGTTCATGTCGTAGGCCTGCCGCATGCGCTCGGCCTCCTCGACCTGCTTTTCGGCAACCAACAGCCGCTCGCCGAGATCGTCGAATTCACGCTTCTTCTCCTCAAGCTCCTGGTGCTGGCGCGTGGCCAGGTCCCGGATGTCCTGCTCGAGAGAGACGACGCGCGCGGTGCGTCCGGCCAGGGCGCGGTGAGCCGCCCTCACCCGCTCGGCGAAGAGCCGGATGACCGTGTAGCCCGCCTCGGTGTTCCGCAGCATGAGCTGGAACTCCGCCTTCGAGAAGACGATGAGTTCCGCGTCAGTCACGGAACGTACCGTGGAGGCGTACGGCTCGTTGAAGAGCATCTCGAGCTCACCGACGAGCTGGCCTTCGTTGATCTCGGCGACCGGCGTGTTGTCGACGATCACCGCCAGCGTCCCGTGCACGAGGTGGTAGGTGCGGGCGGCCTTCTGGCCGACCTCCCAGAGCGTGGCTCCGGGAAGGAGGACCTGGGTCTTGCCGTCGAGCCGCATTCGCTCGATCATCTTCGGCGTGAAGACCGTCTTTGTGGAGATGCCCGCGAGCCCGCCAGCTGCGGGCAGCGGCGAGGGCTTGCGATCGGTTGTCATGGAACTCCTCGTTTTGAAGGGAAAACCTGCGAAATCAGGTGTCTTCAAAACAGCGGAGACTAGTGGTTTTTCAGGCTTTTGTCAAGCCTGACTATCAGTCCCGCCGATACACTACTACGCATATCCCCGCCTAAGATTGCTTCACCAGAATGACGATTTCACGGATCACCCGGGCGTCGGCCCGGGCATAGCGCAGGTTGCCCTCGGGTGTCGTGTCCGTGCGCAGCGCCGCCGGCAGGTCGCGGGCCGGCACCATCCTCTTATAACCGATGGCGGCGAAATCTTTGTCGAGGAGGGTGGTGGGGATGCGGCCGTCGTTGAAACGCGGGAAGACCATGACCACGCGGCCGCCGTCTTTGAGCGGTTGCCGGAACGCCGCCAGCGCGCGGCGATAGAGCTTTTTCAAATCTTCGGCGTTTTTTATCAGTTTGCTGACCTCCACGCGGCCACGGAGTGCCGGGCCGAGCGTCGGCTCGGTCACGATGGCGTCGATCGTGCCGCGCGGAATGGTCCGATCCAGTCCTTCGGCGGATGAGACGAGCAACTCCGGCGGCCGCAGCCGGCCGGCCTGGTTGGCAAGCCAGGCCAGGTTGGCGCGCGCCGCATCCACCTCCTGCATGGAAATGTCGCTGCCGATGACGCGCTGCCAGCCGAGGAGCATGGCTTCGCCGAGGACCGTGCCCGAGCCGCAGAACGGGTCGAGCAGCGTGCCGCTTTTGCCGGAGAGATTTACGAGGACGCGGGCCAGCTGCACCGGCAGCATGCCGGATTGGGGGTTGGCCACCGGTCGGTCGAATTCGCGGTGGGCCTGGCCTTCGAAGTCGTGGACGAAGCTGGTGCGTGCCAGGTGCCAGCGGCTGCGTTCGATCAGGATGAGAAAATCGCCGCCTGTCGCGAGCAGGCCGTTCTTGGCGACGGCGACCGGCGAAAGCAAGCGTCCCGTGCCGGTGATGAGCCGAGCCGAACCGCGTTCCTTGAGCGTTTTCTTTACGCTGAGCCCCCAGGCGCGCAACTTCGGCAGCGAGGGGAGGGGGATGTTCGGGCCAAGCGCCGCGGCGGATAAGCCGAAGGTCGTTTTCCCGGCGGCGATGCGCGCGCCGACTGCGGCGGCCACGGCGTCGATGACCTGCGCCTCCGTCGGTGCGCCGTTGTACGTTTCCAACACCTGGCCGAAACGGATGGTGCCGCCGAGCGCGCCCGCGAAACCGGACGGCGGCTCCGGTCCATCGAGCAGGAGGATATCCGGCCCGAACGGGCCAAGCGCAAGCGGGGTACCGTCGGTCCGGGAGCGGATCAGCAATTCGGTTGCGGACAAGGCGGGGTGGCGGCCGAGCTCGGCGAAAAACAGCGGCATAACGCCTGTCAGTGTACCCGGGTGGCCGACCCTTGTCAGGCGCAAAGGGGTCTGGTAGTGTCCGGACGAACAAATCCCCCGCCCCGCCTCTGGCGGGGACCACGCGGCCGGGCACATAAGTCCGGCGCCGGGGGCGAATCTATGAAGCAGTACGAACTTCTCTACGCCCTGTCGGGCGAGCTCACCGACGCCGAGCTCAAAGGCGTCCGCAGCCGCATCGACGGCCTGATTTCCGGTGCCGGCGCCACGATCAAGTTGAACGAGCATGCCGGCAAAGTGAAGCTGGCCTACCCGATCGGCGCGCACCGCTACGGCCACTATATCCTGGTGCGCTTCACAGCCGAGCCGGCCCAGATCGCCAAGCTCGACGCGGATCTCCGCCTCGACAACGGGGTCATCCGCCACATGATCGTCAACGCCGACGAAGTCATGCTGACGACGGTCAACCTGTTCGTCCGTCCGGACGAGGAGCGCGCGCCGGAGACGGTCGCGCCGGTCATGGCCGCCCCGGTTGCCGCCTCGCCGCTGTCCCAAGAAGACATCGACAAGAAGATTGATGAGCTTCTGACGGAAGCCTCCAAATGAACCGACGTCCGCGCGCGGCGCATTGCGTCGTCGAGCGCTGCGGTGCTCGGTCACCGTACGTGGTAGTACGGCTCCCTGCGCGCCTCACGCTCTCCTCGCACTGCATCCACGCACGAACGTCGTTCCACATCCTATGAACCTCAACAGAGCAATGATCATCGGCAACGTGACGCGCGACCCGGAGTCGCGCACCACGACCACTGGCCAGAACGTCTGCTCCTTCGGCGTGGCCACGAACCACGTCTGGAAGGACGCGCAGGGCCAGAAGCAGGAGAAGGTCGAATTCCACAACGTCGTCGCCTGGGGCAAACTCGCGGAAATTTGCGGGCAGTACCTGGCGCGCGGCCGCAAGGTGTACGTCGAGGGCCGCATCCAGACCCGCGAGTGGGACGGCCAGGACGGCGTGAAGCGCAACCGCACGGAAATCGTGGCAGAGAACATGATCCTCCTCGACCGCGCGCCGCAAGGCGGCTCGATGCCGCGCCCGGCACCCGCCGCCGCGCCCGCCCCGATGCCGGCCCCGGCTCCCATGCCGGCCTCCGCCCCGGATGACGAGATCAAGATCGAAGACATTCCCTTTTGAATTCTATGGCACTCCGCAAAACCGCACCGCGCCCGACGGGCTGCCACTGGTGCATCAACAACAAAGAAGTGATCGACTACAAGGACGTGCCTGCCCTGCGCAAGTTTCTGTCCTCGTATGGCAAGATCATGCCGCGCCGCCGTTCCGGCCTGTGCGCGATGCACCAGCGGAAGTTCGCGACCGCCGCGAAACGCGCGCGCGTCATGGCGCTCATTCCGTTCGAATCCCGCTAAGCATAGAAGGAGGAGTGAATGCCGAAGCAGGAACCCAAGCAATACGCGTACCCCGCCCGCGCCGCGCGCACCGCGACGGCCGCGCAGGCGAAGCGCGCCGTCGTCAAAAAAGTGACGGTCTGCGGGCGTGTTTTGTCGCGCGAGGAGCGCCACGGGCAGGCGTTGCTCGTGGTCGCCGATGAGACCGGCACCGTCACCTGCATCGCGCCGCCGGAGACGCCTGCGCAGGTCAACGACATCGTGGAGTGCACGGGACTCGTCCAGGCACATCGCGTCCAGGCGGAGGCCCTGCGCGTGCTCGTGCCGAACCGCCGCGCGCCGACCGATGCGAGCCAGTGGGAACAGCTCGTCCGCGCACCTGAGGCGCGCGCCGTGCTCCAGAAGCGCGCCGCAGTGCTCGCCGCCATCCGTGCCTTCTTTGCCAAACGCGGCTTCACGGAATGCGACACGCCGGCGCTTGTGGCCGCACCAGGCATGGAGCCCTACCTCACGCCGTTCGAGACCACGCTCATCGACGTCCGCGGCAAGAAGTCGCCCGGCTACCTCGTGACCTCGCCGGAGTACAGCTTGAAGAAACTGCTCACTGCCGGATTCGAGCGCATCTACGACGTCGCGCGCGTTTATCGGAACGGCGAAGAATGGGGGAAGACGCACAATCCGGAATTCCTGATGCTCGAGTGGTACCGGGCCTACGCCTCGTACCGCGAGATCATGGACGACGTCGAAGAGCTCCTGCGCTACGTCGCCAAGGACGTGGTCGGCGAGCTGGTACTGCCGTTCCAGGGCGCGACGATCGATCTCACCGGCGTCGAGCGGATGAGCGTGTCCGAGGCTTTCCGCCAGTACGCGGGCATGGATCCGGAAGCGCTGCGCGACCGCGACGCGCTGTTTGCCGCGGTGCGCGCCAAAGGCTACCGGCCGGACGAGAAGGAGCGCTACGAGGACCTGTTCTTCCGCGTCTTCTTGAACGAAGTCGAACCTTGCCTCGGCCGCCGCCGGCCGACCATTGTCTACGACTACCCGGCGCCCTTGTCCGCGCTCGCCAAGCTCAAAGAGGGCGATCCGGCCTTTGCCGAACGCTTCGAGGTCTATGTCGGCGGTCTCGAGCTTTCAAACGGCTACACCGAGTTGAACGACCCGGTGGAGCAACGCGTCCGCCTCGTGGAAGAGCGCGTTTTGCGCAAGAAGCTGAAAAAGACGCAGCTCCCGATCGACGAGGACCTCCTTGCCGCGCTCGAGGTCGGCATGCCGCCCTCGGGCGGCACCGCGCTGGGCGTCGACCGGCTCGTGATGCTCATGACGGACGCTGCCGACATCGACCAGGTCCGTTTCCTGCCGGCCTCGACACTTTTCCGGGGCTCTGGTAAAAACTAGCCGTTATGCCAGACACAAGCGATATCTCCAAAGACGTGGTGGTGCGGTTCAAGAACGATTTGTTCGTGGTGACCGAGTTCCAGCACGTGAACCCGGGCAAGGGCGCGGCCTTCACACGCGTGAAGATGCGCTCCATCGGCAGCGGGAAGTCGCTCGAAAACACCTGGAAGAGCGGGGAGAACGTCGACATTGTCGACGTCGAGCGGCGCTCCATGCAGTATTTGTTCTCCGATGCCAACGGCGCGACCTTCATGGACAGCGCCACCTACGACCAGGTGCTCGTCCCGAAAGCCATGCTCGAGGGCAAAGAGGGCTACCTTAAAGAAGGCATCGAAGCGCTCGTGGTGATGTACGAAGGCGCGGCCGTGGCCGTGCAACTGCCGCGCAAGATCACCTTCACCGTGACTGAAGCGCAGGACGCGGTGCGCGGCGACACCTCCGGCAACGTCACCAAGGACGTGACGCTCGATACCGGCATCAAAGTGAAAGTGCCGATGTTCATCAAACAGGGCGAAAAAATCATCATCAACACCGACACGGGCGAGTACGTGGAACGGGCCTGAGGAGAAGCTGTGGAAAACCGCCGACCAACGGCGGTTTTCTTTTGTTTCCAGGCGTTTGTCCCTGTGCGCTCAGGGGGATACCATGCGCACATATGCGACAGTATTTGGATCTTCTCCAGCACATCCTGGACCACGGCGTGAAGAAGGAAGACCGCACCGGCACCGGGACGATCAGCACCTTCGGTTATCAGTACCGCCACAATTTGGCGGACGGCTTTCCGCTCCTCACGACGAAGAAGGTCCATCCCAAATCCGTGACCCACGAGCTGCTGTGGTTCCTGGCCGGCGACACCAACGTGAAATATCTCCAGGATAACGGCGTGCGCATCTGGAATGAGTGGGCCAACGCGGAGAACGGCGATCTCGGCCCGGTCTACGGCGCGCAGTGGCGCCGCTGGCCGAACGGCGACGGCAAGACGTACGACCAGATTTCCTGGCTGGTGAACGAGATCAAGACCAAGCCGCATTCCCGCCGCCTGATCGTCTCGGCTTGGAACGTCCCCTACATCGACCAGATGGCGCTGCCGCCCTGCCACTGCCTGTTCCAGTTCTACGTCGTGGACGGCAAGCTTTCCTGCCAGCTTTACCAACGCTCGGCCGACGTCTTCCTGGGCGTACCGTTCAACGTCGCCTCGTACGCGCTCCTCACCCATATGATCGCCCAGGTCACGGGACTGCAGCCCGGCGAGTTCATCCACACCTTCGGTGACGTCCACATCTACCTGAACCATCTGGACCAGGTGAAGGAACAACTGTCCCGCGCACCGCGGCCGCTGCCGAAACTCGTTCTGAATCCAGCCGTAAAGAATCTCTTCGATTTCAAGTTCGAGGACGTGGCCATCGAGGGCTACGACCCGCATCCGGCCATCAAGGCGCCGGTCGCGGTATGATCTCGCTCGTCGTTGCAGTTTCCGAGAATGGCGTGATCGGCAGCAAGAACGGGTTGCCTTGGCATCTTCCTGCGGACTTGAAGAAATTCAAGAAGCTCACCACGGGTCACGCCATCGTCATGGGCCGCAAGACCTGGGAGTCGATCGGGCGTCCGTTGCCGGATCGACGGATGCTTGTGGTGACGCGCGATCCGGGAAAGCTCGCCGGGCAGCCGGTCGAGGCCTTTGCCTCGCTCGAGGCGGCGCTTGCCGCGGCGGGAGAGGGCGAGATCTTTGTCATTGGCGGCGGGGAAATGTATCGGGAGGCCTTGCCGCGGGCGGACCGTGTGTACTTTACGCGCGTCCATGCCACCATCGAGGGCGACGTGACGTTTCCGGAATTACTGGAATCGGAATGGCAGGAGACCTTCCGGGAAGATCACAACGCAGACGAACGCAATCCGCACGCCTTCACCTTCTACACGTACGAACGCCGGACATGAAAACGCCGCCCTCAGGGCGGCGTTTTCAATCTGCGGCGACAGTGAGCTTCGGCCAACGTTTCAACCAGCCTTTTTTGGAAATTCGTTCGTTGAACGTGAATATGTCTCGGTCTGGCACCGGCCGAAGCGTTCCTGTGACAAGATCGGCTACGCCGTATGGTGCCGTGATCTCCACTCGACCATCCTGGCCCAAGCGTGCCCCGATGCACGTGGCCGTCTCCACCCAGTGCGAGAGCGCTTCGGTCGTCGAGCGGTACGGGGCGTGGCCATGGAAGCGGTGGGCGCGGGCCTGATTCACGACCTCCCAAGGCACGTCGGGGAGCTGCTCGTGCAGACGTGCGGCGATCGTCGCCTCGGCTTCCTCGCGGACGTCCGACGGATCGAAGTACACGACATCGACGTCGGTGAGCGGCGTGCGCTCCGCGTAGCCGTGCAGCTCGTCCCAGACCAGGTTGCGGACGAATCCGGCGCCGACCCAGCAGTCGGGGAGATCAAGATCGCGCACCGCAGCAAGGACGCGCATGCGCCAAGGATCGGAAGCAACGAGGGCGGTGATGTCCGAAGAAGATGCCGGTGGCATGAACATGGATGCAGAACACCGCCCACAGGGGCGGTGTTCTGCATCAGATGCGGGTGAACGTCTTTGCTTCCGGATCGGCGACGATCGCTTCGGCCAGCTCCGGACCCTTTGGCGGATCGTCCATCTGGAATTCCCTGGCGAAGGAACCGAGGATTTCGTTGGCGACCGGCAGATGGGTGACAAGCAGCGCCACCGAGAAGCCGGGCGTATGTTCTCCCAGGGTGCGCGCGCGCCGACCGGCCAGTTCGCCGTCCTGGAGCCAGGCAAGAGGCAATGTTTTTTTCGGCGTGAGCGCGCCGATCAGGATGTCAGCGGTTTCCTTGGTGCGCGAGACGTCCGAGTACGCCAGGAAGATGTCGCCCGCGGGCAATGCGGCCTTGAGACGTCCGGCCAAGGCTTCCACTTGGGCGCGGCCTTCGGCGGTCAGCGCACCGGTGTCGAAATTTTGGCTGCCATGGCGGGCGACAACGACGATCATAGCGTTCAGGCTTCAGCCGTCGCCGGCGCCAGCGCGTCGTCGAGCGGCGGTTCTTCGTCCGCAGCGGTGCCGAGTTCGGGGCGCGCGGCGATGAGTTCGGCGCGGTCCTTCTTTTCGACCGCCGTCAGCACCGCGGCGCGGATCGCGGCCATGGTCTCGGCCGAGGCGCGCAGGTAGCTCTTGGCCGCCTCGCGGCCGATGCCGAGTTTCAAGTCGCCCCAGGAATAGGTGTTGCCGTTTTTCGCGACCACACCCTCGAGCACCGCGACGTCCAGCAGGTCGCCGGACAGCGAGATGCCTTCATTATACATGATGTCGAACTCGGTGGTGCGGAAGGGCGCCGCCACCTTGTTCTTCACGATTTTGGCTTTGACGCGGTTGCCGATGATCTTCTCGGCCTGTTTGATCTGCGCGGCGCGGCGGATCTCCACGCGCACCGAGCTGTAGAACTTGAGGGCCATGCCGCCGGTCGTCGTTTCCGGATTGCCGAAGACGATGCCGATCTTCATGCGCGTCTGGTTGATGAAGACGAGGATGGTCTTGGATTTGGAAATGATGGCGGTCAACTTGCGCAGGGCCTGGGACATCAGGCGCGCCTGGAGACCCATGTGCTGGTCGCCCATCTCGCCTTCGATTTCCGCTTTCGGCACGAGCGCGGCCACCGAGTCGACGACGATGACGTCGATGGCGTTGGAGCGCACCAGGGTTTCCACGATGTCGAGCGCCTGTTCGCCGGTGTCCGGCTGGGAAATCAGGAGTTCGTCGATGTTGACCCCGATTTTGCGA
This sequence comes from Patescibacteria group bacterium, assembly GCA_004297205.1. Taxonomy (GTDB): domain Bacteria; phylum Patescibacteriota; class Patescibacteriia; order 2-12-FULL-57-11; family 2-12-FULL-57-11; genus SCUL01. Next base: position 582,541 of record SCUL01000002.1, on the reverse strand, counting down.
GCGTAGTCCGGATCCAGGGCGTGTTCGGCATCGACGTAGGCGGCAAGTCCTCCGAGCTTCTGCACTTCGGAGACGATATGCAGGGCGACCGTGGTTTTTCCGGACGATTCCGGGCCGTAGATCTCGACGATGCGGCCGCGCGGCACGCCGCCGACTCCCAGCGCCAAGTCGAGCGACAGGCAGCCGGTGGGGACGGACTCGACGGTCATCTTGCGGGCGTCGCCGAGCTTCATGATCGAGCCATCGCCGAATTTCTCCCTGATCTGGTCGATGGCTTCACCGGCCGCTTTGGAGCGGGCGCTCATAGCTTCTTTGCTTCCGGGTTTGGCCATATGCAGGGCATCAAGAATTTCATCCTCATCCTACCGGAGCCTCCGCCCCCGGCGTACCGCGCCGGTCCTGTCAAGGCCGGGCCGGCGGCGTGCTGGTGGCGGGCGCGGCGGTTTCGACGACCACCTGCCGCCAGAGCACGCGCTCGGCGCTGCGCGGCTTCTTGGCCGCTATCTTAATCAGGTTGGCCCCCTGCTGCAAGTCGATTTCGATGCGGAAATCCCCCTGTTCGTCGGGGTAGACCAGCTCGTTGTTGATACGCACTTCGGCCCCTCGTCCGCGCACCCTCCCCACGACGGTCGCGACCGGCTCGTTGAGGAGCGCGGCGTCGGCCGGCGCGGTCACCAGGAGCTCCGGTGGCGTGAACAGGGCGCGTACCTGCCAGAAGAGAACCGCCAGCACGACGACGACGAATCCGGCGATCGCGGCGCGTGCCAGGATGCGGGACGGCACGAGGAATGCCAGCGCGCTCGTCGGCGCGGGCGGTTCCATGCGGCCCGGCGCGGGCTCGCCGGGCGGCTGGTAGCGAGCAAAGAGCGTTTCGGGACTCACGTTCAACGCCGTGGCCACGGCGCGCAGAAAATGGCGGACGTAGGTCGGGTCCGGCAGTTCTTTGTGGGCGTCTTCTTCGAGCGCCACCAGATATTTTTTTTGGATGCGCGTGGCTTCGGCCAGCTCCTCGAGCGAGATGTTGGCCGTTTCGCGCAGCTCACGCACGAGCGCGCCCAGCGTGGCTTCGGGATGCGTGGCGTCAGTCGTCATGCCGCTGTCGTGCTTTCTTCCTCCTTTTCATCGGACTCGTCTCCGTCGTCATCGTCGCCCATGTCATCTTTAGTGACATCGGATGCCATATCGACGACCTCCTCGCCGTCATCTCCGCCGGTCATGCCTTCGGAGAGTTCCACATCCGTGACCAGGATCTCGCGCGGTTTGGCGCCGTCGCCCGGCCCGATGATGCCGGCTTCCTCCAAGAGGTCGAGCAGGCGCGCGGCGCGGGCGTAGCCCACCTTGAGGCGGCGCTGCAGGAGCGAGGCCGAGGCCTTGCCGGCGCGCACCACGGTGACGCGCGCTTCTTCAAGCAGCGGATCGGCGTCGCTGTCGCCGAAAATCGTGGTCGAACCGCCGGCGTTCTTTTCCGTGACGCCGTCGGTGTACTCGGCGCGGCCGTACTTGTCCGTGATGTAGTCGGTGACTTTCTTGATTTCGTCTTCGGAGACGAAACAGCCCTGGATGCGCTTGGGCTTGGACAGCTCGGCGTTCGTGAACAGCATGTCGCCGCGGCCGAGCAGTTTTTCGGCGCCGGAGGTGTCGAGGATGGTGCGCGAGTCGATGAGCGAGGCCACGGCAAAAGCGATGCGCGTCGTGACGTTGGCCTTGATGAGTCCGGTGATGACGTCGACCGAGGGGCGCTGGGTGGCGAGAATCAGGTGGATGCCCACGGCGCGCGCCATCTGGGCGATGCGCACGATCGAGCCTTCCACTTCCGCCGCGGCTGCGACCATCAGGTCGGCCAACTCGTCGATGATGATGACGAGGTAGGGAAGTTTCTCCGGCGCCGTGGCGTTATATCCCTTGATGTCGCGTTTGCCGGCCTTCGACAGCAGGTCGAAGCGCCGTTCCATTTCGCCGATCGACCACTTGAGCGCGTTCACGGTCTTCGGCACGTCGGTGATGACCGGAGTGACGAGATGCGGAATGCCGTTGTAGACGGTCAGCTCGACGCGCTTGGGGTCGACCATGATGAAGCGCAGGTCGTCCGGACCGTTCTCGTAGAGCAGCGAGATGATGATGGTGTTGAGACAGACCGATTTGCCGGAGCCGGTCGAACCGGCCACGAGCAGGTGTGGCATCTTGTCGATGGCCGCGGTCCAGCCTTTGCCGGCCACGTCTTTGCCGAGTCCGATGGTGAGCGGGCTGGTGCGTTCACGGAACTCGCGGCCCTCGAGCACTTCGCGCAGCGGCACCAGGGCCACGGTCTGGTTGGGGACTTCGACGCCGACCAAGGACTTCCCGGGAATCGGCGCTTCGATGCGGATGGGGTGCGCGGCGAGCGCCAGCGCCAGATCGTTGGAGAGGCCGGTGATGCGGGTGAGCTTGATGCCTTCCTGCGGCTTGAAGGTGTACTGCGTGACGGTGGGACCGACCGAGACATCGCCCATTTCGACCGGAATGCCGAACTGTTCGAGCGTGGCGCGGATGCGTTCGGCGATCCGATGGATGTCGCCGGATTGTGGTTTGGTGGTGCGCGCGTTCAGGAGCTCCAGCGGCACGGAAATCATCGGCCGGTGCTTGCGCGGCGCCGGTTCCGGCATCTCCTGCTCGCTCTTCGAGACGGTCACTTCGACCGTGCGGCTCTTGAAACGCTCGGCTTCGTCTTCCGGTTCCGTTTCTTCCTCCTCGGATTCTTCCTCGCTCTCGTCCTCCGCCGGTTCGCCGCCGTCCAAGACGTGCACCCTGGGCGCGGCCGGTCCGGGCTTGGCGCCGACCAGCGCCATGATCCAGCGGATCGGCGCGCCGATGAATCCCATCTGACGCAAGGTCAGGTTGAAGGTCAGCAGGAACGAGGCGGCCAAGAGTGCGAGCAGCACCACGCCCGCGCCCCACGTGCCGAGCACAGACAAGAGCGGGTATGCCAGGAACAGCCCCACCAGGCCGCCGCCCTGCATCCACGGGACGGCCGCGGGTTCGGCCACCATGGTGACGAGCTGGATCAAACCGTTCACGCAGAAGACGAGCAGGGAGAAGCCGATGCCGCCGGCCATCCCGAGGCGGAAGCGCTCAGGGGAGATGGCCTTATAAGAGAGGAGGAGCAGGATCCCGACGAAGATCAGCCGGTCCCAACCAAAGAGACTCGTGAGCATCCGGTCCACCCAGCTTCCCAAAGGACCCGCCGCTCCGAAGTACGACAGCCCGGCCAGGACGGCCGCGGCGCACAAAAAAACCACGAGGATGCCGCGCTGCGTTTCTGGGCTGACGGTGATCTCAGGCGCGTCGGCTTCCTCTTCTTTCTTCTTGCGTTTCTTGGCCATAACAGCGGCATGGTACTTGATTTCTCCGGCCGCCGCCAATGCAAAAGCCGCCGGAAAATCCGGCGGCTTCTTCGTCCGCGGGAGGCTGCAAACCGGGGCCAAGCGTCTCCCCATGCCCAGTCGTCGGAGCAGTTCCTGGTCCGCGGTCGGACCGAGGAACGAGGAGAGAGAAACCCGCCGGACCGCTTGCGCGGTGCACGCGGGGGCTCGTCGAACGGGACTGTGGAGGCCTTCCCCGCTTCGCAGCCTGGCGCGCGCGAAGCACTCTCGAATATAAGCGCGCCTTTCCTCCGTGTCAATACAAAAAGAAGACGGCAGGCGGGGTTTATACCCACACCTGCCGTCGTCGCGCCTGCCTGCCGGTAGGCAGGCGCGGGGCCGCTACTCCGCGGCGAGGGGCTCGGCCTCGACGGCCGGCTTCGACGCCGCCTGGGACGCGAGGAAGGCCTCGAGCCGCTCGACCTCCTGCATCATCGGCAGCATGCGCTGGCGGTAGATGTCCCGCAGCTGCGCGACCGCCCGGCGCAGGCCGTCCCGCCAGTTGTCCATCGCGAGCGGGATCCCCTTGTGCTGCCGCGCCTGCGCGAAGGCGTCGAGGTCGATCTCCGCGAGACCGCGCTTCTCGATCAGGTCGCGCAGCACGCGGACGTTCTGGTTCGTCGGGGCCTGGGCGAACGGCGCCTCGGCCCCGTCGCGGACCAGTCGGATCTCGAAGCGCGGCGTGCTGCCGTTCTGCTCCTCGCCGCGGATGTGCACGACGTGGACGCCGTCCTTCGCCGTCCATGCCTCGACCATGAAGCCCTTGAGGGACTTGAAGCCGAGCAGCTTGGCGATGGTCGTCTCGTCCTGAGCCGTGAGCGTGAGGGTATTCTTCACCGACATGTTTGTTTCTCCTCGGAGTCTGCTCTGACTCCACAGCACCGCTTACGGGGCGATGCTGTCGAGAGAGAGCGGCAGACGGGGGAGGGAATCCCGTCTGCCGTTCGGGTGCCCCGCCTTGACGGGGCTGCCCGGTGCCACTGGTGACGTTTCCGTCAGCCCGCCCCGCCGCCCATCGGTCCCTCCTGGGGCGATGCGGGTGCGGGTGCTTCGGGCGCCGCCTCCGAAACCGACGCGATCGTCGGCTCGGCGGCGGGCTCCGAGGAATCCGGTGCGGCGGCCTCGGCGGCCTCCGGCTCCGGCGTTGCGGACGCGACTGCGGCCGGCGCGGCGTCCTCGGCCTGCTTGGCCTTGATGTTCCGGCCTGCCTTGGCGATTTGTTCGCCGAACGAGGGTTTGCCCGCGCTCGGCGCCGGGGGCGCCGAACCCTTGGGGGCGGACGACGAGATCGTCGACTGCTTCGCCGCGGGCGTCGCCTTGCGGCGCTGCTTCGCGGCGCGGCGCAGGTCGTCCTGCTGCTTGGGGGTCAGCTTCTGACCCTCGCGCAGCAGCTGGAAGGCCCAGCGCTGTCCGCCTTCGCGCAGCTGGTTGCTGAGCTTGCGCGCGGACTGGGCGCAGCGGCCGCAGATGCGATGCTCGATGAAGAGGTTGTGCACCGCATCGAACGTCGCCACGCGATCCGTCGGCTTCGGGGCCCGGCAGATGAACACCGCGCAGACGTCGTTGGCATCGTTCCCGAGCTCGCCGTCGAGGACGGCGTGGCCGCGGGCTGCGTCGCGCGCGACGTCGTACTTGCGCCGCTCGTCGAACCTCTGCCAGTCGGCCTCGTCCCGGAAGATGAGGTAGACCGGCTTGCCGCCGGCCCGCCGGACCGTGCTGCAGACGCGCAGCGCGGCCTCGATGCCAACGGGGCAGATCGGGAACCGGGCGCCCGTGTAGTCGCCGTTGCGCGTCGCGAAGCCCTTGCCGGCCTTCACGTCGCACGCGCCGCAGCTGCAGAGGTTGTTCGTCTTGAGGACGAAGATCTCCTCGAACACCCGGCTCGACTCGAGGCACACGAAGTGGCCTCGGGCCGACCGCGGGTGCGGTCCGCGCTTGGCCTGGAGCATCGGCTCTTCCTTGCGGGGAGCCGGAGCCTGCGGGCGCGCGACATCCGGCTGTTCCAGCGCGTCCTTGCGGACGGCCGGCACGCGGCCGACGGCGGGCATCACGGGCGGCGGAGCCGCCACGGGCGGGGATGCGGCCGGTGCGGCGGGTGCCTCACCGAGCGTGTCCAGCACGCGGCGCTCGAGCTCGTCGAGCGGGAGGACGTCGAGCCCCGCCTTCTTCGCGAAGATCGCGCAGAGCGAGCACAGGAAGACGATCTCCCCGTGCACGAGCGCGCCCTTCTCGAAGCGGATCGGAATCGAGTGCCGCCCGTCGAACGACGGGACGGCCGTGCCGTGGATCCGGCTGCACACCTTGCCGGTGGCCGCCTCGCCCATGCACTGCGTTACGCCGTCGACGAGCATGGCCCGGATGGCCTGTCGCCTCGACTCGTGGCTGTTGGTAGTCACCATGCTGCTCCTCCAAAACGAAGCCGGATCGCTCCGTCTCCCGCGTCCGCTAAGACGCAAATCCCCGCTTTAGGCGGGGCACCAGAGCCTTCAGATGTTTCCGAAGGACGGTCGGCACGAACAGGATCGCGCGGACGGTCCTTCGAACATCGGGCAACTGTGTACCGCGCCGACGGGGGAGGGGAAACGGTCTTGTGATGTTTGAAAGGGCGATCGCAGCAATGCGCCCCTCCCCGGTCGGTGCGGCCACTCTGTTTACATCTGCGGAAGCGACTGGAGGGAATGGACGACGTTGCCCCGAAGGGCGGCCGTCCGCGCGGCCATCCCGGAACCGGTCGAGCCGAAGCCCAAGTGGTACCGTTCGTGCCGCGTATTCCCGCCACTCCTTTTTTGAAAGGAAGGCGGGACTCTCTCCTCCATGCGTTTACGCAGATGGCGCCCCGTCATGCGACGGGGCAAGTGCGCCGTCCCGTTGTGGAGACGAATCCCGGGTGTGTCCGAAGACTCCTCGGGGTGCGGGTTCCCTGGCGCGGCCGGGTGCAGCCGAAGCCGCAGCGGCGCGGGGGATCCCATCCCGCCCTACCTTTTGGAAAAGGGAACGGCGGGACTCTCTCCTCCACAACGGGCTGGCGTACGTTTTTTGAGGTCCTCCTACCCGAAGGGTTTTCGGGCAGAACGGGAGAGGCTATCACAGCCAGGAGTTTTTGTCAAGCGTCCGTCAGGCATCGCTTGATCACCGTTTCTTTATTTGGCTGTATTGAGAGAAAATTCTTGTAAGGGAAAACATGTGGATAAATAGGATAACTGTCGGCGGCGCGGTGTGCATGACTCGCCGTACGACTCAAAAAAGCCTTGAAAACAAGGCGTCTTGACAACCCTTCTCATCTGGGGCAGCGCTTGACAGGGGCTGGCGCGGCTGATACATTCCGCCTGGATTGTAAAGGGAACTGACCACGCCAGACTCCGGGGCACGTCATTTTTCGCTGAGATGACGACCTTTCGGGGCTGGCCAGCCCATGCACGTGGAACGCGCGCTCTCCGCGAGCACCCACAACTAAATACTCCGGCCTTCCCCCGTCCGCGCGGGGGAGGGGATTTTTTGTGTTCGTACGCCTATGATCTTCAAGCGCCAGCACATTCCGCACGGTCCCCGCGTGACGTTCGCCAAGTCGGCGGACGCCATGGAGTTGCCGGATCTGATCGAGGTCCAGAAGCACTCCTACGAGTGGTTTTTTTCGCAGGGCCTGAAGGAACTCTTCCAGGAAATTTCGCCGATCACGGATTTCATCGGCCGCGACCTGGAGCTGTACTTCGAGGACTACTACCTGGACGAGCCGAAGTTCGACGAGAAGACCTCCAAGGCCAAGAACATCACTTTTGAGGCGCCGCTGCGCGTGAAGACGCGGCTCGTCAACAAGCGCACTGGGGAAAACAAGGATCAGGAAATTTATCTCGGCGATCTGCCGCTCATGACCGACCGCGGCACCTTCGTGATCAATGGCACGGAGCGCGTCGTCGTCTCCCAACTGGTGCGCTCGGCCGGCGTGTTTTTCACGTCCGAGTTCTACCGCGGCCGCAAATACTACGGCGCCAAGATCATCCCGAACCGCGGCGCCTGGCTCGAAATGGAAACCGACGCCTCGAACGTCATCTGGGTGAAGATCGACCGCAAGCGCAAGGTCGCGGTGACCTCGCTCCTGCGCGCCTTCGGTTACGGCACGGACGAGGAAATCCTGAAGTTGTTCCGCGACGTCGAAACGCATCCCTCCATCCGCTACATCGAGGCGACGCTCGCCAAGGACGCCGCCAAGAACGAGGACGAGGGTCTGACCGAAGTCTACAAGCGCATCCGCCCGGGAGATCCGGCCACGGTCGACAACGCCCGCTCGCTCGTGCAGGCGATGTTCTTCAACTTCGACCGCTACGACCTGGGCCGCGTCGGCCGTTACAAGTTCGCGCAGCGCTTCGGACTCACGGCCACGCAGGACGAATTGGACAAGCCGGAACACCGCATCCTCAAAAAGGAGGACATGGTGTTGATCATCGCGGAAATCATCCGCCTCAACATTTCCCAGGACGAACCGGACGACGTCGACCACCTCGGCAACCGCCGCGTGCGCGCTATCGGCGAGCTCGTCCAGAATCGCTTCCGCGTCGGTTTGGCCCGCATGGAGCGCATCGTCAAGGACCGCATGTCGACGATCGACATCCCGACCTTGACCCCGGGCCGGCTCGTGAACGCCCGTCCGGTCATCGGCGCGGTGCGCGAGTTCTTCATGAGCTCGCAGCTCTCGCAATTCATGGACCAGACCAACCCGCTGGCCGAACTCGAGCACAAGCGCCGCCTCTCGGCCATGGGTCCCGGCGGCCTGTCCCGTGAACGCGCCGGCTTCGACGTCCGCGACGTGCACCCCACCCACTACGGCCGCATCTGCCCGATCGCGACCCCGGAAGGTCCGAACATCGGTCTCGTCGGCCACTTGGCGTCCTACGCCCGCATCAACGAGTACGGCTTCATCGAGACGCCGTACCGCAAAGTGGCGAAAGGCAGGGACGGCCGGCCGCGCGTGACGGACGAGATCGTCTACTTGAACGCTTTTATGGAAGAGAAGGCCGTGACCTGCGCCGCCACCGTGCCCCTCGACCCCAAGGGCCATTTCCTGATCGAGCGCTGCCCGGCCCGCGTCCAGGGCGAACCGTCCGAAGTCTCGGTCGACCAGATCGACTACATGGACGTCTCCAGCCGCCAGATCGTCTCCATCGCCACTTCCTGCATTCCGTTCCTCGAACATGACGACGCCATCCGCGCGCTCATGGGCACCAACATGCAGCGCCAGGCCGTGCCCTGCATCAGCCCGGACGCGCCGATCGTCGGCACCGGCGTCGAGCACAAGTCGGCCGTCGACTCCGGCCACGTCGTGGTCGCCGAAAAGGCGGGCACCGTCGTCGCCGTGTCCGGCGAGCGCATCGACCTGGCCGAAGAAGGGGGCGGCATCCGCACCTATTTCCTGAACAAGTACGTCCGCTCCAACGCCTCGACCTGCATCAACCAGCGGCCGACGGTCGAGAAGGGGCAGAAGATCGAACCGGGCGACACGCTCGCCGACGGCCCGTCCATCGACCACGGCGAGCTCGCGCTCGGCCAGAACGTGCTCGTGGCCTTCATGTCCTGGGAAGGCTACAACTACGAGGACGCCATCATCCTGAACGAGCGCCTCGTGCACCGCGACCGCTTCACCTCGATCCACATCGAGAACTACTCCGTCGACGTGCGCGACACCAAGCTCGGTCCGGAAGTCGTGACCGCCGACATCCCGAACGTCTCCGAAGAGAAGCTCAAGAACCTGGATGCCGAGGGCATCATCCGCATCGGCGCCGAAGTCGCGTCCGGTGACATTCTGGTCGGCAAAATCACGCCGAAGGGCGAGACGGAGCTGTCCGCGGAAGAGAAACTGCTGCGCGCCATCTTCGGCGAGAAGGCCCGCGACGTGCGCGACTCCTCGCTGTACCTCGAGCACGGCGAACACGGGAAGGTCGTTGACGTGAAAATCTTCTCGCGTGACGCCGGCGACAAGCTCTCCCCGGGCGTCATCAAAACGATCCAGGTGTCGGTCGCGGACCTGCGCAAGATTCAGGTCGGCGACAAGATGGCCGGCCGCCACGGCAACAAGGGCGTCATTAGCCGCATCGTCCCGGCCGCCGACATGCCGTTCCTCGAGGACGGCACGCCGGTCGACATCATCCTGTCGCCGCTGGGCGTCGTCTCCCGCATGAACCTCGGGCAGATTCTGGAAACCCACCTGGGCTTGGCGGCCAACGCGCTCAAGTTCCGCGTCGCCACCCCGGTCTTCGACGGCGTCACCGAGCAGACCATCCGCGCCAAGCTCCTCGAAGCCGGCTTCCCGGAGAGCGGCCAGATGCGCATGTTCGACGGCCGCACCGGCGACCCCTTCGCGCACCATGTCACGGTCGGCTACAAGTACATGCTGAAGCTCAACCACATGGTGGAAGACAAGATTCACCAGCGCTCCATCGGGCCGTACTCGCTCATCACCCAGCAGCCGCTCGGCGGCAAGGCGCAGTTCGGCGGCCAACGCTTCGGTGAAATGGAAGTCTGGGCGCTCGAGGCCTACGGCGCGGCGCACACCCTCCAGGAAATCCTGACCATCAAGTCGGACGACGTGCCTGGCCGCTCCAAAGCCTACGAGAGCATCATCAAGGGCGAGCCGATCAACCGCATCAACATCCCGGAATCGTTCAACGTGCTGGTGCGCGAGCTCAAGGGACTCTGCCTGGACGTGGAGCTTCTCAAGGACGGCGTGCCGGTCGAGCCGGCATCCGCCGCGCCCGACGCCGACCGCGACCAGCGGCCGCGGCCCTTCTAACCCAGACGTCACGCACCCACGCATATGCCGGAAACATACCTTCCCGCTCCGCACGTGACGTCGCTCGATTTCGACGCGATCCGTCTGCGTCTGGCCTCCCCGGAGGTCATCCGCGCCTGGTCGCACGGCGAAGTCACGAAGCCGGAGACCATCAATTACCGCACCCAGAAGCCGGAAAAGGACGGCTTGTTCGACGAGCGCATTTTCGGGCCGACCAAGGACTGGGAGTGCTACTGCGGCAAATACAAAAAGATCCGCTACAAGGGGATCGTCTGCGACAAGTGCGGCGTCGAAGTGACGCACTCCATCGTCCGCCGCGAACGCATGGGCCATATCGCACTGTCCGCGCCGGTCTCGCACATCTGGTTCCTGCGCGGCGTGCCTTCGAAGATCGGACTCGTGCTCGATTTGTCCGTGATGAACCTGGAAAAGGTCATCTACTTCGCCAACTTCATCATCACCGAGGTGGATGAGGCCGCCAAGCTCCAGGTGATGGACGAAGTGAAGAACGAGTTCAAGGCCAAGAAGAAGCAGATCGAAGCCGAGTTCGCGCGCGACGTCGGCCGCATCGCCCAGCAGAAGGGCCTGGAGGGCGAGAAGCTGGAAGCCACCGACCCCTATAAGAAGGCGGCGCAGCTGCGCGACCGCAAGATCGAGGAGCTGGAAACCGAGTTCGACCAGGTGGAGGACGACCTCAAGGACCTGCAGCCGATGGCCATCGTGCCGGAGAACATCTACCACGAGTGGTCGCTGAAGTTCGGCCACATTTTTTCCGCCGGCATCGGCGCCGAAGCCATCTTCGACTTGCTGAAGAGCATCAACGTCAAGGAGACGATCGAGGCGCTGGGCCGCGACCTCGAGGACGCCACGGGTGCGCGCCGCGAGCGCATCATCCGCCGCGTGAAGCTCTTGAAAGCCCTCGACCAGAACAACATCCGTCCGGAGTGGATGATTCTGACCGCGATCCCGGTCATCCCGCCGGACCTGCGTCCGATGGTGCCGCTCGACGGCGGCCGCTTCGCGACCTCCGATTTGAACGACCTGTACCGCCGCGTCATCAACCGCAACAACCGCCTGAAGCGGCTCGTGGAGCTGAATGCGCCGGAAGTCATCGTGCGCAACGAGAAGCGCATGCTTCAGGAAGCCGTGGACGCGCTCCTCGACAACAGCGCCCGCCAGAGCAAGACGGCGGTGGCCACGACCGGCAAGAAGCGCCAACTGCGCTCGCTCGCCGACATCCTGAAGGGCAAGCAGGGCCGCTTCCGCCAGAACCTGCTCGGCAAGCGCACCGATTACTCCGGCCGTTCCGTGATCGTCGTCGGTCCGAATTTGAAGCTGCACCAGTGCGGTCTGCCGAAGAAGATGGCGCTCGAATTGTTCCGCCCGTTCGTCATCTCGAAGCTCATCCGCGCCGGCATCGTCCACAACATCCGCTCGGCCAACCGCTACATCGAAGGCGACCATGCCGACGTCTGGGACATCCTAGAAGAAATCACGCGCGAAGCGCTGGTCCTCTTGAACCGCGCGCCGACCTTGCACCGCCTCGGTATCCAGGCCTTCCAGCCGATCCTGATCGAAGGCAAGGCCATCCGCATCCACCCGCTGGTCTGCACCGCCTTCAACGCCGACTTCGACGGTGACCAGATGGCCGTGCACGTGCCGCTCACGGAAGAAGCCAAGCGCGAAGCCGCGGAACTCATGATCGCCTCGCGCAACCTCCTGAAGCCCGCGACCGGCACGCCGGTGACGTCCCCGAACAAGGACATCGCCTGGGGCGTCTACACCATTACCGGCATGACCGAAGGCGCCGAGGGCGCGACCATGAAGGCCTTCGCCTCGGAAACCGACGCGATTTACGCCTTCGAGGTAGGCGCCATCACCATGCAGGACAAGATCCTCTGCCGTGTCGCCAAGACCGGCGAGCGCATGGAGACCAACGTCGGCCGCATCCTCTTCAACAAACTGGTGCCGGAGAACATGCCGTACCAGAACGACCGGCTCGACGTGAAAAAGCAGGGCGAATTGGTCCGCCTGTGCTTGGAGCTGAACGGGCTGGAGCGCGCCGCGCAGTTCTTGGACGACATCAAGGAGCTCGGTTTCAAGCAGATCACCAAGACCGGCTATTCCTGGGGCATGATGGACCTGCCGGACGTCTCCGAGATCAAGAACAAAGTGATCGCCGAAGGCGACACCCTGGTGCGCGAAGTCGAAAGCCAGTACCAGGACGGCTTGCTGACCATCAACGAGCGGCACACCAAGATCATCGAGATCTGGACGCAGGTCAAAGACCGCGTGCAGAAACTCTCCAAAGAAGCGCTGCGCAAGGACGGTTCGGTGTTCACCATGATGGACTCCGGCGCCCGCGGCTCTCCCGGTCAGCTCACCCAGATGGTCGGCATGAAGGGGCTCGTCTCGAACCCGGCCGGTGACATCATCGAGCTGCCGGTGAAAGCCGGCTTCAAGGAAGGCTTCGACGTGCTGGAATACTTCATCTCGACCCACGGCACCCGCAAAGGCCTCTCCGACACCGCGCTGCGCACGGCGAACGCCGGCTACCTCACCCGCCGTCTCGTGGACGTCGCCCAGGACATCATCGTCCGGGCCGAAGACTGCGGCGAGAAAGAAGGCATGCTCCTCACGGCAAAGGAATCGGAAGAGATGGGCGAATCGCTCATCCAACGCATCACCGGCCGCGTCACCGCCGCGCCGATCGTGAATGCCAAGGGCAAGGAACTCATCGCGGAAGGCGAGCTCATCACCTACGAGCACGCCCGCATGCTCGCCAAGCACGAGGTGAAGGAGGCGCGCATCCGTTCGGTCCTGCGTTGCAACATCCTGAAGGGCGTCTGCAAGAATTGCTACGGCTTCGACCTGGCCTACAACAAGCCGATCCAGACCGGCGTGGCCGTCGGCATCGTGGCCGCCCAGTCCATCGGCGAACCGGGCACGCAGCTCACCATGCGCACCTTCCACACCGGCGGCGTGGCCGGCCTCGACATCACCCAGGGTCTGCCCCGCGTCGAAGAACTGTTCGAAGCGCGTCCGCCGAAACGCAAGGCCATCATGGCCGAAGAGGGCGGCGCGGTCACCGTGGAGGAAGCCTCGAAGCGCACCATCCAGGGGCCGGACGGTGAACCGGTACTCGAACTCTCGCCGGGCCACAAGATCGTCCGCATCAGCTTCCGCGGCGTTGAAGAAAAGATCTTCAAGAAGGAACGCGGCGACACCTTCAAGGTCGCCGACGGCGAGGGCGTGGTCCTGGGCGGCGTGCTCTTCGAGAAGAAGGACGGCACCCAGACGCTCGCCGACGTCGCCGGCACGGTCCGGATCAAGGGCAACACCGCGACGGTCGTCCACGAAGGCACGCACAGCAAGGAATACATCATCCCGCCGGGCTACGTGCTCTACGTGCGCGACGGCGACGTGGTGACGGCTGGCGACGCGCTCACGGAAGGCAACCTGGACCTGCAGCACCTCTTCCGCACCAAGGGCCGCGAAGCCGTCGAGGACTACATCGTCAAGGAAATCCAGAGCATCTACACCTCGCAGGGGCAGAAGCTCAACGACAAGCACATCGAAATCATGGTCCGGCAGATGTTCTCCCGCGTCTACGTCAAAGAGGCGGGCGACACCGAACTCTTGCCCGGTGAAATCGTGGAGTACGCCGAGTTCGTGGTGGAGAATGAAAAGGCCAAGGCCGCCAAGGGCACGCTGGCCGAAGGCGAGCTCCTCTTGCTTGGCATCTCCAAGATCTCGCTCTCCACGCAGAGCTTCCTGTCCGCCGCGTCCTTCCAGGAAACGGCCAAGGTGCTCATCAATGCCGCGGTCACGGGCAAGATCGACCCGCTCGACGGCTTGAAGGAGAACGTCATCATCGGCCGCATCATTCCGGCTGGCACGGGCTTTGAGAAGCGCATGGGTGAACGGGAACAGAAGAAGGCCCGCCGCGCCGCCAAAGCCGCGGAGAAGCTGGAGAAGGCCGAGAAAAAGGAAGAGGAGAAAGCGACGGCCTGAGCCGCATCAAAATACCCCGCCGGATGGCGGGGTGTTTTTCGTCGCTTTTGTCCTTGACAATAACTCGGAAATACCCGACTATACCGCTCGGTAATTATGCAGCCCTTCCTGCGCATCTCGACGCGCGTGCACGACGCCCTGGTCTTCATGGGCAAGCTTGCGGTTGCAAGCGACGCGCTGACCGTGGAGCAGGCCGCGACGCACCCGCTTTCGGCCGGCTACCTCGAGCAGGTCGCCCTGAGGTTGAAGGAGGGCGGACTCATCGTCGGCAAACGCGGTCCAGGCGGCGGCTACCGCTTGGCGCGTCCGGCCGCGAAGATCACCGTGGCCGACGTCGTCGTGGCTGTCGAAGGTTCGATGGCGCTCGTGCCGTGCCTCGATAAAGCCGAGGCCTGCAGCGCCCACGGCGGCTGCGCCTCTCGCTCCGTCTGGGGCACGCTCCAGACGCGCATCCACGAAACGCTTTCCTCGATCACCCTTTCTTCCTTGGCCCGCTGATATGGAAATGCGCACGGTCTACATGGACCACGCCGCCACCACCCCGCTCGATCCGCGGGTGCTTCAGGTCATGCTGCCGTATCTGAAAGAGGAATACGGCAACCCCTCGGCGCTCTACGAGCGCGGCCGCGCGGCCAAGGATGCCCTGGTTGATTCCCGCGAGACGGTGGGGAAACTTCTGGGCGCCCATGCCGACGAAATCATTTTTACTGCCAGCGGCACGGAATCCGACAACCTCGCCATTCTCGGAGCCGCTCGCGCCCACGAAGCCAAAGGCAAACACGTCATCACCTCGGCCGTCGAACATCATGCGGTGCTCGGCTGCGTCGAACAGCTGGCCAAGGAGGGTTGGCGCACCACGGTGCTTCCGGTCGACGAATACGGCCGCGTGAAACCGGAGGATCTTGCCGCCGCGCTCGCCGAAGACACCACGGTTGTTTCGATCATGCTCGCCAACAACGAGATCGGCACCGTCCTGCCGCTGCGCGAGTACGCCAAAGTCATCCGCGACTGGAAGAAGGCGCACAACCGCGGACCGCTTGAGGCGCCGTTCTTGCACACCGACGCCTGTCAGGCGGCCGGCGCACTCAGCCTCGACGTCGCGAAGCTCGGCGTCGACCTGCTGACCGTGAACGGCGGCAAAATTTACGGCCCCAAAGGCGTCGGCGTACTCTATGTCCGTCGCGGCATCAAACTCCGCCCCATCGTCTTCGGTGGCGGCCAGGAAATGCGCCTGCGCTCCGGCACCGAGAACGTCGCCGGCATTGTCGGTTTCGCCAAAGCCTTTGAACTGGCGCAGGCGGATCGTGAAGCGGAAGGCAACCGCCTTGCCGCGCTGCGCGACATGCTGATCGGCGGCATTCAGGCGCGCATCCCCAAAGTCGTCCTGAACGGCCACCCGGCCGAGCGGCTCCCGAACAACGTCAACGTTTCCATTCTCGACGTCGAAGGCGAAGCCGTGCTTCTGTACTTGGACGCGGTGGGTATTTCCGCAGCCACGGGTTCGGCCTGCGACAGCGCGTCGCTGGATCCGTCGCACGTGATTCTCGCCATCGGGCGGCCGTATGAGTTCGCGCACGCTTCGATCCGCTTCACGCTCGGCCGTTCCTCGACCGAAGCCGACGTGGCTTACGTCCTCGACCAGCTCCCGCCGATCGTGGAGAAGTTGCGGGCCATCTCGCCCGTGAAAATGCAGCTCGACGGCACCATCGTCGGCAACGCCTCGGCCTTCGTTTCCGACGGCCGTCCGCATTGGGAGCGGAATGTCATTCTGAACGAAGTGAAGAATCATTCCAGTGTTGGTACGGGCCCTACTAAAAACTTGCAGGATCCTTCGCTGCGCTCAGGATGACAACCATATGTCCGACGACATCCGCAATGAACGCACCGGCGAACGCTGGGTCTACAGCCCGACGGTGAGAGACCATTTCTTCCATCCCCGCAACCTCCTGCTCGATGAACCGACGGAAGGATCGTTTGACGCGTCCGGCGTGGTCGGCTCGCCGGCCTGCGGCGACGTCATGCACGTCTGGCTCAAGATCGACAAAGCCACGGAGCGCGTCTCCGACATGAAGTGGAAGACCTTCGGCTGCGGCTCGGCCATCGCCGCGACCTCCATGTTTTCCGTGATGGTGTCCGAGAACGGCGGCATGCCGCTTGCCGACGCCGTGCAGCTGCGCCCGCAGGACGTCATGAAGCGGCTCGGCGGACTGCCGAACCGCAAGATCCATTGTTCGGTCTTGGTCGACAAAGCCTTCCGCAAGGCGGCCAACGACTGGTTCCGCGCCACCGGCCAGGTGGAGCGTATCCAGGTGGACGGCGCACGCGTCGTTGATCCTGCCACCGGCGTTACCGACAAGGACATCGAGGAAGCCGTGCTGGAAGGCGCGGTCACGCTGGAAGACGTCCAGAAGAAACTGAAGGCGGGCGTGGGCGCCTCGGAAGAGGTCCGCACCGAGGTTGAACAGCTCATCCGGTTCTATAAGGAAAAGTACTATGGATGAGATGACGCAGCCGATCGAGATGGAGCATCCCTGGCGCGAACACGTGGAGGCGGTCTTGGACGAGATCCGCCCGGCCTTGGAAATGCACGGTGGTGGCGCCACGTTTTTGGGCGTCTCCGGGAAAAAGGTGCTCCTGAAACTCAGTGGCTCCTGCAATGGCTGCCCGATGAGCGCCATGACCTTTGGCATCATGGCCGAGGACATGATCCGCGAGCGCGTTCCCGAGGTGGAGCAGGTGGTTTACGAGGATACGGCAGCGTGATACATTCTCGGCGTTATGCCGAAGTTCACCATCAAAGTCGATCCGGACCTGTGTATCGGTGCCGCGTCCTGCGTGACCATCGATCCGACGCATTTCCAGCTGAACGCCGAGAACAAGGCCTACGTTCCCGGCGAACCGCCGGACGACCACGCCTACGAGCGCGTCGTCGAAATCAGCGAGGAGCAGAAGGACACCCTCATCCTCGCGGCGCAGTCGTGCCCGACACTCGCGATTTTCATCTACGACGAGACCGGCAACCAAGTGTATCCCGCGTAACGAATGTGGAAGAGCGACCGCGTGGCCGCTCTTTTGTTTGTAGATATGCACAGGCGGAGCCTTGCTGCGGATGTCACTGCGTGTAAGATGCCGCCAGGTCTATGGATCATGCGCGTTATCTCATCGTCGGCGGCGGCGTGGCAGGCACGGTCGCCGCGGAGACGCTTCGCACCTTGGATGCGGAGACGCGCATCGTCATCGTTTCGGCTGAGGACTACCCGTTGTACTCCCGCGTCCTCCTGCCGAATTACGTGAAAGGCAAATTGCCGCGCCAGAAAGTGTTCTTGCGCACTTGGGAACAGTACACGACGAAGAACATCGAGGTTCTGCGCGGCCGCACGGTCGTGTCCGTCGACGCGGCGGCGCATCAGCTGGCCCTCGACGACGGCGCACGGTGGCAATATGAGAAATTGCTCGTCGCAACGGGCGGACAAGCCACGGTGCCGCCGCCGTTTGCGGGGCTTCCGCACGTCCTGCCGTTCCGCACGCTCAATGATGCCGACAGGATCCGGGAGGAAGTTGCGCGGGTGGCGGCGCTGCCCGAGGGAGCACGACGCGCTGCGGTCGTGGGCGGCGGATTCATCGCCCTGGAGTTCCCGCCGTTCTTCGCCCCACACGGCATTGAGACGCATCTGCTGCTGCGCGGCCCGCGCTACTGGCACCGCACCGTGACGCCGGAAGGATCGGCCGTCATCGAAAAGCTGCTGGAGTCGCATGGCGTTGTCATCCACCGCAACGTTGAAGTGACGGGTGCGGAGAAGACGGCGAACGGTCTCCTGCTCGCGCTCTCCGACGCTTCCTCCCTGGAGGTCGCCGCGGTCGGTGTGGGGCTCGGACTCGACTCGACCGCACCGGACGGCGTTCCGCACAACGACGGCATCGGCGCCAACGCGCAGCTGGAAACGGAACAACAGGACATCTGGACGGCGGGAGACGGCGCGGAGTTCGACGATGTGATCGCCGGACGCCGCCGGCAGCTCGGCAACTGGCTGAACGCCGACCAGCAGGGACGTTGCGCTGCGCAGAACATGGCGGGCGCTCGTCGCACCTTTGAAAACGTGTCACAATACTCGACGCACATTTTCGACATGGTCATCGCCATGGCCGGCGACCGGCCCGAGACTGCGACGCCGCGCGTCGTCTCCGACGGCACAAAGCATGTCGAACTCTACGAACGCGACGGCATCCTGATCGGCGCCACCATGATCGGACTGGCCGCCGAACGCGCCGCCATCATCGCCGCCATCAAGACCAAACAAAAATCGCCCCTTTGATATGGAGGACGTGAACTCCGCAAAACTGCGCGCGCGGCTCGACCCGGACGGGATCGGCCAGGCCTTGGCGCTGACTGCGGAACAAGCCGCATCCGCCTGGAAGAGCGGACTCGCCGCCCGCGTCCCGCAGGGCGCACGCTCGGTCGTCATCGCCGGCATGGGCGGCTCGGCGCTCGGGCCGCACATCGTGACCTCGGCGCTCGGCGCCAAGCTCCGCGTGCCGGTGCGCGTCGTGAACGGCTACGATCTGCCCGGCGACGTCGACCGCAACACCCTGGTCGTCCTTTCCAGTTACTCCGGCACCACGGAGGAGACGCTCGCCGCGCTTACAGTCGCTCGCAGACGCAAGGCAAAACTCGTCGGCATTTGCGCCGGCGGTCCGCTGGCTGCCGCGCTCAGTCGCCTCAAAGCGCCGACTTTGGTTTTTGATTCACGCTTCAACCCGGGCAACCGGCCGCGGCTGGGCTTGGGCTATTCCGTCTTCGGCGTCGCCGCGCTTTTGAGCCGCGCCAAGACGCTCACGTTGTCCGCGGCTGAAGCGTCCGACGCCATCCGCGCCTTGCGCGCTACGGTCCGCACGGTTTCGCCGGATGTCCCGATGCTCAGGAACGTCGCCAAGCGCCTGGCCGCACGGCTCGTGAACAAAGCGATCCTCTGGAGCGGCGCCGAGCACCTGGAAGGCGCGGTCCACGCCGTCACCAACATGACGAACGAGACGGCCAAGCACCTGGCGTTCTGGCTGCCGGTGCCGGAACTCAACCATCACTTCATGGAAGGACTCGGCTTCCCAAAGACCTCCGTTCAACATCTCACCGCGGTTCTGGTGCGCTCCGGCCTCTACGCGCCGCGCGTCGCCGCACGCTTCCCGCTCACGGCCGACGTCTTCCGCAAGAACGGCGTGACCGTCGAAGAACTCAAACTCACCGAACGCGCGCCGCTCGCGCAAGCCATGGAACTGTTGATGCTCGGCGGGCACACCGCCTACTTCCTGGCTATGGCGCACCGCGTCAATCCTTCACCGAATCCCTGGGTAGACCACTTCAAAAAGGCCTTGGGTCCTCCCTGAGGATCCTGCTGGTCCTCACATCCATGCTGGGTGAGGACCGGCAAGGCCCGTGGTCCGCAGAGATTCGTAGGGGGAGGGGCTTGTTTCAAGCCTCTCTTTTCTTCAGTCGTCCTATATACTGGTGTCATGCGCAAACGGCTCCTCATCGCGCTTGCGATTTTCGCCGCCGCGTTCGTCCTCAATGCCGTGCTGACGTCTTCCGGATATTTCCCCGATCCGGACTCTTTTTATCATGCCAAAATGGCGGAGCTCATGACGCGCACCCCGGGGGTGCGTGATTTCCCATGGCTCACGGAAACGGTTTTCGCCGATGCCTACGTGGACCATCACTGGGGCTATCATCTCCTGCTCGTTCCGTTCGTGGCGGCGCTCGGATCGGTGGAAGGCATCCAGCTCGCGACGCTGATCCTGGCTTCGCTGGTGCCCGCGGCTGCCTTCCTCCTGGTGGCATCGTGGGGATCGACGCGCGTCGGTGCGGTGGCCGGACTGCTGCTCCTCTTGAACAACCCGTTCGGGTTCCGGATCAACCTGGCCAAGGCGCCGGCCTTCTCCGTGCTGTTCGTGCTCATGGCCATCGCCGCGATCGACCGCAAGAAGCCTTTCGTTCTGGCACTGCTCGCGGCGCTCTATGTCTGGAGTTATAACGGCTGGCCGCTCTTCTTCATCATTGCCGGCTCCTACGCCGCGGCGTCGTTGATCGAGGCTGCCGTCGCCGCGGGACCGCCTGCCCTGCGCCGTCTTGCGACGTGGCGCGCCGCGCTCTCGCCGCTCGTTGCCATCTCGACGGGTACGCTCGTGGCGCTTGTCGCCAATCCGTACTTCCCGGACAACGTACGTTTCTCGTGGTTGCACATCGTGCAGATCGGCATTATTGGGTTCAAGGACAAGATCGGCGTCGGCGGCGAGTGGTACCCGACGGATCCGCTGGCGCTTGTCGCGCAATCCTCCTTCGTCTTCGGTTTCCTGCTTGCCGGCATCGTCGCCCTCGTCGTCGCTGCCGGCGTCACGCAGGGCCGCGTCTTCCGCGACGCGGCATCGGCGCGGGAACGGCGGCGCGCGCTCTGGCTCACGGTGCTCGCGGTCGGCTTCTTCGTGCTCGCGGCCCGCTCTCGACGCAACGTCGAGTACTTCGTGCCGTTCGCGACGCTCGCCGCCGCCGCGCTCGTGGTCTTTGCGACGCGCCTGGTTTCGGCCGCAGACTGGCGGAAGTTCTTCGACGTTTTCCTGCGGCTGCGCCTCTGGCAGCGCGTGCCCATCTTCGTCGCCCTGGCCTTCCTCATTCCGCTCATCCTGTTCCGCGACCTGCGCTCGCTGAAAAACGACTTCGACACCGGCATTCCGTCGAGCAAGTACTCCGGTGCCGCCGCCTGGCTGGAGGCGAACGCGCCGGAAGGGGCGATCCTCTGGCACAACGACTGGGACGACTTTCCGTATTTCTTCCTGCACACCACCCGCGTGCGGTACCTGGTGGGCCTCGACCCGTCATTCATGTACGTACGGAACAAGGAGAAGTACTGGCAGTGGGTGCGCGAGACGCGCGGCGAGGGCGAAGACCGCATCGGTCGGGAGATGGCCCGCGACTTCGGCGCCGCTTACGCCTTCGTCGACAGCGATCATGAGGAATTGGCGGCGCGCTTCGCCGCCGATCATGAGATGACCGAGGTCTATCGCGATGCCGACGGCATCATCTATGCGCTTCCTTCCGGAACGGCGCAGTGAGCTGCGCTTTGCCGCGCTTGTCGCGCTGGCGCTTGTCGCGCTGGCCGCGCTGCCGGAGCTTGCCGGACGCATCTTGGCCGCGCCTTCCGGCACCCTGCCTTTCATCGGCAGCGACACCGGCGTCTACTACGCCTACATCGAACAGGTCCGCCAAGGACACTGGTTGCTGCGCGACGTCTTCACGACAGAACCGCAGCCGCACCGTTTCCTGAACCTGTCGTGGCTGGCCGTCGGACTCATCGCCCGCGTCACGCAGCTCGGTCCCGAGTGGATTTTTCCGTTCAGCCGCCTGTTGTCGATCCCCGTTGCCGTCGGGGCGCTCGTCTTTGCCGGTCGGACCTTCCTTGATGACGCGCGCACCCGGCGCGTCTTCCTGCTGCTCGCAGCGTTCGGCGCGGGCTGGGGCGCCTGGTGGGTGGTCGGCCGGTCACTCCTTGGCCTGCCGCCGGAGGGAATGGATCTGCCGATCGACCTGTGGGTACCGGAAGCCACGCTGTTGCTGTCCGCACTATCCTCGCCGCACTTCGTCCTGTCGCTCGCGGCGCTCGTCACCGTCATCTCCGCCGACTACCGCTTTGCACGGACGCGGTCCTGGCGCTGGCTCGGCCTCGCCGCCGCGGTCTTTGCGCTGCTTGGGCAATTCCACCCGTACTACGTGCCGGTCGTCCTCGCCGTCTCCGGCGCGGGCTGGCTCGCTCTGGCACCGACCGGGAAACGCTTCTGGGCGCTGCTCGGCGGCATCGCCGTGTTGTGCGCCGCCGGTCTGCTCGGCGCGCTTCCCTACGGCTGGCTGTCGCTGACCGACGTGACGACGCTTCTGCGCAACAGTCTGAACCAGACTCCGATGCCGGGGCTGTCCGCGGTGCTGGTCGCCGCCGGCGCGTTTCTGCCGCTTGCACTCATCACGTTGTGGCGCGGGCGTCTGGTGCGCACGCCGACCTGGCGCTTTCTTGCTGCTTGGCTTCTGGTACACGCCGCCTTCGTTTATGCACCGATTCCCTGGCAACGGAAAATGACGGAGGGGTTGCTGGTGCCGCTCGCTCTTTTGGTCGCGCCGGAGCTCCTGCGTTTGTGGGAGGCCTTTGCTGCGACGCGCCCGGGAATGACGCTCGGTCCGGTCCGACGCGTTTTTGCCACAGCCAGTTTCTTCCTGCTCTTCGCCGCGAGCGGTGCCATGAACCTGTTGTCCACGTCAGCCTGGTTCACCCAACCCTTCCCGGTCTGGATCTCCGCGGAAGACCGCGCGGCCATGTCGTGGATCCGCAAAACGCTGCCGGAAGACGCGGTCATTGTGGCCGTGGCCGAGCGCGCCAACGGCATCGCCGCCATGACGGCGCGCACCGTCTACGCCGGCCACTGGGCGGAGACGGTGGCGATCGAGTCCAAGCTCGACGCGCTCGTCTGGCTCGCGGGCCAGGCACGTGATGACGCGGCGCGCCACCGTTTCTTGAGACGTGCCGGCGTCACCCACGTCTACATCGGTCCCTTGGAGCGCGAGGTTTGGAAATGGGAGCCGTCCGGCCCGGGATTCCATGAAATCTACCGCGCGGGGCAAGTGGCGATCTTCGCCGTCGAGGAGTACGCTGGATCGCGTTGATTATGTCCGCGCCCGCCCGCTCGTTTTTGATCGTCTTGCCCACCAAGAACGAAGCGCTCGTCCTTGAGCAGAATGTGCGTCTGCTTGTCCGTTTTCTGGAAGGCATGCCGACGTTCGGCCGCTGGAGCATCTGCATCGCCGACAACGGTTCGACGGACGCGACACCCGCCGTTGCCGCTGCACTCGCGGCGGACCCGCGCATCCGCTGGTTCCATCTGGACGCGTCCGGCCGCGGCCGGGCACTGCAGCGCGCCTGGAACGAGGCGTCCGAGGACACGCTCTGTTACATGGACGCCGATCTCTCCGTGGACCTGATGGCGCTCCTGCACCTGCTTGGCGAAATCAGCCGCGGCGCCGACCTGGCCTACGGCTCGCGGTTCGCGCCGATGTCGGAAATCGACCGTTCGTTGCTGCGGGAAATCACCTCCCGCGGCTATAACCTGCTGGCCCGGCTCACGACCGGACTCAAGGCGCGCGACGCGCAATGCGGCTTCAAGGCGGTGCGGCGCGAGGCCTGGGAGAAACTGAAAACCCGGGTCGACCACCCGGGCTGGTTCTTCGACACGCAGTTGCTGCTCGCCGCGGAAGAATCCGGCATGCGGCTGGCGGAAATTCCGGTGTCCTGGGTCGAAGCGCGCGACAAGCGGCGCAAGAGCACGGTCAATCTGTATCGCACCATCCGCGACTACCTCATGGATTTGCGTCGGGAGCGGGCGCGGCGGAAGGCGCGGGCAGCTGCGAAGGGGTGAACGTGACGGCTGGACCCTGCGCGCGCACCTCGCGCCAGGAGACGGCGGCCGTGCCCAACGGGTCCAGTATCAAATCACCTTCCGCGGAAACAAGTTCCAAAGAAACAGGGCCGGAGACGTCCGGTGACAGCACGGTGACAGGAACGGTGATCGGAATGTTCGCCGCCCACGAGAAGGTCGGAACGACGCCGAAGGTCATGAGCCGCGGCGCCGTTTTGTTTTCGTAGAAGCGCAGGAGAAGGTCGTCGCCGCGTACGTCGTCCGAGGTGAACACCAAGAGGGGACAGATGCCGGCGCGTCCCGGACAGAAGGACGGCTCTCGCAGCGCCACGATGCGGATGCCCGGCGCTCCTTCCCGTTTTCCTTCAGGTGCGCCCGTGAGCTGCGGGCGTGGCGCGCCGCGCTGCCAGAGGGTCATGCCGCCGTCGCGGAAGACGACGCCGTAGCCGCCACGGTCGATGAGCGCGCGCAGCCGGGCAAAGCCGGGGCGATAGCGGTCGCGCGTCCAACCGAGCGTCGGGAAGTTGGCGTGCCAAGCCAGGAGGTCCGACTCGTCATACAGCAAGAATTCCGGCGCGGGCACGTCATATGGCGCTTCGGCGAATTGCGTCGTGCCGAGCATGAGATAATGGAGCGCGTACAACTCGCTGCGCTGCGCGAGATGCGGCAGGAAACGCGCGCTCGCCGCGACCGAAGCCTCGGGCGGGACCAGGGCCAGCGCCTGCGGGAGAGCCGCGTTCTTCGGGCTTGTCGCGACGATCACGGCGCCGCGCACGAACGGTCCGAGCGCGACCGCAGAGAAGATGACGGCCGTGGCAAGTACGAGCGCGATCACGCGTTCACGATGCGTCCCAGGCAATATTCGCTGTAGGGGCACGGCTTGCCGTGCCCATGCGAGCCCGTCGAGCGTCGCCAGCACGAAGCCCGGGATCAGTAAGAGCGCGTAATGCGTGCCAAGCAATCCCGCACCGGCGCCGGAGGAGGAGAGTGCCAGCAGCAGCCAGCCCGGCAACGAGAGCAGCAGCCACTTCGGCCGCAGCAGCGGCAAGAAGAGGACGGGCATGAGCAGCGCCAGCAGGAATTCGAGCTGCGTCAGGCGCAGGAGATGTCGGACGAAGACGCCGAGGTCGAACGGCCACAGCCAACCGTAGTAGGCGAAGAACTTGAAACCGCCGCCGACCGAGAATTGCTTGATGACGAGCAGCATCGCCACGAACCAGCCGGCGGAGAGCACGAGCGGGGCCAGGATCCAGCGCAGCGGCCGGCGTTCCATTGCCGCGATGATGCCGAACATGGCCGCGACCAGGGCCACGTCTTCGCGGACGAGCAGCGCCGCCGCGAGGAAGATCAGGAACCGGAAGAAACGTTTTTCAAGAAAGGCGTCGGCAGCAAAAAGCAGCAACGGTACGGCCAGCGCCAAAGCGTGGAATTCAAACAACGCCGCGCCGCCGATGGTCGGCAGGAACAAATACCCCAGCGCCGCGCCAAGCGCCCAGCCGGACGGGAGTGGGCGCGCCGCTATTCGATGCACGGCCAGCGCCCCGGCGGCCAGCGCCCCGGCTTGGATGAAGACAAGCAGCAAGGGGTGGGGCAGTACGGCGTAGGGAAGCGCCAAGAGGACGAGGACCCACTCGGCGTGGTCGCCGAGGGTGAGCCCGGGGTGGATGGTGAAGGCGAACGGCCGCAGATGTGCCGTGTTCCAGACGGCCTGGGAGAAATACGCCAAATCAATGCCGTTGTAGGCGCCGTGGGCCCATTTCCAGCCGGCCAAGGCCATGACCAGGACGACAAAAACGGCGGCACCGGAGGCAAGTATGATTTTGGGGTTTTTGGGCATGGCGGGATTGTAACATGGGGTTGAACGGGTGTTCAGATGACGGTTGACAAAATCGGCTTTTTTTGGTATGGTGGCTCGTCATTGTGCGCGGACCTCCGTGTACATGGCTTGGGTCATCTGACCGACGCTTAGTGTCGCTCGTTGATAACTTAACCCACAAACCAAAAGAACACGGAGGAACTGCCCATGGCAGACGATCGAGGTGCCCGCAAGGGCGGCGGTAGGAAGGGCGGGGACGACGACAACGCCGACCCGCTCAGGCGGCAGGTGGGGCGGGGCAAGGCCCTGCTCAACGCGGTGCTGGACATCAGTCCGACCGACACCTTCGGCGAGGTTCTCGCCGATTCGGCGGTCAACAAGCAGGCCGACAAGCTCGGCGTGCGGTTCGCGGAGCACTTCCTGAAGATGCCCGCGGCGCGCGCCCTCCTGTTGGTCGCGCCCGCGAGCATCCTCGAGTACGTCGGTCCGGCCGCGGCCAACTTCGTCGCGATGAAGTGGACCGACCACGAGCGTCCGCGTGCCTGGTCCAGCGAGTTCGCGGAGGGCTTCACCCGCCGCCTCCGCGAGGAACAGGACGGCAAGGGCGTCACCGGCCCGGCGGCTCCGGCCGCGGGCACCGCTCCGGCGGCTCCGGCCGGCCCGCGCGAGATGTCGCCCTCCGAAGTGCTCAACAAGCACCCGGAGATCGGCGCTCTGCTCGACAGCGGCCTCAGGTCACTGGACCCGACGGAGAGACAGCTCGCGGCGGAGGTGCAGGCGGACATCCACCAGCACCTCAACTACGCGCACGAAGGGGTGACCCTGAGTGCGACGCCGCTGCCGCCCCCGCCGTTCGACACGGATCTCGCCGGGAACAACGCCCGACTCGAGGTCGTGAAGTTCGTCGAGACCAACTGCGAGGCGACCAAGCGTCCGGCGGCCTACGAGGAGCTGCGCAAGCGCATCACGCGCGACGGGCAGCTCACCGGCCTGCTGGCACCGCTGCCGGCCGTGGCGGCGCCCGCCGTTCCGGCGGTCGCCTTCACGCAGATCGCCGCCCAGGTCGACTGGCTCCGCGTCGAGTACGCGGATCCGGACGACTTCACGGACACCCTGCGGCGGCTCGCGCCGCACGCCGGCCACGCCGACCGCATGGTCTACCTGTTCTCCGCTCCGGCGGACGCAGGGGGTCTGCCGGCGGTCGTCGCCGCGAGCGTGACCTGGAGCACGTTCACGGCAACCGCCGTGACGGTGGCTCCGGGCGAGGCCGCGGCGCTCATCGCCGAGGCAGAGTCGCGGGTCGCGACCGTCACGCAGGCGCAGGGGCTCATCGCCCCGCCCGCCGGCGGCGCGCCGCTCACCCTGGCTGTCATCAAGCAGCGCGTCCTGTCGCTTCCCAAGCGGACGGTCGCGCTCACCAAGCCGATCTTCGAGGGTCGTCTGACGACGCTCGAGCGGATGCATCCGGCGGCGACGGCTTCGGTGCCGGCGCTGACCTGGGACGACTTCTGGGCGCGCCTGATGGCGATCCCGGAGCGCAAGGGCGAGCTCACGCTCGACCTGCTCAAGCAGCGGATGCAGCTCATCAAGGACGCTGGCGCATCGCGCTCGGTGGCGGCCTTCGCGGGTCGTACCGGCAAGATGCTCAGCCAGCTCGGCGCGGACATCGCCGGGACGGTCACGGGCGACATCACCAACGGCATTCGGAACCTGAAGATCTGAGGAGGAAGAGATGAACTGGAGAACCGTAGCTCTGCAGGCGTGGAACGGCTACACGGCCGCCCTCGCCCTGGTCTGGTCGCCCTTCGTGGCGATTCTGACCTTCATCCGGGCGTGGTCACTGCTGATCATCCCGCTCCTCGTGCTCGCCTTCGCGGGTGGCATGGGGCTGATGGTCTGCAGCGCCTTCGTCGAGTCGTGGCTCCTCGCCCTTCTCGGCCTCGCCGCCGCCTTCCCGCCCGCGCTTCTCCTCGCCGCGCTCATCTGGATCTACGTGGTCCGGCTGCGCATCGGCGTCGACCTCCTGCAGATCCCTGCAGGAGAGATCGCGGAGGTGCTCCGGGAGGGTGGGCAGCTCGCTCGCGTCCAGGACCCCAAGGTCCGGGACGGAGAGGGCAACATCCGGCTGTTCAACAGCGCGGCCATCATGACGCTGGGCAAGCGGGCGTTCTGCCTGCCGGCCTGGGTGCTCACGATGGGGGCATGGATGGTGCCCTTCCCGCACGTGCTGACCCTCGCCGTTCTCGGCATGGTCGGCGTCGGCATGCTTGCCGCGGCGTTCTGGCTTCGCCAGCGCGGCCGAAAGGTAGGGCTCGGCTTCGACTTCCTCGCGGGGGTCATGCTGCACTACATCTTCGGGGGTGTGGCGACCATCCTCTTCCGGGCCGTGTTCGGCCAGTGGTGGAGGGTGCTCGCCGGCGGCGTGAGCGGTAGCACCATGGCGGTGCCCGCGCCCGTCGGTCTCGACGGGCTGCTGGCGAACGTCTGGTACCGGCTGTTCCACAACTGGATCACCTGGTACGTGCCGGCGCACACCGATCTGCTGACGCAGCACGCCGTGGCGGCCCAGTGGCCGCACAGCGGAGACGTCCTCGGCGTCGTGGTCGGCGCGCTCCTCCTCCTCGGCTTCATCGGGTTCCACGTCGCCGTCATCTCGGTGATCGTGCGACTCCTGAGAGAGCCGCCGGAGGGTGAGGCGCGCCTCGGCGCAAAGGCGGGCATTCCCGGCATCGCGGCGTCCGGAACGGTCGGGCGCGGCGACGGCGGTGGAGACGGCGGTGGTTGGATCCTGGCGAACGCCTGGATCTTCCTCCTCGCCGTGGCGAGCACCATTGCTACCCTGGTCTTCATTGCGCATCTCATCTGGCCGACGAACCAGACGCTCTGTCAGACGAACCCGTTCGGATTCCTGTTCGTTCTGGTTCTCTGGCTCATCTGGGGCGTGCTGTGGGGCCTTCGACGGTACTTCCCGCGAACCGGGAACGTCATCGGCTGGCTCACGACCGTGAGTCTCATCGCCGGCATCGCCATCGTGGCGCATGCGCGATGGGACGAGGTGGGCGGGATCTGCCGCACCCGCATCGCCGCGATGGAGCGCAGCGCGGAACCCCCGCGCAGCGATCCGCCGCCGGCCACGTCGGCCTCCAGAGAGTCGCCCCCGCCACCGCGGCGGAGCGACCCCTGGGCGCCGGCACGCGCGGAGGAAGGCCGCATCCGGGCCTACTTCGCGGAGCACGGGGACGAGTGTCCCGACGCTGCCGGCCGCAGCGGCTGGGAGGCCTACCGCGACGCGGTGGGGGCCTGCCAGAGCGAGTCGTGGCGGGTTGCGTACAGCGACTACGGGCGGTAACGCGCCCGGTCGCGAACGGGTGTCTCGGTTGGGTCCCACAAGGGCTCACCGAGGCACCCGCTTCTTTTTGCCCGTGTTAAAGTGGGGGTTGACAAAAAGGCCTTTTTCTGGTATATTCAGCCGTTCGTTCTTTGAATCCCAAGTCGTGTTTTCCAGCACATTTTGGCCTGTTTATCATGAAATCGGCCGGGATGTGCTGGAAGGCACCGTGCTGGGAGGCACGTAAACCCGCTCCCAAGGAGAGAACGACGATGCGCGAGCTCAACTGTTTCTGTGGAATCCTGGCCCTCGTCCTTCTGGGAGCGGGCTGCGCGGGAGGGATCTCCCTCTCGCACCCCGTGTCCTACGACGGACACGGGGCGTCGATCCGCGGGAGCTCCACCGAGCCCCCGTCGTCGACGATCCTGGCCGCCGGCTCGGTTCGCGCCACCACCGTGGTGGCCGAGGCCGAGGCGGGCCGCATCACGGCACGCGCCGGCATCAGCCGCGCGCACGCGCTGCTGATCGAGGCGCTCACCCCGGAGCTCGCGGCGTGCATGCACGGCGCGGACGACGGGCGCGAGCGCGACCTCTCGACCTGCATCGGGCGGTACCCGTGGCTGCTGCAGACGCTGCTCTCCGAGGACCCGAGCTTCGGCTCGTACTTCGGCGGCGGGGGTGTCGGCGGACCCGGGTACTACTTCCCGATGTTCGACACGGGGCCGACCTCGGCCTACGCCGACACGGTCGGGGGCTACGGCGCGGTCGGTTCGGCCGACCTCTCGCGGCGCGTCGAGCGTCTCGAGCGGGCCACCGGCGAGGCCGTGGACATGTTCCACGGCTACACGGTCGAGGGAACGACGGACGGAGGTGCGCGATGAGCCGGACGATCGTCGTCTGCGCGCTCGCGCTCTTCGTCCCGGTCACGGTGCTGGCGCAGGAGGCCGAGCGGCCGCCCTGTCCGCCCGTGGTCGATCTGCCCACCGAGGCGACCGTCGCGGGCCTCCGGGCCTGCGGCGAGGAGGCGCTCGCCGACGCCAGCGAGCGGCGCATCCGGATCCTTCGCGGTCTCGCGGAGGAGACGGTCGCCGCCGCGCCGGTGGTGGCGCCCGTGTCACCGCCCGCCGCCGTGACGCTCGACGACGCGGCCGAGCGTGCGGAAGCGGTCGTCGCGGATGCCGAGCGTGCGGCCCTGCTCGAGCGGCTTCGGTTGCTCGAGGAGGATCTGCGGGCGCTCCGCGAGGAGCGCGTCGCAGAGCCGCCCACGGTGGTGCCGGTAGAGCCGACGACGCCGCGGCTGCCCTACATCGGGGAGGCTGCGGCGAGCATGTCGGGCGGCATGCCGCTCGTCACGTCGCTCCCGGGCTTCCTCCACCGGCGTCCGGTGCCCTGGTCGTCTCGACGCGGCCTGCGGCTCTGGAACGGGCTGTTCTGTCTCGGGAGCGGCGGTGTCGCGCACTTCACCATCGCCGCGGAAGTCCGAGTGGACGGCCGCGTGGTGATCCCTGTCGAGATGGGCAGCGCCTGGCCTGCGATCCCCGTGATCGACAGCCATGGCGTGCGCAGCACGGCCTACTTGCTCCCTCCGGGGCGCGACAGGCTGTCCGGCTCCTACACCTACATTCCGGTCGGTCCGGGACATCACAACGTCGTAGTGACGATCTACGACGCGCCGCTCGGGATGACTCCCATGCGGCTCGCCGGAGGCAGTTTCGACTTCGATCCGAGTGGTCCCGGCGGCGACCTTCTCAGTCTCCGCTGGGACGAGCTCGGCGGCAGGAGGTGCGGAGCACCCTAGCGCCACAACGGCGCAAGCGCGTCACGGAGTGATGGACCCAAAAGGTTCTCCTCCGTGGCGCGTGTATTTTTTTATCAAAAAAGCCCCCGCAAGGGGGCTTTTGGTTTCACTAGCGGGTGCCGGTCGTGGCGTTCACGAGGTTCCGGACGACGAAGCCGGCGATCGAGTAGCTGGCCAGGATGATGATCAATCCGATCACGGCCTGCGTCAGGATGCTGCGGGCCTTCTCCACCTGCTGCTCGTTGCCGCGGGCGTTCATCCAGAGGTAGCCGGCGTAGATGATGAGGACCACGGCGAAGATGCCGAGGATGCCGAGAAAGACGTTGATGATGCGTCCGACGGTGACCGGCAGCGAGCGCGGTTCCCGGACGCCGAATCCGGCTTCGCCCGTGTCCTGCAGGTTGTTGATGAGCCCCGACGCGGCCATGGCGTTGGCCGTCAGAAAGAACGAGGCGGCAGCGAGAGGCGCGGCGGCAGCGAATCGGCGGGCGTAGGTGCGGAGGCGCGTCATAGGTCAGGGCGTGGTGACGCCGCCGGTGGCGTTCACGAGGTTGGTGACAACGAAGTAGGTGATGGCGTAGCCGGCGAGGACGATGATCAGTCCGAGCACTGCCTGGGTGATGAGGCTCTTGGCTTTATCCACCTGCTGCTCGTTGCCGCGGGCGTTCATCCAGAGGTAGCCGCCGTAGACCATGAGCACGAGGAACAGGATGCCGAGGACGCCGATGAAGAAGTTGATGACCTGACCGGCGACTTCCGGGGCCTGGCGCTCGCGCTGGCCGGGAAATGCTTCATTGGCGGCCTTGTCCAGCCGTTCCAGGGCGCTGGCCGCAAAGACGACCGTCGGCGCGGCAATGCCGAATATGGCCGAGGCGGCGGCGGTGAAGAAGCGGTGCATATCAGGGTGCGGATTCTTCGGCCGGAGCCGGTGCTTCGCCCGCGCCGGTTGTTGCCGTGAGGATGCCGCTCACGACGAAGCGCGTGATGATGTAGCCGGCTAAGGCGATGACCAACCCGATGACCGCGGCGGTAATCAGGCTTTTTGCTTTCTCCACTTGCTGCTCGTTGCCGCGGGCGTTCATCCAGAGGTAGCCGCCGTAGACCATCAGGGCCAGGAACAGGACGCCGAAGAGCGACAGGAACGCGTTGATGATCTGGCCGGCCACGACTTCGAGCGGGCGATTGACGACCTGTTCGCCGAAGGCTTTTTTTCCGGCTTTCTCCAGTTCGCCCTGGGCGCCGCCGAGTCCCTGTGCAAAGGCGGGCAGCGCGGCGGTCGAGAGCGCGAGAGCCAAACCTGCTCCGGCGGCGATGCTGCGGAAAGAGGCGCGCATAGGACTAGCCGCCGTCGGCCGGAGCTGGCGCCTCGCCCGCGCCGGTCGTCGCGGCGATGATCTGCGTCAGGACGAAGTTGGTGATGGCGTAACCGCCGGCGATGATGATGAGCCCGATGACGGCCGAGGTGATCAGGTTTTTGGCCTTCTCCACCTGCTGGTCGTTGCCGCGGGCCGTCATCCAGAGGAAGCCGCCCCAGACGATGAGCACGAGAAAGACGACGCCGACGAGCGACAACACGCCGTTCAGGATGGTGCCCACAAGCACCGGCAGCGAGGCTTCACTCGTCGGGATGCCGGCTTCTCCGGCGGTGGTTTTAAGGCCGGTGTCTTCGACCGAAAAAGCCAGCGCGGCGCGGCTGCTCCAGAGCACGAGCGAAGCGCCTGCCGAAGCCCCGAAAATACGGATAAGCGCACGGTGCACCATAGTCATGGATGTGGCGTAGGGGCGAGCCTTGCGATCGCCCTAATTCAGACACCCCCAGTATACCAAAACGACCCCCCGTTTGGGGAGGCCGTTCCGTGTTTCGGGTGTTAGCTCGTGGCGTTGACCAGCGAGTTGACCACGAAGCGGGCGATGGCGTAGGCCGAGAGGATGATGGCCAGGCCGATGACGCCGGCCACGATCATCTTGCGGGCCTTGTCGACGCGTTCCTCGTTGCCGGCGGCGGTCATCCAGATGAATCCACCGTAGAGGATGATCACCACGGCGATGATGCCGAGGAGCCCCATGAACACGTTGATGATCCGGGCGATGGTCACGCGGACGTCTTGAGTACCGAGACCGAGCGCGCCTTCGACGTCGCTCGTGAGACCCAGGTTGACGCCGGCCGCCTGAGCGGCCATCGGCAGCGAGAGCATCAGGAACGGCACGATGCCGGATGCGAAGCGTTTGATGTGTTGCATGCAGGTTGTCACCCCCTTTCATTGGTGAAGTGCGGGTGCTGCGGCGTTCCGATGTTTTCGGATCGTCGCACGCCCGCGCTTCGGATAGTGCGTCCCCTTTTACGCGCTGAGGATCGCTCCGAGCACGAAGTTCAGGATCGCGTAGGAGCCGAAGATGAGGACGAGCCCCAAGACGGCCCAGACAATCGTATTTTTTCCTTTCTGTATTCTCTCAGGACTGCCCCCCGACGTCAACCAAAGCATTCCACCCCAGATGAACATCAAAAGCGCGATGGAACCGGAAATGCCGAGCGCGGCGTTGATGACGCGGCCGATGATGGTACGGATGTCGGTGGTGCCGCCGAGCGGGTTCGGCAACGTCGGTGCCGGTGCGCCGCGGCCGCCCCCGGGACCGACGACGTCACCGGTCGTACCGGTGCCCGGCGCGGACGGGGAAAGCCCGCCGCCCGCACCCGCTTCGCAGCGGGCGATGGTTTCCTCCGAACAGCTGCCTGCGCCGGCCGTGCAGCCCGAGCCGCTTGAGGCGAGACACACCGAGCAGTCGTATTCGACTTCAAAGCGCACCACGCGCTGGCCGCGGCAGGGTCCGGCGGCGAGGTCGCGGCAGTTGCCTTCAGTCACGCCGGCGTTGTGGCTGCAGGTGCCTGCATCGTTGATGCACCAGCAGGAACCGGTCGCCGCGCCGCCGCCCGCAGGGCCGAGGTTGGTGCAGCTCACGGCACGTGCGGCTTCGCGGGGGACGTCGCGGTCGCACCCGTCGGCGCCGGAGCAGAAGCGGTCGCACGTCCCCTGCGGATCGGTCCCATCGAACGGGGAGGGATCCGGAATGCCGCCACTTTCGAAGTCGGGCGTTCCGTCACAGTTGCATTCACAGGAGGTGCAACGCCAGATGTCGGCCGCGGCCGCGGATGAAGGGACCGCCAGCACGGGGGCGATCAGGACGGCGAGTGCAGCGAGCAGAAGGAGAGTGCGGCGCATATGGCTCCCAGTATAGCGCATTTCCGGGAAGGAACGAAAAACCCCCGCCAAGGCGGGGGTTCCGGAGCGGCTCTCAGGGGCAACGGGTGAGCGGTTCGCCGTTGAACTGGGACAGGGTGCTGTCGCGCGATTCGCAGAAGGCGGCGCACAGGGCGCAGGTGCTTTGTGCCGAAACCGTCGTGTTGGCACAGCGGCAGTTGTTGCGGCCGCTGGTGCCCTCGGGCGGCGAGGACGGGCCTTCGCCGGTTCCCGTGGACCCGGACCCGCCGGCGCGCGCCCGGCAGCATTTGATGGGTTCTTCCTCGTCCGGGAACAGACCGTCGATGCATTCATAGTCGGCCGCGGAGATTTCGCGGAGGTCCTCCCGTCCGTAGCCCAGGTCGGAGAGCGACCCGCAATCCGTAATGCACTCCAGGCCGCCGGTCGACGTCGTGGTTTCCCGTCCGGTATAGACGGCGAGCCCTGCTGCCTCGCCGCTGCCGCAGCGCTCGCCCGGAATCATCACCTCGCCCGGCGCGACCGTGCCGCGCAGCGCCCCGACGACGAACTGCACGCCGACGTAGGCCCCGAAGATGATGAGCAGGCCGATGACGGCGCCGGTGATCACGGCCTGTCCTTGTTTCACTTTTTCCGCACTGCCGGCCGAGGTCAGCCACAAGAAGCCGCCCCAGACGAACATGAGGAGCGCCACCGCGCCGGAAATGCCGAAGATGAACTGGGCGACGTTGATGAATACTTGCACGGCTTCGTTCAGGCCGCATTCCTCGAGCTCCGCCGTGCCGCGGCAGGCCTCGGGAACCAGCGTCGGCAGCTGTGCGAATGCCGGTTGCGCCGCAAAGAAACCGGTGGCGACGAGAAGCGGCAGGACGAGGAGAGCGGGGCGGCGCATAGTTTAGAAGCTGTAGGTTTGGGCGACTTTCTGGGCGGCGATTTCCACCCACTGCTGCGGATTGGAGGGGTTGGCGAGGACGTCGCGGATCAGGTCCTTGAAGGCTGTTTCCATGGCCGCGGCGTCATGCCCTTTGTACCAGCTCTTGGCGGTCAGCGCCTGGGCCGCGAACACGCCGATATCGAGGTCTTCCCGCTGCGCGCCGACGAGCGCGCGCAGCGCCGTCGGGCGCTTGGTGGCGTCCAGATACGTCTTGGCCTGGTCCTGTGCGGCCATGAACTGCACGAAGTCCCAGGCCTCGTCCGCGTGTTCGGACTTGGTGGAGACGCCGTTCACCCAGTAGTTGGCGAAGTTGATCTCGTCGCCGATCTGGGGGATCGGGGCGATGCCGACTTCGAGCTTGGGCGCGCGGGCGCGGATGGTGGCCAGGTGGTAGGAGTAGCCCAGGAACATGGCGGTGCGTCCGCCGGCGAAGGCCTCGAGCGAGCTCGGCATGGTGTCGTTCCAGGTGTAGACCTCCTTCACCGGGTTGGCGAAGTCGGTATAGAAGACGGATGCTTCGGCGCCGGGGTTGAGTTCGCCCACGGCCGAGGCCGGGCGGCGGTTGAACGAAACGGTGCCCTCGTCGTCGGCCATGGTGGTGCGGTTTTGCATCATCAGGAGCTGCAGCACGTCCACGGCGCGCTCCACGTTTCCGGCCGTGCCCATGGCAATGGCGCTCTGGGTGATGCGCTGGCTGGCGTCGTAGACGGTCAGCCGCTTGTTGCGCGCGGCGGCCTGTACTTCGCCCCAGGAACGCGGCGCCTCCGGAATGCCGGCCTGGTTCAAGAGCGTCTTGTTGAAGTAGAGCGCCAGCGTGTCCACGGAGAGCGGCAGGCCGTAGATGCGGTTCACGGTCTGGCGGCCGCCGCCGGTCGTGGTTTCTTCGCGCGGCAGCACCACGTCCTCGGCTACCACGTCCACGAACTGGCTCTGGAGCTGGCGGATGGAGAGCGACGGCACCTGGCGCAGCACGGTCACGACCTGTTTTTGGATGGTGCCCTGCTGTTCGCGGACGGGCAGGGTCAGCGATGCGGGGAGCGGGAGCAGCTTCGATTGGTATTCGGCCACCTGGGTGTTGTGCACCATGAAGATGTCCGGCCCCTTGTCTTCTGCCAGCGCGTTGATCAGCTCGCGCTCGTATTCCTCCGGACGCAGCTTGCGGTACTCGACCGTGATGTGGGGGCGCAGCGCGCGGTAGCGGGCGATGGTCTGTTCGAAGGCGTCGGAGTCGTCGAACACGCCCCAGAATTGGAGCGTGAACGGCCGCGTCGCTTCAACGACGTCGGCGGGGACGCCGCGCGTGCAGCCGACGCCCGAAAGGACGACTGCGGCGATGGCGGCGAGTGCGGTGGTGCGGCGGAAGAAAGAGCCGATCATAGAAATGCGTGTAGGGGCGGCATTTATGACGCCCGAAGCGAGCGCAGGTGTTTGTGCAACGCCTTGCCGGTTTCCGGATGCGCCAGGCCGAAGGCGATCTGGGCTTGGAGGAAGCCGAGCTTGGAGCCGCAGTCGAACCACTCGCCCTCCACGGCGCAGCCGTAGAGCGCGCGGCCGGCCTTGAGGTGGGCGATCAGCGCGTTGGCGAGCCTGAGTTCGCCGTCCTTGCCCGGTTTTTGCTTTTTGAGAAGTGTGAGCACGTCCGGCGTCACGATGTACTCGCCCATCACGGCCAGGTTCGACGGCGCTTCGGATGGCGACGGTTTTTCCACGAAGCCATGGATCTCGTAGGCCGCGCCGTCGAGCTTGTGTCCGTCGATGACGCCGTAGTTGGAGATGTCCTTCTTGGAAACGGCCGTGACGCCGACGACCGGATCCTGGTAGCGGTTGTAGACGTCGATGAGTTGGGCGAGGCCCGGCTTCCGGGAGCGCGTGATGGCATCGCCGAAGACCACCGCGACCGGTTCGTGCTGGTCGATGAACGGCAGCGCGGCGAGAATCGCGTCGCCATCGCCGAGCGGCTTCTGCTGGCGGACGAAGGCGAATCTGGCCATCTTGCCGATTTGCTTGAGCGCGCCCAGCTCCTTCTCCTTCTTCTTTTGTTCGAGGCGGTACTCCAGTTCAAAGTTGCGGTCGAAGTGGTCTTCGATGGCGCGTTTGCCGAGCGCCGTCACGAAGATGATCTCTTCGATGCCGCTGGCCACGACTTCTTCCACGATGTACTGGATGACCGGCTTGTCGACGACGGCCAGCATTTCCTTGGGCATGGCCTTGGTCGCGGGCAGGAACCGGGTCCCGAGGCCTGCCACGGGGAGGATGGCTTTGCGGATGGAGGAGGATTTCGACATAGGCACGACCGAAGTGTACCAAAATCCCCGCCTCCGAGGGAGGCGGGGACGGCGGAGAGCCTCAGGAGCTTGCCAGGGGCTTCAGAATGCCGCGGGCCCAGATGGCCAGCGCGCCGAAGGCGACGGTGCAGAAGATGCCGGCAATGATCCAGCCGAGAAGCGGGATCAGCCACAGGAGATGGAGGAGGAAGGTGCCCAGAAGCGCGGCCTGCCAGGTGGCTTCGGGTTTCTTCTGCTTCTTCACGGCCATGATGAGCCAGGCGCCGAACAGGATGCCCGAGAGGATCTTCGCGGCGACGAGGAGCAGCGCGAAGGCCGCGCCCGTGAGCGCGCCGATCGGCGACAGGATGACGGTGATGAGCAGTAGGAAGGCGGCGATCGGCATCAGGATGCCGGTGGCGAAGCCGCGACCGAGCATCGGCCAGAAGTCGCCGACCGCGTCGGTCACGAGCTGCTGCGTACCTTTGCGGAAGAGCCAGACGGCGACGAGCGCTGCGCCGAGAGCGGCCAGGAGCTTGCCGAAGGCGATGAGACCCGCGAGGCCCACGAGGGCTCCGCCGTCGATCTTTTCCGGGCGCATGCGTTCGGGCAGCGGTTCGCGGCGCACTTCGCCGAGCACGGCGCCGGCCGCGACGCTTGCTTCCTGGGACGCGCGGTAGACGAGTGCGCTTCCAAAGCGCGCGGCGTCTCCGATAGACAGCGTTTCCTCGACCTCCACGTCTGCAGGACCGGTGAGCGCGCCGTTCAGAACCGCCGCGCCGCCGCGCAGGATGAGTTTGCCTTTGACGGTGCCTTCGACGACGGCCTGTCCCGCGGCGATGATCAGGTCCCCGCCCACTTCCGAGCCGGGGAGCAGATGCACCATGCCGCCGGCCACGACCAGGTCGCCGCCGATGCGGTCGCCGATCGCTATCTGGCCGCCGGCGACGCGTACGTCGTCCCCGACGGAGCCGAGCAAGGTGAGATTGCCGCCGGCCACGACCACGTCCTGACCGACTGCGCCGGTCACGGTGACGCTGCCGCCCGCGGCGTACAGGTCGCCGGTCACGTTGCCGCCGACCGAAACGCTCGCGCCGGCTGCGTACAAGTCGCCGTCGATCCGCATGCCCGAGCCGAGGGCGTAGGTTTCTCCGCCCGCGAAGGTGGCGGCGAGCGCGCTCATCGGCAGCAGCGTGCCGACCAGCGTGAGCAAAAGTGTTTTACGGAACATAGGAGATATGGTTATCGTCCGAAGTGTACCAAAATTCCCGCCTCGGAGGGAGGCGGGAATGGGAACCGACTAGGATTCCGACGGAGAGCGTGAGAATCTAAAAAAAGAGAAAAGATCCCGATTGCTCGGGACCTTTTCTCTGGCGGAGAGGGTGAGATTCGAACTCACGAGACCCTTGCGGGCCTACCGGTTTTCGAGACCGGCGCCTTCAACCGCTCGGCCACCTCTCCAGATTTTCGTTGCTTCGCAACTTCGAAGATTTTGGAAGCGGTTGCCCCGGGCCGCGCGGTCTGCGGACATCGCGCGGCCCGCCGAACGGGTTCGTCCCGAAGCAGTTCGGGACTCGCTGCCGTTCGGCCCGCTCGGCCACCTCTCCATGTTGAAGCGCGCTTAAGGTAGCGGAGATTTGGTTTTTGGTAAAGCCCCGGCCGTGCCGAGCGCCACGATAATCCAGAAGAGGAAGGCCAGGTCGTTCTTGAAGTAGGGAACGTCGACGAGGCCGTGGACGAGAAGCGCGATCATCGCTGCCATGGCTGCTTGCCGTTCGAGGCGGGATTCCGGGCGCGAGGACAGCCGGAAAAACGTGAGGAGGACCCAGCCGAAGGCAACGAGGCCGAGGAGTCCGAGTTCGCTCCAGATGTTCAGGACGATTTGGTGCGGGTACTGGAAGATTTCGATGGCCGTGGCTTTGTGGTAGGCGCGCATCACAATGGGATAGCCCGCAAGGCCTGCGCCGGTGAGCGGATGGTCTTTGAGCATCTCGACCGTCTCTCCCCAGGTGATGCGTCGTACCGTGCCGGACCAGTCGCGCAGCGTGAGTTTTTGCTGCAGGGTTGCCTGCAGCGTATCGGGCGCGAGCACGAGCGCGGCACCGTCGAGCAACACGATCACGATGGCGACCACGCGCACCTTCGGCTGAAGCCAGAACAGTGCCAGCAATCCCGCGACGGCGCCGATGATCGCCCCTTCGCTTTGCGCGGCCACGAGCGCGGCGAAGAGCAGGACAACGCCCACGACGGACAGCCACATCATCCGCCCCTTCAATCTCATCCCGGCGATGAGCACCATGATCGGCGCGAGGAACAGGCCGACGGCGTTCGGGTACGGATAGAAGGCCGTGGAGCGCGCGCCTTCCCAGAGCGTCTGCGGCGCGACGA
Source organism: Patescibacteria group bacterium (assembly GCA_004297205.1). Taxonomy (GTDB): domain Bacteria; phylum Patescibacteriota; class Patescibacteriia; order 2-12-FULL-57-11; family 2-12-FULL-57-11; genus SCUL01. The sequence continues at coordinate 543,161 of SCUL01000002.1, read as the reverse complement.
ACGGCTGCAGGACGGCGACCGCGGCAATCACGGCGCCGGAGGCGGCGAGCGCGCGCCAGACGTTGCGACGGACGGATTCGTCGGTGATGGAAACGAGCAGACCGAAGAAGAGCAGCGGTTCGACGAGATACGCCTTGAACAGGCCGAGCGCGGCGCGCAGGTCCGGCGCAACGGCCAGGCTGACGACGCCGGCGGCAAGAAGCAGTCCGCAGGGCCAGAGCCACGGGCGCAACCGTTCTAGGTCGATGCGCAGCGGTCGCGCGCCACCGATGCCTGCGCGTTCGAGGAAGAGCGCCACGATCAGGATGACGAACAGCACCTCGAGCAGGGTCGTCGGCAGCGGGCCGATCTGGAACCGGACCAGGTAGAGCGGCAACGCCGCCGCGAACAGGACGATCACGATGCGGGCCATGGGATCAGGAAACTACCGGTTTATTTCGGCTGAACGGTGCCAGGATCGCCCGCCAATCGTCTGCGGTCAGACCGCCGGAGAGTCGCAGGAAAGCGGCGTACAGCAGCCCGCCGAGCGGAAGGGAGACGACGAGCGGCAGCGGCACGGCGCGCAAGACGAGCCAGAGCGTGGCGGCCATGAGCGCGGCGGCAAGCACGATGCGCGCGGCGTTGCCGAGCGGGAGTGGTACCGGCATCTTGCGGCGCACCACGACCGCCGCGGCAACCGCGATGGTCGTTTCGGAGAGCACCGTGATCCAGGCGGCAGCCGGCGCGCCCAAGCGCGGAATGAGCCAGACATAAAGGGCGAGCGCCAGTGCCGCGTTCAGCGCGTAGAACGGCAGCATGGTGCGCTGCAGTTCGAGCGCCACCACGGCATGGCTGTAGACCGTACCCCAAAAAATCATGGCCACGCCGAAGAGCAACACCGCCAGGAACATGCCGGAGGGCGCGAAGGCTTCGCCGGATACGGCGATCATGATCTGGTCGGCGAGCACTAGTCCGCCGAAACAGACGGGGAGTATTGAAGCCAACAGGAAGCGCGCCGAGCGCGCCATGAGCGCACCGAACCGCGCCACGTCGCCCGTCTTCACCGCCGTGACGAGCCGAGGGAGGACAAGCCCCATGAGCAGGAACGGCAGCACGGTCAGCACGTCGATCACGCGGTAGGCGGCGCCGTAGAGACCAAGCTCTTCCTGGCTGCGGGTTAAAGACAAGATGACGGCGTCGGCACGCAGGTAGATCAGATTGAAGGCGATGGACACGCCGATCGGCCAGGACAAGGTCAGGATGCGTTTCCAGAAGGCCAGCTCGTAGCGGATACGGATCGGCACCATGCGATTGGCCGCAATCCAGGCCACGGCAAGCTGCAAAACGTTCGCGGCCGTGGTTGCCGCGAGCATCCCGTACAGCCCCCAGCCGGACCAGGCGGCCAGAGCGACGAGTGCAACCAGGATGGCGCGTCCGGCCAGCTCCGCCGCGGCCGCGGCCCGCATCTGTAACCGTTTCTGGAACAAAGTCGTAATAATCTGATGGACGGCCAGCGCCAGGAACGACAACGTCGTGAACGCCACGCCGATCTTCACCTCCTGCGGATACGGGAAGAACAGTACGGCCAGCGGCGCGAGTCCCAGGAAGGTCACGGCCGTGACCAGCCTGACCCCGAGCACGTTGCCGAGCACGCGCCCCTCGTCGGCACCGGGTTCGGAGAGCAGCTGGAGTCCGACGATGGTCAGGCCGAAGTCCACGAGCACGCCGAAGATCTGGAGGAACGAGGTGACGGTGGTGTAGGCCCCGAATCCTTCCGGACCCAGCGTGCGGGTGATGAGGGCAATGGCAACCACGCCAAGCGCGGTGCCGATACCCCGGGCGGCAAACTGGACGTAGGTGTTTCTGGCGAGTTCAGCCATGACAGATAGTCTACGGAAAAGTTGACATTTTGGCCAAAAAATGCTATATTTAGACGGTAGAAAAAACGATGAAAAACAAAAAAACGACAAAAATGACCGCCAGACTGCGGGAGGCGTGTGCCTTTCTCGCGGTGCTGGCCGTTTTTGTTTCCAGCGGGTTTCCGGCCGTTCGAATCCATGCCGCCGGGGACGCCGCCAAGCTTTTGATCACGTCGGGGACGACGATCGACATGCAGCCGGGGGAAAAGCGGCAGTACCGCGTCGGCTTCAAAAACGTCGGCACGGAAACGTGGTCGCGCTCCGGCGGCAATTTCATCTCACTCTACACGTGGAATCCGAAATATCGGACCAGTCCTTTTGTCGATGCCTCGTGGCGCGGCCCCACGCAGCCGGCGATTCTCACCGAGCAGACCGTGGCGCCGGGCGGCGTTGGATTTTTGAGCTTCACCCTGCGTGCGCCGGGCACACCCGGCACGTACACGGAAACCTATCACCTCGCGGTCGAGAACCTGCGCTGGATTCCGGGCGGACAGTTTTCCGTGACCATTCGTGTGGCTGGCGGCGCCGCCGCGCCCGTATCGCTGCCGCCGATCAGCTCGTCCGCGCCGGCTTCCGTCCCTGCACCCTCGTCCAACGGCACGCTGCGCGCCCAAAAACTGATTCAGAGCGCCAAAGAATTGGCGTTTTCTCGTGGCGGTGAAGAGACCCGCTTCCGCATCATGTTCAAGAACGCCGGCACGGCCGGCTGGGGCGGCTACGAAGTGCTCGCTGGCCGCTCGGGACTGGCCATCGCCGCTACGGATCCCTCGTTCCGCGCCGCGAGCTGGGCCAGCGACCGCGTGGCGCTGTCGACCGCCAACTCCGTCGCGCCGGGCGGCGCGGTCGTGCTCGATTTCATCGTCCGCGCACCGCAGAAGCGCGGCAGCTACAAGGCCTCCTTCCACCTCCAGGTTGATGGGAAGGTCGTGGAGGGCAGTGATTTCGATATTCCGGTGAGCGTCACCAATGACGGGCCGAATGCCAACCCCGTGGCGCCGCCGCCAGTGCCGAGTTCCTCCGCGCAGCCGACGCCGCCTTCGACCTCGGCCGGCGAGCCGACACTCCGCGTCGGCGTACTGATCGTCGACGAGGAGACGGACTGGCGCGTGACGCTCGCGAACCCCGCCGGCTTCGATGTCGTCACCGGAGGCGCGGTCGTGGCGACGATCGCAGGCGGCGCGTCTGTGACCGCGGCCTACGAGAACGGCGCGTACTGGTACGACGCAGGCGCCGGCCGCAAACCGTCCGGCTCGTACCTGCGATTCGTCCCCAAATCGTCCAACAGCATTTTTACGGTCACGAATTTCGACCGCCGCGTCACGCGCAATGCCGGCTACGCCGACAACGCCTTCCGCGATGTCCTCGAATTGCATTGGAACGGCAGCGAAAACCGCACCTGGCTCATCAACGAGCTGCCGATGGAGAGCTACCTGCGCGGGCTCGCGGAAACCTCGAACATCTCGCACCTCGAATTCCAAAAGGCGCTCATCACCGCGGCGCGCACCTACGCGTACTACCATTGGGAGCGCGGCACGAAGCACGCCGCCGAGTTCTATCACGTCGATGCCTACTACGATCAGGTCTACAAAGGCTACGGCCAGGAGCAGCGCACGCCGCGGTTGACACAGTCGGTCGAGGAAACGCGCGGCCAGATCGTGACGTACGAGAACCGCACGGCCATCACCCCGTACTTCTCGCGTTCCGACGGCCGCACCCGCAACTGGGAGGACGTTTGGCGCTCGGATCCGGTGCCCTGGCTGCGCGGCGTCTCCGTGCCCTGCGACGTCGGCAAAGAATTGTGGGGTCACGGCGTCGGCATGTCGGCCTCGGGCGCGCTCTGCATGGCGAACGAGGGGCAAACCTTCGACAACATCCTCCGCTACTTCTACACCGGCATCACGCTGATGAAGAAGTGGTGATGCACGAAAACGAAACGCCCCCGCCTCGGCGGGGGCGTTTTCCGTGTTTTCAGTGTTGGGCGGCGGCTTCGCCCTGGTGGAGCGGCGCGTCGGCTTTGGCGAGTTCGAGGATGTGTTTGGCGACGGCGTAGGGTTTGGGGAGGCCGTCGAAGGCGAATTCGGTATGCGATCCGGCCGTCTCCACTTTGATCCGGCCATAGCCGAAGACGGTGGCCAGGACGCCGTGGCTCTCGGCCAGCACATCCTGGACTTTGTGGAGCTCCAATTCGCCGATCTTCTTGGAGAAGACGCCCTCCTGGTCGATGTCGACGATGCGTTCATTGGTCACGACCCAGATGTCGAAAAACCAGTTGAAGAAATGGTTGAAGCCGAGCAGTAGCACGACGAGCATGTAGAGCGACACGAGGAGCACCGTGCCCGTCCCCAGCACGGTCGACTCCAAGAGCGTTGCAGTCAGCTCCGGAAGGAGCGCCGCCGCGGCGAAGGGGACGAAGAACAGGATCAGGAAAACCGCGCCGCCGGTGAGGAAGACAACCGGGTGCGCGCGCAGGGTGAGAATCGGCGTTTCCGGCTTGCCGTGGCAGGTGATGAGGAACGGGTAGTGCATAAGGACGAGTTTACACGGGCGGGCTCAGGAAGACGCTGAGGTCGAGGAGCGGCGTCGTCCAGTCGACGCCCGCGAGCATGCTCCAGGTGGTGAGGAGGATGAGCGCGAACCCGCCCCAAAAGACCGCCGTGGCCAGGAAAGCGGAAAAGGCGCCGCCGTAGGCGAAGAGCTGTTTGCTTTTGAGCGCGCCCATGATGCCGACCCCGGCGACGGGCACCAGAAAGACGAGAGCAAGGACGTACAGAGGAATGATCATGCGGCGGGGAACAAAGCCGGCCGGGCAGGCGCGGCGAAACCAAGATGTTGGTAGGCGCGGACCGTAGCCATGCGGCCGCGCGGCGTGCGTTCAATCAGGCCGACCTGCATCAGGAAGGGTTCGTGGACTTCTTCGATGGTGGCGATCTCTTCGGCCGTGGCGGCGGACAGCGCCGAGAGACCGACCGGTCCGCCGTTGAATTTTTCGATGATCGTCCCGAGCAGACGGCGGTCGACGTCGTCGAGGCCCATGGGGTCGATGTCGAGCGCGGCCAGGGCTTCGACGGCCAAGGGCGCGCTGATGATGCCGGCATGCTTCACTTCCACGTAGTCGCGCACCCGCTTCAGCAGGCGGTTGGCGACGCGCGGCGTGCGGCGGCTGCGCGAGGCGAGCAGGCCGAGCGCGTCGGTGTCGATGGTCACCTCAAGGAGACGCGCACTGCGCGCCAGAATGTTCCGGATGTCGCCTTCCTCGTAGAAGCTGATGTGCAGCGTGACGCCGAAGCGGTCGCGCAGCGGTGCGGACAACAGGGAAAGCCGCGTCGTCGCGCCGATGATGGTGAAGCGGTTGAGCGCCAGCCGGATGGTGCGCGCCGACGGCCCTTTGCCGATCACCACGTCGAGCGCGAAATCCTCCATGGCCGGATAGAGCACTTCCTCGATCGTTTTGTTGAGCCGGTGGATTTCGTCGATGAACAGGATGTCGCCCGTCTCGAGCGACGACAGGATCGCGGCCAGGTCGCCGACGCGCTCCAACGCCGGACCACTCGTCACCTTGATGTTCGCGCCCATCTCATGGGCGATGACGTGGGCCAGCGTGGTTTTGCCGAGCCCGGGGTTGCCGTAGAGCAGGACGTGTTCAATGGGTTCGCCGCGTTTTTTGGCAGCGGACAGGAAGATGTCCAGGTTCTCCTTGATCTTCTCCTGACCGATGAACTCGGCCAGCGTCGTCGGCCGCAAGCCGACGTCGATCTGGGCGTCTTCCTGTTGGACGTCCCCGGCCACCAGGCGATTGTCGGCGTTTTCGAGGGCCTCCATACGGCGTCATTGTAGCCGCGGCGACCGTGAAAAACAAGAAAAACCCCTTTTTGATGGAGTTTTTTTGGTGCCTGAGGTGGGAGTCGAACCCACAATCCCTTTCGGGCTGGGGATTTTAAGTCCCCTGCGTATGCCAGTTCCGCCACCCAGGCGAGGAGAGGAAGCTACATCGCGGTCACGGTTTCGGCAACTCCGCGACGGGGATCGCGGTGAGCGGAAGGTCGGGGCCAGAAACTACGAGTGTGGTGCCGTCCGTCGTGACGCCGAGCACGTCGACCTTCGTCGTGACCATGCGGATAGGCGCCGTCCGGCCGGTTGTGCTGTTGACGATGAACAATGGCGTCGCTTCTCCCGGGACGACGATGCGTCCGTCATCTAGCATCACGGGCAGCTGTCCCATTACGGCCCCTTTGAGTTCTCCCACGCGGACCCGCTGCTGAGTTTCGAGGTTGTAGCGGTGCAGGAAGAGCGATTCAAAACAGTCGCCGCCCTCTCCGCACCGCCACTCGATGCCGAGCGCGCGGAGGCGATCTGCCGTGAAGAGAATCGTTTGCTGGCTGCCGTGTTCCGGCGTGCGTTTGATTTCCCCGGTCGCCGTGTCAATGCGCAGCAGCGACAAGGGGAGACCCCTCACGTGGAGTTCGCCGACGAGGAAGGATCCGTCGTCACTGACAGTTATCCCGCGCAGATCATCCGATTCCTGATGCGCATCGGGCAGGCGAGCGATTTCGCGAAGGATTCCGGTCGTCGAGTTGACCTCAAAGACCGTCCAGACGGCGATTGTTTCGGGCTGCTGCGTGTTTCGGCTATCCCGTGGCCAAGGCGGAGCAGAGCTAACAAAGAAGGTTTTTCCGTTCGGCGCACGGACGACGTCGTTATTCGTTCTGCAGCGAAGATGGAGCGTCTTTTCATCGACGAGCGCAGGCTTTCTTGTGGCCACGTGAAGGAAGCGATCCCCTACCACGAGTCGGTTATCCCGATATTCAAAACGTAAACAATCGAATACGGCGACGGCTGGGATGTCCGAGGTCGGCGATTCGGGCGGCAGGCCGAGCGGCTCGGGCGTCTGCTCCTCCGGCTGCACCTCGGTGGACGTTGCAGCGGCGGGTTCGGGTGTCTGCACGGGAGTTTCCGACGATGCGACCGGGGCAGCAGGCGTCTCCGCGGCGCGCCGCTCCCGGCCGCGCACGTCGGCGTACAAGGCGACCAGAATGAACGCGCCCGTTATGGCCACGAGGACGAGCGGGAAGGGGATGAGCCGTTTGGGCATGTCCGGCAGATGCATGGCACCAGTGTACCAAAAACCGCCCCTTGCGGGGCGGATTCGGTTCTTATCAGCGGACGACCAATGTCCAGCGTGCTTTTGTCGTTCCGGTGATCCATTGGGCGACGAAGGTCTCGTCTTCGACTGCCGTGAAGGTGATGGTTTTGCTCTGCCCGGCGTCGATTTTTCCAAGATTGTTCGCGTTGCTGGTCACGACGAGGCCGTTGTAGAAAACGTTGGTCGGACGAACCTTGAAAGTCACGGTCACGGTGCTGCCCTTGGCGGCAGTGCCGCTGGCCGGATAGGCGCCGTTGTCGTCGAGCTCGACGTAGAACGTCTTTTTCACGCCGGTCGAGGTGGTCGGCTTCGGCGCGTTCGTCGGCTTGGGCGCCGGGGTATTCACGTTCGTGTTGGTCGTTTCCGGGGTCGAGGTGGCGACGACTTCCGAGGTGCTTGTCGCGGACGCCTCCGTCGACGGCGCGTTCGCGGCAGGTTCCCCGGACGCGCAACCCGCGCCCACCAAGAGGAGAGCGGCGAGCGAAACGGGAAGGAGAGCGTGCTTCATAGAAAGGCTATTTTTTGGGTTTATCCGGGGTGGCCTCGTTTTTCACCGCGTACCCAAGAACGGCTCGGACGATAACAACTCCGACCAAAAGAATCAAGTCTGCGAGGTCATTGAGGGGCGACCATGCCGAGGTCCAAAGAACCGAATGCTTGTTCTTCGGCGAGCAGTGTTCCGTCGTCGGGAAGGTCGTCCAGTTCCGCACCATCGTCCGATTCCGCATTGAGCGTCTCCTGTGCGATGATCTCGTCCACGTCGACGTCGAACGCTTCCGCTGCGGCGCCGGAGGCGGTGTCCGGCTGCGTCGCCGGCAATGCGGGTGCGTCTGGTCGGACGGCAAAAAAGAGGACGCCCCCTGCCGCGAGGACCAACAAGATGGCTATGATAAGAACTCGTCTCATATGGGAGCAGTATAACATGCTCGTAAACAAGAAGAGCGCCCCTCTTTTGAGGGACGCTCTTCTTGGAGCGGGTAGGGGGAGTCGAACCCCCATCTCCACCATGGCAAGGTGGCATAATAGCCGCTATACGATACCCGCGCGGCAGATTTGTGGGGCCAGTATATGGATGGCGCCCTGCCGTGTCAACGCAGGTCAGAGGCCCGTAAAAACACACACCTCCTCGGAGGTGTGTGTTGCGTTCTAGGCCGCCGGGCGGTCACCACCCTTCTGGCCGCGCTTCCAGTTCCAGGCTTTCTTCCAGCCGAACTCCTTGCCGTTGATCCAGGCCTGACGGGATTTTTCCATCAGGAAGGACAGGCAGGCCTCGCGGCTCTCGGCGGTCAGACCGAGCGTGTCGGCGAAGGCCAGGAAGTCATTGCGGAGGGCTTCGGCCGGGGCAACGCGGGTTTCAGCAGTCTGCATACATGTGTCGGTTACGAGTGATCAAGCATGAGTGACGTTTCTTTGGCACCGGTCGACGGACGGCGGACGAGGAGCAGCGTTCCGGCGCCGAGCAACGCTGCCGCGCCGACGAGCGGCCACGGAGAGTCGCGGCTTGATGGGCCGGACGCGCCCGAGGCGGTACGGCCAGGGATGGCAGCCGCGGGACGGCTCACTGCCGCAGAAGATGTGGTGAGGACGAGCAGCCGTCCCGGGTCGCCGACCAAGTAGATGCCGGTTGCGTCGAACGTATCGCCGGTCTGTCCGGGAACGCCTTGCGGCAAGGTCATGTTCAATCGCCCGGTCCCGTCTTCGATGGTCACCGCGTCGCCACGCCGGCTCACGGCTTCTCCGCGGACCGCGACGAGGCGATGCCCGTCGTCTGAAGTGAGCTCCGCCAGCCCGCGTGTGACGGGAACGGTGGCGGTTGCGGAGCCGATGCGTTCCACGGCGGCGGATGCCGCGCGCAGGAGCGGACCGGTCGTCCAGTCGGTCGTCGCGGTGAGACGGATGCGCTCTCCCGCGGCGAGCATGAGCGGTTTTCCCGTCAGCTGGAGTTTGGCACCGGCATCTCCGTCACCGAGGAACCAGATGCGGCCGCTGCTCGCCGGCGGCGCACCCACGACGGTCGCGGTGACGCGCACTTTGGACTTGTCCGGGAGTTCGCCGATCTCCGCAAGCAACGCGGATCGGGGTGCCGGAGCGCTGCCCTTCTTTTTTGCAACGGTCTTTGTTTTCGCGACGGTCTTTTTTGGCGTGGCAGTTGTTGCAGCGCGCACGGTCGTGGTTTCCGCGACGTTTTCTTCTGGGAGGATGCAGCTCGGAATGATGATCGCGCGCGTCGTGACCATGGTCTCCTCCCCTTCATCTTCTGGCGCAATGTTCTGCTTGCCGGGCGTCGCCGCGCGCGGGAGATAGAAGTCCTCCGCGTCGCTTTCGGTGTTCTGCCCTTCGTGACGAGCAACCGTTTTTCCGAGTTCAGGAGCGGGCGCGTTGTCGGCGTCGTTTCCGTCGCTATAGGGGCCGTACGTCACCTGGTCTTGCGTGCTGCCGTCGGCGGCCGCAAGCAAGAGCAGCGCTTTGTCTGGCAGCGGGTCGCCGCCGAGGCGCACCAGCATCCGGCTTCCCGCGCTGATTTTTCCGAAGAGCGGAATTTCTGCGTCCGCGCCGACGAGCAGTTTCCAGCCGCGCAGGTCGAGGCGGCGGTCGGTGCGGTTGGCGAATTCGATCCAGTCGTCACCGTCTTCCTCGCGCGGCGCGATTTCATTGATGAGGATGCTTCCGGGATGCAGCGTCGTGTCTGGTCCAACCCGCGCCGGCGCGGATTTCTTGGGCGCGCTCGGCAGCGCGGTGATGCGGTTGGCTGCGCCGGGCGTCGCGCTCATGGTCAGCGTCCAGGCGGCACCGTCGCGGGCCAGCGCGATGCCCGATTCCGGAGCCGGAAGCAGGTCGTCGCCGTAGCGGACTTCGTCGAGCACCGCGGAGACCGAACGCAATGTGACCGTGTCGCCGGAGTTGTTGAGCTTCGCAGAGGTCAGGCTGATCTGCAGGTACGCGCCGGGAGCGAGATCGCCGGTCAGCACCGCGATGCGGCCGACCGCGTCATGCAGCTCCTGGCCGTCGAGACGGATCGTCGAACTCGCGACATTCTGCACTTCGATCCATTCGCCGCCGTCGGTAGGCGCGGGGAGCACTTCGGAGAGGAGGAGCTCGCCGCCCTGCGGGGCGGGCGCGCTCGATGTTGGAGGCGCATCCGCTGTCGGCGCGGGTGCCGCCGTTCCGGGCGGCTCGCTCAACCAGACCACATCCGTAAACTGATGGAGCTCTCCGGCCGAGTCGCGCAGGCCGATCGGTTCGCCGTCAAGCGCGAGCGATGTCCAGCTGGAATCGAGGATCATCCCGCTCCACTCCGGATGGTCGGTGGTATAGGTTGCGGCCACGTCGGCGATGACGGCACTCTCGCCGGGTGCGAGCGTCATGCCACCGCGGAAGGCGGTCAGCCCGTGGTTCACGTTGTCCTCCCAGAACTTCCAACCGGTGAGATCGAATGGCGCATCGCCCGTGTTTTTGATTTCGATCCATTCATGGTCGGACGCCTCGTAGGCGGCGACGCGCGTAATAACGACCGTGGAGGCGGCGCGGGCGAGCGCGGGGGCGAAGAGCAGAAACGCCGCCGCAACGACAAACGGTACAAAGCGCATAGTGCGTGTACCGCGCGTGCGACGGCGCGGAGAGATCAAGAATTGTTATCTTCACTCTCTAACCCTTTTTTCGGTTTGTCAATGGTGGGGCGTGTGGATATGATGACTTCATTACTAGAGGCTCCCGTGGTGGAACGGTAGACACGTGCGCCTTAGGAGCGCATGCCGCAAGGCGTGGGGGTTCAAATCCCTCCGGGAGCACCAGCCCTCCGAAAATAAAAGACGCCCGGCTGGGCGTCTTTTGCTTCTACTTCAACCCGCGTTTTTTTGCGAAGACGTAGATGTAGAGGATTTCGAGGATGCCGGCGGTGTTCAGAAGGAGCAGCGCCACGAACCACGGTTTGCTTTCTTCGTGCGCCGCCTTCCAGAGCGCCAACCCTTTCCAGGTAAGCGACCAGATGAGCACAAATGGGATGATCGCCACCAGGAACGACATGGCGTTGTCCGGGGTCATCATCGTTGCTATGACGTCAGGGAAATTCAACAACATAGATATGTGGGTTATTTAATAATGGTACGTCTTTCCGGACAGAATCGTCATGGCGCGGTAAAGCTGCTCCAGAAGTACGACGCGGGCCATCTCGTGCGGGAAGGTAAGGGGGGAAAGCGACAGGGTCAGATGTGCTGCGCTTTTCGTTTCGGCGGACAGGCCCAGCGGCCCTCCTATAAGGAAGGTCACGATGCGCCCCGTCTCGCCTTCCCGTTTCAGGAGCTGGGCGAACTTCTGGGAATCCACGGTTTTCCCGGTTTCATCGAGCGCCACCACGAACTCGTCGTTGGTCAGATGGGCCACCAGGTGCGCGCCTTCCACGCCGACCGTCCGGTCCCGTTCGCTCAGTGACCGGAAGGAGCGTTTTTCGACCTCTTCAACCTCGATTTTGGCATAGGGGCGCAGCCGCTTGGCGTACTCTGCGGCGGCCTCTTTGGCATAGTCGTGGTGGAGCGGCCCGACGGCCAGGATCCGGAAGCGGTACATATAGGGGAAGTCTAGCACGCTCCCTTGACGGAAGGCCTCTTTTCGCATATCCTCCGCACGCCGTAACGAAGGACGGCACACGCTACATTTTCAAGGAGGACGCGTGGAGGATACTCCGAGCATGGCACCCCGTGGTTTCACGGGTGCCGGGGAGGCTGCGGTGCTTCAGCTACAGGAAGTATATGAGCTGCTCTGGATGCAGAGCCCGGATGCGCAGATTTTCACGGACGCGAAAGCGCGCATCCAGGTGCTGAATCCGGCGGTGTCGAAGCTGTTCGGCCTCCCGGAGGGAGAGCTGAAGGGAAAGAACGTGCTGCGGCTCTTTTCGAACCGCAGGGGCGATCCGGACCGCCGGACGATCCCGGCGATGCTGGAGAAGCACGGCGAGCTCGATGACTACGAGACCTACGTGGTGCGTCCGGACGGGATGCGCCTCGCCGTCTCCCTGAACGTCCAGCGCGTGGTCGACGACCGGAAGCGGCTCGCCGGCTACCTCGGAACGGTCCGGGACGTCACCAAGTACGTCCAGAAGATCTACGCGGACCCGCTGACCGGGCTCGGCAACCGCCGGGCCTTCGACGCGGCGCTGCGCGGGGAAGTGAACCGCGCGCTCGGCGACCGCAAGCCGCTCGGGCTGCTGTGGGTCGACCTGGACAAGTTCAAGATTCGGAACAAGCAGTTCGGGTACGAGGCGTGCGACGACTTCCTGCGGGTCCTTGCGAGGACGCTCACGGAGATCGTGCCGCCGCTGAATCCGTTCTACCCGCGGGTCTTCCGCTGGGGCGGCGACGAGGAACCGATCCTCATCAACGACACGGAGACGATCTGCCTGACGATCGCGCAGGAGATCGTCGAGGACGTGCGCACGCTGCGCTTGCCCGGACAGGCGGGTTCCGGGGATCTCACCACCACGGCTTCGATCGGCATCGCCATGCTCTCGGACGTCGAACCGCGCGGTACGCCGGAGGCGATCGCCCGCGAGTTGGCCAGGAAGGCCGGCCGGGCGGTCTTCGCCGCCAAGGACCGCGGACGTGATCGCATCTACCGCTGGGAATCCGGCCTGATCTGAGGGATCGGACCGGCGCCTGACGCCACGAAACGGTGTCTTCTTTTTTTAGCTTAAATCAGCCGGGTTTGTGCCCCTTGACACCCTTTTCGGGCTCCGGTACTCTTTCCCTGCATTTGTGGATAAACGCCGTCCGCGGTCCCTCATCCTTCTCCCCCCGGATATGACCCGTCTCACGCACACTGACCTCCCCCGGAGCGCCTGATGTCGTGTTCGACGGCGCCGCCCGGAGGAACCCGGGCGGTTTTGTTTCCCCCCTCCCTTCAGCCGCGGATCCCAGGATCCGGTTCTGAAGCAGACGGGAGAATCTGCGGCTTGATCGTTAACAATTGAATGGAAGAGGGTAGAGCATCTAGTCGAAACACGAAGGCACGGAGAACGTTTTCGTGTTTCAGTGAAAGTAATGCAAGTACACATAAGGGCACACGGTGGATGCCTTGGCAGAAAACGCTGATGAAGGACGTCGCAGCCTGCGATAAGCTCCGGGGAGGTGGCAAGCAACCTTTGATCCGGAGATCTCCGAATGGGGTAACCCGTTACGACGGAAGGTCGTGACATCGTCCGCTGAATACATAGGCGTACGAAAGGCACCTGGGGAAGTGAAACATCTCAGTACCCAGAGGAAAAGAAACAACAAGCGCTGATTACTCGAACGAGTCCGCCTTCCATGGTGGGATCGTTCGAGATAATCAGCTGGATTCCCCGAGTAGTGGCGAGCGAAAGGGGATGAGCCGAAACGCATGACGTGGTTCGCCGGACTGAGTTTGATCGCAAGATTGAGCCGCAGCCGGATGAATAAAGGTGTAGGCCGTTGCGTCATGCGGGTTGCAGGACAGTGATGTCGGATCCCTACTGATCCGGGAAGAGGAAAGCCCGATGAGGGCACGCGTTTGAAGCAGAACGGTCTGGAAAGGCCGGCCAGAGCGGGTGACAGCCCCGTATGCGAATCTTACGATGCTTCTTCTGTCATTGTTCCTTAGTACTACGGGTCTCGGGAAAGCCTGTAGGAATCCGCCACGACTATGTGGCAAGGCTAAATACGTTTTCTGACCGATAGTGAACCAGTACCGTGAGGGAACGGTTAAAAGCAGCCCGGGAGGGCGATGAAATAGTATCTGAAACCGTGTGCTTACAAGGAGTCGGAGCCCCGCAAGGGGTGACGGCGTTCCTATTGAAGAATGAGCCAACGAGTATGCTGTGCGTTGCTGCAGTTAAATCCTACGGGATGAAGCTGAAGCGAAAGCGAGTCTGAATAGGGCGTTTTCACTTCTGTGTTCCGTTCCGCCTCCGGGCGGGATGGTGCACAGAATGTGAACGGTAGCGCATACATGGCCCGAAACCCGGTGAGCTAACCATGGCCAGGATGAAGTCCCACGAAAGTGGGATGGAGGTCCGAACCAGTGACCCGTGCAACAGTCTTGGATGAGCTGTGGTTAGAGGTGAAATTCCAATCGAACTGGGTAATAGCTGGTTCTCCCCGAAATAGCTTGTGGGCTAGCGTCGGTTAATAGCGTGCGGGGGGTAGAGCACTGAATGGAACCTGGTGGAGCAATCCTACAGGTACCAACCAAACTCCGAATACCCGTACGTGTTCCCGGCAGTCAGAGCATGGGGGCTAAGCTCCATCGCTCAAAAGGGAAACAGCCCTTGATCTCCGTCTAAGGTCCCTAAATTGCAGTTCAGTGTCAAAGGAGGTGTCGTGACTCAGACAACCAGGAGGTTGGCTTAGAAGCAGCCATCCTTTAAAGAAAGCGTAACAGCTCACTGGTTCAGTCGCTTCGCGCCGAAAATATACCGGGGCTTAAACTGCATACCGAAGACGAGGGCCGCACGATTTACTTCGTGCGGCGGTAGGGGAGCGTTCCGAACAGCTGTGAAGTCGTGGCGTGAGCCGCGGTGGAGCGTTCGGAAGTGCGAATGTTGGCATAAGTAGCAAAAAGACGGGTGAGAACCCCGTCCTCCGTAAACCCAAGGTTTCCTGGGCAACGCAAATCGTCCCAGGGTGAGCCGGTCCTAAGGTGAGGGCGAGTGCCGTAACCGATGGATGAGCAGGTGAATATTCCTGCGCTACGGTGGTGTTATGTTCGAGGGGACACATCGCAAAATCTTCCGTGCCTTTTGGCTATAGGCATGGGTGGCGGCAAGCCGGTCCTTTGGTAAATCCGGGGACGGAACGCAAGCCGCTGCACGCAGTGCGCCGCGAGGCGCGCAATGGGAGAGGATGTGGTGTCTAGAAAAGCCTCGTTCTTACGCATCATCGTACCCGTACCGTAATCCGACACAGGTGGGTGGGCATAAGTGTGCCAAGGAGTACGAGAGAACCCTCGTTCAGGAACTCGGCAATACAACGGCCGTAACTTCGGGATAAGGCCTCCCCATCGCAAGATGGGGCGCAGCGAAAGACGCTTAGCGACTGTTTACCAAAAACACAGCTCTCTGCGAAACCGCAAGGTGATGTATAGAGAGTGATGCCTGGCCAGTGTCAGAACGTTAAGGCGAGGGGTCATGGGCGCAAGCCCGGCAGCTCCGAACCGAAGCGCTGATGAACGCCGGCGGTAACTATAACCGTCCTAAGGTAGCGAAATTCCTTGTCGGGTGAGTTCCGACCTGCACGAATGGCATAACGACTGAGCGACTGTCTTAACGAGGGACTCGGCGAAATTGCAAGGTGAGTGAAGATGCTCACTACCCGTGGTTAGACGAAAAGACCCCATGAAGCTTTACTATAGCTTGGTATTGGGTTCACGTTTCACATGTTCAGCGTAGGTGGGAGCTTCGGCACCAATGAGACACCACCCTTGTGTTACGCGAATTCTAATCTCGCGCCGTTATCCGGTGTGGGAGACAGTATCTGGTGGGTAGTTTGACTGGGGCGGTCGCCTCCTAAATGGTAACGGAGGCGTTTACAAAGGTCGGCTTAGCTCCGATGGAAACGGAGCTGGACGTGCAAACGCAAAAGCCGGCTTTACTGCAAGACCTACAAGTCGAGCAGTCGCGAAAGCGGAAGTTAGTGATCCGACCGTTCGTTATAGGACGGCGGAAGCTCATCGGACAAAAGCTACTCTGGGGATAACAGGCTGATCGGGTCCAAGAGTCCACATCGACGACCCGGTTTGGCACCTCGATGTCGGCCCGTCGCATCCTGGGGGTGGAGAAGCTCCCAAGGGTTTGGCTGTTCGCCAATTAAAGCGGCACGCGAGCTGGGTTCAGAACGTCGTGAGACAGTTCGGTCTCCTATCTACCACGGGCGCGGAAACTTGAGAGGGCGCACCTCTAGTACGAGAGGACCGAGGTGCACGAACCTCTTGTGTACGAGCTGTCCTGCCAAGGGCACTGCTCGGTAGCGAAGTTCGGAACGGATAAACGCTGAAAGCATCTAAGCGTGAAGCCGTCCTCAAGATTAGGTTTCAGTATGAGACTCCCGGGAGATGACCGGGTTGAACGGCGGCAGGTGTACGGACCGCAAGGTCTTCAGCCGAGCCGTACGTATAAGTCCATGTACTCACAACGCATTCACTGAAACACAAAGACGAGCTCCTCTTACCTCTTCCAAACACGTCTCGAGCCCCGCCTAGGCGGGGCTGCCGGACGCGGACGGACGACCCACGGGTCGCCCCTGCGCGTCCGGTGCCTCGAGCGAGGTGGTCACACCCGTTCCCATCCCGAACACGGCAGTTAAGCACCTCAGCGCCGATGATACTTGGTGTAAACTAACGCCTGGGAAAGTAGGCCGGTGCCGGTTTATGGATACACGCTCCCACAAGGGGCGTGTTCCTGTTTTTGGGCAAGCACGCTACCATGCCAGCCATGATGGAATTTCCTGACATCGCCATTCGCACGATCGCCTGGGGCAAAGTCCTGCTTGTTGCAGGTGGTGCCGCCGCGGCGTACCTCCTTCTACGCCGGCCCAGGCAGCCGTGGTTGTTCGCGGCGCTCTTGTCCGCGCTCATGGTCGCTTTCTACTTGGTGCTGGTCTGGCCGTTGCAGCGCATGTGGTGGGGCAACAACGGCGACGAGATGTTCATCCTGGCGTACTTGAGCCAGGTGCTTAAAGGCAGCCCGTGGAATGATTTCTACTACCACGGCCTGCCCCAGTTTTATCCGCCACTCTACTTCTGGCTGGCCGGACTCGTGAGCCGGCTGTTTGCCGAGAACGCCGTGACCGCCGCCAAGTTCGGCGTGGCCACGGCGTTCGGCATCTGGTTCCTGGGCACGTACGTCGTCCTGCGGATCCATGACCGCCGTTCGGACCGCGATGTCCGTCAACCGGACCGCAGCTGGTGGTGGGTGTTGATCCCGCTCGCCTTCCTCTTCCTGCTCGATTTCAGCGACGTCTTCTTGAAGCCGTACAAGACGCTGCCGGGCCTCGGCGTGGCGCTGTGGATTGGTTTGTACGCCCGGGAAATCGCCATGAAGCGCTGGCGGCCGCTGACGTATGCGTTCTTCGGCATCTCCGGCGGTCTCCTGTTCCTGACGTACTACTTCTGGTGGTTCATGGCGATCCCGGTAATGCTTGCGCTGGCGCTTTCTGCTCCCAACCGACGCGCTGCACTCGCCCGGTTCTGCGGCGTCGGCGTGATCATGTTTGCCGTCGCCTCGCCATACGTCGTGCCGCTGCTCCTCTCCTACCAAGGCGGCATGGAGAATTGGCAGGCGTTCTACTTTCAGGCTGCCGACTTCAGTACCTGGCTGCCGTTCGCGGACTGGGGCTGGCGCATGCCGCTGGCGCTTGCTGGGTTCGCCGGGTTGATCCTCCTGCGCCGCGATCCGTTCGTGCGCGGGAATCTGTGCCTGCTCGGCTTCTCCTATCTGTATCAGTTCGGATCCATCCTGCTGTACCTCGTCGGCAGCCACCCGCTTCAGGCCGCGAATCCCTTCAAGTTTTTGGCCAATGCCGCGCTCGCCGTGGGCGCCGTCGCGCTCGGGCAATGGGTCTGGGACAGATACGTGGCAGGACGAGGCGAGCCGGTGCGGCAAGGCGCCGTTGTCGCGATGCTCGTCGTTTCGCTTCCGCTCTGGCCGATGACGGGCTTCCTCGACAACGACATCACGCGGCTGCGCCTGATCGAGAGTCTTCCTCCCTCACAGATGGCCGCGCTCGCACCCAAACTCGCCGCGGCCGTGCCTGATTGGCAAACGCGAACGTGGCTGACCTCCGGCACGCCAGATTTGAACGCGTATCTGCCCATCCATTACTTCGTGGCCCATAACCCGCATTTCAGCCACCACGCCTCCCGCTACGGCGAGCGCTTCCAGGTGATCGAGCAACTTGCCGCAGCCGGAAGCGCCGCACAGTTCAGTGACGCGCTCACGCAAACGCCGATCGACGCCATGCTCTTTTGGAAGAACGACGCGTCCGGTGAATATCCATTCTTCTTCTGGATGGACAACTATCCGAATGCAGGGAAAGAGGGGAAACGAACTTTTTCTCGAGAGGTCGTGGATGGTCTTGGCTGGACACGGGCGTACGAGGACGGCAGCTGGATCATCTACCTGAAGCCGTAGCTGTGGAAAAAGTGTAGAAGAAAAATTGACAAGATTTCCCGGTCGGCATAGGCTACCTCCATCCTATGGCAGATGCCGCCGTATTGCTTAAGAAACTGGGCTTTTCCGACAAGGAAATCGCCGTGTACCGGTCGGTTTTGGCGCATGGGCCAGCACCCGTTCGGAAACTTGCGGACGCTTCCGGCGTCAACCGCGGCACCACTTACGATATCCTGAAGTCCCTCATGGAGCAGGGGTTGGTCTCGTACTACCACCAAAAGACCAAGCAGTATTTCGTGGCCGAACACCCGGAGAAGTTGCTGGCCATGATCGACGCCAAGGCCTCCGCACTCTCCGCGGCCAAAGAAGAGGTGCGGGCCATTCTGCCGGAGCTGGCATCGCTGTTTTCCAAAGCCAGCGAGAAACCGGTCGTGAAGTACTACGAGGGCGACCCGGGGATCCGCACCCTGCTTGCCGACGTCCTCGATACGGTCGGCGCCCTGCCCGAAGCCGAGCGCGCCTACGTCGTCTATTCGTCCGCGGACATCCGATCGCATCTCTATCGGGCCTTTCCCGGTTTCACCGCCGAGCGCATCCGCCGCAAGATCCGGGTCCGGGCGATCGCCATCGGTTCCGGCGGAGAGGAGCAGGCCCTGGCCGAGCGCCGCTGGCTGACCAAGAAAGAAGGAGCGCCTACGTACCTCATCGTCTACGCCGATAAAACGGCGCTCTTTTCGGTGGGTGCGAGCGGTGAGCCGCGCGGCGTGCTGATCGAGGATGCCGACACCTCGGACACCCAGCGGCTGATGTTCGATTCGCTTTGGAAAACGCTTCCGGTATGAACGGCATCGGACGCATCATTCTCGACTTCGACAACACGCTGTTCGACACCGATGCCTTCAAGCGGGCGCTGTCGGGCGCACTTGTGGAACTCGGCGTCACGCGGGAGATGTTCTGGCAGCTGTATCCGCGGGTCCTCGACCACGGCGGGGAGCGCTTGGGGTATTCGCCGGACCGTCATGCCAAGCTCCTTCATGAGCTGCTGCCCGACGTCGATCCGTATCAGGCCACCGTGCGCCTGGAACAAGTCCTCGATCATGCCGCGGACTTTCTCTTTCCAGACACGCGCGATTTCCTGTCGCGCATGATTTCCTTGAACGTCCCGCTCATGCTGCTCTCGCGCGGCGACGAGTGGTTCCAGCGGAGAAAGATCGCGGCCTCGGGACTCGACCGTTTCGTGCATGAGATTCATGCCGGCCCCGAGGCAAAGACGGTGCACATCGCCACGTTCCCGGACGCGCCCGGAAAAACCGTGTTCGTCAACGACCACGTGGAGGAAACGCGCGACGTCATGCGGTTGCGGCCGGATTGGATACCGGTTCTGAAGCGGCGCCTCGACATCCCGCCCGAGAAGTACCTGTCGATCGGCATGCTCAATTTCACCTCGCTGATGGAAATTCGAGACTACCTGACGGTGTTCCACGCCACCAACGCCCATCTATGAACGCACCCATCTCGAAAGTCGACGTCGTCATTCTCGCGGCGGGTCAGGGCAAACGCATGCACCAGGCCTTTCCCGGCGTGCCGAAGGTGCTGGTTCCCTTGCATGGCCGGCCGATGCTTCTCCACGTGCTCGACGCGGTCGATGCGAGCGGCATTGCCGCCCGGGTGACCGTCGTCGTCGGTCCGGCCGTGGAGAAGAAGGTCCGCGCGGCGCTCGCCGGCCGCGACGTCCGGTTCGTCCTGCAGCCGGAGCCGAAGGGGACCGGACATGCCGTGCTGTGCGCGCGCCCGGCCGTCTCCAAGGCGGATCATGTCCTCGTCCTCTACGGCGACCAGCCGCTCATTTCTTCGGCCACCATCCATGGCGTCACCCAGCACCACGTCTCGACCGGCGCGGACATGACCATGCTGACGGTGCCGCTTCCCGACTTTTCCGGCTGGCGCTCGTCCTTCGCCGACTGGGGGCGCATCGTGCGCGATTCCGGCTCCGGCCGCGTCGTCAAAAGCGTCGAAGCCAAAGACGCATCCGCGACCGAATTGCGCATCACGGAGGTCAATCCGTCCTTTTACTGTTTCCGTGCGCCGTGGCTCTGGGAGCACCTGCCGCAGGTCGGCTGCGATAACGTCCAGGGCGAATATTACTTGCCCGACGTGCTGGGCATCGCCGTGGCGCAGAAGGCGAAGCTCGAAACCGTCGCCGCCCACGATTCCCGCGAGACGCTCGGCGCCAACACGCCGGAACAGCTCGCGGTCCTTGAGCGGACCTACAACGAACTCCGCGCATGACCAAGATCGTGACCATCGGCGGCGGCACCGGGCAGTTCACGCTGCTGTCCGGCCTCAAGCGGGTTCCCGACGCGGAACTGACCGCCGTGGTTTCGATGGCCGACTCCGGCGGCTCCTCCGGCCGCCTGCGCGACGAGCTCGGCGCGTTGCCGCCCGGCGACGTGCTCAAAGCGCTGCTCGCGCTGTCCGATTTTCCGGGCGACGTGGCGCGCGACCTGCTGCAGCACCGCTTTGCCGAGGGGGCGCTCGACGGCCACACCTCCGGCAACATGCTGCTGACCATGCTCGCGAGCTACTCCGGCAGTTTCCTGGAGGCGGTCCGCGGGCTCGGCGACATGCTCAAGGTCCGCGGCACGGTGCTGCCGGTCACGACGGGCAACATCACGCTGCGGGCGCGTCTGGCCGATGGGACGGTGCTTGTAGGCGAGACCGCGATCGACGTGCCCACCGTGCAGGCGCGCTCCCGCATCGCCGAAGTGTGGCTCGAGCCGAACGCCTTGGCGCTGCCGCAGGTCAGCGCAGCGATCAAAGCGGCGGATCTCGTGGTGCTCGGTCCCGGGGACGTCTACACGAGCGTCGTTCCGGTGCTCCTCGTGCGCGGCGTCGCCGAAGTACTGCGCGAAACGCGGGCGCGGCTTGTCTACGTCTGCAATACCATGACGAAGCCGGGAGAAACGGACGGCTTTACGGCCGCACAGTTCGTTGCCGCGGTGGAACGCGCGCTCGGGCGCTCCGTGGATGCGGTCGTCGTGAATGCCGCGCATCCGGATGCTGCAGTGGCCGCTCGGTATGCGGCAGTCGGTTCGTTTCCCGTGGAGAACGACCTGTCCGGAGAGCGCGTCATCGCCGCGGATCTGCTGCGCAAGGCCGAACTTGCACGTCACGATCCGGAGAAGCTGGCCGCCGCCGTACTCGTCGGCCGTTGATCTCGCCTGCTGACCCCGCCTCTCATCCTGAGCATGTGATGGATGGCGGGGCCAGCCGAGGAGAGCTGGGTGTTCTTTCACGGGAGTACAAGGATTGGAAACGTACGTCGGTGTGATTGTCGTAGCGGCCGGCCACGGAACGCTGCGCCCCGGGGTCTCCAAGCTTACGGAGACCGTCGATGTCGCGTGCGGCACGAGCATGCTCGGGCAGGTGCTTCGGACGGTGAATCGGGTGAAAGGGCTGTGGCCGCGCTGGCTCGTGCTGAACGGCCGGTTCCGCCACCAGATAGACGCCGCGCTCGAGCGGGACCGGGTGGGCGGGTACGCCATCATGCACCAGCACCGTCGGCGCGGCGCCGCGGATGCAGTGCGCCTGGTCATGGAGCATGACCGGACCGCCCGGCAAGGAGACGCCTTTCTCGTCGTCTACGGCGACATGCCGCTGTGGCGGACGGAGACGCTGCGCCGTCTTGTGGAGATGCATCAGTCCTCCACGGCCACGCATCTGCCGCGCCCCATGATCTCCATGGTCACGGTGAAGATCGGCGGCGCCGATTCTCCGCGGATTCTGGAGCGGTACGGGCGCGTCTTCCGAGACGCGCGCGGGCGGATCGTGAACGTGGTCGAACCCGGGGACGCACGTGCCGCGGACCTCGTGACGACAACGTCGGTGAATCCGTCGCTGTACGTCTTCGACCGCGCCTGGTTCCTGAGCCACTACGACCGCATCCGGCCGTATCCGCGCGCCGACGGCCACGGTGACGAGTTCCACCTGCCGCCGCTTCTGGCCGTCGCGGCCGAAGAAGAGGCGACGGTCGCAGAACTCGTCCTCACGGACCCCGAGGAAGCGCTCGGGGTGAACATCCCGGCAGAACTCGCGGACGTGCAGGCGATCGTCTCCCGCCGCTCCACCGCCGGACAGAAGACGACGGCGGAGTGAGGCATCCCTCAGGATGCCCTCTTTTTATAGCAAAAAGAAACAGGCGGTGGCGTACCGCCTGTTGCTGCGTAGCGCGTCCGGGTCAGGTCCGGACCGCGCCGCCGCAGGGGGTGAGCACCGCGAGCCGGTCGCGGCCGCGGCTCACGTTGGCCGCCTCGCGCCGCAGCTCGTCGAAGCGCGCCCGGCTGATGCCGAGCGCCTTGAGCGCAGTGCACAGGAGCGGGTGCTCGCGGCCATTCTGCCACGAGAACGACACGACCTTCTCGGCCATGGTTCGGTCCATTTGCCTCCGTCGCCCCCGGGATTGAACAGCAGGCCGGGGACGAACGCGCGAGGCTATCACATCGGCCTGTTTTTGTCAACCCTTGGGCGACAAAAAAGCATCGTCGTGTGGTAGAATGCGTTGGTATGGATTACGCAGACCTGCTCAAATCCCTCGGTTTCAACGACAGCGAATCGCGCGTCTACATCGCGAGTTTGGAGCTCGGCCCATCTCCGGTACAGATCGTTGCCAAGAAAGCGGGTTTTTCCCGGCCATCCACCTATGCGGCGATCACCGGGCTTTCCCAGAAAGGGCTCATGAGTTCCTACATCCGCGGCAAGCGCAAGCTCTTTTCCGCGGAACCGCCGGATCGGCTGCTTCATTTCGTGGAGGAGGAATCAAAGAAGATGCAAAGCAAGGTCCGCGAGATCGCGTCGGTGCTGAACGATCTGCGGCTGCTGCAGAAAGGCGAGCGTCCCGGCGTGAAATTTTTTGAGGGCGTGGAGGGTTTGCGGACCATTCTCGAGGATATCGCGGCCACGAAACCGGCCACGGTCGACGAAATGGCCAATATTGACGCAGTCAAAGAGATTTTCTCCGATCCGGAGTTGCGCGCGATTCAGGACGTCCTTTCCAAACGCAAAACACCCGGCCGCGCCTTGTTGCTCGGCAACGTGCAGCGGGCGCGACCCGGCGTGGACGTGCGTGTCCTGCCGCCCAAAGATTTCGAATTTTACGGAGACTTGGTCATCTACGGCGATAAGGTCGCCATCGTGACGTTCAAGGGAGCGATCATCGGGGTAGTGATCGACAGCGCGATCGCGGCCCAGACGCTGCGCGCCCTGTTCGATCTGGCGTGGCGTGGTGCCGGTGGCTTTCCGACGTTCAAGTAAAAAATGACCCCGGTCGCTTGCGCGCCCGGGGGTCGGTATCAGCCGCCGCTCGACATGGTGGCCTCCTTGCGATGGTCCTTCGGGAAGGGACCGCTCTTGCGATCTCCATCTGCTCGGGCAGAAACCTCGAAAGTGGTGTCCTGCGCGAACTGCTGCTGTACTCCAGCTCGAACCGAGGTCCATGACGTTTGCGGCAAAACCGACGCTAGCCTCCGCTGAACATGTTTCCCCGCCTCCTGTACGGGGCGATGGAGCACGCATGCGCTCCGATCGGTAGCGGGAACCTAGCACGACCCCGGTGGATCGTCAAGGGCGCGGCGACACTTGCGTTGTCGCCGCTCATTCGTCTGTAGGATATATCGTTATACTTTATTGTGTTATAATTTGGCTCTGTTGTGTAGTAAATTAGACTCTCAGTAGTTAAGGACTTGACAAAGTTTTCATCCTGTGATAGAACGGGTGCATCGAGCTGGCGATAGATCACTGTCGTCGGATCGAACGGACCGCACCGGACCTGTCGATGCTTGTCCAGGGTACGCGGGGACTGCACTCCTCTGGAGCGCGGAAACCGCTCTCCGCGTGTGGACCGTGGGGAAGGGGCCGCCCGGCCCTTCGTCCAAGTCCGGAACCGCTCGGTTCCGGCCTGCGACGAAGGCGCTCGGCGGTGTAGACGAGGGATACTTCTTTCCAAGTGGCATACAAGACCCTCGTCGTTTCTTCCTCGAGAACCTTCACAAGTTGCGCGTCTGGGGCAGCGTAGGAACCGGTTACTTCTAAAGAACATCTCCAATTGGGAATGGTCGACCGGCCTCGACAGTCGGTTGAACATCATGTCGGCGGACCTCCGTGTGAGGGTTGATGCCGGCACCAGGGATGACGGACCCGTTCGGGGTCACGTCCCTGGGGAACGAAAGTTCCACTCCCGCGGCGTCCGAAAGGACGTCGTGGATGCCATCGCGGTACGGCGCGGTGACAAGCATCCGATTCCGCTTCTTCTCCCCAGATACGCAAGCTTCATGGCCCGGCGACGACACGCGTCCCGGGCCTCTTCTTTCACAACTCGCACATAACAACGTTCCGTCCCGCTGAGCGGGGCAGGTGGAGGATCCCATGCGTCAGAATCTTCGTTCGCCGTCGATCCGTGAGCAGGTCGTCTCCCGCGCCGATGCCACGCGCAACCACGGGGGCGGCCTCGCCTTCACCTCGGATGCGCGGACCCGGCTGTACACGCGGGTGTGCGCGTCGCTCGCCGGCGAGCCGAAGTTCTACGCCGACGGACAGACGTCGGATGTGGAGCTCCTCGCCGACGTTGCCGCCGCGGCCGCGGTGGATCCGGAGTTCGTGCTCCGGCTCGCGGCCTACACGCGCCAGGTGATGCACATCCGGTCGACCCCGATCGTGGTGCTCGCCATGGCCGCGTCCATCCCGGCCTGCAAGCCGTTCGTCCGGCGCTGGACCCCGGAGATCGTCCGCCGCGCGGACGAGCCGGCCGAGGTCATCGCGGCGTGGACGAGGGCGCACGGGCCGATCGGCTCGCACGGTGAGCGCGGCGGGGAGCACGCCTTCCCGAACTGCCTCACCCGCGGGCTTGCGGACGCGCTCGGGAACTTCGGCGAGTACCACTTCGCCAAGTACGACCGCGACCGGGCCGTGAAGCTCCGCGACGTGCTGCGCATCGTCCGCCCCAAGCCCGGCACACCGGAGCGTTCCGCGCTCTACCGGTACCTGGTGAAGGGCGAGCTCGACGCGGCGCTCCTGCCGAAGCTCGCGGCCAAGTCGGCCCTGCTGCGCAAGCAGGCGTTCGACGACGAGGCGCGCGCGCTCGCCGCCGCGGCCGACGCCACGTGGGAGGTCCTCATCTCCCACTTCGGGGCGAAGGCCGAGACCTGGAACGCACTGCGCCTGCCGTTCATGGCCGGGATGCGGAACATCGCGAACCTCATGCGCAACGGCGCCGACGAGGCGCTCGACCGCGTGATCGCGATGCTCCGGAACCCCGAGCACGTGCGGCGGAGCCGGCAGCTGCCGTTCCGGTTCTACTCGGCGTACCGGGTGCTCGACCCGTCCGTGGCGGGCGAGTGGTGCGGCATCTCGGGGCGGGCCCTCGACGAGCGCATCGCGTCGCACCCGCGGCGGACGGAGGTCATGGAGGCGCTGCTTGCGGCGCTCGAGGCTTCGGTGGTGAATCTGCCCCGACTCGCGGGGCGCACGTTCATCACCGCGGACAACTCGGGCTCGATGCAGTCCCCGGTCTCCGAGCGCTCGACGGTCGCGCTGCGCGACGTGGCCAACCTCCTCGGCGCCATCGCCCACACGATGTGCGACCAGGCGGTGTGCTCGGTGTTCGGCGAGAGTCACAAGGTGGTGCCGGTCCTTTCCAAGGATTCGATCATCACCAACATGGCGCGCCTGGCGAACACCGACGTGGGCCACGCCACGAACGCGTACCTCGCCGTCCGGCACCTGCGCGAGACGAAGACCCGGGTCGACCGGATCATCCTCTTCTCGGACATGCAGTGCTACGACTCGGCCCAGGCCGCGCACGGAATGTGGCACGAGTCCGTCCGGGACGCGTCGCTTGCCGAGGAGCTGCGGCGGTACCGCAGCCAGGTGAACCCCGGAGTCTTCCTGTACTCCGTGGACCTGGCCGGATACGGCACCGCGCAGTTCCCAAGCGACGAGCCGCGCGTCGCGCTCCTTGCCGGCTGGTCCGAGCGGCTCCTGGAGTTCATCCCCTCGTACGAGGAGGACGGAACCCAGGCGGTCGCGCGGATTGCCCGGTGGGAGACCGGGCGGGCGCCGTCCTCCGCCGAGGACGATCCCGAGGCGGCCTAGGCGCCACCGTTGCATCGGCAACGCGGGCAGCGACTCACCGTCGCTGCCCACTTTTTTTATCCCGACGTTCCTTTATACTGCCCGGCATGCGCACCATCACCGACCTCCATATCCATTCGCGGTTTTCCCGCGCCTGCAGCCAGGAACTCACCGTGCCGAACCTGGCGCAATGGGCCCGGCGCAAGGGGATCGATCTGCTCGGCAGCGGCGACTTCACGCATCCGGCCTGGATCGCGGAACTCGAGCGCGACCTCGTGGAAGTCGCGCCTGGCACCTATGCGTATCCGGCGGAGCCCGGCGCGCGCTTCGTGCTGTCGAGTGAAGTCGCCTGCATCTACAAGCGGGGCGGCAAAGTACGGCGCGTCCACCTCGTGCTTCTTGCGCCGGATTTCGCCGCGGTCCACAAGATCCGCGCCGCTCTGGAAAAACTGGGGAAGAACTTGAAAGCCGACGGGCGGCCGATCCTCGGCATGGATTCGGTCGATCTCCTGCACCTCATCCAGGAAGCCGATCCGCGCACGCTGCTGATTCCCGCGCACGCCTGGACGCCGTGGTTCGCCATCTTCGGTTCCGAGTCCGGTTTCGACAGCATCACCGAGTGTTTCGGCGACGACGCCAAACACATCCATGCCATCGAGACCGGCCTCTCTTCGGACCCGGCCATGAACTGGCGCCTCTCGCAACTGGACGGCGTGCTGCTGCTCTCGCACTCCGATGCGCACTCGCTGCGCAACCTCGGCCGTGAAGCCGACGTGTTTGATCTGCCGGAGCGCACCTACGCCGCGCTGTACGCGGCCATCGCCGGCCGCGACAAGAAAGCGCTGGTGGAGACGATCGAATTCTTTCCGGAAGAGGGGAAGTATCATTTGGACGGTCATCGTCTGTGCGGCGTTCGCATGAAGCCGGAAGAGACGGCCAAGCGGAAAGGGATCTGTCCGGCTTGCGGCAAGCAGGTCACGGTCGGCGTCCTTGCCCGCGTCGCGGCGCTGGCCGACCGGCCGGACGGCGGAAAGCCCCCGGATGCCGTGCCGTTTCGCAGCATCGTGCCGCTCGAACAAGTCATCGGCGAAGCTCTGGATGTCGGCCCGGCTTCGAAAAAAGTGCAGCAGGTGTACCAGCGGCTGACCGACCGCGTCGGTAGTGAATTTGCCGTTCTTTTGGATGTTCCGCTGGCGCAGATCGCCGCGGAAGGCGGGCAACGCGTGGCTGAAGCGATACGCAGGGTACGCGCGGCAGAACTCACGGTGCTCGGCGGCTTCGACGGACAATACGGCACGGTGCGGATTTTCAAAGAAGACGAAACGGAAGCAAAACAAAAATCGCTCCTGTAAGGGAGCGATTTTTGAGCGTCATTAGGCGCGGCGCTTCTTGGTCGCCTTCTTCCGCTTGGCGGGCCGCTTGGCCGGCTTCCGCTTCGCTGCCTTCTTCCGTTTAGCCATGTCGGTCACCTCCTTCCGTGTGCGCGGTACGCACGTCAGATGCGTGGCGCGTTATGTGATGTGCTGCGAGGAAATCGGCGATCTCATCACAAATTTCCTCCATGCACGATTCAGTGTAGCACGATGAAGTGTGAGAGCAAGAAAAAGCGACCTAGTTATCCACAGATTGTTCATGAGTGAGCGATGTTCGTGAACAATGGACGATACATGTCATCACGAATGTCGATTGCCAGTTCTCCGCGATCGACGATGTCGCTGAACTCCACCGGAGCATCTTCCACGATGGCAAGTGGCTGTTGCTCCGCGCCTTCACCCATCAGCAGCACCGCGGCGGCCGCCAAGCTGTCGGCCACGTTGGTTCTCGACATGCGCAGGAGACGCCCGAAGATATCCGGCTTGCCGCGGTAGTCGCGAATGCCGCGAAAACCGGCATAGCCCATGGCGACGCCGGTGACGCCGGCGCGCAGCGGAAGCGTCCGGCTGTCCGTCACGAGCACGCCAAGATGCCGTAACTTGCATGTTTTGAGCAGTGTTTCCCGCAGTGCCGAGGCGGCGACGTAGCTGTCACGCGGGAGAAGGATCGTTTTGCCGTTGCCGTTCGACTCGTCCACTCCCGCGGAGGGCATGACCATGCCGTCCCGAACGGTCAGCCAACAGTAGGTGGTCGGAATGGCCAACGAGCTCTCGCTGCGGATCAGAGCCGCCTTCTCTTCTTCGGATGCGGGCGTGGCGGTCCGCCCTTCCGCGAGCGCGACGATCTTCGAGGTGACGACGAGGATGGATCGCTCGTGCAGCAGGCGGACATGCTCCGCGATGAAATGGTGCACGTTTTCACCTTCAAGGAACACGCGTGTCTTGATGGCGCGGACGATCATAGGATCAGCGAGAGAGGGAAGGCCGCAGCAACCCGTGGCAGATGAATAAAAAGAAAATCCGCCCGAGCAGGGCGGATTCCAGGGCTTTGGCGATCAAAGCGCGGCCGCTGCCCGGTCAGGAGCGGGCGGCGCGGGCGAAGCCGGACCAAGTGGCGATGGCTTGGGTGACCAACATGCAGGGATCCTCACATGTCCCCGCAGATCACGCAAGTGACGCGTGTTACGGATTGACGACCGGCGGTTCACCCGCCTCGGCCGAGGCCTCGAACCGCGCCATGATGATTCCATCAAGCACGGAGCTGCGTACCGGGGCGTCTTTGGCAATGTTGAAGCGGCCGTCGCCGTCGTCCATGTGCAGCATGGCGTAATACCCCATGCCCTCGAGGGTCGCCTCCCGCAGCGACACCTTGATCTGGCTGCTCTCGCCGGCCACGAGACGCGCCTCACCGATCACGACACCGGGCTTGCCAGCGGCTTCTTTATGAATGACGATCCAACCAGCCTTCTCCATGATGATTGCAGAAATCGTGACGCTTGCGCCCGGTTGCTGATCCGTCACGACGATGCCGTTGGGCTCCGCCCACAGGCCGAGCGAGGGAGGCGGCGAGACTTCTTCGGTGAAGCTTCGGCCGTCCGGGGTGCGGCATTGGCGCGGATACGATTCCATGACGGGGTTGCCCGCCGCGGCGCACTCCTCGAAGGAAGTGATGGCCGGCGTCGAGGGGAAACAACCTGCCCCGACCAGCGTGATCGTGGATAGGACCGAAAGCAAAGGGGTGAGGCGCATATGCCGATACTGTATCAAAGAAAAGCGCCTCTCCGAAGAGAGGCGCTTTTCTGGTGGGCGTGGATGGAGTCGAACCCCGGGTAAGCGTGATTCTGGGATCACTCCAGTCTCTTGCAGGTCGCAGAAGAGCCTGGAATCATAAGGTCGGCGGCGTCTCTGGTGACTCGACACTTACTCACCCTGTCACGGCGTGGGCAACGTCCGGTCAACAGGTACCAGGGATAAACGCTGCCCTGCATACATTGCACGCCTTACGTACGGGCGGGCAGAGGTGCGGCCGATAGAACAACTCTTCCAGTAATGGGGGAGTTGTTCTGTTATTCCGGTCACTCCGTTCGGACACTACCGCGGCTTTTGAAGAAGGAGCGGATGCGTCACGCGGCTTCGGCCGCGCTTGATTGAGATGTACTTTTTTTGAGAACAGGCTGTCTGAAACGAGGGGAGCTTCCTGCTCGTCTGCCTGGCGACTTCCTCAAGCGTCATCAAGGGCGCACGCTTCTCCTCAAAGCGCGGACAGACGATGGAATCCATGGCAACCGCGAGATCGTGATTGAGAATCTCCTCGAGATGCAGGAACGGGTGTTGGAGCAGGAATGTCCACGGCCGCCTACCACGAAGTACGTCCGCGACAACCGGATCCGCCTCCTCCAACGCCGCGACGTAGTCAGACCGCTCCGCCTCCATTCCCTTGATGGCGATGTTCGGCAAGCCGTGCGCAATGAGAATGAAGTTGAGGAGGATCCTCCCAACGCGTCCGTTGCCGTCCGGAAACGGATGGACGTGCTCGAATACCGCGTGAAGGACGGCAGCGATACGCAGGGGGTCCCTCTTCGCCTTGTTGGCGAGATCGAGCAGGCGATCCATGATCCCAGGCACTCGATGCGCGGGTGGTGGTCGCACGGGCGCACCAGTAATGGTGATGTCGCCGCGCCGCCACTCTCCCGGCGTGTATGCGAAGTGCGGATCATTTCGGAACATGAGGGCGTGTATCTGAAGTAGCAGCGCCTTGCTCAGAGCGAACTCGCCGGTACGAAACTGCTGGAACGCGAATTCGTAGCTGAAGCTCGCCGCATCGAAGTATCCGAGCACCTTGTGGGCTTTGGCGCTCAGCGGCGTTGGTCGACGTTCAAGTATGTTCTTCAGTTCCCGTCGATCGACAAACTCGCCCTCGATCATCAGGGACTGGCGCGTGTCTTCCTCAAGCAATGGAAGCCACTCTTTGTTTTTCACCGAAAATGCCTGAAGTCCGCCGAGTTCGCGCAACCACTGCTGACGAAGGCGCATTGATATAAGGGGAACGACGCGTGACACACGAGAAAGCTAATGAATAGGACGACATCGGTGATACTATCATATAAGTCTGGAAGACGTCGAATGTCGCCGCCCAACAGATATCTAGAATTGGCGGCTTGAAATGACGCTTTCTGACATAACAACAATCTTCAGGCTTATATCATGAGTTTCCGGCATTTCTGAAGGGGTCGGGTCACGATGGCGTTGACGCCGCTCTTTGGATCATCCAGGGTGGGGGCGCACTTCCTACCATGATGATGCCCGATCACTATGCTGGATCAACAGCGCTCTTCAGAATTTCTGACTCCACCCGAGCTCGCGACATTGATTCGCGTGTCACGAGCGACGCTCGAGCGCCTTATCGCTCAGGGAGACCTTGCCTTCTACCGCTTTGGCCGACAACGACGCTTCCGTCGGGACGATGTCGAGGTATGGATATCGAAGCAGTGGGACTCCGGCTGGAGGAACCAGATGCAGTAGTTCGATCAGTCTGCTCAGAACATCTCAGTGTTGATCACAGTGGGGCATAGCCAGGGCAACCAGAGGTCAGCGATTTGCGGGAAACCATTCATCTCTATTCAAAATCCCCCGTATTTACGGGGGATTTTGGTGGGCGTGGATGGAGTCGAACCATCGACCTTTACATTATCAGTGTAACGCTCTAACC
The DNA here is from genome assembly GCA_004297205.1 of Patescibacteria group bacterium. Taxonomy (GTDB): domain Bacteria; phylum Patescibacteriota; class Patescibacteriia; order 2-12-FULL-57-11; family 2-12-FULL-57-11; genus SCUL01. The sequence goes on along the minus strand of SCUL01000002.1, from coordinate 511,804 downwards.
AACTGAGCTACACGCCCTAGGGAGTGAGGCTTCGAAAGCTCGCTTTCGGAAGCCGAACGGACGACGGGCGTGCATCGGAGCGAAGCGACGATCCACGCCGTATGTCTGTTTTGCCCGGATACTGTAGGGGAAAAGGCGATTCCTGGCAAGGGCCTTGGCCAATCAAAACGCCGGCCTTTCGGCCGGCGTTTGTTCATGCCCTTTATGGTTGCAACGTCCTATACCCGCTGCACTGCGCAGCGAGTTCGACGGAAATGATTCATACCCCGAAGAGTAGAATAACACTCCCTAGAAAGGAGGTGATCCATCCACAGCTTCCGCTACGGATGCCTTGTTACGACTTCGCCCCTATCATCGGTCCTACCTTGGAAGCCTTGCGGCCGCTTTAGGTATTACCGACTCTCTTGGCGTGACGGGCGGTGAGTACAAGACCCGAGAACGTATTCAACGCTGCAAGGCTGATCAGCGTTTACTAGCGATTCCAGCTTCATGAGGTCGAGTTGCAGACCTCAATCCGAACTGAGACGAAGTTTGGTGGGATTAGCTCCGCGTTGCCGCTTCGCAACCCATTGTCTTCGCCATTGTAGCACGTGTGTCGCCCAAGGTGTAAGGGCCATGCTGATTTGACGTCATCCCCGCCTTCCTCCCGTTTGGCACGGGCAGTCTCTCGTGGTTATTAAACACGAGACAGGGGTTGCGCTCGTTTCCCGACTGAACGGAACACCTCACGGCACGAGCTGACGACAACCATGCAGCACCTGTGCAGCACCCTCGAAGGAGTCTCTGTTTCCAGAGATGTGCAGCTGCATGTCAAACCTTGGTAAGGTTCCTCGCTTATCGTCGAATTGAACCACATGCTCCACCGCTTGTGCGGGTCCCCGTCTATTCCTTTGAGTTTTAGCCTTGCGGCCGTACTCCCCAGGCGGAGTGCTTAACGCGTTAGCTTATTTCGACGACACTGGAAGGGTCGATACTTCCAATATCTAGCACTCATCGTTTAGGGCGTGGACTACTGAGGTATCTAATCTCATTCGCTCCCCACGCTTTCGTCCATGAGTGTCAGGAATGTTCCAGTACGCTGCCTTCGCCTTTGGTGTTCTTGCCGATATTAACGCATTTTACTACTACACCGGCAATTCCGCGTACCTCTCCCATCCTCAAGCCTCACAGTATCCCCGGCAGCCTCTGGGTTGAGCCCAGAGATTTAACCGAAGACTTGCGCGGCCACCTGCGGACGCTTTACGCCCAGTAAATCCGGATAACGCTTGAGGTCTCTGTATTACCGCTGCTGCTGGCACAGAGTTAGCAACCTCTTATTCACCAGGTACCGTCAGCCGAAGCTTCGTCCCTGATAAAAGCAGTTTACACCCCGAAGGGCTTCATCCCGCACGCGGCGTCGCTCCCTCAGACTTTCGTCCATTGGGGAAGATTCTTGACTGCAGCCTCCCGTAGGAGTGTGGGCAGTGTCTCAGTCCCACTGAGGCGGGTCGCGCTCTCACGCCCGCTACCCGTCGTTGCCTTGGTGAGCCGTTACCTCACCAACTAGCTGATAGGGCATAGGTCCCTCCCGAAGCGCCTTACGGCTTTCAATGCGAATGGCTTGCGCCCCCGCATCAATATCGAGGATTAGCCCGCCTTTCGGCAGGTTATTCTCGTCTCCGGGGCAGGTTACCAATGTGTTACGCTCCCGTTTGCCACTAATACCGTCTTGCGACGGTATCCGTTCGACTTGCATGCCTTAGACACGCCGCCAGCGTTCATCCTGAGCCAGGATCAAACTCTCAGTAAAACCGGCAAGCCGGTTTCGAGAGCTGATAGCTCTATTTGGAGATCTGTTGAATTGAAGAGTCTTGCGACTCTTCGGACAGACGTTGCAACCATGAAAAGCACGATGCCTCCATGGCTGACTATTGGGCAATGGTCTTCAGTTGTTCATGACCACACAAAGAGCCCGAAAAGGCTCTTGTTTTGTGGCCGTATAGTACGGAAGTGCCGAAAAGCTGTCAAGAGCGGGGAGGGGGATCGGTTTTTTGGCTTATCCACAGGGTTTTTCGGCAATTTTTCCCGGCATATCGGGGGCTTGATGCGGCAGTGATGATGCTCGTACAATAGGCGGCACCCGAGAGGAGAAATGCGATGGAAACGGAGAAGCCGCCGGTAACACGGCGGGGATTCATGGGCGCGGTGTTCGGTTGGATCGGCGCGGTCGTGGCGGCGCGCATCCTGCCCGGCTGTGCCACCCGCTACGAGGCGGTCGGGCCCGAGCTCGTCGCGTCCGGCGGCGAAACGGTGCTCGAGCTGACGCACACCGCCTACCCCGGCGCGTACGACGTGCACACGGTCGAGGTTCGCGGTGCGATTCTGGTGCGCGGTATCCGCGGCTACGACGAGGGCGCGTACCAATACATGGTGGACGGCGACGTGATCGGAGACGGCGACCGGCCGGATCCGGCGAACACCTTCGCGGTGGATCGTTTCCGCCTCTGGCGCGGAGCGCGCCTGCAGTGGGTGCGGGTCGTGGCCTGAGCGCCGCTTCCCGGCAACGGGAAACGACGCGGCCGATCCCGCTAAGCGGGACCGGCCTCTTTTTTATTCAGGTTGTCGCGGATGATTGATTCAACGAGGGCGTACTTGTCGTTCCAAATTGCTGTCGCGGGAATCTTTTGAAAAGAGGGATGTCCGGTCCATGCCGCACGTGTTTGCTCGGTCAGGCGCTGAATGCCTTCGTAGGTGTCCGAGCGCGCGGGATTCGCCGCTCGACCCGCATCGAATATCTCTTTGGTCGGCGGTTCGAAGAAGAGAACCGTCGCATACCGTTGAAAGAGTTCCTGGACGGTCGTTTCAAGGAGCTCAGCGAGTTCGTCGCGGCCACCCGGCAGATAGGGTGCCGCATCCAAAACCGCACGATCCGCAACGATGAATTGAGCGCCCGACGATCGAGCATGCGTCTGCGCCATGTCTTCCAAAGCCATGCGCGCGTGAGACATTGCCCGCACGTACAGCCGATTTTCCTCAATGGACGACGGTGGCAGAAAACCCGCTTGGCCGATCACGAACGTTGCTGCTTCGGGAATGCAGCAGACCGCATCACCAAATACTCTCTTGATCGCGGTGATGGACGTGGTCTTACCCGTGCAGGGAGCCCCGCTGAATGCGATACACGGAACGGGGGTCGGCATACGTTACGGCCGATCCCCCTTCTTGCGCCACTCGGCGATCTTTTTGTGGTCGCCGGAGAGGAGCACCGGCGGCACCTTCCATTTTTTGTACTTCTCGGGCCGGGTGTACTGCGGGAAGCTGCCGTGGGCTTCTTCAAGCGACTCGCCCTTGCCGAGCACGCCCGGAATCTGGCGGGCGATGGCATCGGTCATGACGAGGGCCGGCAGTTCGCCTCCCGTAAGCACGTACGGCCCGATCGAAAGCTCTTCGTCGGCCAGGTGTTCGGCGACGCGTTCATCGACTCCTTCATAGCGGCCGCAGATGAAGACGACGTGGTCGTACTTCGCGAGGCGCCTGGCATCCGCCTGGGTGAACACGGTGCCGCGGGCGGAGGTCAGGATGACGCGGGTCTTTTTCTTTTTCGTGCCCAGCACCGACTTCAAGGCGCGGTCGATCGGTTCGACCATCAGCACCATGCCGGGGCCGCCGCCGAACGGCTTGTCGTCGGCGCGGCGATGCTTGTCCCGGGCGAAGTCGCGCAGCTGCACAGCCGAAAGCGCCAGCAGCTTGTTGGCTGCGGCGCGTTTTAGGATGCTCTCGCCGGCGTAGGCGGCGACGATCTCCGGGAAGAGGGTGATGACGGTGAAGCGCTTCAGATCTTCAAATCATCGAGCGCGGAGAAGTCGGGGCGGTTGGCGTCGTCGCTTGCGGCGCCCGGGCGGGGCCCCCGTTCGGCCATGCGGGCCTGGCGCGCTTCTTCCGGCTCGTAAATTTTGAGGTTCACGCGGGCGTTCGACTTGGCACCGACGATGCGCAGCAGGGTGCGCAGCGAGCGGGCCGTCTGGCCCTCACGGCCGATGACATAGCCCATGTCCTCCGGGTTGACGTGCAGCGTGATGAGCACGCCGCGCTCGTCGATGGTCCGCTCGGCGCGGACATCGTCGGGGTGATTCACAATGCTCCGGACCATGTATTCCACGAACTCCTGATCCTTCTCAGCCATACAGCGGGGTTAGGTGTGAAGTACCACGCACCCAGTATAACAGCGACACCGCGCCAGTAAAGCGCGGTGTCGGGGTCTTATGCGGCGGGCGCTTCTTCTTTCTTTTCTTCGACTTTGGCCTCGGCCGGTGCGGCCTCGACTTTGGGTTCTTCCTTCTTCGGCGGATTGCTCTTCAGCTTGGCGACCACGTTGCGGGTCGTGCCTTCGACGATTTTTTCCTTGAGGAGCAGGTTCCAGACGGAGTCGGAGAGCTGCGCGCCCTGGCTGCGCCAGTAGGCGATGCGCTCGGCGTTGAGCGCGGCCTTTTTGGTGCGGGGATCGTAGGAACCGAGGATCTCGGTGGCCTTACCCCAGGGGTCGCGGGCCTTCTCGGAGACGATCAGCCGGTAGGACGGCTGCTTCTTCTTGCCCACGCGGGACAAGCGGATGGTCAGCATGCCTGATGATGTTAGATGTAGATGCGACGCGTTAGGCGGTGAGCGCCGCCGTGGCGTCTTGCCCCGCTGAGCGGGGTCGATGCAGCGCCTGCACTATAGGGAAGCCGGGCCGAAGCGTCAAGGGTTGACGCGGGGGCGATTCCAGGGTATCTTCTTGGGCACCTCCAGGCACGTGTCCGGAGGAGAGGAGAGAAGAAGAGCATGGCGACGCTGGTGGTCGGCTGTCTGGCAGGCGCGGCGGTGCTCGCGTTCTGCGGCCGGGCGCTGTACCGGTATCTGTCGGCAAATCCGGAATCCGTCCGCGCGCGTACGGCGCTCGCGCGACGGGGAATCGCCTTCCGCACGGACGCGCTGAGCGCGTGCCACGGTGGACTGATCGTGTCTTTCGCGGCCGATCCGGGCTGCGAGTACTGTGAGCGCTGCGGCGATTCCCTGGGGGAGAGCCGCCGCACGGACTTCTGGACGCGCTACCGGGAAGCGGTGGCCGCGACGGAATCCGGAAGCGCGGACCCCGCCTGGGACACCCGGGATGCCATCCGGGTGCTCCGCGACGAGATCATCGAACGGCAGGGGCCGCCCCCGCCGCAACCCGCGTCCGCGCGCCGCTGACGGCCGCGACAAACGCAAAACCCCGCCACCCTTCCTCCATGTGAGGACGACGGCGGGGTCTCTTTTTTACACCGGTTGTTTGGCGCCGTGTCCTTTGAGGACGTCTTCCATCTTTACGGACAAGAGCCGCGAGGCGCCGTCTTCGCCCATCGAGACGCCGTACAAGACGGACGACTTCTCCATGGTGTAGCGGTTGTGGGTGATGACCACGAACTGGGAGCGGTGGGAGAGTTCGTCGACGATGGTGGCGAAGCGCACCGAGTTGGATTCGTCGAGCGCGGCGTCGACTTCGTCGAGCACCACGAACGGCGGCGGATTGGTGGAGATGATGGCGCAGATCAGCGCGATCGCGGTCAGCGCCCGCTCGCCGCCGGAGAGCATGGTCAGATTTTTGACTTTCTTGCCCGGCGGGTTGGCGCTGATGTCGATGACGTACTTCTGTTCCCGGAATTTCTCCGCGATGGTCTTGGGTTTTTCTTCGATCTCCTCCTCAAGGACGTCTGATTCCGTCTCCGCATCTTCCTCTTTCTGCACGGTCTTCGTGAGTTTGGCCTGGCCGCCGTTGAACAGAATCTTGAAGTAGCGGTCGAAGTTGGCGTTGATGGCATCGAAGGCCGTGACAAAACGTTCTTCAACGAGCCCCTCGAGTTCGATGATGGCTTTCTCCAGATTCTCGATCGACAGGCGCAGGTCCTCGCTCTGCGTTGAGAGGAACGTGAAGCGGTCGTTGGTCTCCTGGTATTCCTTCACGACTTCCGGATCGATGCCGCCGATCAGCTCCAGCGAGTACTTCAGCTTCTGGATGCGCGCTCCAAGCTCCCCGTCGAGCGGACCCTCCGGAAGCGCCGCGGCTTCGGCGCGGACCCGCTCGGCGCGCTCCTTGAGCTCGACCGTCATTTCTTGTTCCAGCGCCTCGCGGCGGGTTTCCAGACGCGCCAAGTCGACGCGGATCTGGTTGGCGGCGGACTCCAGCTGGTGGAGCTCCTGCTGCTTGGCGGCCAGCTCCCGCTGTTTGGCGAAGACGGCGCCCTTTTTGGACGATTCCTCGGCACCGGCCGAGACGAGCTTCTTCTGGGCCGCCGCAATCCGCGCGGCGACCTCCGCTACTTCCTTCTGGACGATGGCGAGGTCGGCCAAGGTCTTCGGATCAACAGCGTCGGGTTTTTCGGACTTTGGCGGCCGCTCCAGCTTGTCGAGCAGTTCGCGGGTGCGCTCGGACGTCGCGGCCAGTTCTTTCTGGATGGCGGCGAGCGCGTCCAAATCCTTCACCTTCTGGATCTTCTCCACGAGCTTGGCCTGTCCGTCGACGATGCCCTGCAGTTCGCTGATGATTTTGGAGAGCGGCAGTGGCGTCGTGACGGTAGCCTCGGCGCGGGCGCGGGCGATCGCCGTGTCGAATTTGAGCTGCTTGTCGCGCAGCGTGCTTTGTTCGGAGAATAGGGCGGAGAGTTCCTGTTGGACTTTGAGCGCCGCGCCGGTCGCGGTTTCTTCCTTTTCCATGTCCTGGAAACCGCGTCGCAGCGTCTCCGCTTCACCGGCTTTGGCGGTGAGCTGCGCTTCCTGCTTCGCGAGCCGGCCGCGGACCTCGTCGAGGCTCGCCGTGAGTGCGCGCCATTGGCCGCCGTACCAAACGTGCTGGAGTCCGTGCAGTTCTTCCTCGAGGCTGCCGCGCTCTTCAAGCCGTTTCACTTGGCGGGCCAACGAGCGCAGGCGCGGTTCGATTTCGGCAAGGAGCGTGGTGGTCTGCGTCAGGTTTTCTTCGGCCAGCGCCAGCTTCTGGATGGACTGCTGCTTTTTGATTTGCAGCGGCTTCACCCCGGAGGCCTCGTCAAAGAAGTCGCGGCGTTCCTCGGCGGACAGCGCGAGCAGCGAGTCGATCATGCCTTGGCCGATCACGGCGTAGTGCCGCTCGCCGAAGTTGGCTTTGGCGAGGATCAGCTGGATGTCCTGGAGTCGGACCTTGTTTTTATTCAGCAGGTACTCGGATTCGCCGTCGCGGTACAGCCGCCGCGTGATTTCGACTTCCGGGTAGTCGAGCTCGGCCGAACGGCCCTCGTTCAAGAGGCGCATCGTGACTTCGGCGAAGCCGGAGCGGGCCTTTTTATCCGAGCCGGCGAAGATCACGTCTTCCGACTTTTTGCCGCGTAGGAGCTTCATGGACTGCTCGCCGAGCACCCAGCGGATGGCGTCGGCCACGTTGCTCTTGCCGGAGCCGTTCGGCCCGACGATCGTGGTGATGCCCTTGGTCTTTTGTTCGGGACCCAAAAAGTCCAGGCGGGAGGCCTGGGCGAAGGATTTGAAGCCCTGGATGTGGAGCTGCTCGAGGTACATGGGGTGGCGGCGTCGGGGACAGTGTAACAAGGGGATATTCCAGCGTCGAGGCGGGGTCGGCGGCTTGACGATGGAGCGGTTTTCATGTAGGTTCAAGCGTCGGTCGGGGAATCCCGGACCGGAGGAGGCGATCGTGAAGGTGAGCGAACAGTTGTTGCAGGCGGTGCTCAATGAGGCCCGGGCCACCCGCCCGGAGCGGTTCACCCGCTACCGCGAGATTCTGGCCATGATTCCGGGGAGCCGCGGCAATGCCGCGGAGGGCGTCCACTGCATCCTTACGGGGGATGACGAGATGGCGGCGGTCGAGGAGGCGCAGATCGCGCAGCACGCGGCCGACGGGTTCGATCCGCATTTCGGCCGGGTCGGCGTCGTCTTCGAGGACCGGGTGAGCGTCGTACTCGCCCATCCCATCAAGACCGCCGGGGGCGTGCTGCGAACGTGGAAGGGGATCTACTGGTGGAACGGCATCGTCGGCAAGTCCGTGGCCATCATCCCGTACACCGACGACGGTCGCGTACTGCTCGTGCCGGCCTGGCGCGGTCCGGTCGTCGGCCGCTGGGAGCTCGAGTTCCCGGGCGGCGGCGACGTCAAGGCGAAGACGGAGGTCGACGCGGTCCGCGGCGAGTTGTTCGAGGAGGCGGGCTACGAGATGCTCGACACGCCGACGCGTCTCGGCGGAGACGAGTACTTCGCGATCGACACGGCCAACCACGGCACGCCGATCGCGGTCTACGCCGTGCATCTCGGCCGCAAGAGCGAGGCGGAGCCCGAGGACGGGGAGGTCATCGGCAGGCCGGTGTTCTTGAACCGTGCCGAGCTCGAAGCCGCCTTCCGGCGCGGCTACGTGACGCTGCCGGGCTACCCGCCCGAGCGCCGTTTCTCGGTCCTGTCGGGCCGCAACGCCATCTCGGCCTACATGGCTACGATCAACGGCTTGGTTCGGTAGCGGGATCACCGGACGAACGCCTCCGCGCGCTATGCGTGCGGAGGCCTTTTTTATGGACAGGTTTTTCAACGTCAATCCCGCTCGGCGATGCTTGACAGGCATCCGGCCCGGGCGTATGTTCGGACGTCGGTACCGGTGACAGAACCCGGACCGGAGGAGGACTCAATGGCAGCTCAGGCAAGCGGCAGCAACGGAGCGCAGTCGGCGGCAGGTCCCGAGAACGTGGAGCGGCATACCCGCTACCGCGTGACGTCCAAGCAGCCGCCCGCCCTCGAGGCCGTGCTGAAGCAACTCGGCAAGACGGCGCGCCGCGCCGGCACCTTCAAGCATCCGGACGAGGTGCGCGGCATCTGCGCCAGCACGCATCGCGACTACATCGCCCGCGGTGCCGCAGACGATCTGTACCACTTCCTGAAGAACCACGGCGTTCTGATGGTCGACGGGGAGGAGGGCGAGATCTACTTCGATGCGGACCGCGGGCGGCTGATCGCCGCGGCCTGCCTCGCCGGCGTTGCGCCGCCGCCGGTGAAGGATCCGGCCGCGCGCCTCGCCCAGCTCAAGGAGCAGGTCGAGCGCCGTCGCGAGCGGCCATCATCCCCCGGAGGAGACACGGGCGAGACGGCTCTGCCGGAGGTCGATGTCGGGGCGGAGTTCGAGAACCAGCGTCTCCAGTTCCTGGAGATGGTCGGCGCCGAGAGCGACGACGAGCTGCGCCGGGCGAAGGAGGCGCTTGATGCCGATCGCGCCGCACTGCAGCGCAAGCTGCTCGAGGCCGAGTGGCATTGCACGCTCGTCGACGACGAGCTCGATCGCCGCGCGGAGAAGTGCAGGCGGGAGGAGCGGCGCATCGCCCTCGAGAAGGAGGCCGAGCGCAAGCGAGCCCAGCTGGCCGACCTTGACTCGAGCCGGACCGCCAGGAACGACGAGCTGGCCCAGATCGAGGCCGAGCTCGCCGCCCTCAACGTCCAGGACTGACATCCACCGGGGGTGTCCTCTTTTTTATCCTGGCCCCGTTGACCGTCCCGCGAATACCCCGTAGAGTGCTCCCTTCCTATGCCGATCCACGTGGATGAGCTCTACCGCCGGACCCGGGATGTCGCCTTGGCGGCACGCCACCCGCTTTTGGTCGCCCACCGCCGTCCGGACGGCGACACCTTGGGCGCGATGCTCGCCTTCGGCCGCTGGTTGGAGCGCCAGGGCAAGGTCCACACCCGTTTTTGCGTGGACGGCGTGCCGGCCGCCTACCGTTTCATGCCAGGCGCCGATCAGGTGATCGCGGATCAGGAGCGCGTTAAAGAAATCGCCCCGGACGCAGTGTTTTTTTTCGACGCGGCGGACCTGAAGATGACCGGGGTGGAGGAGCTGCTCGCCGCGCTGCCGGATGCCAAGATCGTAAACGTCGACCACCATGTCACGAATGCCGCTTTCGGCCATCTCAACCTGATCGTGACCGACGCGAGCTCCACGGCCGAAGTCGTCCATCGTTTCCACGAGGCGGTCGGGGAGTCGGTCGACCGTGCCACCGCGACCTGCTTGCTGACGGGGCTCTGCACCGACACGTCGCACTTTTCGAATCCGGCCACGACGGCGCAGGCGCTTCACGTCGGCTCGGCGCTTCTGTCCCGCGGTGCCAAGCTCGGCGACGTCATGACGCACATCTTCCACAACAAGTCCGTGGCCGTGCTGAAGCTGTGGGGCGTCGCCCTGTCGCGGCTGACCGTGAACCGCACCTGGGGGATCGCCACGACCGCGCTGACCAGGGCCGACTACGCCGAGGCCGGTGTCGGTGAGGACGAATCGACCGAAGGCATCTCCAATTTTCTGAATGCGGTGCTCGACGTGCCGACGGTGCTCGTCCTCAAAGAAGGCAAGGACGGCACGGTCCGCGGCTCGCTGCGCACCACCGGCGAGCGCGACGTGGCCAAGCTCGCGGCGCATTTCGGCGGCGGCGGCCACAAGAAGGCCGCCGGATTCGCCGTCCCCGGGAAGCTCGTGGAGCAGGACGGGCACTGGCGCGTGGTCGCCGTTTAGCACTCTCCACCCTTGACTGCCAGTTTCCGGGTGATACACTGAAACCATCCCTATGCCGCATCCCTATACCATCACGAGCCAGGCGCCGCGCGGTTCCTACCTGGTGCCGACGGTCATCGACAAAACGCCCTATGGCGAGCGGGCCTACGACATTTACTCCCGTCTCCTCAAGGACCGTATCGTCTTCCTGGGGGAATCCATCGATGACGCCGTGGCCAATACCGTAATCGCCCAGCTCCTGTTCCTGGAGAGCCAGGACAAAACTAAGGACATCAAGCTTTACATCAACTCGCCGGGCGGCTCGGTCACGGCCGGACTCGCCATCTACGACACGATGCAGTACATCGGTCCGGACGTGTCCACGATCTGCATCGGCGAAACCGCCTCGATGGCCGCCATCCTGTTGGCCGCCGGCAAGAAAGGGAAGCGGTTCGTCCTGCCGAACTCCGAGGTCATGATCCACCAGGTCATGGGCGGGGCCGAAGGGCAGGCCACGGACGTCAAAATCCGGGCGGAGCGCATCCTGAAGATGAAAGACCGGCTGAACGAGATTTTGGCCAAGCACACCGGACAGACCAAAGCCAAAGTCGAAAAGGACGCCGACCGCGATTTCTTCATGGATCCCACCGAGGCCGTGAAGTACGGGCTGGCCGACAAAATTATCGGCTGAAAACGGACCGAAACGGAGGTTGTTTGAACCCCCTTGACACTTTCACCGGGGTGTGGTAGATTCACGCCTCGCTCCTTCGTGGCGACCAGCGCACACGACAAGCATGGAGATGGATCGTAGGGGTCTCTGGCCTCCGGGCTCGACGCTTTCTACAATGTATCTTCTTGTGCGCTGTTCCACATGAAGGAGCTTCTGCCCAACAAAACGTCCCGCCTTGGCGGGACGTTTTTGGTTGCTTACGGGGTGGGAGCGGATGGTTCCTGGCCGGGTCCGTAACTGCCGAGCGCCGGTTCCTCCGGCGGCGGGGCCGCCGCGGCCACGCCGACCAGACAGATGCGGGGCAGCGCGCGGTAGCGGCTGGTGAAGACCTGCTCCTTCTTGGAGCCGTCCGGGAGCGTCACTTCATAGGTGAAGCTCGTGACCGCGCCGGTGTGGCCGGCCTGGCAGTTGCGCTCGCCGGGGGCGAGGTCGGTCGTCTCGACGATCTTTTCCGGACCCGCGCCGATCCAGTTGTGGACGACCGGCGGGGTGTAGCTGCCTTTGCGGCCGTCGGCGGTGCCCCAGAGGGTGAAGTACAGCATCTGTTTCTCGCTGTCGTTGACGGCTTCGAACAGCATGATGTTGCCGCTGTCGTTCAGGAATTTGAAGTCCGGCGAAGGTTCGTAAATGGTGGCGTCCGTGCCCGGATTGCCGTTTGCAAGGTCGTTGTAATAGCTCACGACGAGCGAATGGTTCTGCCGCTCCACGATGGGCATCCCCGAATTCATGGCCATGCGGAAGGTGGTGGTGCCGATCTGACAGGCGCCACCGCCAATTTCGGGAACGATCTTATCGCCCTTGATGACGAGCTCCGGCAGCCAGCCGCCCTCAAGGGTGAACGGTTGGAGCGCCGCAATCAGCGAAAAGGTTTCACCCGGCTGGATCAGGATGCCGTTCAGTTTTCGGATGGCGTTGTTGATGTTCCTGATGCGGTTGCGCGGCGAACCGGCGTAGCGGGAGACGCCGGTCCCCAGTTTGTCCGTGATGCCGAGCCCGTTGGCTTCGCCGGTGGCGATGCGCGGTTTTTCGACGGTGCGCACCAGCGCCGCCTCCGTCTCGCCTTTTTGGAGCGCCTGCCAAAGATTGGCGGCGGTGGCGTCATGGTCCACGGTGATGCCGTCGCGCGACGGGGCGAACTCGACGACGCGGCCGTTCTCGATGCGGAATCGGGCGTCCACCGCTTCGACGCCGACCTCCGCGGCGATGCCGTCGAAGAAGGGCGCCATGGCCTCCGTGGAAAAACCGAGGTGCGGGGCGCCCGCGTCCGCTTCGACCGCGATCCAGCCGGCGAAGGTGTCCGGGGTGATCTCCCAGGTTTCTCCTTCCGGATCTTTCAGGGTGATCGAGCCGCGGCCGAGCAGGCGTTCGGCCTCGGGAATGAGCGCGGCGACCGCCGCATCGCCCACGGCGGGCGCGGCCTCGCGCAAGGTCAGCGGGATCGCCGTGAGGTCGCCCTCGGCGAGTTGCGCTTCGAGCGTGTTCACCGCGGCGTTGTAGTCGTAGATCTTGCCGGGACGTGCGGTGACCACGGCGAACGCCGAGCGTCCGTCGCGTTTTTCGAAGCGCAGGCCGGCGTCGACGACCGGCGTTTCTTCGGTCTGGAATTTCTCGGCGAGCGCGCTGATCAGGTCCTGGCGCGAGACGCGCACGATGAGCGGGATCTCATGCCCATCGATGGCGACGCGCACCGCGTCCGCCGCCCGCTGGAGGATGTTGCCCCCATGCCCGACGGCCATGGCGGCGCGGGCCGTGGCGTCAGCATCCAGTTGAACGAGGGTCCGCGTCTGGTCCGGCGTGTCGATGCCCACAAGCTCCGCCGGCACAATCGTTTCCGATGTCGGCGACGTGAAGCGGAAGCCCGCGCCGACGTTGGCATCAAAGGTTTCGGCCAGCGCGATGGCGCCGGTCTCCAAGGTCTTTTCACCGAGCGGGATGCCTCCCGCGGTGATGCCGGGCAGGATCAGGTTTTTCCAACGGCGTTCGAGGGCGCGCGCGCCGAGCGCGGCGGTCCCGATCAATAAAACGACCGTCACGCAAACAAGAGTCGCGACGGCGTACGGATGCGTGAGTTTGATGCGGATCGGCCGGAGCATGCGGCTTAGCGTTCGGAGAGCAGTTGGTTCAGGATCTCGCGGGCCAGTGCTTCACGGGCGGCCGCGTCCACGGTCACGCGGACCTCCCGGCCGTCTGCAAAGCGCAACACCGCGGCGGTGCCGTCAAATCGGAGGAGCGTCGCTTCAAGAGGGGTCTGCGGAGTCATGAGTCGGGGACACGTCGATCGGAATGGAAGGGCCACGGCCGAGCTTGGGCATGCGCACGGTGAGCACGCCCTGTTCGAAGGTGGCGCGGCTGCGTTCAAAGCTGACGGACACCGGAAGGATCACCGAGCGCGAGAACGATCCCCAGTGGCACTCCCGGCAGAGGTACGCGCGTCCGGCTTCGGAGGCCTCCATCCGTTTTCCGCGGATCGTGAGCATATCATGCGAAAGCGAGATGTCAAGATGCTCCGGTCTGACTCCGGCGATCGGCGCCTGCACCACGATTTCGTTCGGCGTCTCAAAGACGTCGAGGGCGAGTTTGGCCTCGTCCTCCGCGGTCGGAACGGGCGTTTCGTCGCGGTGGGCCTTGGCCGCGGTGAAGGCCTTCATGTAGTTCTCCTCGTGGGGCGTCAGCCAAGGGGCGTTCGTCATACGGGAGAAGTATAGAGCGAAACGCGCGACAAGAAAACCGCCCGGGCGGGCGGTTCTCAGAGGCCGGAGGCGGCGCGGATGACCGGCGGGCCGAAGGCGAAGACGATGTTGATCAGGACGAGCGTCAGCCGGCGGTAACCGGGCAGATTTTTGAAGGTGGCCAGCATGAGCAGCGAGGCGATCGCCGCCGAGGCCACCGGCTGGGCCGGGGGAAAGGCCGCGGCGACGAAGATGCCGGTGACCGCGCCAAGGAAGATGGCGCAGAAAAGGCCCACTAGGAAGACGCCGTCGAGATCCCAGACCATGGTGAAGACGAAGTTGAGCGTGAACAGGTGCAGGAAGATGCTCACCAGCGTTCCACCGACCAGGAATAAGAATTCGGGGTCCATAGGTTGTCGGCGCGAAGATACGCGATGCGCGCCGGCCTGTCAAGCACGAAACCCGCGCCGGAGCGGGGGTTTCGCAGCGCTGCCTGTCATTCAGCGGTGATGGTGACGACGTTGCCGCACCAGACGATGCCGTCGCCATCCTTCGCGCAGATCCGGTAATAGTAGGTGGTACCGGAGATGGCCGAGGTGTCGGTATAGCCGGTCGTGCTCTGATTGGAGATGGCCGTGACGTACCCGTCGTTCGGGTAGTACGGGTCGCCATTCGTCTCCGAGCGCACCACCTTATAGTAGATGAAGTTCGGGATGGTGCTCGGCGTCCAGTTGAGCTGCATGCCGTTCGGCGCCTGCTGGACGGAGAGCTGCTGCTGGCCGCTGATCGGGCTGTATCCGCCCGTGGCTTTGACCGGGGCCGTGCCGGTCTGGAGCGTTACTTGGTTGGAGTATACGTCGCAACCGCTGCCGGTGTAGCGGCAGATCCGGATGAAGACGGCCGTGTTCTCCGGCAGTCCTTTGATGGAGGAGGCGCGCGTGCCGCCGTCGATGTAGGTGGCGTTGTCGCCGGGATAGACCGGGGAACCGGTCTTGTTCCAGACGAGTTTGAAGCCGCCCGAGACGTCGCCCGTCGCGGTCCACTTCACGGAGGCCGTCGTGCCGCTGACGATGCCCGAGAGCGAGAGGGGCACGTCGCCCGAAACCGGCTTGGGTTCGGCGGCGGGTACGACCAGTTTCACTTCATTGGAATAGGTGGAGCAGCCGCCGCCGTGATAGGCGCAGACCCGGAAGTAGACGGTGTTGCCGGCCGGAAGATTGCCGATCGCGGCCGAGCGTACCTCGCTGCCCTGGAAGCTCGCCGAGCTGCCGGGATAGGTCGGGCCGCTCTGTTTGGCGTAGACCACCTTGAAGCCTTCGGAAACGTCCACGCCGTTCACCTTCCAGCTCAGTTTGGCGGTGGTGCCGGACAGCGTGCCCGAGAGCGTGATGCCGGTCACCGGAGCGGGCGCCGGCTTCGGTTCCGGAGCCACGGCGGCGAGCGCTTGTTCCTCCTCCGTCAGCAACGCGACCTTCTCCGTATCGCCGTTGTCTGCGGCTTCGGCCAGTTCTTTGACTTCGGCGGCGATGCCGAGCGGCGCGCCTTCCTTGGCGTCCTGCGTGATGTTCCAGGCGAAGAAGGGGACGACCGCGATCTTTTGCGGATCGATGGCCGACTCCTTGGTGCCGGCGTCCGGCGATTTTTTGCCGTCGTAGGACAGCGTCTTGCCCTGGCCGAGTTCCTTCTCGAGCTTGGTGCCGTCCTTGGCGAGGGCGATCTTCACTTTGGATTCGATGCAGTTGACGTCGAGGGTCTTCTTTTCGGCGTCGCGGGCCACGGCAAAGGCCGTGCCGAGCGCGGTGACCGTGCCTTCCTCCGTGACGACCGTGAAGGTGCGGTTCGGGTCTTTCACGACACGGTAGTAGGCGGTGCCGCGGGATTCGCGGATTTCGACGGCCTCGCGGGTGACGGCGGAAAAGGCGAGCGTGGTTTTGCCGTTCAAGCGCACGGCGCTGCCGTCATCCAAAGTCACGATGGCGCGGCCGTTGCCGGGCACGTCGAGTTCGGCGCCCGGCGCGATCTGTGCGCCTTCGCTCGCGGCCTGCCAGGCATCGGTGGCTGTGGCGCGCCAGCGGACGTCGCCGACGACGAGCGTCAGTTCGCCGCCGAGCCCGGCGATCTTGGAGGAGGCGTCCGTGGCCGTGGCGCTTTCCGGCGCAGCGGCGGGGGCGGCCGGATTCTGGCGTGGCAGGGCGAAGACAACGGCCGCGATGGCGATGACGCCGACGAGTGGCAGCAAGAGCGCGGCAATGGGGACTCGGGGTTGCGGCATAGGAGTGGCGAGCCTGGCCTTCAGCCGGCCGGCGAAGAACACGTCCGGTTCTTCGACCGGCGGCGCGGCGCGCTCGAGGGCACGGCCAAGCCGGAGGTACGCGTCATGCGCGTCCCCGGGCAGGGCCTTCCCCTCGAGTGCCGAGAGGAGTTCGTCGGGCGTGGGCTCGCGATGAGTCATATAAAAGTTAGGCGTCCGGTCTCTCTACGAGGCGTCGGCCGAGCGCGCGCAGGCTCCGATGCATGAGCACGGCGAGCGTTCCGCGTTTCACCTCGAGAATCTCCATCATCTCTTCCGTGGTGCGCTCTTCGAAGAAGCGCAGGGCGATGGCCGACTTGTAGCGTTCGGGCATGCCTTCCATCGCGGCGCGCACGCGCACCGCGTCGAACCCGCGGTCGACGAGCAGGTTCAAATCTTCTTTGGACGGCAGCGCCTCGGCGGCATCCTCCTCGAGCAGTACCACGTCCTTGGCGGAGCGGTAGTGGTCGTAGAGCACGTTCGTGGCGATGCGATACATCCAGGAACTCCAGCTTCCTTTCTTGGCGTCGAAGGACCGGATCGCGCCGTAGGCCTTCTCGAAGGCGCGGCTGGCGAGGTCCTCGGCCGTTTCGCGGTGTCCGATGCGGCGGTAGATGTAGCCGTAGATCTTGGGCAGCCAGCGGTCGAAGAGCATGCCGAAGGCTTCCCGCTCCGTCTTGGCACGGATGGCGAGCGCCGTATCCTCGTCGCGATGGGGCAGGGCGTCGGTCATGGCCATGGCCGCGCCTTCTGAGGTATGCAGCATCCTGCACACTCTTACGGCGGGCGACAGTCGGCGATTACAGGGACACGGTAGCGTTTTTCCCTGTTCTTCGCTACTCTTTTGCCGCCCGACGACAGGGCAGGAGGAAACAGGTCATGAACATCGAGAACTGGAAGCCGAAGACCGCCCTGGTCTCGGTCTCGGACAAGACGGGCATCGTCCCGTTCTGCCGGGAGCTCGTCGAGCAGGGCATCACCATCTACTCGACCGGCGGCACCGCCAAGGAGCTGCGCGTGGGGGGTGTCGCGGTCACGGACGTCACCGAGCTGCTGCGCTGCTCGCTCCGGACGGTCCTCGAGCGTCACAAGGTGCCGGCGGACACCATCGCCGCCATTCTCGAGGAGACGGGGCAGCCGTTCCTGCGGGACCGCGTCAAGACGCTCTCGCGGGAGATCAGCGCGGGGCTGCTCGCGCGCTACGTCGAGGAGGATCGCGACGAGCTGGCGCGGATGGGCATCCCGTCGATCGACATCGTCGTGGTGAACTTCTACCCGCTCGAGCGGACGATCGCGAAGCCCGGCGTGACGGTCGAGGAGGTCATCGAGGGCACCGACATCGGCGGTCCGACGATGGTTCGCTCCGGCGCGAAGGGCCGGCGCATCCTCGTGTTGAACCCGGCGTGCTACGAGGAGACGCTCGCCGCGCTGCGCGACGGGCGCGCCGCCTCGGACGAGTTCATCACCGAGGGCGTGGCGTACGGCGAGTACCTCGTCGCGCGCTACTGCGGCGCGTCGGCCGCCTACCACGGCAAGGGGAAGTACTACTTCCTGGCCGGGGAGCGGGTCGACGAGTGGCCGGTCAAGTACGGCGAGAATCCGCAGCAGGCGGAGGCGACGCTCTACCGGACCACGGACGAGGACCCGCTCGCGGTGCATCGCTTCGAGATCCTCGAGGGCAGCCAGCCGCCGAGTCTCGTGAACATAACCGACCTCGACCGGCTGCTGCAGACGGTCACGCACGTCCAGGCCGGGTTCGCGGTGAACCAGCTCGGTTCGCCGATGATCGCGGTCGGGGTCAAGCACGGCAACGCCTGCGGCGCCGCGATCGCACCGGACGCGGCGGGCGCCCTCAGGGGGATGCTCGCCGGCGACCTCACGGCGGTCCACGGGGGCTTCGTCATGACGAACTTCCCGATCGGCCTGCCCGAGGCGGAGCTGCTGCGCCAGCACCTCCACTTCGCCGACACCGGCCTCAAGAAGCGGCTGCTCGACGGGGTCATCGCCCCGGAGATCACCCCCGAGGCGTTCAAGGAGCTCGACCGCGTCGATCACGGCAAGTGCCGCGGCATCGTGAACTCCGAGCTCGGTCGGCTCACGCCGGCCTCGCTCGACGGCACGCCGCTGCTGAAGCGTGTGCGCGGCGGCTTCACCCTCCAGCCGAACTACACGTTCGTGATGGATCTGCGCCACGCCCGGGTCGAGATCTTCGGCGAGCTCATCGAGGCAGACAAGGCCAACGTCATCCTGGCGTGGGCCGTGGGCTGCACCAGCAACTCGAACACGATCTCGCTGGTGCGCATGGGCGCGCTCATCGGCAACGGCGTCGGCCAGCAGGACCGCGTCTTCGCGGCTCAGACCGCGATCGCGCGCGCCACGCGCCAACACCACAAGGACGTGCCGCCGCACGACGTGCGCGGCGCCGTGGCCTACAGCGACAGCTTCTTCCCGTTCATCGACGGGCCGGAGAAGCTCATCGCCGCGGGCGTGCGCACGATCTTCGCCACGAGCGGGGCGAGGAAGGACACGGACGTGCAGGCGACCTGCAAGGCGGCCGGGGTGACGCTCGTCATGATCCCGGACAAGGACGGCCGGGGTTTCTTCGGCCACGGCGTCTGAGCGCGGGAACGGCGCCACGGCGCCGGCGGATGCACACGCATCCGCTACTTTTTTTCGCATAAAAAAGAGACCGGCGGCCCCGCCCGATGCGGGTGCCGTCCGGTCGGTTATCGCCAGGCGATCTGTTCGCGTTCCGGACCGACGCTCGCGCCGGTCACGGGGACGCCGAGCTGGAGCGAGACCAGATTCAGGAACGTCCGGACGTTCTCCGGCAGGTCGTCCCAGCTCCGGCAGCCGGAGATGTCCTCGCTCCAGCCGGGGAGCGTCTCGTAGATCGGCTGGAAGCCGTCGAGTCCCTCCGCGTCGAAGCCCTCCGGCACGCACGGCGCGCCGTCGCCGCGGTGGTAGGCGCGGCAGAGGGGGATCTCCGCGAGGCCGCGCAGCACGTCGAGCTTGGTGATGACGAGCTCGGTGATCCCGCCCATGCGGCAGGCGTAGCGGAGCGCCACCAGATCGAGCCAGCCGCAGCGCCTGGGCCGGCCGGTCGTTGCACCGTACTCGGCACCGCGCTCGCGCAGCCAGTCGCCCTTCTCCGGCGTTTCGGTCGGGAACGGACCGCCGCCGACGCGCGTGACGTAGGCCTTGGCGACGCCGATCACCCGGTCGAGGCGGTGGACGCCCAGCGTCTCGCCGATCGCGCCCGGACCGGTCAGCGACGCGGTGACGTACGGCTGCGTGCCGGCCACCATGCCGAGCATGATGCCCTGCGCGCCTTCGAAGAGGAGGGTCTTGCCGTCCGCCGCGTCGATCAGGCCGGCCGCATCCTTGAGGTGCGGAGCAATGGTCTCGGCGTGCTGGACTCCCCAGCCGGAGAGTTCGAGCTCCGGCCAGTCGCGACCGTTCTCGGCGAAGAGCCGCCAGCGGATGGGGTCCGTTTCGTCCTTCCCCTGGGCGGCGTACGTCCGGATCAGGAGCATCCGCTCTTCGAGGAAGTGCCGGTCCCGGAGCGCGCGGAACATCCGTCTCGTCGACAGCAGGTCGCGCAGCTTGGGGCCGCGACGCGCCGCGAGGTCCTCGTAGGCCGGGCCGATGCCCTTGCCCGTGGTGCCGATCACGCCCGTGCCGTTCGTGAGCTCCCGCAGCACGTCGATCTGCCGGTGCAACGGCGTGACCACCTGGCAGCGCGGATCGAGGATGACCGTCGCGCCGATCTTGCGGGCGATCGCGAGCTCCGCGACGAGCACCTCCGGATCGACCACCACGTAGGGGCCGACGACGTTGGTCTTGCCGGGCCGCAGGATGCTCGAGGGGAGCAGGTGCAGCACCGTCTTCTTGCCGTCCACCCAGATGGTGTGTCCGGCGTTGGCGCCCCCGCCGTAGCGGGCGATGATGTCGGCGTCCGCGGCCAGCGCATCCACGATCTTCCCCTTACCCTCGTCGCCCCACTGGGCGCCGACGACGGCCATCGTTTTTCCCTTCATGTCGTCTCCTTGCCTTTTCGGCACCCCATGGTAGGCGGCCGCTTGCGGGCGCGTCAACCGTTGACGGGGACCTGCCGTTCCTCTCTAATAGGGCTACCCCACGGCATTCAAAGAGGAGGGGGAGATGACGAAAGAGATTCCCGAGGCCCTGACGTTCGACGATGTCCTGCTTCAGCCGGACTTCAGCGACTTTCTGCCCGCCCAGGCGGACGTCTCGACGCTGTTGGTCCGCGGCCTGCGTCTGTCCATCCCGCTCATGACCGCGGCGATGGACACCGTGACCGAAGCGCGCATGGCGATCGCCATCGCGCAGGAGGGCGGGATCGGGGTGATCCACAAAAACCTCACCCCGGAGGAGCAGGCCGCTCAGGTCGTGCTCGTGAAGCGCACCACGAGCTCGGTCATCGTCACCCCGGTGACGATCGGTCCCGAGGACAGGCTGGAGCGCGCCATCGCGCTCACCCGCGAGCGGAACGTCTCCGGACTTCCGGTCGTCGCGGACGGCAAGGCGGTCGGCATCCTCACGGCGCGCGACATCCGCGCGGCGAAGGATCCGTCGCAGCGGGTCGGCGAAATCATGACGCCGCGCCGCAAGCTGATCACCGCGCCGCCCACGGTCGGCCGGTCCGAGGCGCGCCAGCTGCTCGAGAGCAACCGCATCGAGAAGCTCCTGCTCGTCGACGAGGAGGGGTTGCTCGTCGGCCTGATCACGTTGAAGGACGTGATCCAGGCCAAGGAGTTCCCGCGTTCCGCGCGGGACGCCAAGGAGCGCCTCGTCGTTGCCGCGGCCATCGGTCCGGGAGCGGACTGCATGGACCGGGCGGCCCGGCTCGTCGCGGCCGGCGTGGACGTGCTCGTGATCGACACGGCGCACGGGCACTCGCAGGGCGTCCTCGACGCGCTGCGGGCGGTGAAGGCCGAGCATCCGGACATGCCGGTGATCGCCGGCAACATCGCCACCGGCAAGGCGGCCGCCGCGCTCATCGCGGCTGGCGCCGACGCCATCAAGGTCGGCATCGGCCCGGGCTCGATCTGCACCACGCGGATCGTCTCCGGCGTCGGCGTCCCGCAGATCACGGCCATCATGAGCTGCGCGGCCGAGGCCATGAAGCGCGGCATCCCGGTGATCGCCGACGGCGGCATCAAGTACTCCGGCGAGATCCCCAAGGCGATCGCCGCCGGCGCCGACGTCGTCATGATGGGCTCGATGTTCGCGGGCACCGACGAGGCGCCCGGCGACGTCGTCACGCTCGGCAGCCGTCGCTACAAGCAGTACCGCGGCATGGGCTCGCTCGGCGCGATGCGCGCCGGTGCCGGCGCCGCCGCCCGCTACGGTCAGGAGGGGGCGGAGCACAAGAAGCTCGTCCCCGAAGGGATCGAGGGGCAGGTCGAGTACAAGGGGCCGGTGGCCGAGATCGTCCACCAGCTCGTCGGCGGGCTCCGCTCGGGCATGGGCTACACCGGCTGCAAGACGATCCAGGCGCTGCGCACGAAGGCCGAGTTCATTCGGCAGACGCCGCAGGGACTCCGCGAGAGCCACGTCCATGACGTGCAGGTCACCGCGGCGGCGCCGAACTACCAGGGTCCCGGCTGACGGGACTCGGGAGCGCGGCGCGGCGACGCAAGTCGCCTTCTTTTTTTGTAAAAAAACAGGTGGCCGTGGGCCACCGTCCTCCCGGGGAGGATGTCAGACGTCTGCGGCGATGTCGGTGCGGAACGCCTCGCCGGCGAAGCCGATGTCCGCGGCCGCCGTGTAGGCGCGTTGGCGCGCCCCCGCGACCGTGTCGCCGATGCCCACGATGTCGAGCACGCGCCCGCCGTTTGTGACGGGACGCCCGCGGCCGTCTTCCTTCGTGCCGGCATGGAAGATTTCCGCGTCCGTGAAGTCCGCGTGGGTCGTCCAGGTGAGCGGCACGTCCTTTGAGCCGCCCGCCGGATAGTCCGCGGCGCACTTCACGACGCAGACCGCGGCGCGGGGCGATGTTGAGACCGCGCGGATGCCGCTCGGGAAGCGTCCCATGGCGGCGAAGACGAGCAGTTCGTAGAGGTCGTCTTCGATGCGCGGCAGCACGACCTGGGTTTCCGGATCGCCGAAGCGGCAGTTGAACTCGAGCACTAGGGGTCCGCGTTCCGTGATCATCAGTCCGGCGTAGAGGAGTCCGCGGAAGGGATCGCCTTCGTGCTTCATCTCGGCGACGACCGGTTCAAGGATCCTCGTACGGACGGTTTCGAGCAGCTCCGGGGTGGCGAGCGGCGACGGGCTGAACGCGCCCATGCCACCGGTCATCGGGCCGCGGTCGCCGTCCTCGCGCCGCTTGTAGTCCTGCGCCGCGGGCAGCAGCAGCACGCGCGTGCCGTCGCACAGCGCCATGACCGAGAGTTCGCGGCCGACGATCCGTTCCTCGACGACGACGCGATAGCCGGCATCGCCGTGGATCCGTTGGACGAGCACGGCTTCCGCCGCGGCCAGGGCTTCGTCCTGCGTCGCGCAGACCACGACGCCCTTGCCCGCGCACAGGCCGTCGGCTTTGACGACGAGCGGACCGCTTGCGGCACGGATGTACCGCGATGCCTCGTTCATGTTGCCGGCGATGGAGAAACCCGGCGTCGGCACGTCCGCCCGCTGCATCAGCCGCTTGGCGAACGCTTTGGAACTTTCGATCTGCGCCGCTGCCGCGCTCGGACCGAAGACCCGGACGCCCTTCGCCGCGAGTGCATCGACCAGCCCGTCGGCGAGCGGTTTTTCCGGACCGACGACGACCAGGTCCGGCTGCAGGTCCACGATCATCTTCGTCAGCTCGTCGGTCTTGGCGAGATCCGCCGGGATGCACTGCGCGATCTCGGCGATGCCGGCGTTGCCCGGGATGCACGTCACGAGATCGACGAGCGGGGACTGCCGCAGCTTCCAGACGAGCGCGTGTTCGCGTCCGCCGCCGCCGATGACGACCACGGAATTCTGCGTCCTCCGATCCATGTCCGAAACCTCCTCATCTTCACCGCGAAGATGCCGGGCAATTCAACCACGGGAGGTCAGGATTGACAAGGCGGCGGCGCTGCGTACAATGCGGCAACACCCCAAAGGAGCCGTGATGGGTGACGACAATAAGACGCTGCCGCCAGGCCGCTCGGCGCAGTTCATGCTGAAGGAGCTGCTCAAGGGCGACCCGCAAACCACCTTCCCGCGGATCCTGAATGCGAAGGCCGTGGAGAAGGAGATGGAGATGGTGCGCCTGCTGATAGAGCCGGGCGCCTTCTGGATCGTCAGTTGTGCGACGGTCGAACAGGTCGCGCCCGACGCGCCCGAGGCGCTCTGGAATGCGTTCAGGGAGTTCGCCGGCAAGGGCGGCGCAAAGATCGTGGTCGCCACCAAGAACGCTTACGTCGCCGCCTGCATGAGGGCAGCGGCAAAGGATGCCCGCAATGTCGACTTGCGGGTCGTCGCGGAGTACAAGGACGCCCTGGCCCTGCGCAAGGCACACGACGAGAAGCGTCCCAAGAAGCAGACGTGATCCGCCCCTCCCGGCGGATACTTTTTATCTTCGTTCGAGTCCCTTGGCTGAAAACAAAACACCCCGCCTTGGCGGGGTGTTTTGGGTGAACCGTGCGAGAGTTGCACTCGCCCCTGAAAGGGACGTCGACCGGTAGCGAAAGGATCGACGTTCCGATCAGCGCTCAACTGTTGAGGTACGGGTCCATGGTAGCCTCAGGGGGAATCGAACCCCCGTTCACGGCTTGAAAAGCCGCTGTCCTAACCACTAGACGATGAGGCCATGCGGCGGAGAATGTAACCGAATTTTTCCCGCGCGTCAATGTTCTGTCTTTCAAGATAAAGATGAGCACATTACAATCCGCATCATGCGCCGGTCCGCCCCCACCGCGTTGTTCCTGATCGTCCTTGCGACGCGCGTGCCGTTTGCCACGCGGTACCTTTTTGATTGGGACTCCGTCCAGTTCGCACTGGGGATTGAACGGTTCGATATGGTGCATCACCAGCCCCATCCGCCGGGGTATGTGCTGTATCTAGGAGCGGCGCAGCTGCTTTCCGTCCTCACGCGCGACGTGAACGCGGGTTTCGTGGTGTTGTCGATCCTTGCCTCCGCCGCCGCGACCGTCATGGTGTTCCTGCTCGCCGAACAGCTCGTGCGCAACCGCACGGCGGCGATTCTTGTTGCACTCGCTTTTGCGTTCAATCCATTCTTCTGGTTTTACGGCGAGGTGGCGCTCAACTACAGCGGCGACGCGTTCATCTCCGTCGCCGCCGCGTATGTCACGCTCCGCATCCTGCGGGAGAAGCGCGCGCATCTGCTCCTTCCTCTCACCGCGCTGCTCGCGCTCTACGGCGGATACCGGCAGAGTTCGACCCTACTGCTCCTTCCGCTCTGGATTTTGTCGTTTGCCGCGCTCGTCCGCGCAAAGAGGTGCACGATCCGGGACGTCCTCCTGAACGTCGGCGTCGGCGTGGGATTGACCGCCCTGTGGCTCGTGCCGCTCATCGGGTTGGCCGGCGGCATCGGCGCGTTCATGGCGGTGCTCGGCGCGCAGGCTGCGATCTCCGCAGGTACGACGTCTCCCTTCTTGGGCGCGCCCTTCGGCGCCACCATGGCCAAGGCGGCGTTCGTTGGGAAAACGATCCTCGCAATCCTCCACGCGGCTCTGGTTGTTCCCCTCGCCGTTGTCATCTTCCGGCGGCCTGTCCGCGGACTGATCCGTCCGGGGGACGGCATCCTCGCCGTCATCGCGCTCGTCTGGGTGTTGCCCTCGCTGTTCGTCTACCTCTTCATCCACATGGGAGGCAGCGGCTACCTCATGACCGTGGCGCCGGCGCTTCTCCTTCTGTTCTTGTTCCCCGCGGCGCGAATGATGGAGCAGGACCGCGGCCGCGCGATCGCCGCCGGGCTCTTTGCGTTCGTCATCGCATCCGGTGCGCTGAGCTTTCTCCTGCTCAACGACCCCGCGTTCCGCCGGGTGCCGGCGCTGTGGGAAGCGGCCAAGTTTGTGGAGCGCAAGAATCACCTCGTGACGACGTTCACCCGCACCACGCTCGCGCAGCGCGATGCGTCGCTCGACCAAATCCTGAGCAGTATCCGCGCCCACCCTCCGGAGACGACGGCGATCGTCACGGAGATCGGGATGCGGTTCCGTCCGCCGGGAAGCGACGTCTGGAGGGACGGCACACAGCCGTACTTCCGTCACATGGGCTATTATCTTCCGGCCTACGACGTCACCGAGCTCGTCGGCGGCGAGCCCTCGTTCTTCAAAACGCGGTGGCATGCCCCCGCGTCAAGAACGCTCGGCAAAGACATTCCCATTCCCGCGGATACGGAGACGATCGTGATCGTGACGGACTACGTCGACCGCGACGTGCAGGCCGCGAGCGGGATCCGGGAAGAGCTCCTCCTTCCGAGCAGAACCTATCTCTTCTGGATCGACGCGCGCGGCAAGGACACGGTCGATTACGCCGGCTTCACGTTCCACAAGTCGGACGCCGCGCTCCTGCCGATGCCGTGACCCCGCGCGTCAACGTGTCGCCGTCCGTTGCAGAAGCCGAAGGGTTTTGTTAAGGTCGCGCCACGTTGGAAGGCCAACGAGGAGGGTTTGATGATCAGGAACGCGAACGAAGAGCGGGTTCACACGTCGGCGGTGCGGGTGAAGACATGGCTCGGGACCGGTTTCCGTCCGCAGGTCGCGGTCGTGCTCGGTTCCGGGCTTGGCAGCTATGCGACCGGAAGCGCGAGGTCGATCTCCTACGACGAGCTCGGCCTGCCGTCTCCGGGCGTGGAAGGCCATGCCGGACGTCTCTTCGTGAAGGAGGTTGGAGAGCGATGCGCGCTTCTGCTCGCCGGGCGCGTGCATGCCTACGAAGGGCATGCGTTCGAGGACGTCGTCTTCGCCGTCCGGACGCTGGCCATGGCCGGAGTAGACACGTTCGTCGTCACCTGCGCGGCCGGATCCGTGAACACGGACTACCGGCCCGGGGACCTCGTGATCCTCCGGGATCACCTGAACCTGGCGTCCGCCTCGCCGTTGCGCGGCGAAAACGTCGAGGCCTTCGGGCCGCGCTTCCCGGACATGACCGACGCCTACGATCCCGAGTACCGGGAGCTTGCGCAGGACGCGGCGCGCGAGGTCTTCGGCAAGCCGCTCGCGCAGGGCATCTACGCGATGATGGCAGGACCGCAGTACGAGACGCCGGCCGAGGTGCGCATGCTGCGCGCGCTCGGTGCCGATCTCGCCGGCATGTCCACGGTGCCGGAAGTGATCGCGCTCCGGCACATGAACAGGCGAGTTCTCGGCCTCTCGTGCGTCACGAATTACGGCGCCGGGGTGAAGGACCAGCCGCTCTCGCACAACGACGTCGTCGGGACGGCGGCGGCGGCGAGCCGGCGGTTCACGCAGCTCCTGACCGCGATCATCGCGCGGCTTCCGAAGACCTGATCGGACCCGGGTGCGGTTCGGCGGCGACACCCTCGCCGTTCTTTTTTTTGCCCCGGCGCGCTAGGATGGTTGCCATGCGCATCCTGGGCATCGAGACGCGGAACGAAACCGAGAAGGGACCACATCGCGTCGTGGTTATTGCGGGGACGAAAGCCACGGATGCGTTGCTGTGTGCCGCTCTCGAATCAGCCGGTTTTCAATTACTGATCATCCACTACAAGATCCCTTTTGGACATTGGACGCCCTGGGTGGGGAGGAGGATCGCTGAACGTGGTTTCACGACGTTCGTCGGTCACCTGCTGCTCGCCTTCTGGCTTCGCGCGGAGCGGGTCGGTGAACGTCTTGCAGGCCGCTCCCTGTGGCATGTCGTCGGACGAGAAACTCCGCAGTGGCGGACCGTGCGTTCCGAAAGACGTTATTGTTTCACGGAGTCCTCCGTGGTCGCGGCGATAAAAGATGTCGACGGCATCATTCTGCTTGATGCGTTTCGTTTTTCACATCGGCTGTTTCGCGGGGTGAGTAAACCGTTCTTTCAAGTGATCTGGGGAGACGTTCCCGACTATCTCGGTGACTCAGGAGGATTTTGGGCGTACCTTCATGGAGATCCGGTCCGAGTATCGGTTGTTCTTCGCGATCATCAGTTCCAGAACATGACAATCGTGCGGCGCGTGGCCGTGGAGCTTGGCCGGCTTGAGACGTTGCGGACCATCAAAGCGAGGCAAGCGGCGGCCCTCGCGAAGGTTCTACCCGCATTGGTAAGGAAACCTCCCGAGGTCGGGCAGACAACCCTGTCACGACCGGCGTCTTGCAGGGTATTTTATGCGCCGACGCTCTGGACATACCTCTCGGCAATGAACCGCCCGCATCGTTCCTTTCCCAGCTATGCGTTTCGAACAAGGCGGTGTAGCGTCAATGAAAGCATCTGAATGTCATGAAGACACCCTTTACACATCGAGCGGCATTCGCGATCGGGGTCTGCATGGTGACTGCGGTTTTTTTGCTGCATGACTGGAACCTCTATCCTAATCTTCGGCCGTTCGGCGTGCCCGTGCTCTCCGTATTGCGGCTCGTGCTGCTCGGAGTCCCGTTGTTTTCGGGATGGTCCATCGCCCGGGGCTCCGCTTCCGGTTTGAAAAGCGCATTCGCGTGGCTTTTATGGTTGACGTTTCTTCCATATACGCTTTATTCCGTCACGGAGATTCGCCATGTCGCCGAACTCTGTCGGCTTCCATCCGGAGAAACGTATACGGGTGTTTGTGTTGACCGCCTGTGGACGCTCTACCCCGTATTTCTGTACGCGCTCACCGGTTTTTTGAGCTACGTCTTTTCGCTTGCGCAGGTCGCGACCGCGCGATTTCGTGACTCGGGCAAAAAACGCCTGTTCATGGTGTCGATGTGTCTGCTCGCTTCCTTCGCAAGCGTCTTCGGACTCTATACGCGATTGAATGTCTGGGACGCGCTCCTCCGTCCGCAGCAGATGGCGTTATCCGCGCTTCAACTCTTTACCGCACGCGCATTCTTGGTTAACCTCGCCTGGTTCTTTGCTTTCACAGTTGTCACAACATTTATTGTCCATCGCATGATGTATCGTTCATCCAGATACATCTTTCGCGGTTGACTCTCCATTGTTTGATCATGCGCATCCTCGGCATCGAAACGTCCTGCGATGAAACATCCCTGGCGCTTGTGCGCGTCGAGCGGGGACGGTTTGTGGTGGAGAAGATGCTGACCGCATCCCAGGTGCTGATTCATAAGAAGTATGGCGGCGTGGTGCCGGAAGTCGCGGCGCGCGAACATGCCGAAACAATCTTTCCGGTGCTCGCCAAGATGGTGAATCCCAAGCGACCGAACGTGGACGCCATCGCCGTCACGGCCGGGCCCGGACTCATCACGTCGCTACGCGTCGGGGTTGATGTGGGACGCACGCTCGCCTGGCTCTGGAAGAAACCGCTCGTGGGCGTGAACCACATCGAGGGGCACATCGCCTCCAACTGGCTCACGAACCCGCGCGTTGCCTTTCCTGCCGTGGCGCTGATCGTTTCCGGCGGACACACGGAATTGCTGCGCATCAAAAAGCTTGGTCAGTACGAATTGATGGGCGCGACGCGCGACGACGCTGCGGGCGAGGCCTTCGACAAAACCGCGCAGCTGCTCGGGCTCGACTATCCGGGCGGTCCGGCGGTCTCGAAGCTCGCGCAGAAGGGGAACCCGCGCGCCGTGAAGCTGCCGCGGCCGATGATCGCCTCCGGCGACTTCGATTTCAGTTTCTCTGGTCTGAAGACTGCGGTGCGAAGCGTCATCGAGGCCAAAGGGAAGAAGCCGAAGCCCGCCGATGTTTGCGCTTCGTTTGAGGAAGCGGTCTGCGAAGTGCTGGTGACAAAAACTATCGCGGCGGCAAAAAAGGCGCGCGCCAAGACGGCGCTCTTGGGCGGCGGCGTCGCAGCCAATCGCCGCCTGCGCACGTTGCTCGCGGCCGCGATCAAGAAGGAGCTGCCCAAAGTCCGCTACGTCGAACCGGATCTGGCGTGGACGTCGGACAACGCCGCGATGATCGTCGCGGCTGGATATTTCGCGCTCCAGGGGAAACGCCGATCGGATCCGCTGATGCTCGCGCCGGACGCGGGCTGGGAGTTGGGACGCTAGTATGACGCAGGATATTTCCACACTCGCCAAACTCGATGTCTTTGCCAAGCGTATGGCAGGGGAATTGCGCGGCGGCGAAGTGCTGGCGCTCGAAGGACCGCTCGGCGCAGGGAAGACCGCCTTCGTGCAGCGGCTCGCCAAACATTTGGGCGTCGCCGAAAAAATCACGAGTCCGACCTTCACGCTGATGCACGTGCATGCCGCACCGCATCCGCGCATCCACCAGCTGGTGCATTTCGACGCCTATCGTCTGAAGTCCGACGCGGAGTTCACGGGGTTGGGCGTCGCCGACTACCTCGGCAAAGAAAACATGGTCGTGGCCATCGAGTGGGCTGACAAAGTAACCCGCGTATTACCGAAGGGAACGCGTCGCCTCGTCTTCAATCACACGGGGAAGAAGCGAACGGTTACCGCAACGTAAAACGCCCCCGCTGGGCGGGGGCGTTTCGTTTCCGCCTAGTCTTCGCTTGCGGTGCGGAACACTTCTTCGACCGAGGTCAGCTTGTCGAGCGCTTTCAAAAGTCCGTCCTGGGCCATCGTGACCATGCCTTTGGACACGGCAACCTCGAGCATCTTGTATTCGGAAACTTCTCCGGACAGGATGATCTGCTCGATGTCCTTGTCCATGATCATGATTTCGTAGATGCCGATGCGTCCCTTGAAGCCGAGGCCCATGCAGGCCTTGCAGCCGCCGCCTTTGTAGAATTTCACCTTGGAGAGGTCCGGCTTTTCGCCCGACGACGCAGGAATGTCGCCGAGCACCTTTTTGGCGCGCGCCAGCAATTCGGAACTGAGCTTGTCTTCGACGATGCAGTCCGGACAGATGCGGCGGACCAGCCGCTGGCCGATGACGGCGTTCAAAGCCGGCGCAAGCAGGAAGCCCTTCACGCCCATCGAGAGGAAGCGAGGAATGGCGCCGGCCGCGGAGTTGGTGTGGATGGTGGAAATGACGAGGTGGCCGGTCAGTGCCGCCTGGATGGCGATCTCGGCCGTCTCCAGGTCGCGGATTTCACCGACCATGACGACGTCCGGGTCCTGACGGAGGATGGAGCGCAGGCCCTTGGCGAAGGTGTAGTCCTTGGCGTGGTCGATCTGCGACTGGTTGATGCCCTCGAGTTTGTATTCGACCGGATCTTCGAGCGTGATGATCTTCATCTCCGGCGAGTTGAGCTTTTTCAGGATCGAGTACAACGTCGTCGTTTTACCGGAGCCGGTCGGACCGGTGGTGATGATCATGCCGTTCGGCCGTTCGATCTGCTTGGCGAGCTCGGTGAAAGCGCGGCCGCGGATGCCGAGGTTGTTGAAATCGGCGGTCTTGCCGGCACCGGAGGCGCGCAGGATGCGCATGACGACCGACTCGCCCCAGGTCGTGGGGAGCATGGAGACGCGGACGTCGATCTTGTCGTTCGTGAGCAGGATGGTGAAGCGGCCGTCCTGCGGGCGGTCGGTGACGTTGATCTTGAGGCCCGAGAGCAGCTTGATGCGGCTGACGACTTTGGCCCACAGCTCGGCCGGGAGCTTGGCCACTTCGTGCAGGATGCCGTCGAGGCGGTAACGCACGACGATGGCCTTTTCCTCGGCTTCGACGTGGATGTCGGAGGCGTTGGCGTTCAAGGCCGTGGCCACGAGGATCGTCACGATGTCCGTGACATTGACCTTCTTGAGCTCGCCCTCGAGCGCCGTGAAGTCGGTGATGCCTTCGTGTTTCTTGAGTTCCTCTTCGGAGATGGCCACGCCCTTGGTGATTTTGCGGATCGTCGGCAGAGCGTCGTAGAGCTTCGCCGCCGTTTCAAAGCTGTGTTCGGAGATGACGTAGATCGCGCCTTTGGCGCCGGTGCGTTCTTCCACCTGGTAGAGCACTTCCTGGATGGCCGGCAGTCCCGGGTTGACCGCGGCGATGCGCACTTCCTCTCCCGCGGACAGGAAGCACAGGACTTTGAGCTCGAGCGCCTGCGGTTTGGGAATCAGGATGATGGCTTCCGGGCTGATGGGGAAGCCGACCAGGTTGATGTACGGGAATCCGCCGACCGCGGCCTGCTGTTCGACTTCGCGCTCCTTGGCCTTGAGTTCGATCTCGCGCATCTTCTCCGTCAGCTTTTCGGCTCCGGAGGGCGCGGACAGGGAGGGGAGTTTCTCATCGGCCATGAGGGCGGGGTCAGGGACGGGTCAGGCGCGGTGCTTGGCGGCTTCGCGGAAGACGTCGGGAATGGCGCGCAGCACGCGGACAATCTTGGCGGAAACGGACTGGCCCTGCAACCGTTCGTAGAGCAGCGTCCAGATGCTGTAGCGCAGCGTGGTGGCGAGCGAGGCGAGCGCCACGACCCAGGCCACGAGCAGCGCGCCGAAGAGCGTCAGGAACAGCCAGGAGCCGGCGACCGTGCCGATGACCTGCATCATGAGGAGGAAGAGCGTGGTCGGCACCAGCAGGATCACGAAGCCCATGAGGAGCGCGAGGCCCACCAGGACGTCGATGCCGAAGACCACGAGCGCCGCTTCGTAGGAAACGATCCAATGCTTGGAGAAGGTCGTCACCGCGTGCTTCACGGCGTTCGGGAGCGACGAGCCGGAGGCGGTCACGTCGACCGCGGCGTAGAGCGCGATGATGGAGGCGGCCGTCGAGACCAGGATGAAGGCCACGTAGGTGACGACGTAGAGCAGCACCGTGCCCGGGTTGCCGCCGGCAAGCGCCGCCCCGAAGGGGACGGCCGCCGCAAAGGTCACGGCGCCGATCACGAGCCGGTCGAGGAGCGCGATGCCGAACAGCGGCCAGAACACGGCGATGCCGCGGCCGAGCACGGCCTTCGGGTTGGCGCGCTTGTCGGCGGCGGTGATGCCGGCGATGAGCGCGCCCTGGGAGACGAGCGCGACCCAGAGCAGCGCCGCCACCATGATAAAGCCGACCGCCGCGGCGAGGATCAGCCACGCCGGAGGCACGGCCGCGCTCGACGGGCCGACGATGCGCAGGAGCTGCCCGACCGAAGGGACGGCGTTGTTGGAGAGCCGGGCGATCTCGGCGTCAAAGACGCTGCCCGAGCCCCGCATCAGCACGTCGACGATGCCGCCGGTCGTGACCAGCGCCGCGAAAAAACCGAACGGCCAGAGGGACCGCCGCCGCCAGGCAAGTTTCCAGGCGTCGGTGACCACGTGCCGATAAACCGCTTGATCGTTGGTGCGCATACCTCCTCCAGGTGGTTAGGTCGTCGCTTCTTTGGGTTTGAGCTGCGGGATGCCTGCCTGCCGGACAGGCAGGCGTTTCAGGTCCGGCCGGATCGCTGCGAGCTTTTCGAGCCGCGGCGTGTCGAGGTGGGGGTGCTCGTCGAACAGCGCCTCGAACTGTTCCTGCTCGATGGTTTCTTTCTCGATCAGCAGGTTGGCGATCTCGTCGAGCTTGGTGCGTTTCTTTTTGAGGATGCCCTCGGCGACCTTGAGCGCATCGCCGACGATGCGGCTGATCTCGGCGTCGACCATCTCGGCCGTCTTGTCCGAGTAGTCGCGCGTCTCCGAGATGTGTTTGCCGAGGAAGATCATCTCCTCCTGCTCGCCGAAGGTGCGCGGACCCATGGCGTCGCTCATGCCGTATCTCGTGACGAGCGCGCGGGCCATCCGGGTGGCGTTCCTGAGGTCGTTGGACGAGCCCGTCGTGAGGTCGCCGAAGACTTGGCGCTCCGCCGTGTAGCCGCCGAGCGATACCGCGATGTCGTCCAGGAATTCGGCGCGGGTGCGCATCTGGCGGTCTTCGGTCGGGAGCTTCAGCGTGTAGCCGGCGGCCATGCCGCGGGAGACGATGCTGATTTTGCGGACCGGGTCGGTGTGGGAGAGCTCGTGGGCGACGAGCGCGTGGCCGCCTTCGTGGTAGGCGGTCAGCACGCGTTCGCGGTCGGAGAGGATGTGGCTCTTGCGCTCCGGGCCGAGCAGCACCTTTTCGATCGACGGCAGGATTTCGTCCATGGTCACGGTGCGCTTGTTCTGGCGGGCCGCGAGAATCGCCGCTTCGTTCAGGAGGTTCTGCAGGTCGGCGCCGGTGAAGCCGGGCGTGCGCTCGGCGATTTTGCGCATGTCGACGGTTTCGGCCAGCGGTTTGCCGCGGGCGTGGATCTTCAGGATCGCTTCGCGCGCCTCGATGTCCGGCGGATCAAGCGTCACGCGGCGGTCGAAGCGGCCGGGGCGCAGCAAGGCCGGATCCAGCACGTCCGGGCGGTTGGTGGCCGCCATCACGATCACGCCCAGGTTGGGCTCGAAGCCGTCCATCTCGACCAGGATCTGGTTCAGCGTTTGTTCGCGTTCATCGTGCGAACCGCCGAGCCCCGCGCCGCGCTGGCGGCCGACGGCGTCGATCTCGTCGATGAAGACGATGCAGGGCGCGTGCTTCTTTGCCTTGGTGAAGAGGTCGCGGACGCGTGCCGCGCCGACCCCGACGAACATCTCGACGAACTCGGAGCCCGAGATGTGGAAGAACGGCACGTTGGCCTCACCGGCCACGGCGCGGGCGAGCAGCGTCTTGCCGGTGCCCGGGGAACCCATCAAGAGCACGCCCTTCGGGATTTTTGCGCCGAGCACCGTGAACTTCTTGGGCGACTTCAGGAATTCGACGATCTCGGTCAGCTCTTCTTTGGCTTCTTTGACGCCGGCCACGTCCTTGAAGGTGACGCGGTCCTTGGCGTCCTTCTGGATTTCGCGCGCGCCGCTCTGGCCGAAGGTCATGGCCTTCGAGTTGGCGCCCTGCACCTGCTTCATCATGAAGAAGATGAAGCCGCCGATCAGCAAGAGCGGCAGGATGATCGGGAGCAGCGTGCCGAGCCAGAGCGCCGCCGCGCCGATCTCCTTCACTTCCACGGACAGTCCGTTCAGCTTCTCCGGCGAGACGCCGAAGGCCGCCATCTGCTGGGAGAAGCTGTCTTCCGACTGCTTGATGCTGCGCTCCTTGCGTCCGTCCGTCAGCTCGATCATCAGGGCGTCGCCGTCGATTTCGATTTTTTTGACTTTGCCTTCGTCGATGTGGCGGGCGACGGTCGGCAGGTCGACCTTGGCGACGTCGCCGAGGTCGAGGTTCATGGTCGACAAGAGCGCGGCGAAGGCCACGAGCAGGACGAGGAAGAGGACGAGTTGGCGGGGGATTTTCATAGCGTACGACTCAAAGTATAGGCGGTCTCGGGGTCCTCTGGCAATCAGCAACGCAAAAGGCGGTCCGGAGGGACCGCCTTCGTGCCGGCCGGTTAGGCCGTTTTTTCTTCGGCGGGTTTTTCTTCCTTTTTGTCTTCCTCTTTCTTCTCTTCGGCCTTCGGCGCTTCTTCGAGCGCCTTCAGCGAGAGGCCGAGCCGGTGGCTGTCCGGTTCGATGGACACGATCTTGAAGGTCTTGTCCTCGCCGACCTTGGCCACGTCGGTCGGATCCTTGATCGGCGTGTGCGAGAGCTCGCTCACGTGCGCCAGACCATGGATGTCGGGGTCGAGCTCCACGAAGAAGCCGAACGGGTTGGCCTTGATGATCTTGCCGCGGACGATTTGGCCGATGTGGTACTTGTCGCCCACGTTCTTCCAGGGGTCTTCGATGAGCTTCTTCATGGAGAGGAAGATCTTGGAACCCTGGATGCCGATCACCTGGCACTTCACTTCTTGGCCGACCGTGAGCACGTCGCGCGGATGGTCGATGCGCTGCCAGGCGATTTCCGAGATGTGGACCAGGCCCTCGAGCGCGTCGAATTTCACGAACGCGCCGAAGTCGGTCAGCGCGGTGACCGCGCCCTCCACGGTGTCGCCGATCTTGTACTTGGCGATGACCGCGGCCTGTTCGTCTTCCCAGACGGCCTTCTCCGAGACGATCAGCTTCTCGGCACCTTCGTTCGCGTCCAGCACCTTCACCTTGAGGCTCTGGCCGACGAACGACTTGAGCTTCTCGAGGATCTTGGACTTGTCGCCGCCCGCCACGCGCGGATAGTGCTCCGGCGCGAGCTGGGAGACCGGCAGGAAGCCGAGCATGTGGTTGACCCGGACCATAAGGCCGCCCTTGTTGGCTTCGACGATGGTCACTTCAAGCGGCGTGCCCGCGGTCTGCGCGCCGGCGATGGCGTCCCAGGCCTTGCGGTGTCCGGCCGAGCGGAAGGAGAGCTCGACGTCGCCGTTTTCATTCTCGAGCGCCACGACCGTGGCCTCGACGTCGTCGCCCGGCTTGATGCCGGCGACTTCCGCGGATTCGGAAAAGATTTCGCGGCCGCGCACCACGCCGGTCTTGAAGCCGGGAATGTCGATGCGCACTTCGTTCTTGGCAAAGGAGATGACCGCGCCCTTGATCACGTCGCCGACCTTGGGGATGGCGAGCATGCCGGACGACTCGAGCAGCCGTTCGAATTCGGAGGTCACGTCCTTCTGTTTGGTGATGTCTTGCATGGAAACCGTCGATTACCCCCGCCGTGGCGGGGTCCCGGCCGTGCCGGGGATGGATGAATGTGGCGGGAGCGTAGACCTTTCCGGGGGAATTGGCAAGAGGAGGGGTGTGGCGGCGCAGGAAGACGTATATAATAGGTACGTATGGCGAACATCTCTCGGCAGGCGCTCACCAAGGTCGTCAAACAGAACCTGCGCTCCAATCTTCAAAGCAAGGTGGTGTCGATCATGAAGGAGGTCGGGGTGAATCCGGCGCACAGTGCCAGCCTCAAAGGGTATGAGGCCAAGAAGGTCATGATGAAGCTCAAGGAGAAAGGCCTCCTGAAGCCCGGAGCCACCCACCTCACGGCCGGGCAGTTCGAGACGCAGTTCAAGAAGGCCGACGCGCCGACCGGCCCGTCGGCGGCGGTGGTCAAGGCGGGGAAGATGGTCGCCATGCGGCAGCGCATGGACGAGGAAGCAAAGAAGAAAGCGGAGATCACCGCCGCGCTGGCCAAGAAACCCGGCGCTCCGGGCGCGCCCAAACCGTCCGCCTCCCGCGCGCAGGCGCCCGCCGTCGGCGGCGGCGCCATCGGCAAGGCGGCGCAGGACGCCTCGCGTTCCGGCTCCGGCGCGCTCGGCTCGTTCTCGGGCGCCGACCGCATCGAGCGCGGTAGCCCCGCTGAGCGGGGCGGCGGCTCATCGGCACCGTCCAAAGAAGAAGGACCAGAAGCCATCGACCCGTTCGGCGAAGATTGAGCTATGCGACACCCCTATTCCTACACCCTCGACCTGTTGAAGCACTCGGTGGACAAGGCGCCGCACTTTTTTCCCGCGGAGCGCCGCGCCGCCATGCATGCCGAGGTCGAGAAGCTGGCCGCGAATCCCCACACCCCGGTCACGGAAATCGAGCGCATGATCGTCACCTTCGGCCGCGAGATCTGGCCGTACCGCAAAGCCTTCGCCCGCATCCACGACGCTGAAGGCCGGGTGCATGAGGATCGCTATCTTCAGGAAGAACTCGAAAAGCGCGGGTTGAAAGAGAAATACCTGAACTTCCTGGCCAAGGGCGGCCGCGTCGAAGACGTGCGCCAGGGCGGCCAGGAGTTTGAGATTTTCTTTTCGCCGGATGAGCGCGCGCTCATCGTGGAAGCGAAACTCGCCGTGCACGACCGCGTCTCCAAGGAAATTCAGGAGATGTGCCTGGGATCGAAGAACGGCGACTGCATGACCCTGATCGAGCAATATAAAAAGGAACAGCCGGAGATTGATCGGCGGATCGCCACGCTCGCCGCCATGGCCGAGCGTTCGGAAAAGTGGGGACCGGAAATCCGCGGCAAGGTCAAAGTCTTCGAGGAGGGCTGGTCCGGGGTCGAACATGACGTCTCCAAGGAGGACGTCGATGGCGAAATCGAGTATTACCGCGGGGTGATCGAGCTCTTCGAATAGCCGTTGATTTTCCCGCCCCCGCGGGATACAGTACCCGCGTTCCGACAGCCTTTTTTGTATGGCCACCCTCACGTTCACCTGGCACGGCTTGTCCTGCTTCCGCATCCTTGCGAAGACGGACACCGACGAAGTTGCCATCGTTACCGACCCCTTCGCTCCGGAGATGGGCGTGAAGTTGCCGCGCAACCTGACGGCGCAGATCGTGACCCTTTCCCACGAGCATCTGGGGCACGGCGCGGCCGAACAGGTCGGCGGCGAACCGTTCGTCATCCGCGGTCCGGGGGAGTACGAAGTGAAGGACGTCTTCGTCTACGGCATCCCGTCCGGCCACGGCGCGCCGAAGGGCAAGAAGGAAGGACCGAACACGCTGTACCGTTTTGAGATCGGCGACCTGTCGATCGCGCACCTCGGCGACATCGGCCATCCGCTCACGGACCTGGAGCTGGATCGGCTCGAGGACATCGACGTGCTGCTCGTGCCGGTCGGCGGCCAGGGATCGACCATCGGCGCCGACGAAGCGGTGAAGATCGTGAACCGGTTGGAGCCGCGCGTGGTCATTCCGATGCATTACGCCGACGCCGACATCAAGTTGAAACTCGACTCCGCGGACACATTTTTCCGCGAAGTCGGTGGCACGGCCGAGAAAGTCGAGAAGCTGAAGATTTCCCGCAAAGACCTGCCGCAGGACAGCACGGCGTTTTACCAGTTCACCCGCAGCTGATATGGCCTCGCCCCGCAGCAAAAAAACCGCCGCGGACCGGGAGATGACCGACTTCATCGGGGAGCAGGTCTCCGGGGAGGAGCGCACCCGCCACGAGCGCGAGCCGCTCGGCTTCGAGGACCAGATGCCCGGCCCGGTCGGTGCCGTGCCGGAGGAGGATCCGCATTTCCGTCCGGAGCTTTCGGCGCATCCGTACGGGGGGCTCCCGACGCATGAAGGCTACGACGTCGATCCGGAGACCCACTTCCGCCGGGTGCGCAACATGGTGGTCGCATCGATCGTGCTGACCGTGTTCGTGGCCGGCGCCTGGGTGTTCGCCGTGGGGTCGCGCGTCGTGCCGAGCGGCGACCCGAACAAGACGCATGCCGCGGCCGACGAGGCCCGCGCCCTGTTCGACCGGCAGTTCAGCGACATCTCGGCGCGTCTGAGCGCGCTCACCGGCACCACCTCGACGCCGACCGCCGCCGCGACGGCCTCGCTGAACACGGCGCTGAACGCCATGCGCGACCGCCTTTCCACCGCCGTGGACACGACGACTTTGGCAACCTCCACCCCCCGCTGATCCTGCTATGGCCAAGAAGCTGCCCCCGAAAGACAAGGAGATCGTGGTGCCCGCAGGCACCGACATCGGCAAAATCGAAGCCCGCGCCATCGTCGACGAAATGCAGACGAGCTACCTCGATTACGCCATGAGCGTGATCGTGCAGCGGGCACTCCCCGACGTCCGCGACGGTTTGAAGCCCGTGCAGCGCCGCATCCTCTACGCGATGTGGACGATGGGTTTGCGCGCCAACGCCAAGTTCCGCAAGTCCGCGACCGTGGTCGGTGAAGTGCTCGGCAAATACCACCCGCATGGCGACCAGTCGGTCTACGACGCCATGGTGCGCATGGCGCAGTACTTTTCCGAGCGCTACCCGCGCATCCGCGGCCAGGGAAACTTCGGCTCCATGGACGGCGACGGCGCCGCGGCCATGCGCTACACCGAAGCCAAGCTGGCCGGCGTGGCCGAGGAGCTGCTCTTCGACATCGACAAGGAGACCGTCGACTTCGCCCCCAACTACGACGGCTCGCACAAGGAGCCGGTGGTGCTGCCGGCCAAGCTCCCGGGCCTGCTTTTGAACGGCACGGTCGGCATCGCGGTCGGCATGGCCACGAACATCCCGCCGCACAACCTGCGCGAGATCTGCGACGGCGTGATGCTGCTCCTCGACAACCCGGACGCTTCCATTTCCGACCTCTGCAAAATCGTGAAGGGGCCGGATTTCCCCACAGGCGGCATCATCTACGGCACCAAGGACATCGCCGCCGCCTACGCCACGGGCCGCGGCTCGATCGTCATGCGCGCCAAGACGGAAATCGTCGAGGACGACGGTGCGGCCAAGATTTTCATCACCGAAGTGCCGTTCCAGGTGAACAAGGCGACCCTGATCGAGAAGATCGCCGATCTGGTGCGCGACAAGAACATCGAAGGCATCAAGGACCTGCGCGACGAATCGAGCAAGGAAGGCGTGCGCATCGTGATCGAACTCAAGCGCGACGCCTATCCCAAAAAGGTGCTCAACAAGCTGTTCTTGTCCACGGATTTGCAGACGAGTTTCCACGTCAACATGCTGGCGCTCGTCGACGGGCTGCAGCCGCGCGTGCTCAACCTGAAGAGCATGCTCGAGGAGTTCGTGAAGCACCGGGAGACGGTGATCCGCCGCCGCGCCACCTACGAGCTGGCCCGCGCCCGCGACCGCGCCCACATCCTCGAGGGCTTGAAGATCGCCCTGCTCCACATCGACAAGATCATCGACACCATCAAGAAGTCGGCCGACAAGGACGAGGCCAAAGTGAACCTCATCAAGCGGTTCAAGCTGACCGAGCCGCAGACCGTGGCCATTTTGGAGATGAAGCTCTCGGCGCTCGCCAACCTGGAGCGCCTGCGCGTCGAGACCGAACTCAAGGAGAAGCTCGCCGTCATCAAGGAGCTCGAGGCGCTGCTCGCTTCCGCCAAGAAGATCCGCGCCGTCATCAAGCAGGAAACGGCCGAGATCCGCGAGAAGTACGGCGACGACCGCAAGACGGAGATCATCGCCCACGGCGTCAAAGAGTTCTCGGTCGAGGACATCATCCCGAACGAGCCGACCATCGTCATGATCACCCGCGACGGTTACGTGAAGCGCGTGCCGCCGGACACCTTCAAGACCCAGGCCCGCGGCGGCAAGGGCGTGATCGGCGTGACCACCAAGGAAGAAGACGTGGTGGAGCACCTGTTCACGACGAACACGCACGCCGACATGCTGTTCTTCACGTCGCGCGGCCGCGTCTTCGGACTCAAGGCCTATGACGTGCCGCCGGGCTCGCGCACCTCCAAGGGCCAGGCGCTCGTGAACTTCCTGCAGCTTGCGGCAGGGGAGAAGGTGTCCGCCGTGCTGTCGGTGCCGGACATCGCCGAGCAGAAGCACCTGGTGATGGTCACCAAGAACGGCAACATCAAGAAGACGGCCATCGAGGAATTCAAGAACCTGCGCTCGAACGGGCTGATCGCCATCAAACTCAAGGACGAGGACATCCTGGAATGGGTGCGCCCCTCGACCGGCGAGGACGACGTCATCCTCGTGACCGCCCAGGGCCAGAGCATCCGCTTCGCGGAAAAGAGCGTGCGCCCGATGGGCCGCGCCGCCGCCGGGGTGCGCGGCATCAAACTCAAGAAGAAGGGCGACCGCGTCATCGGCATGGACATCGTCGACCCGGAGATGGTCAAAAAGAACATGCTGGAGCTTTTCGTCATCGCCGAGAACGGCATGGGCAAGCGCACCAACCTGAAGGAGTACAAACTCCAGGGCCGCGGCGGTTCCGGCATCAAGACCATGCACATCAGCCCGAAGACGGGCGAAGCGGTCGGTGCCTACGTCTCCGCGTCTTCGGACGAGCGCGACCTGATCGTCGTCTCCTCGAAGGGGCAGGTCGTGCGCATCCCGTTCGGCTCGGTCTCCAAACTCGGCCGCGACACGCAGGGCGTGCGTCTCATGCGCTTCAAGGAAGAAAAGGACGGTGTGGCGACGGTGACGTTCATCTAGAAAAAAAGTGGCGCCGCTCCCTGCCGGGGGCGGCGCTTTCGCATCCTGGACACGTCACATGTCCTCGATGCTCTGCATCTTCTGCTCGTGGCGGTACTCCTGGAGCTGCTGCTCGACGAACGACCGGATCGGCTCGTAGAGCAGACGCACCGAGACGAAGCGGTCCATCAGCTTCACGAGCGGTTCGTGCTGGTTGTCGTAGACCTTGCGCAAGGTCTTCTTGCCGTCGATGATCCACTGCAGCGTGTCGTAGACGTAGCCGAGGCGCTCGACGGCGTTGAAGAAGTCGCCGTCCGCCGTCTTCCCCCGCTCGTCCTCGACTGCGTAGGCGTCCGTGAACGCGGCGCGGACCTGGTCCGGGAGACGCGAGAACATCTTGTGCGCGTATTCCTTTTCGATCTCGCGCAGGATGGCGCTGATGCGCGGGTCGGCCTTGACGTCGTAGTGGACGTCCCCGATGCGCGACTCGGCGATGTCGTGCAGGACCGTCGCCGTCAGCACGCGCACCGGATCGAAGGCCGGTTCTCCGTGCGCGCGCTCGATGGCGATCATCGCTGCGGCGAGCCAGGCCGTCTGGAGCAGATGCGTTTCGACGCGTGTCCGCTCGTTTTCGGGAACCTCGTCGTACTGGGTCCTGCGGCGGATCTTG
Organism: Patescibacteria group bacterium; assembly: GCA_004297205.1. Lineage (GTDB taxonomy): Bacteria > Patescibacteriota > Patescibacteriia > 2-12-FULL-57-11 > 2-12-FULL-57-11 > SCUL01. The sequence continues at coordinate 470,262 of SCUL01000002.1, read as the reverse complement.
CGGGTTCCCTCCGCCGCCAGGTGTAGAAACCGTGCAAGTGCCGGAATCATCGCTACCTCCTTGCCCGGCACCTTTCCACGGGAGGCGGGCCAGGTCAACCCGGGGGACTTGCCAGGCTCACGGACCTCGGTTATAGTGGCCGGGAACTGACACCTATGGGTCTTCCTGGACATCGCCGCACATCCTCCCACAAACGCCGCCGCGCAGCGCATTTTGCGTTGAAGAAGATGGCGATCGGCACCTGCCCGAAGTGCAAGAAGCCGATCCTGCCCCACATCGCCTGCCGGTTCTGCGGCACCTATGCCGGCCGCCAGGTGCTGCCGGCCAAGCTCGTCGAAGCGGGCAAAGCCTTGAAGAAGGCGGAGAAAGCCGCGGCCGCCAAGCACGATCACGACCACGATCATAAAGGTCACGACCATCCGCCTCAGAAAGACGAGTAACTCTCGTCTTTCGGTTTTTTCGCTCTTTCGTTCCTTCGGCCCCACAATATGAGCAATCGGCACCTCGCGCGGACCATCGCCATGCAGGTCCTCTACCAATGGGACTTCAACGGGCAGAAGCCCGATGCCGTCCCGGTGGTTTTGTCGTATCAGATCAAGGAGTTCGCGCCGGAGTTCAACGACAAGGGGTTCATCCAGGAACTTCTGGATGGCGTACTGGCGCACCAGAAGGAGATCGACGAGACGATCGTGAAGTACGCGCCGGAGTGGCCGCTCGAAGCCATCACGCTCGTCGACAAGAACATCCTGCGGCTCGGCATTTCGGAGCTGCACTACTCGGAGACGGTGCCGAGCAAGGTGGCCATCAACGAAGCCATCGAACTGGCCAAGACCTTCGGCGGCGAATCGTCCGGCCGCTTCGTGAACGGCGTGCTCGGGGCGATCTACCGCGACCGGGTGACCGCCGGTCAGTTGAAGAAAGTCGACCTGGAACCGCCGAAGAAAGAAAAAGAAGATTCGGAGGTTAAATCCAAGAACCATGAGTGACCTTTCCGTGTTGGAAGCACGCCTCGGCGTGAAGTTCAAAAACATCGAGCACCTGCGCCAAGCCGTGGTGCACCGCTCCTACCTGAACGAGCATCCGGAGTTTCCGCTCGGCCACAACGAGCGGCTCGAATTCCTGGGCGATGCCGTGCTCGAGCTCGTCGTCACCGAATACCTCTACCGGACCTACCCCAATCCGGAGGGCGAACTCACCAACTGGCGCGCGGCGCTGGTCAACGCGGTGATGCTCGCCGAGGTGACCCGCGAGCTCGAGGTCGAAGAACATCTCTATCTCTCGCGCGGCGAATCCAAGGACGCCGGCAGCAAGGCGCGCCAGTACATTCTGGCCAACGCGTTCGAAGCCATCGTCGGCGCTCTGTATCTCGACCAGGGGATGGAGGCCTGCCGCGGCTTCATCGACGCCAAGCTCTTGGTGCGCCTGCCCTACATTCTTGAGCACCAGCTGTATCTCGACCCCAAGAGCCGCTTCCAGGAAGCGGCGCAGGAACAGCTCGGCATCACGCCGAGTTACAAGGTGCTCGAAGAGTCGGGCCCCGATCACGCCAAGCATTTCGTCGTCGGCATTTTCCTCGGCGACCAGCTCGTCGCCAAGGGCGAAGGCACGAGCAAACAGGAAGCGCAGGTCGCCGCCGCCGAACAGGCCATCGCCGTGAAAGGTTGGTGAACGTGGTAGACTGAGGGAGGATATGCCCGCACCCGTCGTCAACAATGTCATGGACGCGCTGTTCTCCGCCGCCGTGACCGCCAAGGCCTCGGACCTGCACCTTGTGGTCGGTCGGCCGCCGACGTTGCGCATCGACGGCGCGCTCGTGCCGGTCGGAGGAGGGGTGCCGCTCACCGCAAAGCAGGTCAGGGAACTCGTGTACGGCGTGCTCACGAAGGAGCAGATCGCGCGCTTCGAACAGAACTTGGAGCTCGATGCCGCCTACACCACGGGCGGGGCGCGTTTCCGCATCAACGTCCACCAGGAAAAGAACAACGTCGGCATGGCCGCGCGTCTCGTGCCGGTGAAGATTCCGAGCGTCGCCGACCTGTCCTTGCCGCAAGCCGTGGCCGATCTCACCACGCTGCCGCACGGGCTCATTCTCGTGACCGGTCCGACCGGCTCCGGCAAATCGACGACGCTGGCCACGCTCCTCAACCTCGTCAACGAGCGCGTCGCGGCCAACATCGTGACCCTCGAGGACCCGGTCGAGTTCCTCTTCCCGCAAGGCAAAGCGTTGATCCGTCAGCGCCAGCTCGGGGAAGACATGCGCAGCTTCGCCGAAGGCCTGAAACACATCCTGCGCCAGGATCCGGACGTCGTCATGATCGGCGAAATGCGTGATTTGGAAACGATCGCCACGACGCTGACCCTGGCGGAAACCGGACACCTCGTCTTTGCCACACTCCACACCTACAGCGCGGCCACGACGATCGAACGCATCATCGACGCCTTCCCGCCGCACCAGCAGAATCAGATCCGCGTGCAGCTGGCCTCGGTGCTGCGCGCCGTCGTCACGCAGCAGCTGTTGCCGAAGCGGGGCGGCGGCCGCATCGCCGTGCGCGAAGTCCTGTTCAATACGTCCGCCATTTCCAACTTGATCCGCGAAGGCAAGTCCGCGCAGATAGACACGGTGCTGCAGACCTCCGGCAAGTACGGCATGTACACGTTGGCCCAGGACGCCAAGCGGCTCGTGGCCGAAGGACTCGTCGACGCCAAGGACGCGCAGACCCTGGTCACCCGTCCCCGCGAACGCGCCTGATACGCACACAACCGTCCCGCCAAGGCGGGACGGTTTTTGACTTCTCAGGACTTGAGCCGGAAATATTTGAGGCCGACCCCGGAAATCGAGGCCGAAACCTTCTCGAACTTGAGGGTCGAGTCGGTGATCTTGCCGTGCGCTTCTTCCGTCAGGAGCACTTCGCCCTTCTCCGCGATGTCCTCGCCGAGCTTTGAGGCAAGGTTCAGCTCGTTGCCGAAGAAGTCTTCGCCCGGCACGAGCAGGATGTCGCCGTAGCCGATGCCGATGGACACGTAGATGTCCTTCTCGTCCGGCAGCACGGTGTTCAGCGCGTTCAGCCCGCGCACCACGTCCTGGGCGGCGCGCACCGCGTCGGTCGGATCGGCGAAAACCGCGAAGATGTTGTCGGCTTCCTGCTTCACGATCTCGCCTTTGTTGTCGGTGATCGCCGGCACGGCCACGTTCACCATGCGACGGATCATGGCCAGGTAATGGATGATGCCGTGCTTGATGACCGTCCGGGAGAAACCGGACATGTCCAGGATGAAGGGCGCGCGCTCGCACTCGAAGGTCTCGCGGATCTTGCGGTCGATCTCGGCCTCGCGCTCCGGATGTTCGTTGCGCAGGTCCAACAGCTCCTTCAGGAACTGGTGCGGGTGGCGGACCACTTTGCAGGCCAGCGCCTTGTCGAGTTTCACGGTTTTCTTGGGGGGCATAGGGTTCGCTCGGCGGGCCGGCTGCGTCTCTCGCCGTGCCGCATAGGTGCTGTCGGGTCGCGTCCGGCTTCCGCCATGCACTGGGGGCGGACGTTCGGCTGCATCGACAGCCCCGCTCGCGCGGGGATGCGGCGCGGTTCGATCCGCAGCCGCCCCGCCTCGCTTTTAGAAAGTCGAGGTTGGAGGGCTGGTGCGCCCTGAGAGAATCGAACTCCCATCACTGGTTCTGAAGACCGGAGCTCTATCCGTTGAGCTAGGGGCGAAAACTGCCGCTATCCTGCCCGTTTTTTGGCGCCGTGGCAACCTCGTTTTTGTCGGGAGGATGAGCGATTTTCACAAAATGTACAGATTTGTATAGGTTTGACAAGTTTGTATAGTTTTTGTATACTTTCTGCAGATATGGGGAAAGTCGCAAAAAATCTTGTTTCCATCACGAAAGCGGCCAAATATCTGGGCGTTTCCGTGGCGACTCTCCGGCGTTGGCATAACGAGGGAACCTTTAAGGCAACCTTCGTTTCCCCGGGAGGCCATCGGTATTACGCGCTGTCGGACTTGGGAAGAAAGACCAAAGGCATCTTTCGGGTTGCCCAGGAATGGGTCAGTGCGGAAAAGTCGTACCCCCCGGAACACGACTTTTATTGTTCGACGAGTGACCGATTCAAAACGCGTTACGAGCGCATGGCGCATGAGTTGGACGCCAACCCCGCGCTTCAGGGCATTGCGTCGCTCATTTCCTCTTCCGTTGGGGAAATCGGCAACAACTCCTTCGATCATAACTTGGGAAATTGGCCGGATCTCCCGGGCGTCTTTTTCGCCCATGACCCGGGGAAACGGGTCGTTGTCCTTGCGGATCGCGGGGTCGGTGTTTTTGCGACGCTGCATCGGATACGGCCCGGTCTCAAAACCGACGAGGAAGCGTTGCGCGTGGCTTTCACCGAATTCATCACGGGGAGGGCGCCGGAACATCGGGGCAACGGTTTGAAATACGTGAAGGATGCGCTTGCGAAGTCCGAGGCGGATCTGACCTTCCAATCCGGTGATGCGGTGCTTGAAATCCGGAAGGGCAAACCGGGATTCCTCATGAAGAAAGCCGACGTGCCGATCCGCGGTTCGTTGGCGTTCATCCAATATTGAACGGCGCATGACCATCTTCATTGCAAAATTCGGTTCCGTGCTCACGTCCCGTCAGGCGGGAAGAGAGGCCCTCGCGGCTTTTTTGCCGACGTTGGACGGCCTGAACGGCAAGGAAGACATCCTTGTCGATTTTGCCGGCGTCAGCACGTTTTCGCCTTCCTGGGGAGACGAATTCCTCACGCCGCTGCAAAAAAGGTTCGGGGGTCGCATGACCTTGAAAAATACGGACAATCCCTCCGTTTCGCTCACGATATCCACGCTCGAAAAAATCAACGGGACGGCGTTCAAAAAAATGTGATGAACACCGCGTTTTCCTTCAAAATCCAAAAGTGGTACACTGCTTCGGTAAGGTGTAAAATTCAAGGGATTTAAAGACGAGAAGTGTGGCAATGTCAAAGAAATACTCCCTCATTTTCTCCCTGCTGGCAGCCGTGATGCTCGTCACGCAGGTTTTGCTCGTCTCGCAATTTTCCTCGCTGGTCCCGCGCGCTTCCGCCGCGACGAGCCCGTGGACGCAGACGAACTGGTCCGGGGGATCCGGCCAGACGAGCTGGTTGGACACGACGAAGTTCGATTCCAGTTCGAACGTCGTTTCTTTTTCTGCCGGCCAGCTCACACTCGCGACGACCACCGCTTGGTACGACACGAGTTTGAAATATCGCCGGAAGATCACGTTCGACAACTCGGGGCAGGCGGAGAACCTGACGAATTTCCCCGTCCTTGTCGCGCTCAACTCCTCGCGCGTGGACTACGCCAACACGCAGAACTCGGGCCAGGACATCCGTTTCACCGACTCGGACGGCGTGACGCTCCTTCCCTACGAAATCGAGAAGTGGGATGAGACTTCGACGTCCACCGTCTGGGTGAAGGTGCCCCAGATCGCCTCATCGTCGAGCACCGACCACATCTACGTCTACTACGGCAACACGACCACGAGCAGCGCACAGTCCGCATCGAACGTGTGGAACAACACGTACATGACCGTCCAGCATTTTTCTGAAACGTCCGGGACTGCCACGATCGATTCCACATCCAACGGTTTCAACGGCGCGAAAACATCCGCGACCGAACCCAGTCCTACGACGTCCGGAGTTATTGACGGGGGAGAGTCGTATGATGGGGTTGACGACAGCGTTCAAATTGCAGGTTTGAGCGGACCAAAAACAACATTCGCCGTTGATTTTTGGCTGTATCCGCTTTCGAACAAGAATTATAACCCGGTGATAACTGCCAGTGCCGGCGGCGGCTGGGGTGCTTTCATCTTCCACGGCGACTCGGTCGGCGCTGTTTATGCGGGCACGGATGTCACTACCAGATTTGCTCCAGCTGAACTGCCCGGCGGCACCATCGCCCTCAACCAATGGCAGAAGTTTACGTACACATACGACGGTACCCAGGGAAGATTCTATAAGAATGGCACGCTCCGGGCAGGTCCGAAGACACAAAATTCTCCGATAAACTGGTTAACTTTTACATTCGGCGCCACCAGCACTCTTTACGCCATTGACGGCAAGGCAGATGAGTTTCGCGTCTCCAGCTCCACCCTCTCCACCCCCTGGATTGCCGCGGACTACAAATCCGAAGCCGATACCTACGCCACGTACGCCGCGCAGGAAGAACGGTATGCCTCGTCCGGCACGCTGACCTCCTCCATTTTCGACACGGAACAGTTGAGCGCGTGGGGGACTATGACCGCGAACACGGACGGCGTCGCGACGACCACCCTCAAGGCGCGCACCTCGAACAGCGCCACCATGGTCGGCGCCACGGCCTTCTCTTCCTGCAACGCCATCGTCTCCGGCACGGACATTTCCTCGAACAATTGCGTCACCGACGGCCACCGATACGTCCAGTATCAGGTGACCCTCACCTCCGAATCCGCGAACACGCCCACCTTCCAGGACGTGTCCATTGCGTTCAGCGCGTTCGATACGACCCCTCCGAGCATTTCTTTGACGGCCTTGTCTCCGGATCCGAACAACGACTCGACGCCCGCGCTCACCGGCACCGCCACCGAAGCCGTGGGCACGGTCTCTGCCGTCCAATTCCAGATGGACGGGACTGCCGGCAGCTGGAGCGCCTGCACCGCGGACGACGCCGCGTTCGACGAAGCGGTCGAGCCCTTCACCTGCACCGTTGCCGTGGCGCTCTCGGACGCCTCGCACACCATGAACGTCCGCGCCACGGACTCGAACGCGAACACGACCGCCGACGGCGCCGTCACGACCGACACCTTCACGATCGACACGACCGCCCCCACCGTCTCCGCCGTCTCCTCCTCGCTTGCCAACGGCTCATACACGACCGGCCAGGTCGTCCCGGTCACCATCACCTTCACCGAGGCGGTCACCGTCACCGGCGTTCCGCAGATCACGCTCGAGACCGGCACGCCCGACGAAACCGTCAACTACAGCTCCGGCTCCGGTTCGACCGTCCTCACCTTCAACTACACCGTCGTTGCCGGCGACACCTCCACCGACCTCGACTACGTGGCCACCAACTCCCTCGCCCTGAATGGCGGTTCGATCAAGGACGCCGCGCTGAACAACGCAACGCTCACCCTGGCCTCGCCCGGCGCCGCAGGATCGCTCGGCAACGCGAAGAACATCGTGATCGACACGACCGCGCCCACCGTCTCCGCCGTCTCCTCGACGCTTGCGGACGGCTCATACGCCACGGGCCAGGTCGTCCCCGTCACCGTCACCTTCACCGAGGCGGTCACGGTCGTCGGCACCCCGCAGATCACCCTTGAGACCGGCACCCCGGACGAAACTGTCGACTATGCCTCGGGCTCCGGTTCGACCGTGCTCACCTTCAACTACACCGTCGTTGCCGGCGACACCTCCGCGGACCTCGACTACGTCGCCACGAACTCGCTCGCGCTCAACTCCGGCACCATCAAGGACGCCGCGCTGAACAACGCGACGCTCACGTTGGCCTCGCCCGGAGCAGCCGGGTCGCTCGGAAACGCAAAAGCGCTCGTGATCGACACGACCGCGCCCTCGACGCCCGGCCAACCGTCCGCGAGCGGCGGCTCGCCCACCACGGACACCACTCCGACCTGGGTCTGGTCATCCTCGACGGACGACGGCAGCGGCCTGGCGGCGACGCCCTACACCGTCTCGTGGTGCACGGACGTGACGTTCGCCAGCTGCGGTGCGAACACCGCGACGGCATCAAGCGCCTCATATACCCATGCCACCGCGCTTGCCGGCGACACCTGGTACTTCCGGGTGAAAGCCACGGACGCCGTCGGTAACGTCTCGTCATACTCAAGCAACGGAGCGGTCGTGATCTCGTCTGCGGCCCCCCCGCCCGGCGGGGGCGGTGGCGGTGCCTCGATCAGCCCGCCGACCGCGCTCACCGGTCCCTCCAACCCGCCGACGCCTCCGCCGGGCGGCTTTTCCGTCCTCATCAACAACGGCGATGCGCAGACGGCGAATTCGGCGGTGACCCTGACCCTCACCGGCGGTCCGGACACCGTCCGCATGATCGTCTCCCGCTTCGCCGATTTCCACGACGCGGGCCAGGAGACGTACGCCACGGTCAGGGCGTGGAATCTCTGCGCGGACCCCGGCGCATCCTGCGCGAGCGGCACGTACACCGTATACGCCAAATTCTACGCACCCTCCGGCCCCGCCTCGGAAGTCGTTTTCGACACGATCATCCATCAGCCGGTCCAGCCCGTCGCCGTATCGCCGCCGCCGGAAGCCACCCCGCCGCCCCAGGCCGCACCGCCGTCATCGCCGCTCCCGGGCATCATCGCCCCGCTCGTGCCGCGATTCCTGAAGCCTCTGCTGCCCGATTTCCTGCAGCCGACTCCGCCTGCAGTTGCGCCGCCGGAGATTCCGATCGAACAAGTGGTGACCCCGGAAGCCCCGCTCGCATTTCAGGACATCTGGCAGTTGCTGCCGGCAAGGAGGATTAACGAATTCGTGCTTGCGCCGCTCCCGCAGGACATTCGGACCCTCGCGATGAAGTTCCCGACGCTTGAAAAGACGTTCCAAGAAGTCGGTGTCAGCAGAAGCAGCGACGTGGAAAAGCTCCGGAACGTCTCGCTGACCCTGCCCGGTCTTAGCGAGCGGGTCGGGCTGCCCGTGGCGCGTCTGGAACCGGGCCGCCTCGCCCCGCCGGTCGGCGTGCCGATCGCTTCGCTGTCGCTGCAGCAGAAAAAAGAGATCCCGACGGAAATCGTGTTCGCAAAAACCGGCGGTCAGTTGATCGACTTCGACACGGCGCTCTCGTTGAGCGACACGGGACACGTGGAGCAGCAGATCAGCACGATCGCGGGGAAGCCGCTGCAGTTTTTGGTGAAACCGGAACAGCCGGTTTCGAGCGTCAAGGGGTACGTGGTGTTCAAATCGAGGAACAAGCCCGTGGCGATTAAGAACCAGGAATTGCTGGCCTCGATCGTCTTTGCAACGCCGATCTTCTCCCAACCGCAGCAACAGCCGGTCCGTGTCGAAGAAAAGTTGGTGCTTTCTGAATTCGACTACACCGATCCCGATCACGACGGGATCTACACCGCCGAAATTCCCGCGCCTGCCGTCGAAGGGGAATACGAGATCATCACCGTCTTGCATTTCACGGATCCGGCACTCGGCGCAAAAGAAATCCGGATGATCACGGTGGTCGACCCGGAGGGATACGTCTTTGAGAAGAATGGCGACCGGGAAACGCGCATTCCGGGAGCCATCGTTTCCTTGTTCTGGCTCAACCCGGATACGAAAAAATACGAGTTGTGGCCGGCCAAGGACTACCAGCAGGAGAATCCGCAAACGACCGATGTCCGCGGGACCTACTCGTTCCTCGTCCCGCCGGGTTTCTATTCCCTGACGGTCGATGCTCCCGGGTATCTCGCCCACGACGGCGTGCCGTTCGAAGTGAAGGAAGGGAGCGGCGTGCATACCAACATCGAGTTGAAGACGAAAAACTGGATATTGAAGATCGTCGATTGGAGAACGCTGTTGATGGGCGTGCTCATCCTCTTGTTGCTCTATAACTTTTACCGTGATGCAATACGCGAGAAGTTGACCCGGAAATGATATGTTTATGAACTGGAAGACCATCCCCTACGTCGTCCTGATCGTCTTGTTGGCGGGCTCCACCCTGGTGTTGGGCATGAAAACCATCGGTCTCCAAAAAGAACTTGTTCAGACCCGCGCGGCGCTGGCCAAGGAACAAACAAACGTCAAAATCGTCGATTTCACCAGATTGTTCACGGAAAAAGTTCTCAAGGCGGACGCCGAAGTCGACTTTGAAACGCGGTTGCAATTGGAAAATGCGATCAGGGACCTGAACGACAAGGAGATCCTTGCGCAATGGGAAAAGTTCGTCGGGAGCAAAACCGAGGGGGAGGCGCAGGAGAACGTGAAGGATTTGCTGAGCCTCTTGGTGGGAAAGATTCGGGTCTAGGAGCGGTATCAAAAAGCACCCGCCGAGGCGGGTGCTTTTTGGTGCGCCCTGAGAGAATCGAACTCCCATCACTGGTTCCGAAGACCAGCGCTCTATCCGTTGAGCTAAGGGCGCATACCAGGGACATATTGTGCGTTTTTCGGCGCTCTGGCAAGGTTCGGCCGCGGAGGAGACATGACCAAGAAGAAAGAGAAGAAGCGGGACCTGAACGCCGAAGCCGGCGTGAGCTACGACGATCTCGATCCGTTCAAGATCGCCTGCCTCGAAGCGGCACGGAAGATGCTCGGCCGGAACCTGCTGAAGGCCGGGTATCGCGTCCTGGACTGGAGCCGCGGCGAGAGCGTCTTCCTGATCGAGAAGCCGGGACGCCACGTCATCGGCCTCACGATCGAGGGGCTCGGCACCAAGAACCAGGTGCCGGAGATGCTCGCCGCCGACCGCGAGCGGGCGATCGGCGAAACGCTCGCGCTCCAGGTGATCGCCGAGGAGCTCGAGGCCCTGGGTCTCAGCCCCGACGAGCTCTGGGAGAACGTCGGCATCTGCAACGCCAACACCGTGTTCAACGACATGGCGTCGCTGGGCGTGCCGCCGTTCGTCTTCAACCTGTTCCTGGCGATCGGGTCTTCGGCCTGGGCCACGCGCGAGCGCCGCCGCGCGGCGCTCATCCGCGGGACCGCCAAGGTCGTTGAGGAGGTGGGCGCGACCTGGGGCGGCGGCGAGACGCAGCGTCTCGGCGACGGCCAGGTCGGCGAAGCGCACGCCGTGCTCGCGGGTGCGGCTTTGGGGATCGTCGATCCGCCGGATCTGCTGATCCGCGGCGACGTGAAGCCGGGCGACGGGCTGATCGCGCTCGACAGCACCGGGCTCCACGCCAACGGCTACTCCACGGCCCGCGGTGTGGCGAGGAAGCTGAAGAACGGGATGCTCACGGAGCTCGCCGACGGCACGCTCTACGGGCAGGCGCTCATGGCGCCGACGGCCAGCTACTCGCCCTTCATCCAGGCGCTGATCAGCGCCGGCATCCAGATCCGCTACGTCGTGCCGATGACCGGCCACGGCGTGCGCAAGCTGATGCGCCTGCAGCTCCCGTACGACTACGAGCTCGTGAGCATCCCCAAGCCGCAGCCCGTCTTCGACCTCATCCAGAGGACGGAGCAGGCCACGGACCGTGAGATGTACGAGACGTACAACATGGGCATGGGCTGCGTGCTCGTGGTCCGCGGCAAGGACGTCGGCAGCGTCCTGCACTTCGCGCGGGTCTCCGGATTCGGCATGCGCGGCATCCGGGCGCGCGAGGCCGGCGGGGTGACCAAGAACAAGAAGGGCGAACGGCGCGTCATCATGCCGTCGCGTCTCAAGATGGAGCCCTTCCAGGGCAGCGAGCTCAGCATCCGCTGAGCGGGGGCATTCCGCCTCCTCTTTTTTTATGCCAAAATAATCCATATCTTACCCACATCTATGAAGATGCTCATCAATCCGCCGCAGCTGAACAAACCCTGGGCCACCGACAAGGCGCTGTTCCTCTTGCGCCTCGTGACCGGCGCCATCTTCCTGGTGCACGGTCTGCCCAAGCTGCAGAACGTGGCCATGACCACCGCGTTTTTTACGAAGATCGGCATCCCCATGGCCGGCTTCTTTGCCCCGTTCGTCGGCGTCGTCGAAGTGGTCGGCGGCATCGCACTCATCCTCGGCCTCCTGACCCGCTTCTGGGCGGCCGGCTTGGTCATCGACATGGTCGTGGCGATTCTCGCTGCGAAAGGGCTGGCCAGCTTCAAGGGCTACGAGTTCGAATTGCTCCTCGCCGTCTCGTCGCTCGCGCTCTTCCTGCAAGGCGGCGGCCGCTGGGCCGTGGATGCCATGCTCTTGAAGAAGATGAAGTAGGGAGCGCCTTGACTTCGGCTCGAACGGCCGCCTATACTGGCGGCCGTGTTGGTTTGATGAAACTCGTACGCGGTAAGGCCTTCGCTTCGCTCGGCCTTGCCGCTGCGGCATTCGTTCGGGATTGAAAGCAAGCTTTCATCCCTCTCTCATTTGCAGCGGTAGCTCAGCTGGTAGAGCAGAGGCCTCTTAAGCCTAAGGTCCTGGGTTCGATCCCCAGCCGCTGCACCAAGAACGCGTCTCCTTCGGGAGGCGCGTTCTTTCGTGCCGTGCGTCTTGACACCTTCGCGCATCGCTGTCGGGCGTACGCTAGGGGCATGCCCTTCAATCCGGACGCACATCGCCGGCGGTCCATCCGCCTGCCCGGTTTCGATTACGCATCGCCCGGCGCGTATTACGTAACCATTGTGACCCGGGCGCGGGAATGCCTGTTTGGTGATGTGGTTGATGGTGTGATGATGGAAAACGACGTGGGACGGATGATTTGGAAATGGGTCCGGGAATTACCGAGGAAATTTCGGACCGTCACAATCGATTCCTGCGTGGTGATGCCCAATCACATTCATGTGGTCATTTGGATCGTAGGGGCAGACCTATGCGTCTGCCCCGATCAATCGATTGATCGTGAACCGGGGCGCACGCACAGGTGCGCCCCTACGTTGGGATCGATCGTCCAATGGTTCAAAACCATGACCACGAACGAATCCATCCGCACCGCAGGGACGTTCCGATCCGGCATGTTGTGGCAACGCAATTACCACGAACGCATCATCCGGACCCACGGTGAATTGAACCGCACCCGCCAATACATCATCGACAACCCTGCCCAATGGCACGACGACCTGTATGTTCCGTGATCGACTGTGGATACCAACCTCGACAGTCCGGTTTTGGCGGGGTATGCTCTTGCCCGCAGTTTCCAGGTGTCCGGTATCGCGAATCTAGCGGATTTCGCGGGGCAGCAGGCCCCGTTTTTTATGGCCCGCATCGTCTTCGGCTACGAAGAATTCGATCTCCCCGGCGGGGTGGCAGGGTTGACAAAACCCCTGAATTGTGATAGGGTCTCGCGTTTGCTGCCAGCTCTGGCCGCAACCGACCCTATGCCCAATATCACCCGCAAATACTCCATGCAGCTCCTGGCCTGCCTTGTGCTGGCCGGGCTCATGGCCGACGTCACCACCAAGGCCGGAAAGGCCGAGATGACGCTCGCCGGGGACATCCTGGTGCGCCAGGCCTTTGCGGCTGAGGTCGCTTCGGCCCCCACTGAGGACGTCCTGACCCCCGCGGCCGACATGCCCGGGAAGAAGATCTATAAGAAGGTGCCGGTCACGGCCTATTCGTCCACTCCGGACCAGACCGACTCGACCCCCTTCATCACCGCCTCCGGCACCCATGTGCGCGACGGCGTGTTCGCCGCCAACTTCCTGCCGATCGGCACCCGCGTGAAGATCCCGGAAGTCTACGGCGACAAGATCTTCATCGTCGAAGACCGCATGAACGCCCGCTACCGCGTCCACGGGGACATCTGGATGGAAACGCGCGAACAGGCCAAGAAATGGGGCATCAAGTACGTGACCCTTGAGGTCTACCCCCGCTAATATCAGACATTCCGTGTAGGGGCGCGATAACCGCGCCCCTACACTTGTTTATTCCCGCACGCCGGGATATAGTCGCACGGCTTTTCTATGGAACTCCGCAACGTCGCCATCATCGCCCACGTGGACCACGGGAAGACGACCCTCGTGGACGCGCTCCTGAAGCAGTCCAACACCTTCCGGAACGCCGACGCCATGGGCACCACGATCATGGATTCGAACCCGCTCGAACGCGAGCGGGGTATTACGATTTTCGCCAAGAACGCCTCCATCGTCTGGAAGGACGTCAAAATCAACATCGTCGACACGCCGGGCCACGCCGACTTCGGCGGCGAGGTGGAGCGCATCATGAACATCGTGGACGGCTGCCTGCTGCTCGTCGACGCCAAAGAAGGGCCGATGCCGCAGACCAAGTTCGTCCTCAAAAAGGCCATCCAGGCCGGTCATAAAATCATCGTGGTCATCAACAAGGTCGACAAGAAGGATGCCCGCCCGGAATGGGTGCTCGGCAAGACCTTTGATTTGTTCGTCGACCTGGGCGCCTCGGACGAGCAGGCCGACTTTCCGGTGATCTACGCTTCGGCCGTGAACGGCATTGCCGGCGAGACGCCGGACATGGCCGCCATGAAGGACATCAGCCCGATCCTCGATTTGATCGTGGCCAAGGTGCCGCCCTCCAAGGGCGACCCGAACGCGCCGCTGCAGATGTCCGTGGTCAACGTGGCCTACGACAACTACAAAGGGAAGCTGGCCATCGGCCGCGTCATCGCCGGGCGCATCGCCATGGGTCAGAGCGTCTTGCACATCGCCCGCGACGGCAAACGCACCCCGGCCAAAGTGACGTCGCTCATGGCCTTCAGCGGCCTGGAGCGCCAGGAGGTTCCCGCCGCCGACGCCGGGGAGATCGTCTCCGTGGCCGGCATCAGCGACGTGCAGATCGGGGAAACCATCGCCGATCCCGCGGATCCGCGCGCGCTGCCGCTCATCGAAATCGAGGAGCCCACGGTCAAGATGAACTTCTCCGTGAACACCTCGCCGTTCGCGGGCAAAGAAGGACAGTATTCCACGTCCCGCAACATCAAGGAGCGCCTGGAGCGCGAGCTCATGACCGACGTGGCGCTGCGCATGGGGCCCGGCCAGAGCGCCGAGACGTTCGTCGTCTCCGGCCGCGGCGAATTGCATCTCGAAATTCTTATCGAGAAAATGCGCCGCGAGGGATACGAATTCCAGGTGTCGCGCCCGCAGGTGATTTTCCACGAAGATGCCGGCGGGAAGACCGAGCCATACGAGCAGGTCTTCATCGAGTGCCCGGAGAGCGCCGCAGGATCCGTCATCGAAAAGATGGGCAAGCGCAAAGGCGAGATGAAGGACATGAAGGTCGAATCCGGCACGGCGTTGCTCGAGTTCGACGTTCCCACGCGCGGGCTGATCGGCTACCGCGCGGAGTTCCTGACGGACACCAAGGGGCTCGGCATCATCAATTCGCTGTTCCTCGGCTATCGGCCCTGGGTTGCCGGATTCGAGTCGCAGCCGCACGGCTCCCTGATCGCCTTCGAGGACGGCACCTCCATGGGCTACGGGCTCGCCACGGCCCAGGAGCGCGGGCAGATGTTCATCGGTCCGGGCGTGCATGTCTACGCCGGCATGGTGGTCGGCCAGAAC
The DNA here is from genome assembly GCA_004297205.1 of Patescibacteria group bacterium. Classification (GTDB taxonomy): domain Bacteria; phylum Patescibacteriota; class Patescibacteriia; order 2-12-FULL-57-11; family 2-12-FULL-57-11; genus SCUL01. Next base: position 455,134 of record SCUL01000002.1, on the reverse strand, counting down.
GCCAAGCCCGAGGACCTGGAAGTGAACGTGGCCCGCGAAAAGCGCCTGTCCAACATGCGCTCCAAAGGTGACGGTGCCGGCATCCGGCTCGATACGCCGCGCGACATGTCGCTGGAAGACGCCTTGGAATACCTGGGCGACGACGAGCTCCTCGAAGTCACTCCGCTCTCCCTGCGCATCCGCAAAACCATCCTCGACTCGAACCTGCGCAAGCGCGTCTCCCGCGCCGCGGAATGAAGAGGCGTGAAATCCCGGACATCCACATGTCCGGGATTTCTGTTATCGTACCTGCCTATGTCTCCGCGTCTGCGCCAGGCATTTCCCGCCGCGGCCGTCGCCATCCTCGCCCTGGCAATTTTTTTGATTCGCTTGGACATCCAGCCGTTTGAAGATTACGACGAGGCGACGTATGCCGACGTCGCGCGCAACGTCGTCCGGGAGGTGGGGGAGCCGCGCTTCGCATTTTTTCGCGTTCTCGTGGCGGACGACGAATCTGCCGCGGTGCGGCCGTGGTTTGAAAAGCCGCCGCTGCTGCTGTGGCTCATGGCCGCAAGCATGGGCGTTTGGGGCGACGGGGAGTTCGGCGCGCGATTCCCATCGGCCCTTTTCGGGGCGGGATGCGTCGTGCTCACCTTCCTGCTCGGACGCCGTCTGGGCGGAACCGGCGCCGGCCTGCTTGCGGCCGGCCTGCTGGTCACCAACCAGGACTTTTTGCAGCACTCGCGCGATGCGCGGCTCGACAGCGCCGTGACGTTCTTCATCCTGTTGGCCGCGCTGCAGTTCTGGCGTTGGTATCGCGGCGATGGACGCCGGCCGCTCCTTTGGGCCTGGGCCGCGATGGGCTGCGGCGTCCTCGCGAAAAGCGTGATCGGCCTGTTTCCGTTGCCGCTTTTTCTTGCGTTCCTCCTCTGCTGCGACCGTCCGGCGCTGCGGCGTTTCCTTGCGCCGCGCCAGCACCTTGCCGGGCTTGCCGCGTTCGCGCTCGTCGTCGTTCCGTGGCACGTTGCCATGACCGCATCGTACGGCACGTCTTTCTGGAACGTGTACCTGGGAGAGCACGTGATCAACCGGGCGACGAGCGGCATCCTCGGCGGTCAGCCGCGCACGATGTGGTATTACCTGCGGTACCTCTGGCTCGAGCATCTTCTTTTGTTGCTGGTGCTTGGCCTGGGAGCGGGCGCGGGCCTGCTCTTGCGGCGACGGATGCCGCCTGCGATCCGGCGCGGCGGGCTGCCTTTCGTGGCGCTGCACGCCACGCTCATCATCGCCGCATTCTCGCTCGCGCGCGTCAAACTCGCACCATATCTTCTCCCGGCTTATCCGTTTCTTGCGCTTGCCGGATCGCTGCTCTGGTCCGAGGTTGGTCGCGCACTCGCGTCCCGGAGCGTCCAGGCCCGGCGGGTGCTTATGACCAGCCTCGGTGTTGCCGTGGCAATCTTCGCGATGTACTCCATCTCCACCCAATGGTGGCTGCGCGCGGACGCCGCGCGGGCCGACCATCGCGTCCTCCTTCAGGAACAGCGCGACATCGGACGGCTCCTGGCGCAGGAGCCCGACATTCCCGTGTTCCTCCTGTGGTATCAGCGGGCAGAAGCGCTCCAGGTGTACGGCGGTCGCCCCGTGCGGTTTTTGGACCGTCAGGGCGAATACGACATCCCCGAACCGTCGTTTCTGGTCGTGCCGACGGCAAGAGTCTCCGGCGTCGTCGCGGCATCCGTCGAACAGCGCTTCATCGGGAGTCAGCTGAGCCTGTTGGGGTTCGGCTTTTCTCCGTGAGCCACCGCGTCTTGACGAAATGGCCGAAGAGTGATAGGTTGGGCCGTTCCTTGAACAGCTGAATCTCTGGGGAGAGCCGCTCGCGCTTGCGGAAAAAGCGCCCAAACACGCGTGGTCTCGACCCCGCGCCACGCCTGCACATGGCTCGCAGGGGTGGCGTTTCCGAGGCCGCGCGTTTTGTGTTCCCGCTTCCGCAGCCTTCCTATACAAAGGGAAGGGCGCGGAGGTGGGAAGATGCACGATCCGATTGCGCCCCTGCTGGGGCTTCTGATTCTGGTAGCGGTGCTGCCGGTCGCCGTCGCTCATATCCTGGGCGGAGGCGGATGGTCCGGCTGGGTGATGCGGCTCTACGGTCGCATCCTGCGCTTCCTCTTCTCCCTGCCGTTCGTTCTGCTCGGTCGCGCGTTCGGCGCGATCGGTAAGGCGATCAAGAGCGGAAAGTGAGGCGCAGAAGGGGAGCGGTCGATCGAGCTCAGCTCGACGATCGTCTCCCCCGATTTCTTGAGAACATCCTTTTTCGGAAGGGTGTCCTCAAGTCATCGGCAGAGTTCTGTACAACAACGTTCCGGCCAGGCGGAAATCTGGAATTGGGAGGAAGAGATGATCAGTTTCAAGCGAGACGTCGTTGGTCTGCTGATCGCAGGGTTCGTCTTGGCGATCGTCGTGCTCGGGTTCCAGTCTCGGGGCGAAGGCGCGCTGACGCCCATCGCGAGTCTGATCCCATGCCGGACCGGACTGCGTGGCGTCTGCGCCGACGGGGCGTACGACGGCAGCGGCAGGTGCGTGCCAAACAGTTCCCCGTCGGCTGAGCTCTGCGACGGGCTCGACAACGATTGCGACGGGGTCGCGGACGAGGTCGTGTGCGTGTGCATGCCGCTCTCGAATCGTTCCTGCATGACGGGCCTTCCGGGAGTTTGCGCCCTTGGCACTCAGGATTGCAGTGCCAGAGGCGACGCGTGGAGTGTCTGTGAGCGAACCACTGACGGTTCGCCGGAGATCTGCGACGGCCTCGACAACGACTGCGACGGTATCGCCGACGAAGGTCTGGAGAACTGCGTCTGTGGCGGCAGCATCGGCCATGGATGCTTCATCCAGCGCGCGGACGTGGTTCAGCCGGGGATGCGAACCTGCGGAGCCGATGGTCTGTCCGAGGTTTGCGAACCCGACTGTGGACAGCGCGAAATCTGCGGTAACCACATCGATGACGACTGTGATGGGAGCAGCGACGAGGCGGATTGCAGGACCTGGGAGTGGATGCTCACTCCGGACTGCACACCCGGTACCAACTGCGAGATCTGCACGACTGATCTTCCCGGCGTGTGCCACATTGGACGGCGATCGTCCGGCGGGGCCTGTGTCATGTGGACCTTTCCCGATGCTGATCATTGCGACGGAGTAGACAACGACTGCGACGGAGACGTCGACGAGTACTGCGGCTCCTAGCGCAGGCCGCACACGCGGCAGGGGAGGTGAGCGGCGTCACCGGACGCTGCTCCCTCCCCCGAATTTTCACGGCCACCATCGCAGAAACGATGGCGACCGAGAACTGTTCGATACAATCTGACCGGCCGGACGGAATTCCGGAATCGTGAGGCAAGCGTGAGAACTCTCAGCGTTCTGTTCGCGGTGTGTTGTGCGGCCTGCTCCACGGAGCGGGTCGAGATCGTCCACGAGCGCGCGGTCTGCGAGAGCGACCGGGCGTGCGACGACGGCGACGAGACCACCGCGGATTCGTGCAACGTCGCGGGCGGGTTCTGCGATCACGAACGGAGCGTCGTCGGCGGGCTGTGCGAGAGCACTGCCGACTGCGACGACGGCGATGCGGCGACGGTCGACGCCTGCGAAGGCGGCGACTGCCACCACGCGCGGGACATCACCGCGCCGTTCGATCCGGCCGCGCCCGAGCGGCAAGATGCCCAGCTCATCTGCGAGACACCCGCCATGCGCGACGTGGCTCCGGAGGGCGCGCTCACCGCCGAGCTCATCCTCGAAGGATGCGGAGAGCCGGCGTTCTGGAACGAGACCGGATACCGCATGACCGTGGTGATCCGCGGCGTCGGACTCGACGAGTCCGTTCCGGTCCGGGTCACGCCGCAGCTGCGGGTCGGTGATCCGGGCGACCGGTACCACGTCACGGTGAGCACGCTGGTCGCGTCCGGCCTCAGCACCATGGAGCGCGTGGAGATCGCCGGGGACTTCACCGTCCCCGAGATCGAGGCGGGCTTCGAGGTGACCGTGCCGGGCTCGCCGTCCGGTCCGGTCGTGGGTGGGGCGCAGGTCATCTTGCGCTTCCAGCCGATCGGCGCGGTGCGTTCGCGCACCATCCAGTGGGCGCTTCCGCGGGATGGCGTGACGCGGCTCGACGCCGGGCCGTCCGTCCACACCTGGCCCGCGTCGTCCTTCTTCATGCGCGTGCCGCGCCACGGGTTCCTCCGCATCAACGAAGGGTCCGGCGGCGAGGCGCAGTGCACGGGAGAGCTGCGCACGCTCGACGTGCCGCCGTCCGGCTACATCAACGGCGGTCTGGTGCGGGAGGAGTCGGATCCGGAGGTCTTCTATCTCACGGACTTCGATTCACCGCGGCACCTCTTCCGGTTCCAGGGCCTGCGCGGGGCGATCGACTGGTTCGGCTGGTGGGAGACCACCTGCGCGCAGGTCACCGTCGTTCCGGACGGAAGCCTGGATGACCCGGAGTTCGTTCGCCTCACGGTCGGCCTGCGTCCCGGCACGAGCGTCGCGTGGTACGACAGCATCGGCGCGCGCCACTTCGGCTACACGGACCGCAACTTCGTGATCCGTGATCCCGGCGTCGCAACTTCGGGGGTCGCCTGCTCCAGGTATCCTGCCTGGGGCGGAGATCTCCGCGGCTGCGAGCTCGACATCACGAGCATGTTAGCGGGATACACCGTGATGTCGGCGACCGAGCCCTATCCGGACCTCGACCAGCTGCGGGCTTGGTCGATCCAAACGTACGCCGATCCGCCGCGGCCTTAAAAGGCGCAGCGGATCGCGGGGGAGGGTCAGTGCTCTTCGTGAGCACGCCCTCCCATCCTTTTCCCAGCCCGTCTCGCAAGAGGCGGCTTGGGAGAGAGGATGCCTCTCTCAACATTGAAAATTCGGAGGTCGACATGCGCAACGCACTCACGATCGCGCTGTTCTGCGTAACCGGCTGTGCGACGTCGCACGCTGGACTGGATCCGATCATTCCCGCACCCGATGCGGCCATGGCGGATCCCGATGCGGGACCGTCGGTCGCGGATGCGGGGTGGGCGATGCCGGACGTTCCGGTCGCGCCCGATGCCGGTCTTCCGACGGAGGATGCGGGTTCGCCTGCGATCGATGCGGGAGTGCCGGAGTCCGATGCGGGACTGCCTGTTGAGCCGCTCCTCACGGTGGCACTTGATTCATTGACACCGGTGGCGGTGCAACTCGTGATGGGTTCCGTTGCCAACGAAACGTTCCGCATTCGGCTCACGAGCGGTCCGGAGACCGTGACCTTCACACAGACCGCGCTGCTCATCGACATCAGCCACCGCGGGACGATCTGGAACATCCGGTACATGGATGCCGAACGCGGCACCTTCCCCGCCGGGACGCTGGCCGCGTTGCCGAGCGACGGTCCGGTGCTGTTCAGCAGTTCAGGCACCTTCGTCCTGCCGCCGCACACCACGGCCGTCATCAAGATCGTGGTGGACGTGACGTCGGATGTCGACGGCGGCTTCTCGGGCGAACGATTCCGTTTCGGATTCGGTCCCGATGCGCGGATGGAAGCGTACGTTGGCCTCGATGGGCGCATGCTCGCTCCGGAGCAGGTCCGGGTCGAGGGCGCAGGCGCGGATGGCGCCATCTGGGGCAGCTGGATGACGATCTATCGGACGAAAGTGGCCATCGCGAAATCGGCGTCCAGTCCGGCCGGGCCCACCTCCAGCAGTGCTGACCAGATTGTCGCACGGTTCATCTACTCGAACAGTGCGAACGTCGGGAGCTACAGTGCATCCGTGGAGGGAATCACGCTGAACGTCGGCTCGACGATCGTGGCCGGGAGTCCGCGCACCATCCGCGTCTGGAAGGACGTGGCCGGGGTTGCGGGCAATCTGCTCGCCGAGTACACGGTCCCTGCCGGCGAGCGGCTGCGAAGTCCGCCGAGCGATCTGCGGTTCGCGACCGGCATCGCCATCGCGGCGGGAACGTCGCGGGACTTCATTGTCACTGCCGATACCCGGGATGCAGTCGCAGGTAACCGTCTGACCGTGTCCCTGAGTCGCGGATCTGCGGGTTATACGGACGGCGTCACGCACGACATTCAGTCGGACTCGTTGCCCATCGCGGGCAACACGCTGGAGTACTGAACGGCGACGCGGTACAACGGCAGGGGAGGTCGAGCAGTGTCATCAGACACCGCTCCCTCCCCCGAATTTTCATGGTCATCATCGTGCGAACGATGGAGGCCAGGAGACGTTCGGTACAACCATCCGGCCAGGCGGACACCTGGAACGAGGGAGGAGCGATGCGATTATTCTTGTGCGCGGCGATGACCGTGCTGTGTGCGGCCTGTTCCGATCGGACAAGCGACAATCCGGTCACGTATGCGCGTACCGAGATGCAGACCATGACGTGCGATCCGCTCGTCTTTCGCGGCTGCCTGACCGGGAAACACGGCATCTGCGCGTCGGGCATGCAGCGGTGCGAGCGGAACGGACAGCGGTGGGGCCGGTGTCTTTCCATGACGCTCCCCGATCCGGACGTCTGCGGCGACGGCCTCGACAACAACTGCGACGGTGCGGCCGACGAAGATTGCAGCCGCTGACGCAGCGCGTTATAGGTACAATAGGGGAGGGTCAGTGCACTTCGTGAGCACGCCCTCCCGCCTTCTTTCCAGCCCATCTCGTTTGCGAGGCGGTTTGGAAAGGAGGGATATGGATAAGAAGCTCCGAGCGGACCTGCTGCGCATCACGCTGATGCCGGAACGGGCCTACCGCAAAAACGCCGCGCACATCGCGCGGCACCTCGTCGAGGATCCTACCAAGGGCAGCAAGTTCGAACCGGGGATGACCTTTGAGCAGATCGTCATCCTCTCGATGTGGTGCCTGTGCGGCGTGCGGGCCGAGCTCATCGTCGGCCGTCTGCCCGAGGAAGTGCGGCGGCTCCCCGGCGGCCATCTGCAGCTGCGTGTGCTCACGCCGTACCATCTCGGCAGGTGCGGCGTCGTCGCGCTGTCCGAAGTGCCGGCCAGGGCGCGCGTCACGCGCGCCCTGCGGGGCACGGGCGAGGACGCCGTGGAGGTGAACGTCGTGCGCATGGAGGCGTCGACCACGACCGCGCTGGTCCTGTCCTTCGCGAGGGACGACCGCAGCGCCTGGTACCTCTACACGGCGTATCCCGGCATGCTGGCGCCGCCGATGAGCGACCGGCAGTTCTGGGACCGTCATGCCTTCATCGATCCGCCGTAGAACCTTCTGCGGCGCGTCCCCTGGGAGCGATATCCCAGTCCTTTTTCCAGCGCATCTCATCCGGTGAGGCGCTCTGGAAGGAGGAGTCTTGAAAGCAAAGATCGTCTTCGTCAATGCGGTCAGCGCCCTGCGCTTTCCGCTCGCCGCGCTTACCGCCTGGGCCATGTGGGCCGGCCGCTGGGAGATCGCGGCTGCGGCGTACGCTTCCGGCCTGGTCACCGACTGGATCGACGGCCCGATCGCCCGCGCCCTCAAGGCCGAGACCGAGTTCGGCCGCGAGTGGATGGAGCCGGCGGCGGACCTGGCGCTCCTGGCCGGCGGCATCGTCGGGCTCGTGCTCATCGGCATCGTGCCGTGGTGGGCGCTCGCGCTGCTCGCCGTCGGCGACCGCTGCGTGAACTACCTGGTGAAGCCGCGCGTGAAGCGGCCGCAACGGATCCTGTTCGTGCAGGCGGTCTTCCTCGAGGGGACGATCGCGGTCATCTCGGTCTTTCTGCTGTACCGCGTCGACCCGCGGCTGGCCGTCGCGGCCGTCGCCAGTGCGCCCATCGTGGCCTACGCCAAGCGCCGCCGCATCCGCGAGTTCGCGGCGTGGTGCTTCCGGGAGTGATCGGCTCCCGTCCCTTTTCCAGCGCATCTCCCTGAAAAGAGGTGCATTGGAAGAGAGGATCCCTCTCTTCGTTCCTACCATTGAGGTCAACGATGCGTGCGTCACTGCTCGCGCTCCTGTTCCTTTCCGGCTGCTACCTGTCGCACCAGCGCGTGGACATCGATCCCGCGTGCGACGGCCGAATGACGGTCACGAACGTCGACGTGTCGCGGACCGTGCCGATCCTCGGCGAGGAGGTCGTCGGCCGGTTCCGGGTGAACCTCTCCGGCGGCATGTCGGAGGGGATCATCATGGTGGAGGTAGCTCTGGACGGCATCTTCGGATATCGGGAGCCCGCACGGCTGCGGGCGTTCACCGGCAGGTCGGCACCGGAGACGCTGCTCTTCGAGAGCGAGATCATCGGTCCGGGAGAAGTCTTTCCCGGCATGGTCTTTCCGCTCTCCAGCGTGGTTGCGGGAGGCGGACAGCTCGATATCTTCATGACGGTCGAGACCGCCGGGCTCCGCACGGCGATGAACATGCGCGTGACCGTCACCTCGGTGCTCTTCGGCGATCCGCTGGATCCGTCGGAGTCGTGCGGGGATCCGGTCGTCGGGCCGACGATGACCTTCGTGGACGCCTGTCCGACGTCGCCCACGGGGACCTTCAGCTTCTGTCCGCTCGACAGCGGACCGGGGCGAGGATGCTGCACGACGGGCAGCTTCCCGGGGCGTGACTTCTGCGGACCGCTCGCAGCCGGCGACCTGGTGAAGGGGAGCCTGCACCCGGTCTACGTCATCGGGCGTGGTGGACGGAGGCACGTCTTCCCGTCGGATGCGGAACTTCGGTCCTGGCTCGGCGACCCCGATGCGCTCGGCGTTCCGGGTCACTCCATCGGCGCTTCTCACCTCTGCAGCACCGTTCCGGAAATCACGGACGAGGAGTTGCGCACGCTGGTGCTCAGCGGGCGCAACGTCACCATCCGTCCGGGGACGTTCGTGCTGCAGCTCTCCTCGGTACCGGACCAGTACTGGCTCGTCTCCCGCGGCGGCGTGCTGCGCGAGACAAGCGAGGGGGTCGGGCGGGCGATCTACGGCCCGTCGTTCGACCGGCGGATCTCCGTCGTGCCGGATGCCTTCTTCGTGAGTTACGTCATCGGCACCGAGGTGACGTCGCCCGGCGAGTACGATGCGGCTGCCGAAGCCGAGACGTCGCTTCTCGACGATCTCGACGTCCCGCGCTGAACCGCTGAGCGCGGCGCCCCCTGGGTGCGAGAACCCAGTCTTCTTTCCAGCGCATCTCACATGGGAGTGAGGCGCTTTGGAAGGAGGAAGCCAGTGAAGTTCTTTCTGATGGTCGTGTGCGTGCTCGGCGTTTCCAGCTGCGCCGCGCTCGACCAGTACGTGACCAGGCGCTCGGCCGAGTTCGAGCGCATCCGCGCCGAGCGTCGGGCCGAGATCGAGCGGGAGGCCGTGGTCGAGTACGGTCCGGGGACGACCGTGCGGCACATCTCCGACTGCGAGTGGGAGGTCTGCGTGCGCGGCGGCAGCGTGTGCATCAGCAAGGTGCGCGACGACGACAACGACGGCAGCCCGACCGTCGCGTGCGGCGGGGAGGATTGCCGGGACAACGACCCGCTCATCTCCCCGAACAGGCCCGAGGCCTGCGACGGAGTCGACAACGACTGCAGCGGCGTGGTCGACGAGACCTGCGCCCCGGGCGAACCTCTTCATCCCTGATGAGGAGGTCCGCCCGCCCTTTTTCGAGCCCGTCACTCGGTGGCGGTTTCAAACAAGGGCGATCTGACCGCTCCGGATGGATGCATGAGACTGCACGCGACTCTCTCCCAGCGTGCGGCCCCTCGCGCATCCGTCCGGGCCGGTCTTTTTTTGTTGTATGGTTCATTTTTCCTCGCACAAGGGCTGAAAGAATCCTTTGCTCCATCCAGCATGACAAATGCGTCGGATCATGATAGATTTTTCCCGTTATGCGCTACTCCCAGCTGTTCGCCAAGACCTCGAAGACCGCGCCGCACGATGCCGATTCGGCCAATGCCCGCCTCCTGGTGCAAGGCGGCTACACCAGCCAGCTCGCCGCCGGCATCTACACGTATCTCCCGCTCGGCCTGCGCGTCCTCGACAAGATCAAGAACGTCATCCGCGAGGAGATGAACGCGCTCGGCGCCCAGGAAGTGCTGATGCCCGCGCTCACGCCGAAGGAACCGTGGACGACGACCGGCCGTTGGGACGAGATCGACGTGCTGTTCAAGCTGGAAGGCCACGGCGGCAAGGAGTACGCGCTCGGCTCGACGCACGAGGAGATCGTGACTCCGCTCGTGCAGCAGTTCGTGAAGTCCTACAAGGATCTGCCGACCTCCGTCTACCAGATCCAGGACAAATTCCGGAACGAACCACGCGCCAAGTCGGGCCTGTTGCGCGGCCGCGAGTTTTCTATGAAGGACATGTACAGCTTCCATCTCACGGAAGCCGACTTCGAGGAGTATTACGAGCGCGCCAAGGAGGCCTACTTCAACGTCTACCGCCGTTGCGGACTCGAGGCGTTGATCGTCGAAGCGTCCGGCGGTGCCTTCTCCAAGTTCAGCCACGAGTTCCAGGTGCTGACCGAATCCGGCGAAGACCTGGTCTTCCATTGCACGTGCGGTTTTGCGCAGAACAAGGAAATCGCCGAGGTGAAGGAGGGCGACACTTGTCCGAAGTGTGGGGAGGGGACGATCAAAGCCGACAAAGCCATCGAAGTCGGCAACATTTTCCCGCTGAAGTCCCGCTTCACCGACGCATTCGACTTCAAGGTCGCGGGTCCTGACGGCAAACCGCAATCGGTCCTCATGGGTTGTTACGGCATCGGCCCCTCGCGCGTGATGGGGACGATCGTCGAAGTCCATCATGATGACAAGGGGATCGTCTGGCCGCGCGGCGCGGCACCCTTCGACATCCACGTGGTCTCGATCGGCGGCAAGGATCCGGACAAAGTCCTGGCCGCCGCGGAAGAACTCGTGAAGGACATCGAGGGCTGCGGACTTGAAGTGCTCTGGGATGATCGTGACGCGCCGCCCGGAGAAAAATTCGCCGACGCCGACCTCATCGGCATTCCGCTGCGCTTGATCGTTTCGGAGAAGACGCTCGCCAAGGACGCGGTGGAGTGGAAAGAACGTGGCTCCGAGAAAACCGACCTGCTCCCGAAGAATGATTTGCTCGACGCGGTCCGCGCCTGGGTGGGACTGCGCGTCGCCTGAACCGTCAACGCAAAACGCCCCCTGCGCGGGGGCGTTTTTGATTTCCGCTACGCGGTGGGTTTTTCTTTGAGCGCGTCCTTGAGGTTCTTTCCGGCCTTGAACTTCGGCACGGTGACGTCGGCGATCTGGATCTTTTCGGTGGGGTTGCGCGGGTTCACGCCGGTGCGGCCTTTGCGGGTGCGGGCCAGGAAGGCGCCGAAGCCGGCGATGTTCACTTCTCCCCCGGACTTGAGCGTCTGCGTGATGATCTCCGTCGTCTCTTCGATCATCCGCTCCGTCTGGGTCTTGGGGAGCTGCAGTTTCTCTGCAAGGGCTGCTGCGAGTTCTGCCTTGTTCATATGCACTCGGCCTCTCGTTTGGCGCATCGCTTTGTCGGCCGCTCCGGGGCTCGGTCACCGTACGATGTGTACGACTCCCTTCGCTCCTCGCGGCCTTCGCGCGCTGCATCCAAACGGCGAGGCCTCTGCTATTTACTTAAATGGTGACGTATTCTTGCAAACGTTCGACGTGCGTGGCGCGGCCGGTGGCCGGGTCGACCGTGAGGCGCAGGGCGTTCACCACGGCGTAGCCGTTCTCCGGCATCTCGGCGCCGCGCAGCGGCTCGCCGTTGCGGAAGGCGCTCAGGGGAGCGGCCTTGTCGATGCCGATGATGCCGTCCGCGAAGCCGGTCATGCCGACGTCGGTCTGGAAGGCCGTGCCCGGCGGGAGCAGGCGCGTGTCCGCGGTCGGCACATGGGTGTGCGTCCCCCAGACGGCGGCGGCGCGCCCCGCGGCGTGCCAGCCGAAGCCGACGCGTTCCGAGGTGATTTCGCCGTGCAGGTCGACCAGCACGATCTTGGCCTCAGGATGCGCCGCGACGATGCGGTCAAAGGCGGCGAAGGGATCGGCGACCAATTCGCCGTCACGCATCTTCACCCGGCAGAGCAAGTTTACCACAAGCACCGGCGTGCCGCCGACGTCGAGGACGACGACGCCTTTGCCGGGCCGGTCGCTTGGGTAGTTGTCGGGGCGCAGCACGCGGTCCTGCCAGAGCGGATGGGCCAGCATCATTGCGCCGTGGCCCTCGAAGGTGTGGTTGCCCCCGGTCAGCAGGTGCACGCCCGCGTCGAACAATTCCTGCGCCGTGGATTCCGTGACGCCTTTGCCGTGGGCCAGGTTCTCGCCGTTGGCGATCACCAGGTCTGGTGCGTACGCCTTTTTCCAGGCGGGGAGCACGGCCGCAAGCGCGCGCCGGCCGACGCGGCCCATGACGTCCCCGAAGACGAGGATCTCCATGGGTTTAGCGGGCCGTTTCGATGACGCGCGTTTCGCGGATCACCGTGACGCGGATTTCGCCGGGGTACTTGAGGTCGGCCTCGATCTTGCTGGCGATCTCCTTGGCAAGCTTGTAGGCGGCGAAGTCGTCGACGGCCTTGGGCGAGACGAAGACGCGCAGGTCGCGGCCGGCCTGGATGGCATAGGCCTTTTCGACGCCCGGGAACGAGGTCGCCACATTCTCCAGTTCCTCGAGGCGGCGGACGTATTCGGCCAAGGTGTCCTTGCGCGCGCCGGGGCGGGCGCCGCTGATCGCATCGGCGGCCTTCACGATCACGGCTTCGAGCGTCTTCGGCTTATCCTCGTGGTGGCCGATCGACTGGTAGCAGAGCTCCTCGGAGAAGCCGAACTTCTTCATGATGTTGTAGCCGATCTCCGGGTGCGAGCCCTGGATGTCGTGGTCCACGGCTTTGCCGATGTCGTGGAACAGGCCGCCCTTTTTGCAGACGGTGATGTCGGCGCCGAGCTCTTCGGCCATGAGGGTGGCCAGCTGCGCCACTTCCATGGAGTGAAGCAGCGCGTTCTGGCCGTAGCTGGTGCGGAACTTGAGGCGGCCGAGAATCTGGATCAATTTCGGATCGACGCCGGTGATGCCGAGCGCGTAGAGCGCTTCCTCGCCGGCTTTCTTCATGTCGTTGTTGAGTTCCTTCTTGGCTTCATCGACCGCCTCCTCGATGCGGCCCGGGTGGATGCGCCCGTCGGCCAGCAGCTTGTCGAGCGCGCGCTTGGCGATCTGGCGGCGCACCGGGGAAAAGCCGGAGATGGTGATGATGCCCGGCGTGTCGTCGACGATGAGCTCGCACCCCGTGAGGTTTTCGATGGCTTTGATGTTGCGGCCTTCCTTGCCGATGATGCGGCCCTTCATGTCGTCGGCCGGCAGCTGCACCGCGGTCGTCGTGGTGTCGACGGCGTGCGAGGAGGCCAGCCGCTGGATGGTCGTCGCCAGGATGTTCTTGGCTTTGACGTCGAGTTCGTCCGCGGTGACCTGTTCGAGTTTGCGGATGCGCGAGACGATTTCTTCCTTCTGCGATTCTTCGACGAGCGCGGTGATGCGTTCGATGGCCTGCTCTCGGGTCAGCCCGGCGATGGCCTGGAGTTTTTCGATCTGTTCCTCTTTGAGCGTGCTGATGGCGGCGCGGTCGGCTTCCACGGCCGCGGCCTTCTCTTGGAGCTTCGTCACCTTGTCCTGGAACTCCATCAGCTTCTGGTCGAAGAGCGCCTCGCGCTTTTCCAACCGCTGCTGGGTTTCCAAGACTTCGTTGCGGCGGGCGGCGGCTTCCCGTTTGCCGTCTTCGACGATTTTGAGCGCCTTGTCGGTGGCGTCGAGCGCGGCCTGCTGCGCTTTTTTGGCGGCCTCAGCCACGATGTGTTCGGCCTTGGTTTCGGCCGAGCCGATTTTGCCGGCGGCCAGTTTCTGGCGCAGGACATAGCCAACCGCCCCGCCGGCAACGAGGCCGACGAGGAGCAGAATGATGGAAAGCGGGGACATAGGGGTCAGGGCAGACCGCGCCCAGACCCGCTGCCGGAAACGCCGGGAGACGTAACGCAAAGCGGCCCCGCTCAGCGGGGCGGACGGGGAAAAGAAAGAAGCAATGCGTGAGCGATCCTCATGGCGAAGTGGTCGGCAACAGGCACAACAGGCGCGGAAGGCTGCCGTTTCGACGGGTCAAGACTTCTGACGCGACTCTAGCACGGGGGTTGACCTGGGGCAAGAATTGTGGTATGTTGCGCGGTCTTTCCGGGACCATATTCCCCCGGAAGACGGAGGCTCAATTGACCCGTCGCAGGGTGGTGGATACGGCGGCCGCAGCGGCCGCGCCGGTGTCTGCCGAGGCACCGACCGTGAAGAAGACCGAGATCGTGATTCCGCGCAGCGGCATCATGGGCTGGGTCGCGGCCGAAGTGCTCACGACCCATCCGGACCTGGCCGCGCACGTTGCGGCCGATGCCCGGATTCGGCGGGCGGCAGTCGGACCCGAGTGGCGCAAGGACATCCCCGAGGCGGGGACCCTGGCGCCGGTCGCCTACGAGGAGCGCCAGCGCGCCATTCTCGTCGGCGTCTGTCCCGGGGAGGGCGGCCTTGATCCGAAGACGCTTCTGGCGTCGCCGGACTATGCCGGACTCACGGAGCTCCCGAAGCTCCTGGCCGGCGATCCGACGGCGCGCGACCCGCTGTTCGGCACGTTCCCCGGGACGCTCTCGGAGACCGTGCAGGCGCTGTGGGTGCTGGCCGAGGCCGGGGTCTATCCCGCGGCCGAGGCGGAAGCGGCTTGCCGCTTCCTGGCGCGCGCCGCGCTCGGCCGGTTCCGCGCCGGAAACGTCGCGCCGCGGGACATGAACGTCCCGTGGCTCCGGTCCTGGAGCCGTCAGCCCGGCACGCCCTGGCTGCACGAGTGCATCCTCGAGCACGCCGGCCAGCACCTCGACATGGGGCGCCGGGCGGCGGCCCGCGACTGGCTGGTCGGCTTCGGACGGATCATCCCGGCGGCCACGCCGCAGGGGACGATCCGCGTGGCGGTCTGCCACAGCACCTCGCCGTATCTGGCGGACTGGCTCTTCGACACCGAGGCGCCGAACGTGGTGCTGCGGCTCGAGGACGGCGGGTTCTTCTGCCGGGCCGACAAAAACAGCGGTATCACGCTGCACGCGGCCGTTGCCGCCTGGCGGCGCGCCGCGCTCGGCCGGCCGCCGACCGAAGAAGAGGAAGACGCGCTCGAGCAGCACGGTCGGCCCTTCGGGACCCCGATCGACTTCTGGCGCGACGACCTCACGGCGGGCAACAAGATGCTCGCCAACCCCCATCTCCCGGCGGTCGCCATCGACCCCGCGAAGATCGTGGAGATGCTCATCGCTTCCTTCGCCCCCGCGGCGGAGGAGTGGTGAGCTCTTTTTTTCGCCTCAATACGGCCAAAATGGCTCTATTGCAGTCTTGACAAAACGCTTCTTTTCTGATATAAAGACATGTCTTCTCAATGGCCAGTCGTGCCAACTGGGGAAGGCCTGGAACCTTGAAAATTCAAGGAAAAGACGGCGGGTCACGAACCGTGGGAATCTTTGCGGTTTCCAGGGTTCGTGGCCCGCCATGGTGGATGGGGCCTGTGTTTGAGTGATCTGGGCCGAAAGGCCATGCGCTCCGCAAGGAGCAAGGAGGAGTGTCCCATGAAGGCACTTGTCGAGCGTCTCACGACGCAGAATGCGAAGTCCGTCCACATCCAGCCCGTCCCGGCACAGCCGCCGGAGACGGCGGAGGTGACGGAGACGGCCGCGCCGGTGAAGAATCCGGCGGCCCGCAAGCCGCTCGATCCGATCGAGCGTATCGCTCACCGCATCACGGTCGCCATGTTCGGCCCGTCCAAGGCCAAGCGGGTGCGGAGCGCTGAGCTTGAGGACGAGCGGGCGCAGGCCGAAGCAGAGCTGGAGGATCCGCTCGGAAAGGAGCGCGCACTGCTGCGCGAGATCCACATCCACGACCGGTCCGAGCAGGAGATGATCGCGGCCATGGCCAAGGTCTTCCGCAAGGATGTCGAGTGGATGGTCGAACAGCGGGCGGGCTTCTACAGGCCTGTCAAGCAGATCGGGGTGCTCCATCCCCACACCAACATCGACGTGGAGGCGGCCTGCATGGCCTGGCTCCTCGTCCGGAAGCCCGAGCTGCGCAGCCGCTTCAACATCGCGCCCGATGTCCACATCGAGTGCGTGAAGAGCGGCGAGCTCACCGCGGAGGCGGCACCGGCCTCGCTTCAGAGCGTGCCGAAGCCGTTCCTGACGGCCAGGCATCTCGAGGACCACGGACACCTCTTCGTCGATTGCGGCGGAGGCGGCGGGCTCCTCGACCAGCACGGCCGGGAGGAGAACAAGGGACGCAACACCGTGTCCTCCCTCCACCTGCTCATCACTTCGGTGATCGAGTACATCCCGGCCCTCATCCACCTCGTGCCGCTCTTCGAGATGGTCATCAATAACGACCTGACCGGAGAGCGCGTGGCGGAGGGGTACAACATCCGTGACTTCCTGAATGGTCTTCTCGAACTCGGTCTGAGTTCCGAGGAGATCCTCGACTACCTCTTCGTCGCGTTCGACGCGGCGGAGGCCTTCCTGCTCGCCAAGCAGGACGAGATCGAGCAGGACGACGCGAGCATCATCCAGAGCTTCCGCGCGGTGCGCAAGCAGGTCCTGACCATGGAGACGATCCTGGCCAACCTGCGCGCCCCGACCGACGCGGACCTCCAGGCGGAAGCCACGGCCGAGGTGCGTTACCTGCTGAAGGAGGCCACCAAGAGCGGCACGCCGATGACGGCGGGCGAGGAGCAGCAGCTGCTCGTCACCAGCCTCCAGAACGCGCGTGAGCGCGGCAGCCGCATCACGGCCTTCCACGATCGCTTCAGAGAGATCGAGAAGGAGGCCCGGGCGGCGCGCCAGGCGGCCTGGGAACAGGCCAACGCCGACTGGGAGAAGGCGGAGGTGCGGCCGTTGAACGACGGCAAGCCCTTCGTCTTCGCCAAGCAGGAGATGTCGATCGCCGGGTGGCCGTTCCACGGCTTCCTCGGCAAGGTCCATCTCGTGATCGGTGAGAGCAACAGCAACAGCTTCGGCCCGTGCTGCCGCACCCACCACAGCAGGAAGCAGCAGCTCGCGCTGGCCCGCGCCCTGAAGGGTCCTGCGGTGTCCTACCACATCGCGCGTGAGGCGTCGTATAAGTACGCGGCGGCGATGATCTCGCTCCAGCTGCGCGACGTGACGCGCGGTCCGGACGGCAAGATCGTGAGCTACCACTTCACGCTCGCGGGCAACGGCATCGACCTCACCCGGGTCGCTTCCGCCATCCGCCGCCGCCACGCCCGCTGGCTCGACCAGCAGGGCGCGGCTCAGATCGACGATCCCGGCACCGAGGCGCGCAACATGAGGGCGCAGCTCCCGGGCACCCGCGACGTGGTCGCCGTCGACTACCTGCCGGAGTTCCGGACGGTCTACGGAAACTACTTCAAGACGAACCAGGAGATGCCGCTCTGGACCATGCCGGTCCGCATCCTCATCGAGGCCATCGAGATCGGCATGAAGGCCAGCGCCGAGATCACGGAGCGTCTCCTGCAGGAGAAGCGGATCCGCGTCAAGCGGCTCATCGCGCCGGTCTACCAGCGGATCGAGGAGCTCAAGCTGGAGGCGAGAGCCGCGGCGACCGAGCGTCGTCTCAGTGAGCGCAACCAGCCTTCGCAGCCGGAGTCTTCCCCGGCCGCGGTCACCACGTCGGAAGATAACGACTGATCACCGGTCCGCCCGTGGTCGAGTCGGACCCGCCCGTGAGCGTCGCATTCGTGCGATGCTCCGGGCGGTGCTTTTTTTATGCCGTCGCGTACCACACCCAAACGCCGGCCATGGCGAAGATGCCGAAGACGACCCAGCCGATGTTTATTTCCATAGATAGGTTTTCCACGTGCCGGGCGCGAGCTGTTCAAGAGGCACTGCATCCGAAACGTTTTTGTCGCCGCTCCGTGTGCGGCGCAAGGCGGTCAGGTAGCCGCCGGCACCGAGGCGTTTGCCGACATCCCGGGCCACGGCGCGTACGTAGGTGCCCGTCGAACAGACGATCCGGAAGTCCACCTCCGGCCAGGCGACGCGTGTGACCGTGATGTCGCGGATGGTGATCTCGGCAGGCTTGGCTTCGACCGGGGTTCCGGCGCGCGCCAAGTCGTACATCTTTTTGCCGCCGATCTTTTTTGCCGAGTAGGCAGGCGGCGTCTGCATCCGCGTGCCGACCTCCGCTGCGAATGCCTCGATGACACGCGGCCGCGGGTCCTGCCGCTCAGCCATCCCGCCGGTGCTCGCTTCGCTGCGCGCCGTCGGGAGCCCTGGCTCCGCGTCACCCGCGGCCAGCGTGACGGTTCCTGTGACGTCATCCGTGTCGCTCGACCCGTCGAAGCGGGCCGTGGCCAGGTATTCTTTTTCCTGTTTTTGGAACTCGGAGAGGCGCTTGGTGGCCGCGCGTCCGACGCCGACGATGAGCAGCCCCGTGGCGAAGGGGTCGAGCGTGCCGGCGTGTCCGATCGTCTTCACGCCGGTGATGCGTCGGAGCTTGGCCACGACGTCGTGCGACGTCCAGTCCGCGGGCTTGTCGATGGCCAGGAATCCGGAGGGAGCAGCCTGCATGGGGCAGATAGCATAGCACCTTTAGGATCGCCTTTCGATGCTTGACAATCACAGATTTTTATGATATGTTTCATCGTCGCTTTTTGGAGGTGAGCCAATTCCGGGGCGGTTCCCGGATGCGGTCAGCCGAGCGGCATAGGAGGGTGTGCCACATGGCCAGCCTTTTCGATCTGGGAGTCGGTGAGTTCGATGAGTTCAAGCGGGTCATCCACAAGGCGGGGTTCAGCGCCGAGCTGATCCGCCGGGTGAATGGCGACCCGCGTCTCGCCGCGAAGATGCGCGAGACGCTCGAGGCGCCGGAGGTCAACGCCTTCATCCTCTCGGTCGACGAGCAGCTCAGCCGCTTCAAGGCGGCGAGCGAGGCGGGCGGCTGGGGCTTCGGAGACGAGGTCTTCGAGAAGCTCGCCCAGAGCGCGCCCGAGTGGCCAGAGGGAGCCCTCTGCGTGCGCTCGCTCCGAATCCGCATCGGCGAGGGAACCCCGGGGGTCCAAAAGACCTTCGAGGCCCACGCTAGCGAGATCCGGCGCGTCTTCACCAGCGCGAAGTTCTGGCGCTGGGAGCATCTGCGCTCCGCCCCGTCGCCCTACACGGGCAACGACGCGAAGCTCCAGAAGCGCTTCGGGAGCGATCCCGTCGAGCGCCTCCGGCTCCTCGCGGGCAACGACTCGCACAAGCCCGTCGTCGAGTGGGTCGTGCTCGACCTCGACGCCCACCGCAAGCGGCCGAGCATCGAGCGCGTCCGGAGCAAGAAGTCGTCGCCGGCCGACGAGATGCTCGTCGTCGCGTGGATGTTCCCGGAGATCGTCCGGGCCATCGACTACGACGAGGTCCCCGGCATGTTCGCGGCCGGGTACGAGATCAACGTTCCCGCTGAGGACGAGGTGGATTGGCAGGACGTGCCGTACGTCAGCTTCGACTCCGGCCGCGAGCGGGTGTTGTTGAGCGCCGACTGGCACAGCAACGGCAGCTCGAACTACTCGGTTCCCGCCCTGCGGGAGTGAAGGGACTTGATACTTGGTCCCTTGGGGCTTTCACACAACTTGGTCTTCGGACCTTGGCGTGTGGGAGCCCCGTTCTTTTTTTGTTATGATCGGCATGGAGACTAGGCTCATGTATCGTCGTTCACGCCCGCCTGCCTGCAGGCAGGGACGTCGGTCGCCGAAATCCCTTATCGCCGCATATGACGCCAGAGTCCGACGGTCGATGAATCGTCGGAGCGTGCGCCGCGGCCGATGAGTACTCCGCGTCTGTGCTTGGAATCGGGGATCAACCCATTGGATTCCGCATAAAATACAGGACATGGATGCGTCCGTGTCCGGTGGTCTGGAAGGCACGGACGTACTTTTGGACGGTTCCCGATAAGGACGAGGTGGATTGGCAGAACGTGCCGTACGTCAACTTCAACTCCGACAACGAGCAGGTGAAGTTGAACGCCAACTGGCACAGCAACGACAACTCGAACTACTCGGTTCCCGCCCTGCGGGAGTTCTCGTAGCAAAGGCCCGGCTTCGGCCGGGCCTTTGATTCAGAAAATGGATTTCATCCAACCGCCGAGCATCTTGCCGACCTCCTGGAGCCGGGATTGCATGTCGAGGTATTGTTGGTTGGAGGTGCAAGAACAATCCTTCGACAAGCGGATCAGCAGCTTGAGGATGTCGACTTTTGCGCTTGCTTCGCGCAGACGATCCAGCTTCGTGTCCGGCTCTCGGACGGATGCCGCACCGAGGACCAGCTCGAGCGTCTGCAATAGCTGCCGGTCACAGGTCTCACCGAGGGTGTAGCGTTGCGACTTGGGAAACTTCAACAGGAGATGATGCCACGCCGTATAAGCGTCGTAGAGTGTATGGATGATCGGAATGTCCGTCGGGCCGCCCGGCAACTGGTTCTGCGGTTCAAATTTGCGTCGGGGGGGGGTAACTCATGGAGAACAAGGATTGTTTGAGCGGCTGTGCTCGCTTGAGAATCTGTTCCTTGCCTGGGAACGGTTCCGGAAAGGCAAACGCTCTCGCCATGACGTCATGGTATTCGAGCGGCACCTTGAGGACAATCTCTTTTTGTTGCACGACGATCTCGCGAACGGCCGTTTCACGCACGGTCCGTATCATCCGTTCACCGTCTTCGACCCCAAGCAGCGCTCGATCCACAAGGCGAACGTCCGCGACCGCGTCGTGCACCAGGCGGCCATGAACGTGATCGATCCGCTTTTTGAGCCGCGTTTCATCTTTGACAGTTACTCCTGCCGTGTCGGAAAGGGGACGCACGCCGCCGTAGCTCGGTTGCGTACATTTCTCCGGCAAGCCAGTTTCAACAATACGCGGACCGTCTACGCCCTCACGTGCGACATCCGGAAGTTCTTTGCGTCCGTCGACCACGGCATTCTTGCAGACTTGCTGCGTCTGCGGATCGGCGACGAGCGCATCCTTCGACTTCTCGGGAACATCATCGGCAGTTTTTCGGATGCTCCCGGAAAAGGGATTCCGCTCGGCAATCTCACGTCGCAGCTGTTCGCCAACGTCTACCTCCACGAACTCGACCGCTTCGTGAAACACGAGCTCCGACTCCGCCACTACCTGCGCTACTGCGACGACTTCGTGTCTCTCGCGGCATCCCCAGCGGATGCGCAGGCAAAGGCGACGCGCATCAACAGCTTCCTATCCGAACGATTGAAGCTCACCTTGCATCCCGGGAAGGTCGTCGTCCGCACATGGACGCAAGGCATCGACTTCGTCGGATACGTGCTTTTGCCGCACGCGACGGTGCTTCGGACGAAAACGGCGAAACGGATGCTGCGCCGCGCCACCATCGAAAACCTCAGTTCTTATATGGGATTGTGCGTCCACGCCGATGCCCAATTCTTGTCCCGGACCCTACGACATAAGGTCTGGGAGCGGCACGTTGACGTTACTCGTCTGCGCGGGTAGAGTGGCCCACGCATGAACGTCACCGAACTGGCCCGCAAATTGCGCGTCACGCCCGAGGACCTGCGCGGCATTCTGCCCGACGCCGGCTTCGACGTGGGACGGCGCGCCATCAAGATCGACGACCGCACCGCCAAGAAGGTCATGGAGTCCTGGCCGCAGATCGCCCAGCTGCTGGAGAAGAAGCGCGCCGCCGCCAAGGAAGCGGCCGCCGCCGAACTCAAGAAGCTGGCCACGGAGCGCGGACCGGTGCAGCTCCCGCCCGTCATCACAGTGCGCGACTTCGCCACGCGCCTGGGCCTGCCGGTGACCCGCGTCATCCAGGAATTCATGAAGAACGGCATTCTGGCGTCCTTGAACGAGCGCGTCGACTACGATACGGCCTCGATCGTGGCCGAGGATTTGGGCTTCCAGGTGAGCCCGCTGGCCGAAGGGGACCAGCCGGCCGAAGTCTTGTCGACCGGCGACATCATCAAGGAAGCGGTCGGCGCCGAAGCCAAGGGCTCGCTCGTGGCGCGTCCGCCGGTCATCGTCGTGATGGGCCACGTCGACCACGGCAAAACGAAACTGCTCGACACCATCCGCTCGGCCGACGTCGCCGCCGGAGAAGCGGGCGGCATCACCCAGCACATCGGCGCCTACCAGACCCAGAAGAACGGGCGTCTCATCACCTTCATCGACACGCCGGGCCACGAAGCGTTCACGGCCATGCGCTCCCGCGGCGCCAAGATCGCCGACATCGCCATTCTCGTCGTCGCCGCCGACGACGGCGTCCAGCCGCAGACCAAGGAAGCCATCAAGATCATCGAAGCGGCCAAACTCCCGTTCGTCGTGGCCATCAACAAGGTCGACAAACCGGAGGCCGACCCGGAGCGCGTCAAGCGCGAACTTTCCGAATTGAACGTGCTGCCGGAGGAGTGGGGCGGCAACATTCCGATGCAGCCGATTTCCGCGAAGACTGGATTGAACATCGACAAACTTCTGGAACTGATCCTGCTCGTCGCCGACGTCAAAGCCGACGAGATCCGGGCCAACCCCAACCGCCGCGCCCAGGGCACGGTCATCGAGTCGCACGTCAACCCCGGCGAAGGCGTCGTGGCCACGCTGCTCGTCCAGAACGGCACCCTCAAGCGCAACGAAGAACTGGCCATCGGCAGCGACTCGTACGGCAAGGTCCGCGCCATGAAGAACTACCGCGGCGAGAACGTCGACTCGGCGCCGCCGGGAACGCCGGTCCGCATCCTCGGCTTCCGCGTGGCGCCGCAGGTCGGTGACGTCGTCGAAGTGCCGGAGGCGGGGAAGAAGCTGGAGCGGGTGCGCGAGCTGCGCGCCACCGGCGAGAAGATCGCCACGGTCGAGAAGGCGTCTCAGGAAGAGGCGGAGGAAAAGAAGCTCGTGCCGCTCATCATCAAGGCCGACGTGCTCGGCTCGCTCGAGGCGATCCTCGTGTCCTTCGAAAAGTTCTCGCATCCCGAGGTGGGGCTGAACGTCGTCTCCAAGGGCCTCGGCAACATCACGGAGGCGGACGTGCTGCGCGCCGAAGCGACGGGCGCCCATGTCGTCGGCTTCAGCGTGCTCGTGCCGCCGCCGGTGGCCGAACTCGCCCGCGAGAAGGGCGTTTCCGTGAAGACCTACAAGATCATCTACGACCTGTTCAACGACCTGACCGCCCAGCTCGAGGGCATGCTGACCCCGGAGGTCGTCCGCACCGACTTCGGCCGGCTCTTGATCCTGAAGATCTTCCGCACCGAGCGCGACGAGCAGATCGTCGGCGGCCGCGTCGAGGACGGCCGCATCGTGAAGGGGCTCTCCTTCGAGGCGCGCCGCGGCGGCGAGCCGCTCGCCAAGGGCGAGGTCAAGACGGTGCAGAGCGGCAAGCAGGAAGTGCCGGAGCTGCGCATGGGTTCCGAAGGCGGCATGAAGGTGAAGACCTCCGCGCCCCTTGCGGAAGGGGACTCGATGCTCTTCTATAAAGAGGAAAAGAAGACCCGCAAGATCGTCTTCGATAAACCCAAATAGACGTATGTCCGAAGTGATCGCCACCGACGCGACGTTTGAGAAGGAAGTGCTCCAGGCGTCGGAACCCGTGCTCGTGGATTTTTGGGCGCCGTGGTGCGGTCCGTGCCGCATCATCGGGCCGATCGTCGAGAAGCTGGCCGGGGAGTTCGCCGGCAAGGTCAAGGTCGCCAAGCTGAACGTCGACGAAAATCCGGTGACGGCGCAGAAGTACGGCGTCATGTCGATTCCGACGCTCATCATCTACAAGGGCGGCCAGGCGGTCGAACAGATGGTCGGCGTCCAGCAGGAAGCAGCGCTCCGGGAGAAGCTCGCGGCGTTCGGGTAATTCGTTTGTGCTTTTTTCCGCGGACGGGTCGCCCCGTCCGCGTCCGCGTTCTATGGCAGAACAGGTGATCATCATCGGCTCCGGTCCCGCGGGCTACACCGCGGCGGTCTACGCCGCGCGCGCCAACTTGGCGCCGCTGCTTTTTTCCGGGCAGGAACCCGGCGGTCAGCTGACGACGACGACGGACGTCGAAAACTTTCCGGGGTTTCCGAACGGCATCCAGGGTCCCGAGCTCGTCGCCGCCATGCGCGCCCAGGCCGAACGCTTCGGGACGCGCATCGTGGACGAGGCCGTGACGGCCGTCGACTTTTCGGCGCGTCCCTTCCGCGTCAGCGCGCCGTCCGGAGACTTCACGGCGAAGACCGTCATCATCGCGACCGGCGCCTCGGCCAAGCGGCTCGGCCTCGACAGCGAAAAGGCGCTCTACGGCAAAGGCGTCTCGGCCTGCGCCACCTGCGACGGCTTCTTCTTCAAAGGCAAGGAGGTCATCGTCGTGGGCGGCGGCGACGCGGCCATGGAGGAGGCGAATTTCCTGACGCGTTTCGCCACCAAGGTCACGGTCGTGGTGCGCCGCGACGCGCTGCGCGCCTCGAAGATCATGCAGGAGCGCGCCGTGAACAATCCCAAAGTCGCGTTCCTCTGGAACACGGAGATCACGGACATCCTGGGCGCCGACGTCGGACACGTCACCGGCGTGAAGCTCAGGAATACCGCGACCGGGGAAGCGTCGGAGATGAAAACGGACGGCGTGTTTTCGGCCATCGGCCATGAGCCGACGACCAAGCTGTTCGCCGGCCAGATCGAACTGGACGCCAAGGGCTACGTCGTGACCAAGAACGGCACGAGCGCCACGTCGGTGCCCGGCGTCTTCGCCGGCGGCGACGTCGCCGACTTCCGCTATCGCCAGGCCGTGACCGCGGCGGGCACCGGCTGCATGGCCGCGCTCGACGCCGAGAAATTTTTGGAAAGCGAAGCGCACTGACATGTCGGCGTTTGCAAACGCCCTGACGCAACTCGAAACCGCCATCGCGCACGGGACGTTTGACCCGGCCGCGGTCGAGCTGCTGCGCCACCCGCGCCGCACGCTGCAGGTATCGCTCGCCGTGAAGATGGATGACGGTTCCCTGCGTGTCTTCGAGGGCTACCGCGTCCAGTACAACAACGCCCGCGGGCCGTACAAAGGCGGCTTGCGGTACCACCCGCAAACCGACCTCGACGAAGTGCAGGCGCTCGCCTTTTGGATGTCGATCAAATGCGCGGTGGTCGACGTGCCGTTCGGCGGCGGCAAAGGCGGCATCACCGTCGATCCGAAGGCGCTGTCGAAAGGGGAGCTGGAGCGGCTGACCCGCGCTTTCACGCGCGCCATCGCCGACGTCATCGGCCCGGAACGCGACGTGCCGGCACCGGACGTGAACACGACGCCCGAGATCATGGGCTGGATCATGGACGAGTACGCCCAGTTGACCGGAAACAGTTCGCCCGCGGTCGTGACCGGGAAGCCCGTCGCGCTGGGCGGCTCCGAGGGCCGCGGCACCGCCACCGGCCAGGGCGGATTTTTCGTGCTTCAGGAGTTGCAAAAGAAGATCGGGATCGATCCGGAGTCCGCGACCGTCGTCGTGCAAGGCTTCGGCAACGTCGGCCGGTCGTTCGCCGCGCTCTGCCACCGCCACGGCTGGCAGGTCACCGGCATTTCCGACTCGCACGGCGGCATCGTCTCCGAGACCGGGCTCGATCCGGAGGCCGTGGCTGCCTGGAAAAAGGAGCACGGCGGCGTTTCCGGGTTCCCCGGCAGCCGCGACGTCTCGAACGCCGAACTCCTGGAGCATCCGTGCGGCATCCTGGCGCCCTCGGCGCTCGAGAACGTCATCACGGAAGAGAACGCGCCGCGTATCCGCGCCCAGGTCGTCCTCGAGCTCGCCAACGGACCGACCACGCCCGGTGCCGATCGGCTTCTTGCGGAACGCGGCGTCGTCGTGGTGCCGGACGTGCTCGCCAATGCCGGCGGCGTCGCGACCAGTTTTCTTGAATGGCAACAGAACCGCGAGGGGGCGCACTGGAGCGAGCACGAGGTTTTCCAAAAACTGTCGGACATCATGGTTCCGGCATTCCGTGCGGCGTGGGAGGCGCGCGAACGCGGCGGCGGCAGCTTGCGGACCGCTTCGTACCTCATCGCGTTGGAACGCATCTGCGCCGCGATGAAGGCAAAAGGGTGGTATTAAGTGCGTGAGGGAAGCGGCCGCTTTGACAAGCGGCCCTTTTTTTGCTATACTACATTCATCCTGAAAGAAGTTCCCCGCCACGGCGGGGCCGCAGGTCCGGCGAAAACGGACCAAAAACAAACATCGAAGGGAGGTGACGATATGGGAAACAAAAACCAAACGGCGCTTGATTCGTTGTGGTTCGGCAAGAACGGGAATGTCATGGAATCGCTGCTCTTCGCAGTATTCCTCTTCCTCTTCTCCTTCGCCTTGGCCACGTCGCCCGCGCATACGTTCGCACTCGGCACCAACGTCATCGTTGGGACCGCCGACGGCATCGGTCGCGGTTATGAAATGACGATTCACCGTCTCGACAGCAACATCGCGGTGCTACCGGAGATCACTGCCGGCATGCAGCGCGAGATCGTGACGCGCGTCGAAGCGATGCAGGCGCGGGACCAGGAAGCGATTCGCCAGGCAGTCGCGATCCTGCAGCTGCCGCCGACGAAACTCGTCCGCCGGCAGGAAGTCAGCATCACGTATCCGTCCCGCTAAAGAAACAGTCGCTTGCGGGTCCTCGCCGCGTGCACCTCTTCCCGCCCGCGGTGAGTCCCCGGCAAGGGACTCCCTGCCTACCGGCAGGCAGGCGCGCGTGGAACCACCCGTCCGCGGGAAGCGCCCCACATGGGGACGACGGACAGGCAGTTCCGGACCGCGCGCAGCGCGCTCCTTAACAACCCAGGAGGAAACACAAAGACAAAAATCCCGCACCGCGGGGTTTTTTGTTGTGCTATACTTTCGGCGTATGCCGCGTCTCCTCGATCCCGCGCCGCCGTCGCGTCCGAAGCGCCTCTCCGACGGCGCGCGCGGCTTGGTCGTCGCGTTGGCGTTCGCCCTCGTCGGCGCCTGGTACGTGGTGATCGGCGAGCAGGCCCGCGCCGTCCGCGTCGAGATGCGCGATCTCACCGCGCGCCTCGACCGGTTCTCGGTCCGCGCCGAAGCCTTCGAACGCGACCTCGCACGGCCGTAAGGAGGGCGTTGCCACGCGGGGCCGCTGCCGCTACACTCTTTCGGTATGCGGTACGACCACGCCACGTTGGAAAAGAAATGGCAGGAGCGCTGGCGCGCGGAAGCGCCGTTCGCCGCGCCCGACCGCCCGACCGGGAAGAAGGCCTACGTCCTCGACATGTTCCCGTACCCCTCGGGGCAGGGGCTCCACGTCGGGCACCCCAAGGGCTACACCGCCACCGACGTCGTGGCGCGCAAACGCCGGGCCGAAGGCTGGAGCGTGCTGCACCCCATGGGCTGGGACGCCTTCGGCTTGCCGACCGAAAACTACGCCATCAAGGTCCAGAAGAACCCCAAGGAGATCGCCGCGGCCAACATCGACAACTTCCGCCGGCAGATCCAGTCGCTCGGTTTCTCCTACGATTGGACGCGCGAGGTCAACACCTCGGACCCTTCCTACTATAAATGGACGCAGTGGCTGTTCCTGAAACTCTACGAACGCGGCTTGGCGTACAAGGCCAAAGCGCCGGTCAACTGGTGCCCCAAGGACCAGACCGTGTTGGCCAACGAGCAGGTCGTGAACGGTTGCTGCGAACGCTGCGGCACGCCCGTCGAGCAGAAGGAGCTGTCGCAATGGTTCTTCCGCATCACCGCCTACGCGGACCGGCTGCTCGCCGGCCTCGAGGGCATCGAATGGCCGGAGCGGATCAAGGCCATGCAGCGCAACTGGATCGGCAAGAGCACGGGCGCGGAGATCGCCTTTGCGGGCGTCACGGAAAGCGGCGAAGAGTTCTCCGTGCCGGTTTTCACGACGCGGCCCGACACGCTCTACGGCGTCGTCGCCGTGGTGCTCGCCCCCGAGCATCCGCTGGTCGCTACCGTCACCGCTCCTGCCTTCCGCGACCGCGTCGAGGCCTTCGTCACCGAGGCGGCCGCCAAGGCCGAACGCGAGCGCACCGAGAGCGTGCAGAAGCGCGGCACGGCGCTCGGCGTGTCCGTCCGCCATCCCCTGACCGGCGCGAACATTCCGCTCTGGATCGCCGACTACGTCCTGCCCCAATACGGCACGGGCGCGGTCATGGTGGTGCCGGCGCACGACGACCGCGACTGGGCCTTCGCCGAAGCGTACGGATTCGATCCGCTGTTCGTGATCGCGCCTCCCGCCGGCATCCAGCACGGCGAGGGCGCCTACACGGGCGAGGGGATCATGGTCAACTCCGGTCCCTATGACGGCATCGTGAACGCCCAGGCCGCGACGGACATCGTCGACGCGCTCGTGGCCGTCAAGGCCGGCACGCGCGCCGTGCACTGGCACCTGCGCGACTGGCTTGTCTCGCGCCAGCGCTATTGGGGCGCGCCCATCCCGATCATCCTGTGCGACGACTGCGGCGAAGTGCCGGTGCCCGAAAAGGACCTGCCCGTCGAGCTCCCGGACGATGTCGACTTCCGGCCGACCGGCGAGTCGCCGCTTGCCCGCTCCGCGAGCTTCCATGACGTCTCCTGCCCGCGCTGCGGCAATCCGGCGCGCCGCGAATCCGACACCATGGACACGTTCGTCGATTCGTCCTGGTACTTTTTGCGCTACTGCTCGCCGACCGAGGACGACCGGCCGTTCGATCCGGCGCTCGTCGCGGCGTGGTGCCCGGTCGACCTCTATGTGGGCGGCGCCGAACACGCCGTGCTCCACCTGCTCTACGCGCGTTTCGTCACCAAGGTGCTGTTCGACGTGGGCGCGCTGCCGTTCGACGAGCCGGCCCGCACCCTGCGCAACGTCGGCCTCATCCTTGGCGAAGACGGGGAGAAGATGTCGAAATCGCGCGGCAACGTGGTCAACCCCGACGACGTCGTGGCCGCGCACGGCGCGGACACCTTCCGCATCTACGAGATGTTCATGGGCCCGTTCGAGGACGCCGCGCCGTGGAACGAACAAGGCATCGTCGGCGTGCGCCGTTTCCTCGAGCGCGCCCACGGCCTCGCCGAGAACGTCGGTCAGGCATCCGACGCCGCGCTGCACCGTCTCACGCACCAGACCCTCGCCAAGGTCTCCGCGGACATCGAGGGGTTCCGGTTCAACACGGCCGTCTCCGCGCTGATGATTCTCGTCAACGCCTTCGGCAAGGCGGAAAGCGTCCCGCAGCAGGATTGGGAGACCTTCCTGCAGATGCTCTCGCCGTTCGCGCCGCATCTTGCGGAGGAGCTTTGGGAGCGGCTCGGCTACGACGAGAGCGTGGCCCGCCAGAACTGGCCAACCGCAGACGCCGCACTGCTCGTCGAGGATGAAATGAAGATCGTCGTCCAAGTGGACGGCAAGATGCGCGACGCGCTGATCGTGCCCGCCGGCATCGACGAGGAGTCGCTCAAAGGCCGCGTCCTCGCTTCCGAGAAGGTCCAGACGTGGATCCGCGGCCGCCATATCGAAAAGATCGTGGTCGTCCCCGGGAAGCTTGTCAGCATCGTGCTGCAGAAGGCCGCCTAGCGCGGCCTTTCGCATATGCGATTCGCCTTGCTGATCCTCGCTGTCATGCTCGCCGGCGCCGGCTGCACGCCCGCGCCGCGACCGCCTGTTGCGCCGCAACTTTCGCCGCCTGCGTCTGTCGCGCCGGTCGGCGAACTGCGCGTGCCGGTGCTCATGTACCACCGCGTCGGCGTCGTGCCCGCACGCGATCCGTACGGCCTGTTCGTTTCAACCTCCACCTTTCGCGCCCAGATGCAGGCGCTCAAGGATGATGGTTGGAGCGTTATATTGCTCGAAGAACTTTTATATGCGTTCGACGGCGACAACCGGGGCTCCGGCGGCGAACCCATAGTGCTGGATAAAAGCGTCGTCATCACATTCGACGATGGCAACCGGGATACGTACACGAACGCCTTTCCTATCCTGAAGGAATTCGGCTACCTCGCAACCGTCTTCGTAATGACCGGTCCAGTCAGCAACCATGCTACATCCTACATGACACCGGAAATGTTGAGCGAACTGAAAGAACACGATTGGGGTATGCAACCGCATACTCGTTGGCATGAGATACTCACGCGCATCCCAGAAGCACAGGCGCGTGAGGAGATCGTGTCTTCGAAAGAATTTTTAGAACGCGAATTGCCTCATTACAGGGGATATGGAGAGATGGGGCAGAATATCTTCGCATTTGCCTATCCGAATGGTGAAGAGAATGAGGCAGTCCGCGCTCTGCTCAGGGAGGCCGGCATCGACTTCGCCTTCACCATCCGCGAGGGAACCGTGACCACCTCGAGCGACCCCATGGCGCTGCCGCGCGTGCGCATGGGGGAGGATCACGGCGTCAAAAAATTCCTGAAGCGGTTGCGCGCCTTCGCCGGGCGTGAGTAGATGCAGGGGTATGTGCGGCATCGTCGGGTACATCGGCAACCGTCCGGCCATGCCCTTCCTTCTTGAAGGGCTGCGGCGTTTGGAATACCGCGGCTACGACTCGGCGGGCGTGGCGCGTCTCACGTCCGCGGGCCTGGCCGTCACCAAAGCAGCCGGCAAGGTAGCCGAGCTGGCCGCGCTTCTGCCCGCCGAGACCCAAGAGACGCTCGGCATCGCCCACACCCGCTGGGCCACCCACGGCGCACCGTCCGAGGTGAACGCCCACCCGCATCTCGACTGCGGCGGAAAGATCGCCGTCGTGCACAACGGCATCATTGAGAATTTCCAGCACCTCAAGCGCCGGCTCGAAGATGAGGGCCACCGTTTCCGTTCCGAGACCGACACGGAAGTCCTGGCGCACCTCATCGAAAAACATTACCGAGAAAATCTGGGCGAGGCGGTGCGCTTGGCGTTGCAGGACGTACGCGGCGCCTATGCGGTCGCGGTCGTCGTTGCCGACCAGCCGAACTTGATCGTCGCGGCGCGCCGTGGCAGTCCGCTCGTGATGGGCGTCGGTCTCCACGAACATTTTGTGGCGTCCGACATCGGGGCAATTCTGCCGTTCACGAAGGACATCGTCTACCTGAACGACGGCGAGCTGGTGCGCATCTCGCGCGAAGGCTTCCGCGCCATGACGCTCGACAACATCTGGGTGGAAAAGCCCGTCGAGCATCTCGCGCACGAGGCCGACAAGTACGAAAAGGGGCAGTGGCCGCACTACATGCTCAAGGAAATGCACGAACAGCCGGAAGTCGTCCGGCGCGCGGCCATGGGGCGCGTGCTTGCGGACGACGCCATGGTGCGTTTTGGCGGGCTCAACCTGACCATGAGCGAACTGCGCGCCAAGCGGCGCGTCGTCATCATCGGCTGCGGCAGCGCCTCCTACGCCGGCATGGTCGGCAAGTACCTCTTTGAAGAGTTCGCCGGCATCCCCACCGACGTCGTCGCGGCCAGCGAGTTCCGTTACAAGCGGATCCACGTCGAGGACGACGCGCTCGTGCTGGTCGTCAGCCAGTCCGGGGAGACTGCCGACACCTTGGCCGCGCTGCGCGAACTCAAGCGCAAAGGGCTCAAGGTCTATGGCATTTCGAACGTGCTCGCCTCTTCGATTGCGCGGGAAACTGACGGCGGCATTTTCATCAACGCCGGTCCGGAAATCGGCGTGGCTTCGACCAAAGCATTCCTCGGCCAGCTCACGGTGCTTACCCTGCTCGCGTTCCTGATGGGCCGGCTGCGCGAGATGTCCGTCGCCGACGGGCGCGACGTGCTGCGCCAGCTCGGCCAACTTCCGACGATCATCGACGACATCTTGGCGCGGCGCGCCGAGCTTGCTCCGGCGGTGGCGCTCCTCAAAGATGCGCCGTCGGCTTTCTACCTCGGCCGGAAGATGACGTACCCGATCGCGCTCGAGGGCGCCTTGAAGCTGAAGGAGATCGCCTACATCCACGCCGAAGCGTATCCGGCGGGGGAGATGAAGCACGGGCCGATCGCGCTCCTGACCGGCACCTTCCCATGCGTGGTGCTCGCGCCCAAGGACAGCGTGCGCGAAAAGACGCTCTCGAACGTCCAGGAGATCCGCGCCCGTTCCGCCAAGATCATTGCCATCGGCACGCAGGGCGACGCGGAACTCGCCGCGCTGTCCGACGTCTTTTTCCCGATCCCGGAGATCCACGAAATGCTGCTGCCGCTCGTGACGCTCATTCCGATGCAGATGCTGGCCTACGAGACGGCCGTCGCCAAAGGGTACGACGTCGACAAGCCGCGCAATCTGGCGAAGAGCGTGACGGTGGAATAGGGGTTGACAGGGCGTTGTTTTTCATGCAGGTTCGTACTGCCGCTCGCATGTTGCGGTGAGGCACCTGGTGCCAGAGAGGAAAGGACAATTTGACCGATAATCTGGCGTTCCTGCTCCACAAGTTCCTGTCTCGGCTTCGAGAAGTCGATGGCGATCAGTGGCTCAGGGCATTCGAGAAGTTCCTCAATAAGGAGAATCCTTGGCCCGAAGCCTGGCAACCCCGTGCGTCGCCACCGCGCTACATGATCTGGAAAACCATCCAGATCGGCGCGCACTCGCGAGCGGAACTGGCAGATTTGCTCAGACGGCACTGGGAAGAGCAGAACAAGATTTACGGAGAAGACCGGGTCGAGAAGATGCTCCGTGAGACGGTCTTGCTCGAGGACTTCGAAATCGTGCCGAGTCCTGGGGAGATCGACTTGGCCTGCGTCAAGGCCAAGGATCTAGGGATCAACAGCTATGGTTCGCGAAACAGGGTCGTGTCGCAGGCCCTCGGCATCGGTCTCGCACTTTGTCCGGAAGAGGCGGCCGTCCGTCTTGCACTGAGGGATGATCTTTCGCATCACGATATCTGGATCTACGGAAAGAGACACGACTTGGTCGTTCGCAGCGGGAGGAGAAACGGATGCATCCGTCACCAGAGCGGCAATTGCACCAAGTCGAGCCTCGTGGTATTCGAGATCCCGCGCTCACCTACAGTATCGACTGACAGATAGGTCTCGCATGTTCACCTGCGTTCGACAGGCGCCTCGCGGGACCTCTTTTTTATCCTGGACGGGAGTCGAAGGATATCGTCGTCCCGAGCGGCAGCGAGGGATATCCGACCCAATGATCGGGTACCTCGTCGTGCGGCTTCTCGGGACGCCGATGGTGGGCTTGACATTTCTCACGACATCGCGCGCGGCATACTAGAGAGGTATGCCGCTTTCGTTTTTGGCGAAGAGCGCCGGGTCGCCGTCCAAGACGTTCCGCGTTTGCGGCTTGGCGTTCCTGCTCGGCCTGGCCTTCGCGCGATACCCCGTTGCGCTTGCGGTCGGCATCGGCGTGTGTGCCGCCGCCGTTTTGCGCCTGCCGTCTGCGCGGCGCGTCTTGGTGATCGCCGCAATCGTGTTTGTGGTCGGCGCGTTGCGGCCGCGCGGGCCGACGATCGCGCTGCCGACCGAATCGTTCGCCGGACTGCGCGCCGCGTCGGTGCGCGCCGTGCGCCGGGCCGCGCCGGGACCGGAGGGAACGCTGCTGTTGGGCATGAGCGTCGGCGACACCACCGGGATGCCGCGCTGGTTGACGTTGCGTTTCCGGCGCACCGGCACGTCACATCTGCTGGCCGTCTCCGGTGCCAACGTGACCATCGCCGCGGGCACGCTCGTCTCACTGCTGTTCGCCCTCAGGTTGCGGCGGCGTGCGGTCGCGATCGGTGCTGCGGGCGCGGTCTGCGCCTTTGCGCTGTTCGCCGGCGCGGAGCCGCCGGTCGTGCGCGCCGCGTTCATGGCGCTCCTCGTCCTTGCCGCGCGCGAACTCGGACGAAAACCGGACAGCGCCAACCTGCTCATTGCCGCGGCCTGCATCATGCTCGCGCTCGATCCTGCCGCGCTCACGAGCGTCAGCTTCGCCCTGTCGTTCACGGCAACGGGCGGCCTGCTCTGGCTGACGCCGCCGATCGCGGCGCGGCTGGAGACGATGCATTTCATCCGCCGAGCGCCGGAATTCCTGCGCGGCACCGCCGCGGACGGCCTCGCCGCGCAACTCGCCACGCTGCCGGTCGCGCTTGGGACCTTTGGGACGTTCTCGGCCGTGTCGCCGCTTGCCAACATCCTGGCGGCGCCGTTCGTGCCGCTCTTGACCATCGGCGGGGGAGCGCTGCTTGCCGCAGCCGGCATCCTGCCGGACCTCGGCCGCGCCGTCGGCCTGGCCTTGGCCGTTCCCGTCCGGTTCCTGCTCGTGCTGCTGGCCTGGTGCGATGCGGTCCCCGGCGCGTTCCTCGCGGGCGGCGCCATGCCGCTGCCCCTGGCAGTTTCCTGGTACGTCTTTCTGGCCATCCTCATCGTCCGGGCGCGGGACTTGTCCGACGACGGGAAAGCGCGTATGCTCCTTGCAACCAATTCTTCCTGATCCGTATGCCGAACATGATGGAACGGACGTGCATCATCCTCAAGCCGGACGCCCTGCAGCGCAACCTGCTGGGAGAGGTCGTCCGCCGCTTCGAACTGAAGGGCCTCAAGATCATCGGCATGAAGATGATCTCGCTTTCCGACGCTCACCTCGACGAGCACTACGCGCACCTCAAGGAAAAACCGTTCTTTGGCGACATCAAGAAGTTCATGAAGTCGGCACCGGTCGTGGTCATCGCGCTCGAGGGTGCGGCCTGCGTCAACGCGGTGCGCATCCTGGTCGGCAAGACCTTCGGCAACGAGGCCGAGGCCGGTTCGATCCGCGGCGACATGTCGATGGGTACCATGAACCTGGTGCACGCTTCCGACTCGCCCGAAAACGGTGATGTCGAGATCAAGCGCTTCTTTGCGCCCGAGGAAATCTTCGCCTACAAGAAGATCGACGCCGACTTCATCTACGGATAAGCGACCCTCCGACTGCCATTCCGTGCGGTACGACAATGTCGGCGCTTGACGCCGGCATTGTCGTTTCCTATGATGGACGTACGTATGCAGCAACGGAACCACCACTTCATCAGCACGAAGAAGGTCCTCGGCAACGGGGTCCGCGGTTCCGTGCGTGCTGCGTAACGCATCGTCAGGAACTTCCGGACCCCCGCCTTGCGGGGGTCCTTTCGTTCCAGGAGAGGAGAAATCGTGAACCAGAGCGGAGAGAATCCCGTGGAATCGCGGCGCGCCTTCCGGGCGCTGTTCGCGGACAGCGGCCTGTTGCCGCCGGGCAAAGTCGCCCGCGGCGTCGAGCGTGAGGAAGCCTTCACCCGGCTGTGCATCAATCACCGCGGCGCCGAGCTGCTCGTGAAAGGCGTGCGTTTCGGGTCCGGGGTCACGAAGCGCGTCAGGGCCATCTTCCGCAGCGGAGACCACCCGGAGGAGACGGTGATCGAGGTGCGCCTGCCGGTGCGCTGCAACCCGCAGGTGCACTGCCGGATCACGGGCAAGGACGTGCACGTGCTCAAGGTCGTCAACACAGATGGCGAGCTGGTCAATCTCGGGGCGCTGCACAACCAGGCGGTGTTCGCGGTGATCGACGCCGGGCGGCGCCTGCTGCCGCACCACCAGGGCGACCTGTGGTTCGACATCGCCGTGACCGACGGCGAGAACGGGGCACAGAAGCTCATCTTCTTCGGCGTTCGCACGACGCCGGCGCGGTAGGCCGCGGGGCTTGCCGCTCTCTTTTTTTTCTGCTACGTTCCGCCCTTCCCGGCACGCGGTGTGCCGGGGGAAAGGAAGACGTGACCGAGATGAACGAGGAGCTTCCGCGCTTCGATGAACCGCGGGAGTTCCGCCCCAAACGCGTGCGACCGCACCTGTGTGCCGTCGACACGCCCGGATACGAAGACCTGCACCCGATCTGGCCGGTGACGGCGGAAGGGCTGCGCGCCTACATGCGCCAGCTCGGGGACCGCGGCGAGTGCGTCTCCGCCTCGTACCTGTACAAGCAGCGGGCCTACACCAACCTGCTGACGCACCTCGCGGCGCTGCCGGAGAAGGAACGGCCGCGCCTCCTGGCCCGGCGCATCCGGCAGACCTACCGCGTCGACGGCGGTCTCGACGACGACGGGCTCTACGATCTGATGGGAGAGACCCTGAAGACGGCGCGCAACGCCGTCGTCGAGTACAACCAGCGGTTCATCCCGGAAATCTTCCGGGCGCCGTTCACCTCGGAGGGGACGCTCGAGACGAAGGTCGATCCGGTCGAGATCATGATGGAGATCAAGGAGACGCCGTCGTTGGGTCTCGACCCCGGCGATCCGCGCGATTACATGCTGCGGATGCGGCTGTTCTCGATGCGGCGCGACCTGGTGCTCGGCGAGCGTCTGTTCCACATCTGGCACACGCTGCAGGACATCACGGCAGGCCGGCCGTTCGAGAAGTTCATCACCGACGTGTTGGTGGAGCGGTTCTTCACGCCCGGCGCGGAGCGGCAGTTTACGGTCCGCGTCGCCGTCGACCGTGAGACCGGCGACCCGCTGCGCGTGCTGGGTCCGCAGGAAGCGGCCGCGCCCGGGGAATTCGTCCCCGTGCCCATGCCGTGCCGGTACTTCAAGGACCGCTTCGGCCGCCAGCTGCCGGTGTTCTTCGACCCCGGCCAGAAGAAGCCCGATGCGGTGCTCTTCAAGATGATGGACCAGAAGATCACCGATCCGCTCAAGCTGCCCGACCTGTTCCGCTTCCAGATGGTGTTCCGGGACGAGTGCGAACTCGGCCTGGGCATCCAACGGCTCGCCGAAGAGGTCTTCCCGATGGTCGGTTCCGTGAGCAGCATGAAGGACACGCGCCGGGGCGGCGAAGGCGGCAATCCCATCTCGGACAAGGGCTACCGGGTGATCAACGTGAATTTCACCTACGACGGGTACAAGTTTGAGGGGCAGTTTCATGCCTTCGAGAACTATGCCCGCTCCCGGCTGTCCAAGAAACCGATCAACCACAAGCAGTACGAACGGCGTCGGGCGCGGGAGGTGCTCCCGATGCTGAATCCGGCGGAGATCTTCGGCGTCGACTGGGCGAATCCCGACATCGACGCCCAGGTGCTCGCCGGCGGGTAATGCCGCGGCCCCAGGTCCGTATCAGGACCCCGGGCCGTCTTTTTTATTCCTCCCCTTTCTGCTAGCATGTCCCGCGTATGAAAAAACGCACCTTCCTCGCGGTTTTCGTCGTCGTCCTCGTGCTAGCCGTGGTGGGCGGGCTCAATGCCTGGGCCCTGTCGGCGCCTGCCGAGCGCGGCGCGCCGGTCGCGACCGTGACGGTCGACGAAGGGGAAGCGTTCCTCCGGCACGGCGCCGGATCCTGGGAGCCGGTCGCCGCCGACGCGGCGCTCGGCGAGGGCGACCAGATCAAGACCAACGCCAAGAGCCAGGCCACGGTCAACTTTTTCGACGGCGCCACGGCGCGGCTCGACGAGAACAGCGAAGTCGTGGTGCGCGAGCTCGTCGTTGACGGCGACAATCATGCCAGCACCCGGATCACGCTCGCCGTCACTGCCGGGCGCGTCTGGTCGCGCGTCGTGAAGCTGCTCGACCGCGACGCGAGCTTCAGCGTGCAGTCCTCGACCGTCGTCGCCACGGTGCGCGGCACGGCATTCGTGACCGACGTTTCGAGTCCGGACGGCGACGTCGTGCAGGTCGTCGAGGGGCTCGTCGGCACGGCCCGCGCGCCGGCGACGCCGGTGGAACCGGCGTGGCAGGACGTCCGTTCCGGCGAGGAGGCCTGGATGGCCAAAAAAGGCGGCGCGCCCGCCGCGGAGAAGATGGTACGCCGCGCCATGGCCGAGCGCTTCCGCACCTCGGCGTGGTTCCGCAAGAACCAGGCGGCGGACGAACAGTTTTTGAATCATGTGAAGCAACAGCGCGAACGGATCCTTTCCGACGCCGCGCGCACCCTGCCGGGAACGCCGGGTCACGCACTGCAGAGTTTCGGCGAACGTCTCCGTCTGGCGCTGACCACGGACCCCGACGTCCGCCGGGTACTCCGCATGTCCTATGAAGACCGTCGTTTTGCGGAAACCGTGCTTTTGGCGCGCGCCGGCAAGATGGACGCCGCGACGCGGGCCTGGTCCCGCTACCTCGACGGCTTCCGGAACGTGCAGCGGGAGATCGGTGCAGGGAAGGTGGAACCGCCCAAAGTGCGCACCGTGATCAAGCAAATGGTCGGCCGCATGGCCGAGCACCGCATGCTCATCGCCGCCATGAACGGCGAAGGCGTGCAGATTCCCGAGGCGCTGCGCGACCGCATCCTCGGCGAGCGCTCCGAAATGGACGGCATGTTGTCCGCGCTCAAGGCCATGGACCCGGAGGCCTTTGGCACGGCGCCGTTCCGCTTCCGTCCGCTCGACGCGCTGCGCGTCGAAAACGCGACGACCACGGAGTCCACCGCGGTCGACGAGAATCTTCCCGTGACGAACACGAATCTGAACGCCAACAGCAATGTCAACGCGCCGGTCACCACCAACACGAACCTGCCGACGAATACCAACACCAACGTCCCGGCAGTCGGACCAACCGCTCAGTCGCTTGCCGTCATCGGCACCCGCACGCTCATGAACGTGCCGGATTCGCAACAGTTCCGGGCAGTCCTCACCATGAGCGACGGTTCGACCCAGGACGTCACGACCTCGGCGCAGTGGGAACTGGTCGGCGACCCCATCGGCACGCTGACGCGCGGCAATCTCACGACCTCGGCGGTCGGCAGCGCCACGGTGCGCGCCCTGTACTCCGGGCTGACCGGCGGTTACAGCGTGCGGACGATCCAACAGGCGCCCGTCCAGGCCACGCTCCAAAGCGTGACGGTCGCACCGGGTTCGGTTTCGTTGCGCAGCGGACAGCAGCAGGCCTTCAGCGCCACCGCCCACTACAGCGACGGTTCGACGAAGGACGTGACCGGACAGGCAACCTGGTCGCATTCCAACCCGGCGGCCGGGACGCTCACCGGCAACGTTTTCCAGGTGAGCTACCAGTATCAGGCGCAATCGACGGTCGTCACCGCCGGCTACACCGAAGGCACGACCGTCTCCGGCACGGCCAGCGTCTCGGTCGGCCCGTAATTCCATGTCGCGCCTCGGCCCGCTGCGCGCCGTCCTCTTCACCGCCGCCCTCGCGGCGGTGTTGGTTGCGAGCGCGCGCCTCGGATTCTTCCAGTCCGCGCGCGGTTTGCTTTCCGACGCGTTGTTCATCGGGTATGAACCGCCGGCGAATATCGTGATCGTGGCCATCGACGACGCCTCGATCCGCGAGATCGGCCGCTTCCCCTGGCGGCGCAGCGTCCACGTCGCGCTGATCGAGAAACTGACCGAGGCCGGGGCAAAGGCCGTGGGCTACGACGTGAATTTTCCGGAACCGACCTGTGCGGCAGGGGAGACCGGCGCTGCCTGCGCCGACGACGCCAAGCTCGCCGCGGCATTGCGCGAGGCGGGCAACGTCGTCCTGCCGCTCGAGGCGACCTTCGTGAAGACCGCGGGGGAGACGTCGCCGTTCGCGGTCCGGCCGATCGTGCCCATCCCGGAGCTCACTGCCGTTGCGCCGCTCGGGTTCGTGAACACGCCCCCGGACGCCGACGGCGTTTTCCGCCGCGTGCCGCTGACCGTGCGTGGCGTCTCCGTCGAGCGCAACCGGCCGATGTTCCGCGCCGTGTTCGAAACCGCCTTTCCGGGACGCGAACTCTCGCAGACGGAAGGCTCCTTCATCGTGAACTACGCGGGGCCGAAAGGGACCTTCCGCACCATTCCGTTCGCCGACGTCATCAACGACCGCGTCGATCCGGCGATGTTCAGGGATGCCATCGTGCTGGTGGGCGCCACCGCGCCGGACCTGCACGACGTCCTGACCACGCCGACGGCCAAGCGCGACCCGATGCCCGGGATCGAAGTGCACGCCAACGCCATCGCCACGGAACTGTCCGGGCGGAACCTGCGCGATCTGCCCGCGGCGGCGCGCGATATCCTCATCGTCTTATTTTGCGCCATCGCCGCCGCGGCCATGCTGCGCCTGCGGCTGCGCACGGCCTGGCTGATCGTCGGTGGCACGTTCGGCCTCTACGGTTTGGCGACGTTCGCCCTGTTTGACGTCGGCATTGTCGGCGACCTGTTCTATCCGCCGCTGGCCTTGGCGTTCGCTTCCGGCGCGACCATGGCCGAGCGCACCTTCCGGGAAAAGGCGGAACGTTTGCGCACCCGCACCGTGCTTGAGCGCTACGTCTCGGGCGCCGTGGTGCGCGACCTCATGGCGCATCCGGAGAAGCTTGAGCTGGGCGGTGAACGCCGCGAGATGACGGTGCTCTTTTCCGACCTGCGCGGCTTCACCTCCATTTCGGAAAAACTTTCTCCGGAAGAGCTTGTGGCCGTGCTCAACACGTACCTCGACGTGATGACCGGACTCGTCTTCGCGCATGAGGGCGTGCTCGACAAGTACATGGGCGACGCCATCATGGCCTTCTGGGGCGCGCCCTACGACGACGCGCAGCACGCCATGCACGCCGTGGAAACGGGACTTGCCATGCGCACGCGCCTCGTGGAGATGAACGCCGGCGGCGCCTTTCCGGAAGGCGTGACTTTGAAGCTCGGCATCGGCGTGAACTCGGGACCGATGGTCGTCGGCAACATGGGCTCCAAGAACCGCTTCGACTACACCGTGATGGGCGACGCCGTGAACCTCGGTTCGCGCCTCGAGGGGCTGAACAAGGATTACGGCACGGAGATCATCGTCTCCGAGAGCACCAAGAAGCTGATCGGCCACGGCTATCTTCTGCGTCCGCTCGACCGCGTGGCCGTCAAAGGCAAGAAGGAGCCGATCGACATCTTTGAGGTGGTCTGCGGCGCGGACGACGCGACGGACGCCCAGAAGATGTTCGTGAAGCATTTTGCCGCGGCGCGTGATCTCTACCTCGCGCGAAAGTTCACGGAGGCGCGGGACGCCTTCCATGCCATGGCACATGTGAAGCCCGAGGACGTCTCCCTCCAGAATTACATCGCCCGTTGCGAACAATTCTTGGAAGAATCCCCTCCCGCCGACTGGGATGGTACGCTCGTGAAGAAGACCAAGTAGGATTGACGCCCCGGCGTATTTCTGTTATAGCTCGGCCAGGAGGTGCCGGGTGGATCGATGCGAATCGTTCTTTCGTGCTTCGGTGCTCATGAGCACGCTCGCGACGGCCGGTCGCGTGCGAGTACAGGAGGGTCGTGCCATCGACGCGATCGTCGTCTATCCCGGGGTTGGCGAGCGCGAGCGCGTCGAGGCCGGCATCGCCCTCGCGCAATGCACGTACACGGGGATGCTGTACCTTGCGGGCATCAACGCCGCGGAACGTGCGCGGGGAGATCTTCCCGCGCACGGAGAACTCGTCGCTCGGCTGGCGCATCTGCCGCGTCCGCCGTCGGTCGAGATCGATGAGAACGGGGAGAATGCGTTAGTCCAGTCGCAGAACACGCAGGCGCTGTGCAGCCGTCTCTACGCAGCTGCACCAGCCCGTCAGCGCATCACTCTCTATCTGGTCGTGACGGACTGGCATCTGCCGCGGGCCTACCTGACGTTGGCACGCCTGCTCCTCGACTGGCGCGAGGCGGGGCCTGTGCCACGCGTCTATCCTTGGAGTGCACCACGGCGTTTGGCTGGGACGCTGAGTGGGACGAACGCCAACCACTACGCAGGCGCCACTCTCTCCGATGCTACGGCGACAGAGTATCAGCGCATCTTGGCCTATCAGCAGAAGGGCGATGTGGCAACGTATGAGGAGTTGCTCGCGTATCTGCAGCGCGCAGGCTTGTTCGCAAGCGATGCCGAATAGGGGCACCGTTCACATCGGGCGTCCCTTTTTTATCTGGACAAAGCGCGGTATTCGGGCTATGTTAGGGACAGCCTCATGCGCTCTCTGGCATTGGTTTCGGGACAACCCTACTTCATGGGAGTCCCTTTCCGCGGTCTCTCCGACCAAGCCTCCGGGTTCGGCCGGGCCGGCTCGCGCAAGGGATGCGGTCCCCGCCTCACGGGGAATCCACCGCGCCTTCCTGTCCGTCGTCCTTGGACGCCGGATGCGGGCACCCACTTGGCATTTCGCCGAAACCAGTATCAGTTCGAGTCATGGGGCCTTTTGGTTCCTGACGTGTAATTTTCTTTCATGCATCCACAATCGTTTTCTGAATTGGGTCTTCCGGACTTGCTCCTGAAGAACATCGCGGCCGCCGGCTACGAAGCACCCACGCCGATCCAGGCCCAGGCCATCCCGCCGGGCATGCTCGGCCGTGACGTGGTGGGCATCGCCCAGACCGGCACCGGCAAGACCGCCGCCTTCGCCCTGCCGATGCTCATGCGTCTCGCTGGCAAGAAGGGGACGGTCGGGCTGATTCTTGCACCGACGCGCGAACTCGCGCTCCAGATCGATGAGACGCTCGCCAAACTTGCCAAGGGCGTGCCGTTGCGCCGCGCCGTCATCATCGGCGGCGCCGGCATGAATCCGCAGACGGCCGCGTTGCGCTCCGGGGTCAGCATCGTCATCGCCACGCCGGGACGGCTCATCGACCACCTGGAGCGGCGCACCACGGACATGTCGAAGCTCGAAATGGTCGTGCTCGACGAAGCCGACCGCATGCTCGACATGGGCTTCTGGCCGCAGATCCGCCGCATCTTCTCCGCGCTCCCCAAGCAGCGCCAGACGATGCTCTTTTCGGCGACCATGCTTCCGGAAGTCGCGCAGCTCGCCAACCAGCAGTTGCACGACCCGGTGCGCGTCGAAATCGCCCGCACCGGCACCACGGCCGAAGGCGTGACGCAGCGTATCTTCTTCGCCGACGACAAGATGAAGGTGCCGCTTTTGCTTTGGTTGCTCGGTGAGGAACCGGGGACGGTGCTCGTCTTCACGCGCACCAAGCACCGCGCCGACAAGGTGGCCCGGCTCATCGCAAACGCCGGCCACAAGGTCGAGCGCATCCACTCCAACCGTTCGCTGAACCAGCGCCTGCGCGCGCTCGAAGGATTCAAAACAGGCAAGCACCGCGTCCTGGTGGCCACTGACATCGCCGCCCGCGGGATCGACGTCGCCAACATCGCGCATATCGTGAACTTCGACTTGCCGTCCGTGGCCGAGGACTACGTCCACCGCATTGGGCGCACGGCGCGCGCCGCGGCGACCGGACGGGCTACGAGCTTTGTGGCGCCGGACCAGCGCAAGCTGCTCGGGCCCATCGAGCGCTTGATCCGCCAGCAGATTCCCGTCGCGCCGCTTCCCGAGGGCCTGCAGGCCTCCGCGGGCGCATCCGCCATGCCTCCCGACCGGCAGCAACGCCGGTTCCAGCAACGCCCGATGGCGCCGACGCACCGCTCCGACATGGGTGCTCCGCAGCGTCCGGGGTCCCAGGGATTCCGGCGCGGCCAGACCCCGTCCGGTCCGCCGGACGAGAGCTGGGGCTTCATGCCCGGCACGCTGCGCGGCAAACGCAAGCCGCAGTTCGGCTCGGGTCGTCCCGGCGGCGAGCGGCGCTACGGCGCCGACCAGCGGCCCCGCCACGGCGGGGCGGAACAGCAACCGCCCCAGATCGACATGACGATTCCCGGCACCGGCGCCTTTTGGGAAACGCGCCGTCCCATCGGTCCGGCGCCCGGCGCACGACCGGGCGGCCGCGGCGGCAATCGCGGCGGGCGCAACAATCGCAGCGGCGGCGGCAACCGCGGCGGCCGTGGACATCGCCGCTAACACACGCCTATGACTCCTCGCTTTTCGATCGGTACGGCGTTCTCCCGCGGCTGGGAGGCCTTCGCCAAACGACCGCTCTTCTTCATCGGCGTGCTGTTCCTGATCTTCGTGGTCGCAGCGGCCATGCAGATTCCGTCGGTGATCATCAACGCGCTCACCCCGGAGAACGTCGGGAAGATCGATGCGGCCGTGCTGCCGTTCGTGCTGGTCGGTGCGTGGGTGAGCATCCTGTTCGCCTTCGCGGGTTGGGCCGTGCAGCAGTATCTTTCCACCGGCGTGATGCGACTGACCCTCGACGCCGTCCTCGGGCGACCGTACACGCTGAAGTCGCTGCTCGTGGAACCCATCGTCTTTTTGAACGCGCTTCTGGCATCGATCATCGTCGGTTTCCTCGTGCTGATCGGCCTGCTTCTCTTCATCATTCCCGGCATCTACGTCAGTTTGGCCTTCACGCCGATCATCTACGTCGTTCTCGACCAAAAGGTGGGGGCGGTCGAGGCCGTGCAGCGCTGCTGGAACCTGACCAAAGGCAACCGCGGTCGGATCTTCCTGTTCGGCCTTGCAGCGTTCGGCATCAACCTGCTCGGCGTTCTTGCGCTGGGTGTCGGGCTGCTCGTGACCGTGCCGTTGACCTGGCTGGCCATGGCCGACGTCTACCGGCAGCTCGCGGAGAAGAAGGCCTGACCGCGTTGACAGCACCTTCCGCCTCCTGCAGAATCCCGGCGTACAAAGCGGTCGGCTTTCGCGTCGGGCTATAGCGCAGTTGGTAGCGCGCTTGCATGGGGTGCAAGAGGCCGCGGGTTCGAGTCCCGCTAGCCCGACAGGAACGCTGACCGTTTTCGTTCTATGCTCGTCCTCCGCATTCTCGGCTCCCTCCTGGCCAGCATCGCTCTTCTGGCGATCCTGCTCTACGTCTTTTTGAACGTGCATCCGGCCGCTTGGGAGTACGCTCGCCAGTTTTCCGCCGGTCGCGCGCCGGAGCCGCTCCTCGGCGTCTACGACGGCACGCTCCTGGCACCGCCGTTGCCGACGAGCTGGAAAGGGAAAGTTTTCCGTCCCGACGGCACCGGTGCAAACCGGGTGGGGGATGCGGAGAGCTACCCATTCCGCCACGCGATCCGCGACGACCGTCTGGTGCTCGACTACGCGCAAGACGCCAATCCGTGGTGGCTGAAGCAGATCGAAGATCAGATCGTGGCGCAGGAGGACGGCTCCCTGCTTGGACGCATCACGCTGCGCGTCGGTCCGTGGCGCATGCCGCTGGGTTGGTTCACG
The DNA here is from genome assembly GCA_004297205.1 of Patescibacteria group bacterium. GTDB lineage: Bacteria > Patescibacteriota > Patescibacteriia > 2-12-FULL-57-11 > 2-12-FULL-57-11 > SCUL01. Next base: position 410,343 of record SCUL01000002.1, on the reverse strand, counting down.
ATCGTCCCGGCCGCTCCCTGAGCGCAAACGAAAAACCCTCCGCACATGCGGAGGGTTTTTGCGTGCGGCCTTAGGCCGTCTTCATCGCCTTGGCCTGGGTCTTCAGGCAGCGGGTGCAGACCTTGAGGGTCCGGCCGGCAAAACGCTTCACCTGCAGGTTCACGTACCGGCGGTGCTTGGTCTTGATGTTGGAGTGGCTGCGGGTCGCGCTCATGATCGGACCGCGGCCGCAGGTGTCGCAAATGCGTGCCATACGAAGATGATTCAATGCCGCCATATGCTATCATGCCGGGGACACTTTGGCAAGCCCCCATGGAGACCATCATCCTGCGCGTCCCCTATTTCCTGGATTTCTCCGCGCCGCTCGTCGTTCTGCTGTGGCTGGCGGCGATCGTGCTGGCCTTGTCGCTCCATGAGTTCTGCCACGCCCTGGCCGCGACGTCGCTCGGCGACCAGACGGCGCGCCTCGCCGGGCGCTTGTCGTTGAACCCGCTCGTCCACGTCGACCCGCTCGGCATGGTCATGGCGGTCGTGGCCGGTTTCGGCTGGGCCAAGCCCGTCCCGTTCAATCCCTACAATCTCCGCGTCCAGCAGTGGGGACCGACCCTCGTGGCCTTCGCCGGCCCGATCTCCAACTTCCTGCAGGCCGCCGTGGCCGGCATCGCCATCCGGCTGGCCTGGGGTGCCGGGGTGCCGGAGTCGAATCTGCTGATGATCTTCCTCGGCTACTACTTCCTGATCAACGTCGGGCTGTTTTTCTTCAACCTCATCCCCATCCCGCCGCTCGACGGCTCCAAGTTCCTGCTCGACCTGCTCTCCGGTCCCCAGCACGCCCGGACCCGCTTTTTCCTGGAAACGCGCGGTCCGTTCCTCCTGCTCTTGGTGCTTTCCCTCCAATATTTGATTGGGATTTCGGTCTTTGGGATTCTCTTTTCCCTGGTCTACCGGTACGTCTTTTTCCCGCTCTTCGGGGTGGTCGTGCAGGTCCTGTAGGGGCCTGTTGACCGCATTTTCGGCCCATGATACGTTAGGCCGGCATTCGGATGACTCTCTGGGGCGAAGGCGGCCTTCGGGGGAAAATCCACGTTTCGATCAGTCTTTTTTATTACCCGCGATGCCGACCATCAACCAACTCATCCGCCGCGGCCGCCGACCCAACAGCCGCAAGACCAAGTCGCCGGCGCTCCAGAGCGTTCTCGACACCATCCATCGCAAGCGCACCGACTTGCCGATGGGTTCGCCGTTCAAGCGCGGCGTCTGCGTGAAGGTCACCACCATGACCCCGAAGAAGCCGAACTCGGCGCTCCGCAAGATCGCCCGCGTCCGCTTGTCGAACGGCATGGAAGTCACCGCCTACATTCCGGGCGAGGGCCACAACCTCCAGGAACACTCCATCGTCATGATCCGCGGCGGTCGCGTGAAGGACCTTCCGGGCGTGCGCTACCACATCGTCCGCGGCGTCTACGACACGCAGGGCGTGGAATCGCGCCGCCGCGGCCGCTCGATTTACGGCACCAAGAAGCCGAAAGCCAAGTCTTCCTAACCTATGCGCGGCAAACAGGCACCCAAGCGCGTGATCGCCCCGGATAGCAAGTACGGTTCGGTGGTCATCGCCAAACTGGTCAACAGCATCATGAAGGCCGGCAAAAAGACGACCGCACAGAAGGTCGTCTACGCCGCGCTCGACATCGTCGCCGAACAGAGCAAGGACGATCCGGCGCACGTTTTTGACGCCGCCATGCGCAACGTCACCCCGCAGATCGAAGTGGTCAGCCGGCGCGTCGGCGGGGCCAACTACCAGATTCCGATCCCGGTCCGCGGCGAGCGCCGCACCGCGCTGGCCTTCCGCTGGCTGATCGCCGCCGCCAACTCCCGCAAGGGCAAACCGATGTCCGAGAAGCTCGCGTCCGAAATCCTCGAAGCCGCCAAGGGCGAGGGGAGCGCCGTCAAAAAGCGCATGGACGTGCAGCGCATGGCCGAGGCCAACCGCGCCTTCGCCCACTTTGCGCGCTAACGTATGCCGCGCGACTATCCGTTGGAGAGGACACGTAACTTCGGCATCATCGCCCACATCGACGCCGGCAAGACCACCGTCTCCGAGCGCGTGCTGTTTTACACCGGGAAGAAGCACAAGATCGGCGAAGTGCACGAGGGCGAAGCCACCATGGACTGGATGGAACAGGAGCAAGAGCGCGGCATCACCATCACCGCCGCGGCCACGACCTGCTTCTGGAAGAACCACCGGATGAACCTGATCGACACGCCGGGCCACATCGACTTCACGGTCGAAGTGAAGCGTTCGCTGCGCGTGTTGGACGGCGCCTGCGTCATTTTCGACGGCGTCGCCGGCGTGGAACCGCAGTCGGAAACCAACTGGCGCTACGCCGACGAGTACAAGGTGCCGCGCCTCTGCTTCATCAACAAACTCGACCGCACCGGGGCCGACTTTTTCGCGGACCTGGCGAGCATCCATGCCCGGCTCACCAAGAACGCCTACGCGATCCAGCTGCCGATCGGCGCCGAAGATAACTTCAAGGGCGTCGTCGACCTGCTGACCCGCAAGGCCCATGTCTTCATGGACGACCTGGGCCAGGACGTCCGCATCGAGGACGTGCCGGCGGACATGAAGGACAAGGTCGAAGAATACCGCGCCAAGCTGATTGAGAAGCTCGTCGAAAGCGACGAAGCGTCCATGACCGCCTACCTGGCCGGCCAGGAGATCCCGCTCGAGAAGCTCAAGCAGCTGATGCGCACCCAGACCATCGCCTTCGAGATCGTCCCGGTCTTGTGCGGCAGCGCGCTCAAGAACAAGGGCGTGCAGCACATGCTGGACGCCATCGTCGAATATCTGCCGAGCCCGCTCGATGTGCCCCCGATCAAAGGCACGGACCCGGACGATCATGAAAAGATCCTGGAGCGCCACGCCTCGGACACGGAACCGTTCACGGCACTGGCGTTCAAAGTCGCGGCCGATCCGTTCGTCGGCAAACTCTGCTTCTTCCGCGTCTATTCCGGCACGCTGGCGTCCGGCTCCTACGTCTTGAACACCACGACCGGCGAGCGCGAGCGCGTCAGCCGCATCGTCCGCCTCCACGCCAACACCCGCGAGGACGTGGACATGGTCTACGCCGGCGACATCGCCGCCGCGGTCGGCTTGAAGGACACCTTCACCGGCCACACGCTGTCCGCCGAAGACCACCCCATCCTTTTGGAGCGCATCACCTTCCCGGAGCCGGTCATCCAGCTGGCCATCGAGCCGAAGACCAAGGCCGACCAGGAAAAGATGGGCATCGCGCTGCAAAAACTCGCCGAAGAAGATCCGACCTTCCGCGTGCGCACCGACGAAAGCACGCTGCAGACGATCATTGCGGGGATGGGCGAACTGCACCTCGACATCATCGTCGACCGCATGAAGCGTGAGTTCAAGGTGGAAGCCAACGTCGGCACGCCGCAAGTCTCCTACAAGGAAGCCATCACCAAGGCCGCCGAAGGCGAAGGTAAATACATCCGCCAGACCGGCGGCCACGGCCAATACGGCCATTGCTGGGTCCGCGTCGAACCGCGCAACCGCGGTGAAGGCTGGGAATTCGAGGACGAAACCAAGGGCGGCGTCGTTCCCAAGGAATTCATCGGTCCGATCGAGAAGGGCGCCAAGGAAGCGTCACTGCGCGGGGTCACGGCCGGCTACCCGGTCATCGACGTGCGCTGCGCGGTCTTCGACGGTTCCTACCACGACGTCGACTCGTCCGAAGCGGCCTTCAAACTGGCCGGCAGCTTCGCTTTCCAGGAAGCCGTCAAAAAGGCGGGCCCGATCCTGCTCGAACCGGTCTTCAAGGTCGAAGTCATCACCCCCGAGAACTTCATGGGCGAAGTCATCGGCGACCTCAACTCCAAGCGCGGTCAGATTCAGGAGATGACCGACCGCACCGGCGGCATTAAGGTCATCCGCGCCATGGTTCCGTTGGCCGAATTGTTCGGCTACGCCACCCAGCTGCGCTCGATGTCCCAGGGCCGCGCCAGTTATTCCATGGAGTTCTCGAGCTACGAGCCGATCCCGCCGAACGTCGCTGCCGGCATCATCGAGGGCCGCGCGGCCACGGCCAGCGCGCGCCGCTAAGCCTGGTATGCGCAGCGACCTCCTTGAACGGTTGATGAAGATCGCGGCACGGACGGGGGAGCGCCACGTGCTGGTCGATGCCAGCCTCCCCGAGCCCGTCGTCGTGATGCCGCTGGCGGCCTACGAAGGTCTGGTGGCGGGGACACCGGCGGCTCCTGCCCCGGCCGCTTTCCCAGCGACGCGCGAGGAATCCCTGGAAACGTGGCAACCGGAGCCGGTCGTCCCGACCGCCCCGGAGGCCGCTCCGGAGGCTCAAGAACCGCTCAACGAAGAGGAAAAGTTCTACTTAGAACCGATCGAGTGAGCCCCTTGACAGGGACTCTTGCATCCCTCCGGGTGCCGTGCTATATTCACCAACGCATTTTTGGCTTAAACCATCCGTAATCAGCCGCCCGCCACCGGGCTGGCGTCTCTCACGGAAACCTATGGCAGACAAGTTCGACCGCTCCAAACCCCACGTCAACGTCGGCACCATCGGCCACGTCGACCACGGCAAGACGACGCTCACCGCCGCCATTCTTTCGGTCGCCGCCGCCCACGGCATGACGGCCCAGAAGAAAGGCATCGAGGACCTCGACAAGGCGCCGGAATCGCGCACCCGCGGCATCACCATCGCCACGGCGCACTGCGAATACGAATCCGAAAAGCGCCACTACGCGCACGTCGACTGCCCGGGCCACGCCGACTACGTGAAGAACATGATCACCGGCGCCGCGCAGATGGACGGCGCGATCCTGGTCGTGTCCGCCGCCGACGGCCCCATGCCGCAGACCCGCGAGCACATCCTGCTCGCCCGCCAGGTCGGCGTGCCGTCGATCGTGGTCTTCCTGAACAAGGTCGACATGGTGGATGACAAAGAACTCATCGACCTCGTCGAAGAGGAAGTCCGCGACCTGCTCAAGAAGTACAACTTCCCCGGCGACACGACCCCGATCATCCGCGGGTCCGCCTTGAAGGCGCTCCAGAACCCGAGCGACCCCGAGGCCGCCAAGCCGGTGCTCGAGCTCCTGAAAACGCTCGACGAGTACATCCCGGAACCGGTCCGCGAAACCGACAAGCCGTTCCTGATGCCGGTCGAGGACGTCTTCTCCATTGAAGGCCGCGGCACGGTCGTCACCGGCCGCATCGAGCGCGGTATCATCAAGATCAACGAGGAAGTCGAAATCGTCGGCCTCGGGGAAACCCGCAAGACCGTCGTGACCGGCGTCGAAATGTTCAACAAACAGCTCGACGAAGGCCGCGCCGGCGACAACGCGGGCTTGCTGCTCCGCGGCACCAAGAAGGAAGAAGTGGAGCGCGGCATGGTCCTCGCCAAGACCGGGACGGTCAAACCGCACACCGAGTTCGAGGCCGAGGTCTACACCCTGACCAAGGAGGAAGGCGGCCGTCACAAGCCGTTCTTCAACGGCTACAAGCCGCAGTTCTACATCCGCACGACCGACGTGACCGGCGAGATCGCCCTGCCCCAGGGCACGGAAATGGTCATGCCGGGCGACACCGTCAACGTCTCCGTCAAACTCATCTCCCCGGTGGCACTGGAAGAGAAGATGCGTTTCGCGGTCCGCGAAGGCGGCCGCACGGTCGGCGCCGGCGTCGTCGTGAAGATCACCAAATAACTCCCTGCCCCCGCCTCGGCGGGGGCATTCGTGGATCGCATGAGCACTGTCGTCAAAAAACCTGCGGTGAAGGGCAAGGAGGACGAGAAGCAGCGGATCCGTATCAAGATCCGCGCCTATGATCACAAGATCATCGACCAGTCCGCCCGCACCATCATCGACACGGCCACGCGCTCCGGCGCGTCCGTGATCGGCCCGATCCCGCTGCCGACCGAGAAGAAGAAGTTCACGGTCAACCGCTCGACGTTCGTCCACAAGGACGCCCGCGAGCAGTACGAGGTCCGCACCTCGAAGCGGCTCGTCGACATCATCGATCCCACGCCCCGCACCATCGACGCCCTGATGAACCTGAACCTGCCGGCCGGCGTCGACGTCGAAATCAAGATGTAAGCAGCAGCCCTCCGGCTGCCCCGTGCGCCCCAGAGTGGGACGCGCAGGGGAGCCGGAGCGGCTCCAACCTCGGCTTCCCACCGCGTCGCGCTGGTGCTCTCCGGAGCAGACCCGACGCCGATCGGCGGCCGAGAACAGCGAGGTACCGTCATTGACAGCTCTCCCCACGCCACCCGTTGAAGACGGCAGTGCGTGCTAGAAGTGTTCGCATGACCCCGCCACCCATAATGGAATGGGTTGGTCGGCGGGGTGGTGCGAAGGCTTCTGGTTTTTGTTTCGCCAGAATCACGGAATTATGAAATTCATCGTCGGTCGTAAAATCGAGATGCGCCAGGAGTTCCGGCCGGACGGCACCGTCGTCCCGGTCACCTTGGTCATGGTCGAACCGAATACGGTGACGGCCATCCGCACGCAGGAGAAAGACGGCTACGCCGCCATCCAGGTGGGCGTGGGAACTTCGCGCAACGTGAAGAAGCCGCAGGTCGGCCACACCAAGGCCCTCGGCCGCAGCTTCGCGGAGTTCCGCGAGTTCCGGGTTGACGACGTTTCCGGCATTGCGCCGGGCCAGGTTGCGGACGTTTCCACGTTGGCGCCGGGCGACGTCGTGCACGTCGTCGGCACCTCGAAGGGCAAGGGTTTCCAGGGCGTCGTCAAGCGTCACGGCTTCCGCGGGCACCCCGCGACCCACGGCCATAAGGACCAGTTGCGCATGCCGGGTTCGATCGGCTCGAAGCGCCAGGGTCCGGTGGCCCCGGGCAAGCGCATGGCCGGCCGCATGGGCGGCGACCGCGTCACGGTGCGCGGTCTCGAAGTCGTCTCCGTAGACGCTGCCGCCGGTATCGTCGCGCTGAAAGGCGCGGTGCCGGGCGCGCGGAACTCCATGCTGTTGCTCTCGGGCGAAGGCACGCAGACCTACCGCGCCAGCCAGGCGCCGGCCGCGGAACCCGTGTCCGCTCCGGTGGAAGCGCCGGCCGCACCGGCCGCCGAACAGGCCTAAACGCATATGTTGAAAGTCCCCCTGTACAACATGGACGGTAAGAAGGTCGGCGAGCAGGAGCTCTCGGCCGCCGTCTTCGGCGTCGACGTGAAGCCGACCGTTCTCCATGAGGCTGCGGTCGCGCAGCTGTCCGCCTCCCGCAAGGTCATTGCTCATACCAAGACCCGCGGCGAAGTGCGCGGCGGCGGCAAGAAACCCTGGAAGCAAAAGGGCACCGGCCGCGCCCGCCACGGTTCCATCCGTTCCCCGATCTGGAAGGGCGGCGGCGTGGTGTTCGGTCCGCGCAACACGCGCAACTACGAAAAGAAGATCAACCGCAAGGTGAAACAGCAGGCGCTGCGCATGGCGCTGACCGACAAGGTCGCCCATGACCGTTTGCTCGTGCTTGAGACGCTCACCGCGGCCGAGTACAAGACCAAGACCATGGTGAAGATGCTCAAGGCGCTTCCGGTGGGCCGCAAGGTCCTGGTGGCGCTTCCGGCGCGCGACCAGAAGGTCGTCAAATCGCTCGCCAACCTTCCGCAGGTGACCTCGGTCAACGTCGGCAGCCTGAACATCACGGTGCTGCTCGGCCACGACACGGTGCTGACCACGGCGGCGGGCACGAAGAAGATGGAAGAGATGTTCGGTTAACCGACGGCTATGGCTGCGTTTTTGGACAAATTCAAGTTCGGGAGGAAGCCGCCGACCGGCGCGGGCGCCAAAAAGGCCCCGGCCAAGAAGGCCGCTTCGAAGGCCCCGCTGAGCGGGGCCGGGGTTGCTGCGCCCGCGGGCGACCGGGACACCGGCATTGCCACGTCGGTGCTGCGCCACCCGCACGTCACGGAAAAGGCCGCCCGCATGTCCGGGCAGCGCCAGTACGTGTTCGTCGTGCCGCTCAAAGCCACCAAGCTCCAGGTCCGCGACGCCGTGAACAAGCTCTACGGCGTGCGTCCGATCCGCGTGAACATGCTGCGCGTCAAAGGCAAGCACGTGCGTTTCGGCCAGACCAGCGGCGTGCAGAAGGACTGGAAGAAAGCCGTGGTGACGCTCGCGCCGGGCGCCGCGCTCTCCATCTACGAAGGCGTGTAAACCCGTATGCCGATCAAATCTTTCAAACCTACGACTCCGGCACGGCGCCTTGCGTCGGTGGACGCGTACGCGGACCTGACTAAGTTCGAACCGGAAAAGTCGCTCATCACGATGAAGAAGCGGAGCGGCGGCCGCAACAACCAGGGCAAGATCACCGTCCGCCACCGCGGCGGCGGCGCGCGCCGGTATCTTCGCGATGTCGACAACAAGCGCGAGAAGTACGACGTGCCCGCGAAGGTCGAGGCCATCGAGCATGACCCGGCCCGCGGCGCCCGTATCGCCCTTCTGGTCTACCGCGACGGCGTGCGCCGGTACATGGTTGCGCCGAACGGCATCGCCGTCGGTCAGACCGTCGTTTCTTCGTTGCACCGCGTCGAGGTGACGCCGGGCAACCGCATGCCGCTCTCCGAAATTCCGGTCGGCATGACCATCCACGACGTCGAATTGCTGCCCGGCCAGGGCGGCCGCATGGTGCGCGGCGCCGGTTTGGGCGCCCAGCTCATGGCCGTCGAAGGCGACCATGCCCAGGTGAAGCTCCCGTCCGGCGAAGTGCGCCGGCTGCCGAAGGGTTGCATGGCGACGATTGGTTCCGTGGGCAACCCGGACCACCGCCTGGTGCGCCTCGGCAAAGCCGGCCGCATGCGCCACCGCGGCATCCGCCCGACGGTGCGCGGCAAAGTCATGAACCCGGTCGATCACCCGCACGGCGGCGGCGAAGGCAAGCACCCCATCGGTATGAAGTATGCCAAGACGAAGTGGGGCAAGCATGCGCTCGGCGTGAAGACCCGCCGCTCCAAGAAGTGGAGCAACAAGATGATCGTGAAGCGCCGTAAGGGCATCCTCTAATATGTCGCGTTCCCTGAAGAAAGGCGTTTGGATCGATCCCAAACTGCTCATGAAAGTGCAGAAGGCCAAGCCGGGCGACAAGTCCATCAAGACGTGGTCGCGCGATTCGACGATCATCGCCGAAATGGTCGGCCTGACGATCAACGTGCACAACGGCAAGGTGCACGTCCCGGTCTACGTCGTCGAAAACATGGTCGGCCACAAGCTCGGCGAATTCTCGCCGACGCGCAAGTTCGTGCGCCACGGCGGCAAGATGCAGAAGGACCTCGAGTCGGCGGCCGCGGTCGCGGCCAAGCCGGCCCCGCCAGCGGCGGGGGCGGCGGAGGCCAAGAAGAAGTAATCCTATGGACGTTCACGCTTCCCTCCGCTATCTGCGCATGGCGCCCCGCAAGGTGCGGCTGGTTATCGATGTCATCCGCGGCATGTCGGTCATCGAGGCCGAGACGCGGCTGACCTTCCTCCCGAAGGCCGCGGCGCTCCCGGTCATCAAGCTCCTGCGTTCCGCCGCGGCCAACGCCGAGCACAATTTCAAGCTGTCCCGCGAGACGCTCTACGTGAAGACGATCACCGTCGACGGCGGACCGACCCTGAACCGCTGGCGCGCCCGCGCCATGGGCCGCGCCGCGCCCATCCGCAAGCGCACCTCCCACATCACGCTCATCCTCTCCGACGAGAAGCCTGCCGCCAAGGGCAAGAAGGCGGCGAAGAAGGCCGCCAAGATCGCCGCTGCGGAGACCGCGACCAAGAAGAAGGTCGCGAAGGCCGTGAAGGTTACCGCCTAATCCTATGGGTCAGAAAGTTCACCCCAAAGCGTTCCGCATCGGCACCGTCCAGACCTGGGGTTCGCGTTGGTTCGCGAAGCGCCAGTTGGTGCCCGCTCTCCTCAAGGAGGACGTGCAGATGCGCGTCTACCTGACCGAGCTCCTCAAGGACTCGGCGGTTGACCACATCGACATCGAGCGGACCGCGAACGCCATCGTCGTGGTCATTCACACGGCCAAGCCCGGCCTCATCATCGGCCGCTCCGGCGCCGGCGCGGAAGATTTGAAGAAGAAGTTGCGCGACCGTTTCTACCGCGGCCGCCGCGTCACGCTGAACCTGAACATCGTCGAGGTCTCGCGTCCGGGACTCTCCGCCGCCATCGTCATGCAGGGCATGATCGGCGAATTGGAGCGCCGTCTGCCGTTCCGCCGCGTCCTCAAGGGCACGGCCGAACGCGTCGAGAAGGCGGGCGCCAAGGGCGTGAAGCTCGAAGTGGCCGGCCGACTCAACGGCGCCGAAATCGCCCGCACCGAGACGTTGTCCCGCGGCAGCGTGCCGTTGCAGAACCTGCGCGCCGACATCGACTACGCGCAGAGCTTCGCCCGCACCATGGCCGGCACGATCGGCGTGAAGGTCTGGATCTACCGCGGCGAGGTGTTTGAAAAGAAGGAGCGTCCCGCCATCGGCGGGATCGCATCCAAAGCAGCCTAAGGTATGTTCGTCCCCAAGAAGGTTAAATTCCGCAAGCAGCACAAGCTGATGAGCGCGATGCACCGGCCCGCGACGCAGAAGACCACGGTCTCCTACGGCTCGGTCGGGCTCAAAGCGCTCGAAGGCGGCTGGATCACCTCCCGCCAGATTGAAGCTGCCCGCCGCACCATCGCGCGTTCCCTGAAGCGCGGCGGAAAAATGTGGATCCGCATTTTCCCGGACAAATCCGTCACCGCCCACGGCAACGAAAACACCATGGGCGGCGGCAAGGGCGCGGTCGACTACTACGTCGCCGTCGTCCGGCCGGGGACCGTGCTCTTTGAGATGGACGGCGTCACGCCGGAGGTCTCGCGCGCCGCGTTGAAGATGGCGGGCTACAAGCTTCCGGTCACCACCCGGATCGTGATCCGCTGATCCTATGGATACCAAAGAACTCCAGGCACTCACGGCCGCCGAGCGCGCACGCGAACTGGCCCACGCCCGCGAGCGCCTCCGCCGTCTGCGCTTTGAAGCCAACCAGGGAAAGCTCACCAAGGTGCGCGAGATCCGCGTCGTGCGGACCTTGATCGCCCGCCTCGAAACGATGGCCGCCAAGGAGCGCGCCGCCCGCTAATCACCCCTATGAAGACCGAGAAGCACAACCCGCAAGGCACTGTCGCCCGGCGCCGTCGGCTCACCGGGGTGGTGGTGTCGACGAAAATGCAGAAGACTGCCGTCGTCAAAGTGGTGCGCATGAAGCAGCACCCGGTGTATTTGAAGCGCTTCGTGCAGAGCCGGAAGTACAAGGTCCACGACGAACTCGGCATCGCCAAAGTCGGCGAGACAGTGATCTTCGAGGAATGCCGGCCGATCTCCAAGGATAAGCGCTGGCGGCTGGTGTCGCCGGCCGTGAAGGCCTAACCCCGAGCATATGGTGCAACATCGTTCCATGCTCGCGGTCGCGGACAACTCTGGAGCCAAGCTGCTCCAAGTGATCCGCGTGCTCGGCGGCTACAAGAGCCGCTATGGCCGCCTGGCCACCGTCGTCACCTGCGTCGTCAAAGAGGCGGTGCCGCGCGCGACGGTCAAGAAGAGCGAAGTCGTCCACGCGGTCCTCGTGCGCACGCGCAAGGAGACCCGCCGCAAGGACGGCTCGTACATCCGTTTCGACGACAACGCCGGCGTCGTCATCGACAAGGCGACCAAGGAGCCGCGCGGGACGCGCATCTTCGGGCCGGTGGCTCGCGAGCTGCGCGCGGCCGGGTTCGCCAAGATCGTTTCGCTGGCGCCCGAAGTGCTCTGACCTCCCTTATGAAGATCAAGACCGGAGACCGCGTCACCGTGATCGCGGGCAAGGACAAAGGAAAGACGGGCAAGGTGCTGCAGACGTTCCCGGACATCGGGAAGGTCGTGGTTGAAGGCGTCAACGTGGCCACGAAGCACGTGCGCGCGCGGGGCGCCGGCACCAAGGGGCAGAAGATCGAGTTCTCGGGTCCGCTGCACGTGTCGAACGTCATGCTGATCGACCCCAAGACGCAGAAGCCGACCCGCGTGAAGATCCAGGTCGCCGCCGACGGGAAGAAGACCCGCGTCGCCGCGAAGTCCGGTGAACCCATCGCCTGATATGGCCGTGCTCGTACAACACTATAAGAAGACGGTCGTGCCGGCGCTGCAGAAGCAGTTCGGCTATAAGAACGTGCACGAAGTGCCGCGGCTGGAGAAGGTCGTCCTGAACGTCGGCCTGCCGGCCGGCAGCAAGGACGCCAAGCTCGCCGAAACGGCCGAGCAGGTCCTGCGCCGCATCAGCGGCCAGCAGCCGGTGAAAACCCTGGCCAAGAAGTCCATCTCCAACTTCAAGATCCGCAAGGGGATGACGGTCGGGCTCATGGTCACCCTGCGCGGCAAGCGCATGGAGGCGCTCGTCGAAAAGCTCATCCACATCACGCTGCCGCGCGTGCGCGACTTCCGGGGATTGTCCCCGAAGGCGCTCGACGGCCGCGGCAACCTGTCCATCGGGTTCAAGGAATTCATCGCCTTCCCGGAGATCCGCCCTGACGAAGTCGAGCGGCTCCACGGGCTCGAGGTGGTCGTGGTCACCACGGCCAAGACGCGCGAGGAAGGCTTCACCCTCCTCAAGCTCCTGGGATTCCCCTTTAAGGAAACGAACTAAGCTATGGCTACGGAAGCCCAAATCGCAAAGTCCAAGCGGAAGCCGAAGTTTTCGACTCGGCAGGTCCGCCGGTGCTGGCGCTGCGGCCGCAAGCGCGGCTTCATGCGCGCCTTCGAGCTGTGCCGCATCTGCTTCCGCGAACTGGCCAACCGGGGCGAGATCCCGGGCGTCACCAAATCCAGTTGGTAAGCGCCTGGCGACATCCGTCCCACAGACCCTATGATGACCGATCCCATCGCTGACATGCTCACCCGCATCCGTAATGCGGCCAAGGTCCGGAAACCGGACCTGACCTTGCCGTACTCGCGGATGAAGCTCTCCATCGCCCAGATTTTGGTGCAGGAAGGGTTCATCGCCGCCGTCGAAACCCGCGGCGAGAACATCAAAAAGGAGCTCCGCCTCGTGCTGAAGTACGACGGCCGCGAGAGCACCATCCACGGCGTGTCCCGCGTCTCGACGCCGGGCCGCCGCGTCTACATTGGCTACAAAGAAATCCCGCAAGTGCGCTCCGGCTACGGCGTGGCGATTCTGTCGACGCCGAGCGGCATCATGAGCGGCGCGCAGGCCCGCAAACAGAAGGTGGGCGGTGAATTGCTCTGCGAAGTCTACTAACCTCCCTCTATGTCCCGCATTGGAAAAATGCCCGTCGCGGTGCCGCAGGGGGTTGAGGTCCGCCTCGACGGCGCGAACATCACGGTCAAGGGTCCCAAGGGGGAGCTGGCCCGTGTTCTGCATCCGCACGTCGCGGTGAAGCAGGAGAACAACGAACTCACCATCACGGTCGCGTCCCCCGAGGAGAAGGGCGACCGCGCGCTGTGGGGGCTGTTCCGCAATCTCATCGCCAACATGGTGGAGGGCGTCACCAAGGGTTTTGAAAAGAAGCTCGAGGTCATCGGCGTCGGCTACAAGGTGGCCGGTTCCGGCGCCAAGATCACGCTCGACGTCGGCTTTTCGCACGAAGTGCCGATCGACCTGCCGAAGGGCGTGACCGCGTCCGTCGACAAGAACCTGATCACGCTCGCCTCGGCCGACAAAGAACTGCTCGGTGAATCCGCGGCGCGCATCCGCTCCGTCCGTCCGCCCGAACCGTACAAGGGGAAGGGCATCAAGTACGTCGACGAGTACGTCCGCCGCAAGGCCGGCAAGGCCGCCAAGGCGGGGGCCAAGTAACGCACGCATATGCGTATCCGCAATCCCCAAAAATCCGCGCGCGCCCGTCTGGCGCACCGCAAGGCGCGCATCCGCGCCCGCGTGACCGGCACGGCTGAGCGCCCGCGCCTGGCCGTCTTCCGTTCGCTCAAGCACATGCGCGCGCAGATTGTCGACGACGCCGCCCGCCGCACGCTGGCGTCCGCTGGCGACGCCGATCTGGGCAAGAAGAAGGTGGCCGCGCCGGAAGGCATGGCCGCCAAAGTGGCCGCGGCCTATGCCGTCGGCCAGCTCATCGCCGAGCGCGCCAAGGCCGCGGGTGTCACCGCGGTGGTGTTCGACCGCGGCGGACAGCGCTACCATGGCCGCATCCGCGCGCTCGCCGAAGGCGCCCGCGCCGGCGGTCTGACGTTCTGATATCCCTATGGTTCAGAGTTCCAATCAAAACAAGCCGGGTGGTCGGGGAGGTCCGGGCCGCGGCGGTCCGGGCGGCGGCCGCGGCGGACGCCGCGACCGTGACGACGCGCCGCGCGAGTTCGACTCGCGCACGTTGGAGCTGTCCCGCGTGACCCGCGTCACCAAGGGCGGCAAGCGCATGCGCTTCCGCGCGCTGGTCATCGTCGGCGACCGCAAGGGCCGCGTCGGTTTCGCCGTCGCCAAGGGCGCCGACGTCCAGATGTCGGTCGACAAGGCCACGCGCAAGGCGCAGAAGCGGGTCATCACGGTGCCGCTGGTGCGTGAAACCATCCCGCACGCCATCGAAGCCAAGTTCGCGGCCGCGAGGATTTTGCTCAAACCCGCGCCGAAAGGCACCGGCATCAAAGCCGGCGGCGCCGCACGCGCGATTCTTGAAATCGCCGGCGTGCCGAACGTCGTATCCAAGTCGCTCGGCTCCGGCAACAAGATCAACAACGTCAAAGCCACGATGCAGGCGCTCGGCGGGCTGGCCCGCACGCGCCGCAGCCGTCCGGCTACGGCCTGATCGACCCCTATGATGCACACTCTCCATTCGCTGCATCCCGCGAAGGGTTCCACGAAGCGCAAGAAGCGCGTCGGACGCGGCAACGCGTCCGGCCACGGGACCTATTCGACCCGCGGCATGAAGGGGCAGAAGGCCCGTTCCGGCGGCCGCAAGGGGCTGAAGCGCCTCGGCATGAAGCGCATCGTTCAGGCCATGCCCAAGCTCGGCGGTTTCCGCAGCCGCGCCGTACCGCCCGTCGAGGTCCGTCTCACGGTCATTGACCGCGCCTACGCCGCCGGTGAAACCGTCTCCCTGAAAACGCTCAAGAAGAAGGGGTTGATTCCCTACAACGCCCGCGCCTCCAAAATGCTCGCGCCGGGCAAACTTACCAAGAAGCTGACCTTCAACGCGGACATCCGTTTCACGGGCTCGGCCCGCGCCGCGGCAGAAGCAGGCGGCGCTACGTTCGCCGCGGCCGCCGACAAGGCCAAAGCCAAGACCAAGGCCAAGAACTGATATGTGGCGCGAGCTCCGTAAAATCTGGACGGTTCCTGAGGTTCGCAACGGCCTCCTCTTTATCGCGTTCGCGCTCCTGCTGTACCGCGTGCTCGCCCACATTTCCGTGCCGGGCGTCGACGCGCAGCAGCTCCGGCTGTTCTTCCAATCGAACCAGGTGCTCGGCCTGTTGTCACTGTTTTCCGGCGGCGCCATTGAGAACTTCTCGGTGGTCTCGCTCGGGGTGGGCCCCTACATCACGGCTTCCATCATCTTCCAGCTGCTGACGATCGTCTTGCCGCGGCTCGAGGAAATCCAGAAGGACGGCGAGGCGGGACGCGCCCGCATCAACCAGTGGACGCGCTACGCGACGGTGCCCCTCGCCATGCTGAACGCGGTCGGCATCCTGACCCTCCTGCGCCAGTCCGGCCAGGGGATCATCGGCGACATGTCGCTGTTCGCCTGGATTACCACGGTCATCACCATGACTGCGGGTTCCGTTTTCCTGATGTGGCTCGGCGAACTCATCACCGAGCGCAAGATGGGCAACGGCATTTCGCTCCTCATCTTCGCCAACATCGTGGCCGGCCTGCCGCAGCAGCTCCAGCAGATCCTCCTGACCTACGACTCTTCGCAGGCCTTGCTGTTCGCGGCGCTCGCCGCGACGGCGGTCGCCACGGTCGTCGGCGTCGTCTACATCACGGAAGGACAGCGCAACGTGCCGGTCTCCTACGCCAAGCAGGTCCGCGGTTCGCGGCTGTTCGGCGGCTCCAGCACGCACCTGCCGCTGCGCGTGAACATGTCCGGCGTCATCCCGATCATCTTCGCCATCTCGGTGGTGCTCATGCCGCCGGTCGTGGCCCAGTTCTTCGTCACCGCCAAGGCCCAGTGGCTGAAGGATGCCGCGACCTGGGTGATCGTGACGTTCCAGAACCAGACCGTCTACGCCGTGCTCTACTTCACGCTCGTCGTCGGCTTCACCTACTTCTACACGGCGATCGTCTTCAAGCCCGAACAGATCGCCGAGAACATTCAGAAGCAGGGCGGCTTCATCCCGGGCATCCGGCCGGGGCAGTCCACGGTGCAGTACCTGAGCGCGATCGTGACGCGCATCACGCTGGCCGGCGCGCTGTTCCTGGGCGTCATCGCGGTGCTGCCGCTCATTCTGCAGCAGGCCACCGGCAACCCGGCACTCCTCGTCGGCGGCACGTCGCTCCTGATCGTCGTGTCCGTCGTCATCGAGGTCGTCAAACAAATTCAGGTGCAGATCCAGATGCACGATTACGAAGGAGTGTAGGGGGAGCGTGGAGCGTGTAGGGGCGGACCTTGCGTCCGCCCTTTATGGTTCCGGATACGCGTGGTAACGTGTTTCCCGCATGAACGACATGATTAAAACGGCCGAGGAGATCGCCGTGCTGCGCGAAGGCGGAGCGTTGTTATCGCGCGCGCTTTCGGCCGCGGCCGCCGCGGTGCGTCCGGGCGTGACCACGGAAGAGCTCGACCGGATCGCGACGCAGGTGATCCGCGACGGCGGCGGCGAGCCGTCCTTTTTGGGGTACAAGACGCGCGCCACGGACCGGCCGTTTCCGACGACGCTGTGCACGTCCATCAACCATGAAGTGGTGCATGCGCCGGCCGTGCCGGCCCGGCCGCTCGCGGAAGGCGACATCATCGGGCTCGACATCGGCGCCCGCTACAAGGGGTTCTGCACGGACATGGCGGTGACGGTCGCCGTCGGCGAGGTCGGTAAGGATGTCCGCAAGCTCATGCAGGTGACGCGCGAGTCGCTTTTGCGCGGGCTTGAGCAGGTGAAGCCGGGGAACATGATTTCCGACATCGGCAAAGCCGTGCAGGCGCACGTCGAGAAGCACGGCTACGGCGTGGTGCGCGACCTGGTCGGGCACGGCGTCGGCCGCAAGGTCCATGAGGATCCGCGCATCCCGAATTATTTCGATCCGCATCTCAAACCCGTGCGCATCGTTCCCGGCATGGTGCTGTGCATCGAGCCGATGGTGACGCTCGGCGACTACGCCGTGGACACGCTGCCGGACGACTGGACGATCGTTGCCGTCGACGGTTCGCCGGCCGCGCATTTTGAAGTCACGGTCGTGGTCACGGAAACGGGCCACGACATCATCACCCCGCTGCCGGTATGAGGGTGCTTGGCATGGACTGGGGAACGCGACGCGTCGGCCTCGCGACCGGCGATACCGAGACGCGCATTGCGAGTCCTTGGAAGACGATCATCGCGGGCGGCAACCTGGCGCAGGAAATCGCCGACATCGCCAAGCAGGAAGGCGCCGGCGTGATCGTCATCGGCTACCCCAAGACGCTCAAAGGCGAAGCCGCGCACATGGCCCACCTGATCGACGCCTTCGCCGCGGACCTGCGCGACATGACCGATGCCCGGATCGTGCTCGAAGACGAACGCATGTCGTCGCTCGTGGCCGACCGCCAGCGCGCCGAGGGATCGCGCGCCGACCGTGACGCACTCGCCGCCGCTTCCGTCCTCGACGCCTGGCTCGCCCGGCAGCGCTAGTATGGCGCTCGCCTACGCCACGCCGGGGATCGTGCTCGGCTACCGGCCGTTGCGCGAGGCGGACCGCCTCTACAGCGTGCTGACCCCCGACCGCGGCAAGGTGGAGCTGCTCGCCCGCGGCAGCCGCAAAGTCACGAGCAAGTTGGCCGGTTCGCTTGAACCGCTGCAGCTGCTTGCCGTCGAGGCCGTCTCCGGCCGCCAGTTCGACCATGTCGTGGGCGCCGATCGTATGGAGGCGCACCCGGCTTTTGCCGTCGACCCGTCGGCGCGGGTTCTCGCACTCGGCCTGGCCGGTTTTTTGAACGCCGCCGTCAAACCGGCCGAGCCGGATCGCCGCCTGTTTTCCGTCTTTCGCGAATTGCTGGCCGCGGCTGGGGGAGAAGCCACCGTCTCCGAACGCTTGCTCTTGCGCGATGCGTTCCTCTGGAAGGTCTCCACGATCCTTGGCTTCGCCGCCGATCCGGCGCGCTGCGCCGTCTGCGCCGGTGCGCCGACCATGCTCTCGGCTTCGGCCGGCGGGTTCCAGTGCGCCGCGCACCCCGCGCCGCCGGATGCCGTACGTCTCAGTCCGCAGGCGCTCTCCTATCTGCGCGCCGCCCACGACCTGCCGCTCGTCTCCGCCGTGCGCTTGCCGCTCGCGGTCGAAGACGCCAAGACCGTGCATCGCGCCGTCGGCCTGTACGTGCTCTACCAGTTTTCCGGGACGGTTGATCCGGCCATCCTTTTGCGTTTGTTCGGGGACGTCGGGCTGGCCGCGGCCGCGGTTCGCAGCTGACCGGCCGCCTTGCGTTTCCGGGGTCCGCGGCCTACCATAGAGGGGCTTTGGTCCAGAAAATATGCCCGAAACACTGGTGTCGGAGGTGGGCGGCAAGGTGGGGGAGGCCGTCGAATTGAAAGGCTGGGTCCATAACTTCCGGTCCTCCGGGAGCATTTTCTTTTTGCAGCTGCGCGACGGCACGGGGCGCGTGCAGGTGGTCTACTCCAAAGCCGAGGTGCCGGAGCAGGTCTGGGCCGGATTGCAGACGCTGACCATCGAGTCCTCGGTCCTCGTGACGGGGACGGTCAAAGCCGAGCCGCGCTCGCCGAGCGGCGTCGAGCTCAGCGGCAGCGGGCTCACGGTCGTGTCCGTGGCCGCGGAGTACCCGATCGGCAAGAAGGACCACGGTCCGGACTTTCTCTTGAACAACCGTCATCTCTGGATCCGTTCGGCGCGCCAAGAAGCGATTCTCCGCATCCGCAACGAGATCGCTTTTGCGATGCGCGAGTTCTTCTACGAGCGCGGCTTCATCAACACCGACTCGCCGATTTTTACGCCAAACGCGGTCGAAGGCACGACCGATCTGTTTGAGGTGAAGTATTTTGACGACAAGGCCTATCTGTCGCAGTCCGGGCAGCTGTATCTCGAAGCGACGAGCGCGGCGCTGCGCAAGACCTACTGCTTCGGCCCGACCTTCCGTTCCGAGAAGTCCAAGACGCGCCGCCACCTGACCGAATTCTGGATGCTCGAGGCAGAAGCCGCGTTCATGGATTGGGAGGAAAACATCCAGCTTCAGGAAGACATGATGGTCTTCATTCTGCGCCGAGTGCTTGATCGCCGCGCTGCGGATCTCAAAACGCTGGAGCGTGATACGAAGACGCTCGAGACGTCGGCGCAGGGGAAGTTCCCGCGCATCCATTACACGGACGCCGTCGCCCAGCTGCAGAAGCTCGGCTCGGACATGAAGGACGGCGACGACTTCGGCGGCGACGACGAAACGATCCTGACCAAACAGTATGACCGGCCGATCTTCATCCACCACTACCCGGCGGCCATCAAGGCCTTCTATATGAAGCCGGACCCGGCCGATCCGGTGCATGTGCTCAACAACGACATGCTGGCGCCCGAGGGCTACGGCGAAGTCATCGGCGGCAGCCAGCGCATCGACGACTTGGCGCTCCTCGAGCAGCGCATCGCCGAGCACCAGCTTCCGCCCGCCGCGTTCCAGTGGTACCTCGACCTGCGTCGCTACGGCAGCGTGCCGCACTCCGGCTTCGGCATCGGGCTGGAGCGCGCCGTGGCCTGGATCTGCGGCCTGGAACACGTCCGCGAAACCATTCCTTTCCCCCGGTTGCTGAACCGGCTCACCCCGTAAGCTATGCGTCTCTGGGTCACCGACATCGTCCCCAAAGTCGGGGAGGAGGTGGAAGTCGCCGGCTGGGTTCATGCCCGCCGCGACATGGGCAAACTGATTTTCATCGACCTGCGCGATCGCAGCGGTCTGCTGCAAGTCGTCTTCACGCCGGAAAAGAAGGAACTGCTCGCGCAGGCGTCCGAGTTGCGGTCGGAATTCGTGGTGCGCATCACCGGCAAGGTCAACGCACGCCCTGCCAAGCAGGTGAATGCCGATCTGGTCACGGGTACGGTGGAACTGGAAGCGCTGACGCTCGAAATCTTGAATCGCGCCAAGACGCCGCCGTTCGAGATCGATAAGGATACGCGGGGAGTGAGCGAAGAACTGCGTTTGAAGTACCGCTACCTCGACCTGCGCAGCGAACGCATGCAGCGCAACATCCGCCTGCGCGACTCGATCATCTCGTTCTTCCGGGAGTACATGCATCAGAACGACTTCGTGGAGGTCGAGACGCCGATCCTCATGAAGGGGACGCCGGAAGGATCGCGGGAGTACCTGGTGCCGTCGCGGATCCACAAGGGCCAGTGCTACGTGCTGCCGCAGAGCCCGCAGCAGTTCAAGCAGCTCTTGATGGTCGCCGGATTCGAGCGCTATTTCCAGATCGCGCGTTGCTTCCGCGACGAAGACCAGCGCGGCGACCGCCAACCCGAGTTCACCCAGCTCGACTTTGAGATGAGCTTCGTGACCCAGGAAGACGTGCTGCGATTCACGGAAGCCATGTTCATTGCGCTCACCGAGTCCTTGTTCCCGGAGAAGCGCCTGGCCGCCGTGCCGTTTCCGCGCATCACGTACGCGGAGTCCATGGAGAAATACGGCACCGATAAGCCGGACCTCCGAAAAGACAAGAATGATCCGAACGAATTGGCCTTCTGTTGGATCCTCGATTTTCCGATGTTCGAGAAGGGCGAAGACGGACAGATCGGCGCCACGCACCACCCGTTCTGTTCGATCAAGGAAGAAGACAAGGAGAAGTTCATGCGCGGCGAGGATGTCATGAGCATCCGCGCCAATGCCTACGACCTCGTGCTGAACGGCTTTGAGCTCTCCTCCGGCAGCATCCGCATCCACGAGCAGGACCTCCAGAAGCGGATTTTCGACCTGCTGGGCATCTCGGAAGAGGAGCAGCAGGCCCGCTTCGGCCACATGCTCGAAGCCTTCACCTTCGGCGCGCCGCCGCACGGGGGATTCGCGCCGGGCATCGACCGCATCGTCATGCTGATGGCCGGCGAGGCCAACATCCGTGAAGTGACGGCCTTCCCCAAGGACGGCAACGCCCGCGACCTCATGATGGGCGCGCCTTCGGCCCCCTCGGAACAGGCGCTCGATGATGTCCACATCCGTTTCACCTGAACGGCCTCTCTCCGCCTTGCAGAAGCGCATTCTTCTGTCCGCTTTGGCGGCCAAAAACGGCCGCCGCACGCCCATGGCCGGCCATAAAACCCGGGTCGTCTCACGCGCCCTGGACCGGCTGATCACGCGCGGACTGGTCATCGGGACGGGAGTAAAGACGGCGAAAAAGTGGTATATTACCGGAGTTCGACTCACGCCGGCGGGGCGCCGCGCCGCCCGCGCGCTGGCCGGCCAGCAGCAGCGCCTGCCGCTCGCCGCGTCCTAACACCCCCCCGCTATGCCCGCGAAGAAAAGGAAGCAGGCCAAGAAAAAGAATTCCGCAAAGAAACAAGCGGTGCGGAAAGTCGCCATCCCGAAGGCGCTCTTGGCCGCGCTCGACAAGCGCAACCTGCCGTTCGAGGTCGTCTCCCACCGCAAGGTCTACACGGCCTACGACCTGGCCCAGACCATGGGCGAGGACTTGAACCGCATCGCCAAAACGCTGCTGCTGTCGGTCGACCTGCCGCAGATGAAGATCAAGGGACAGAAGGTCGTCCTGGTCATCCCGGCCTCGTATCGCGCCGACTTTGGCATGGTCAAAAAGAAGATGAAGGCGGCCCGCGTCTCCTTGGCGCCGGAAAAGCTGATTGCCAAGCTCGGCATCGAACCGGGAACGCAGCCGCCGTTTGCCGCGGTCTACGGCGGCGCCATGGTGCTCGTCGACAAGGGGCTGCTCACGACCCGCGATGCGATTTTCCGCGCCGGATCCCTGACCGATTCGTTGCGCATGAAGGTGAAGGACTTCGTGAAGGCGGAAGGAGCCACGGTCGGCAAATTCGGCACGAAGAGCGGCGTGAAGTTGCAGACGCACCCCAAGAAAAAGAAGAAGCCGGCCAAGAAGCGTCCGGCGAAAAAGGTTGCCAAGAAAAAGCGCGCCTGAACCATGGCCTACGCGGTGAAACTCCAGCAGTTCGAAGGACCGCTCGATCTTCTCCTCCAGCTCATCGAGCGGGAGGAGTTGCCGATTTCGGAGGTCTCGCTGGCGGAGGTCACCAACCAGTACATCGAGCATCTGGAGCATGCGCCGGTGCCGGCCGAGGATCTCGCCGATTTTCTGGTCGTCGCGGCCAAGCTCCTGTACATCAAGTCGAAGATCCTCCTGCCGACGGTGCCGCTCGGCCTCGAGGAAGAAGGCATCTCGCTCGAGGAGCAGCTGCGCATGTACAAGGAGTACCTGGCGGCGGCCAAACTGCTCGAAGCGCGTCTCAAGAAAGGCGGTTTCAGTTTCGGACGTGAGCGTGCGCCGCTGCAGCAGGGGATGTTCTCGCCGCCCGCGGGCGTGACTCCGGATCGCCTGGCGGAAACCTTCCGCGAGGTCATCGCCGCGCTCGAGCCGGTCGTGAAACTGCCCAGGGCCGCCGTGGCCCGCGCCGTGTCCATCCAGGAGCGCATCGCGCACCTCAAGGACCTGCTGGCGGCGCAGAAGTCGGTGAGCTTCGGCACGTTCCTTCGCTCCGCCGAAAGCACCACCGACGTGGTGGTGAGCTTCCTGGCGCTCCTGGAGCTCATCAAGATGCGCTCCATCCGCGTGACGCAGGACGAATTGTTTTCTGAAATGGTGATCGAGAAAGGGGAGACGCCGATCGGCGCCCTCATTGACGTGCCCGCCCTATGAGTCCGCTTGCCGTGCAGATCGAAGCGCTTCTCTTCGCCTCCAGCAAACCGCTGGCCTCGGCCAAGCTGGCGCAGCTCACCGGCGCCAAGAAACCGCAGGTCGAGACGGCGCTCGCCGAGATCGCCGCGGTGCACGCCGCGCGCGCCGGCGGCATCCGCGTGCTCGTGAACGGTGACGAGGCCCAGATGGTGACGGCGCCTGCCGCAGCGGAAATCATTGCTGCGTTCCTCAAAGACGAAACGACCGGGGAGTTGACGCGCCCGGCGCTGGAAACCCTCACCATCATCGCGTACCGCGGTCCGGTGACGAAGCCGGAGATCGAACAAATCCGCGGCGTGAACTGTTCGCTCATCCTGCGCAACCTGATGATGCGCGGACTGGTGGAAGCGGCCGAGGACAAACGCCTGCTCCAGACCACCTATCGCATCAGCATGGAGTTCCTTCGTCATCTCGGCGTCGACGCCATCACCGACCTGCCGGACTACAGCCGTCTGAACGCGCATCCGAACCTGTCGACGGCGGCCGCGACCGATGCTCCGCCGGAGCAGCCTGCGCTGGCGGTATGAACCCCTTCGCGCTCGTTCTCCAAATCCTGCTCCTGCTTGCCGCGCCGCACGTCGTCGCGGAAGCGCCGGCGCGCCTCGTGCCGGCGGCGCCGGCCGTACGTCCCGCCGGCGCGCCCACCAAGGTCCGCGCGGAGTCGCTCGGCATGGCCGTCACCGCGAAGAGCGCCGTCGTGGCTGATGCCGCCAGCGGACTCGTGCTGTATGAAAAGGCCGCGGGCGACGCGCACGCCATTGCTTCGCTGACCAAACTCATGACGGCGCTCGTCGTGCTTGAGAGCGGCGTTGATTTTGATGCGCGTTACGAGATCCGGACGGCGGATCAGCGCGGCGGCGGCGTCGAGTATTTCATTCCCGGTGAAGACGTTTCGGTGGGGGATCTCTGGAATGCCGCGCTCGTGGGCTCTTCCAATACCGCAACGGTCGCCCTGGCGCGCTCCACCGGGTTCACGGACGAGGCCTTTGTGGCGCGCATGAACGCCAAGGCGCAGGCGCTCGGCATGATGGATGCGCGTTTCACGGAACCGACCGGCCTCGACGAGGCCAACCGCGCCACGGCGCAGGACGTGCTGCTCTTGGCCCGCGCGGCCTTTGCCATGGACGACATCCGCCAGACCGTCATCAAGGAGGAGGTCGAAGTGGTGCCGGCGAACCCCAAGAACCGCAAACGCCGCATCCTGAAATCCACGGACCAGCTGCTCGGCACGTTCCTGTCGCGCGAACCGTATGCCATCCGCGGCGGCAAGACCGGCTCGCTCGGCGACGAGGTCGGCTACCATCTGGCCATCGCCGTCTCGCACGAGCGCACCCAGCAGGTCTACGTCGTGGTGTTGGGTAGTCAGAGCCCCGCCACGCGTTTCGCCGATGCCAAGGCCCTGGCGGTTTGGGCCTTCGACGCCTGGCGCTGGCCCGAGCAGACGGCGCTCCGATAACAACAAAAAAGTCCCGCCGAGAGGCGGGACTTTTTCATCCGCTCAGATGCGCGTCTGGAGGAAAATGAGAATGACGAGCTGGTAGGCGACGCCGGTCATGAAAGACACGTCGCGGTACTTGTTGACGAACATGTTGTGGAAAAAGAAGTGGACGGCGTGGAACTTCACGAGCCAGCGCGTCTTCGTCACTTCAAAGATGCCGACGAGCAGGTCCGGCAGCAGTCCGCCGACGACGCCGGCGGCGACGTTGAGGCCGCTGTCGAACAACCGTGCCTGGGCGATGGCCACGACGACGTAGGCCGTGACGATGGCATCGATCATGGTGTAGCTAAGCGCCAGCCGCACCTTGTTGCCGCGCTTGTAGTCCTTGTACAGGTCGGCGTCGCCGTGCGGGATGATGTCGAGCAGGAAATGCGAGGCGAACGCCAGGAAGAAGGCGGAGATGGGGTCCGGGGCGGCGCGGCCGACAATGGCACCGACAGTGGCGTGAGTGGCGAGAAACATAGTCCGTTTATTGGGGTTCAGTATACGGGGTATTGGGTGGCTTGGCAACGCCGCAGGGTGGATAAAAAAAGAGGCGGTGTCCGAAGACACCGCCGCCGACGTGTGCGCTCGCGCGCTCAGCGCACCGCGCCCACGCCGGCTTTGAAGATCGCGAGTCCGCCGTCACCGCCGTGCAGCGCGTCGATGCGCCGCTCGGGGTGGGGCATGAGCCCGGCAATCTCCTCGTTGCAGATCCCCGCGATGGGGCTGCCGTTCGGACTTGCCGGGTAGGAGGCGTCTCCCTCCAACGTGGCGTAGGTCGCCATCACCGTCCAGCGCTCCGGATGCGGACCGACGAGTCGGCCCTCTCCGTGCGCCACGGGCATGACGATCTCGCGTCCGCCGAGGCCGCGCGTCCAGACACAGTTGCCCGGGTCGCGCAGGACGACTTTGGTTTCGCTCCAGTGTTCGAAGCGCGCCGAGTGGTTCGCATCGAGCAGTGCCGTCGGCATCCCGATTCCGCCGTCGCCGGGCAGGAGCCCTGCGGTGACGAGGATCTGGAAGCCGTTGCAGACCCCGAGCATCGGGATGCGCTTGTCGCGCGCCGCGGCGAGCTGGTCGCCGAAGCGCCGGACGAGATCGAACGCGGCGACCCGTCCGCTCCCGAAGTGGTCCCCGAAGCTGAAACCGCCCGGGAACCCGAGGATGTCGCAGTCCGTGAGCTTCCGGCGGCCGTCGATGAGCTCACGCAGGAGCACGATCGTGACGGTTGCGCCGGCCTTCTCGAAGGCCCGCGCCATCTCGTGATGGCAGTTGGTTCCGGGGAACCACAGGATGCATACCGAGGGTTTCGTCATCGCGCCACCTCCGTGAAGGTCCTGCTCCACCCCTCGGCGAGCCGCGCGAGCGGCGCGTCGAAGAAGTTGCGCTCCGCGCCGCGGGCGTGGACGCGGATGACCGGCTCGTCGGTGACGATGCCGATCTCGATGGTGTCGTCGCGCTCCCCGAGGAAGCGCCGCCAGCCGTCGTCGCCGGTCGCGAAGACGATGGCCCCGTTCCACTCCGCGAAGAGCACCCGTGCCGGGTCCTCGTCGGGCAGCTGGATGCGGCAGCCGAGGCCGTCGCTTCCCACCGCCATCTCGAAGAGCCGGCGGATGAGCCCGCCCTGGGCGATGACGGAGCGCGACGAGACGCGTCCGCCGTCGGTCAGGAAGGCGTTGTATCGCCGCATGCCGCTGAGGAGCTTCGTGAGATCCAGAGTCGGCAGGACGTCGTTGCCGCCGTGCGCCGCCAGGTACTCGGAGCCGCCCAGTCCGTTCCAGCCGTGTCCGGGGCGGAACAGGATGATCCGGTCGCCGGCTTGCGCGAACGGCTTCGGGATGACGCGGCCGGCGTCGGGCATGCGCCCGAGCGCGGCCACGGTCAGGCTGAGCGGCGCGTCGATGCGCCGTCCATCCTTGGTGACGAAGGTCCCGCTCGAGCTGTCCTTGCCGGAGATGACCGGCATGTCCAGCGCGCGGGCGGCGCTGTTGTAACCGCGCACCAGCTGCTGGAGACGCCAGGCGTTCTCCGGGTTGTCGGTGACGCGCGGCGTGTAGACGTTCACGTTGCAGACGATGTCGCCCGGCGCGAAGCCGGCCGCCACCAGCCGCGTGAAGGCCTGGGCTGCGACGAGATGCCCGCAGGCATACGGGTCGAGATCGGCGTAGCGCTGGCTCGTGGCCACCGCGAGTCCCGCGCCCCAGCGTTCGCCGGGGACGGGCGTGTAGACCGCGAGTTCGTCCGGCATGTTCTGCCGGAGGCCGCCGATGTAGGGGAGCACGGTGTTCCCCTGGACCGTCTGGTCGTAGCGATGCGCCGCGGCCGACTGGTCACAGATGTTGTAGCGCGCCAGGTGCGCGGCGATCATCTCCACCCAGGCCTCGGGCGAGGCGGGCAGAGCGGGAAGCGACGTGACGACAGGAGCCCGTTCGAGCTCCCGCACCGCGATGTCGGGCAGCGGACCGTCCGTCCCCAGGAAGGAGTACGGCAGGTCGCAGACGATGGTCTCGCCGTGGGTTGCCTCGAAGCGTCCGGTGTCGGTGAAGACGCCGAGCGCCGCGAACGGCACGTTGTAGTCGGTCAGGATGCGCTCGGCCTCCGCCAGCTTTTCCGGCGGCACGGCGAGCACGCCGCGCTCCTGACTCTCCGAGAGAAGAATCTGCCAGGGGAGCATGGTCGCGCACTTGAGCGGCACCTTGTCGAGCTCGATGTACACCCCTCCCGGGTTGCCCATCTCGCCGACGGCCGAAGCCAGTCCCGCTGCGCCGCAGTCGGTGCAGGCGCGGATGCAATCCGCATCGCGCAGCGTCGGGACCGCTTCCATGAAGACGCGCTCGCCGATCGGCATGCCGATCTGGACGTGCGCGGCGTCGACCAGCGCGGTCTCGCTCGTCATCTTGGCCGAGCTCACCGTGGCGCCGTGGAGCCCGTCGTTGCCGGTCCGCTCACCGATGAGCAGCACGACGTCGCCGGGCCGAGGCGTGCCCTTCTGGGCGCGCGCCGCGGGCAGCACGCCGACCGAGTGGCCGAGCGCGCAGCCCTTCCAGTTGCGGTCGTCCTCGAGGTACTCCGACCAGGCCATGGGGATGCCCATGGGGTTGGTGTAGTCGTGGGTGCCGCGGATGGATTCCCGCACCACCGTCTCCGGGTGGAAGGCGCCGACCGGCACCTCCTCCCAGGCGATGCCCGGGTTGACCGTGGCCATCACCGTCGTTCCCGCGAAGGGCCAAGCGCCCTGCGCGGTGAAGATGATGTCGCGGATCACGCCGCCGTGCTTGGTCATGATGCCGCCGTACGGCGCACCCCCGAAGGTCGGGGAGATGTGGGTCTCGCCCTTGATGCAGAGCGCGTACCCGCCGTAGAACTGCATGACGCCGCTGTTGTCGACGAAGGCGGAGAGGACCAGCGGGTGGTTGATCTCCTCGGTCGTGGTGCGCAGCAGCTGCAGGAGCCCCAATGCCTTCCACGTCGAGTGGTTGCAGTGGTCGCTCCAGGCCGCGGCGATCATCTCGAGCTCGACGTCGCGGGCCGGTCGGCCCGCTGCGTCGTAGAACCAGAGGATCTCGCGCAGCTGAGCGTCGGACAGGAACAGTCGGCGCTGCTCGGAGAGCTGCTCCAGCTGGAGCAGGTCCATGGCTGCGACGTCGATCATTTCGACGCCGCCGCTCGCACCTTGCGGCACCAGCGTATCCCACTCCTCGCCCGGCGCGAGCGTGGTCTGCACCTGCGTGTTCATCAGATGCCGGGAGACGATCTCGTCCGCCGTCGCCGCGTCGGCACCGACGAACTGGTAGCGAGCGGCGAGCCGCACCCAGGCGATGCCCTCCACCTTGGCCGCTTGCGCGGCGTGCAGGTAGCTGGCCATCTCCGGGTCGGTCATGGAGCGCTTGTAGCTCACCTCGCGGATCGGGCCCGTGGCGGGATCGAGCTGCGAGGCGGGCGTCGCCGTGCCGAGCACGGGGTGGTCGGTGAGCGGCGTCAGAGCCGCCAGGGTCTCGGGCGACGTGCCTTCGACCCGCAGGACGCGCTCGACGGCCAGTCCGTCGAGGGCATAACCGGCACGCCGGAGGCGCGCCAGCAGGTGTGCGGCTTCAGGGTCGTCCCCTTGCCGCACCAGGTACGATCGACTGATCATCACGGACTCCCGGCGTCTGCGCGCCTGTTGTTCTCAGGTTGTCAATGCTCCGGCCCCATGCCGAAAGCGGGGCTACCTTATCAAATGGGATGGGACGGGCAACCCGCCCTCCTGACTTGACGAAAAGGGTGCGCGCTGGTACGATCCGACCACGTTTTCCCCTTGTCGCGGGGTAGAGCAGCCCGGCAGCTCGCCAGGCCCATAACCTGGAGGTCGCGGGTTCAAATCCCGCCCCCGCAACCAAAACTCCCTCACCGAAAGGTGGGGGCGTTTTTGTTAAACAAGGAAGGCGTTACTTTTTCATCCGCTGCGCGAACCATGGCGCGACCAGCAGTGCGGACATGCCGCCCAACAGATCGAGGGCCAGGTCGGCCATCGTGTCCTTGAGGCCGCCTTGGGCCTGGGTCTGCGCGGCGTAGTCGGTTGCGAACTCGAAGAACTCCCAGGCAATGCCGACGAGCCCAACGAGGCCGATCAACGCGAACGCCGCCAGCCACGGCGGCAGATCAGCCGGGATGAGTCCGCGTCGCCGCAGCCGGCTGCCGGCGACGAGCCCCGCCACGAGGATGGAAGCGCCGCCGAGGAAATGCATGAGCATGTCGAGCTCATGATATTCGGTCAGGAACAGCACGCGCAGGATGTGCAGGACGAGCACGAAGACGGGCGCCGCCAAGGCGGAGAGCAGGTCGTTCACGGTCTGGGCGAGCGGGGAGGACGGAGGCATAACAGGAGGAGTGTACCAAGCTCTGTCAAACAAGACAGCCCACTGACTGGTGGACTGTTTTGGTAGCGGGGTTGCGGTGCAGCGAAGGAGCAACCTGCTTTGTTCCGAGCCGCCGCAACGGGCGGCGCGATGCCCGCGGCCGCGCCGCCCGGGGAAGCCGGTGCCCCCGCTGTAAACAAAATCACCCACCATGAAGGTGGGCGATTTTGGTAGCGGGGGGCGGGATCGAACCGCCGACCTTGGGCTTATGAGTCCCACGCTCTAACCAGCTGAGCTACCCCGCCACGACCGTGAAAATTCCTCCGGTTGCGGCGTTGCGGGTCCCTGCTCGCGGCTCAACGCACGGTTCCACAGTGCGTTTCGCCGCTCGCGGTCCCGCGCCTTGCATCCGGAGTTTTTTCACGGTCTGCAAGGGCTGATTGTTGTTTTGCCTGGTGCCGGGAGAGGGAGTCGAACCCTCATGGGGTTGCCCCCGCGGGATTTTGAGTCCCGTGCGTCTGCCAGTTCCGCCATCCCGGCCCGCGCCGTGCCGCAGGCAAAGCACGGAGAATATACGCAGGTTTTCCACGATTGTAAAGCGTCCCGCGCTGCGGTATGCTGTGCGCGTTATGGCGCAGGTTTTCTCCGTGGTGAACCAGAAAGGCGGGGTCGGCAAGACGACCACGGCCGTTAATCTCGGCGCCTACTTGGCGTCGCTCGGGAAGTTCGTCCTGCTCGTCGATTTGGACCCGCAGGCGAATGCCACCTCAAACCTTGGATTCGACCACCGCCAGCTCACTCAGGGCGTCTACGAAGCCATCGCCGGATCGGTCCGCATGCGCGAGGTCATCCTCGAAACGCGCGTGCCGGGGTACAAGCTCGTGCCTGCGACGACGGCGCTCGCCGGCGCCAACGTCGAGCTTGTGGGCACGGAGCGGCGCGAATGGCGCCTCTACGACGCATTGCTTGAAGTGCGCGGCGAGTACGACTACATCCTGATCGACTGTCCGCCGTCCTTGGGACTGCTCACCGTGAACGGCCTGGTGGCGGGGGACACGGTGCTCATCCCGGTCCAGGCCGAATACTTCGCGCTCGAGGGTTTGGGCCAGCTGCTCGAAACCGTCGGCCTCGTGAAACAGCACCTGCGGCCGGAACTCGAAGTCATGGGTGCGGTGCTGACCATGTATGACAAGCGCAACGCGCTGTCCGACGCCGTGATGCGCGACCTCTACCAGTTTTTCCCGAACCACATCTTCCGCACCACCATTCCCCGCAACGTCCGTCTGGCCGAGGCGCCCAGCCATGGCCGCACCATCCTTGAATACGATCCGGCATCGACCGGCGCCAAGGCCTACGAGCGCCTGGCCCGCGAGATCGCCGGTCTTCCCGCCTAGCTTCCTATGGCCATGCCTCGCGGACTCGGCCGCGGCCTCGGTTCACTCATTCCGTCCGGGCCGCCCTCGGCGCCCCCACCGCAGCCGGCAGCTTCGCCGTCCGCCGCCGCGTCCGCCGGCGTTTTGCGCGTGGACATCGACCAGATCCGGCCGAACCCGCAGCAGCCGCGCGAGCACTTCGCCCACCGCGACCTCGACGACCTGATCGCGTCCATCAAGCGCCACGGCATTTTGCAGCCGCTCGTGGTGACGAAGACGGCGGACGGCTACGAACTGATCGCCGGCGAACGCCGCCTGCGCGCCGCGCGCATGGCGGGGTTGACCGACGTACCGGTGATCGTCCGTTCGGCCGAGGAGCAGGACAAGCTCGAGCTCGCGCTTGTGGAAAACATCCAGCGCGCCGACCTGAATCCGATCGAAGAAGCGCGCGCCTACCGCAAACTCATCGACGACTACGACCTGACGCAGGAAATCGTGGCCGAGCGGCTCGGCAAGAGCCGTCCGCAGGTGGCCAACACGCTGCGCCTTTTGGACCTGCCGGAGGAAGTGCAGAGCGCGGTGCGCGAAGGGCGCGTTCCCGTGACCGCCGCCCGCGCCCTCTTGGCGCTGGAGGGCCCGGAACAGCAGCTCGCCTGGTGGAAGAGGCTGACGCAGGGCGACATGACCGTGCGCGACGTGGAGCGCGGAGTCCGGGCCGCCAAAGGCCTGCCCGCACGCACCGATCCGAATCTCGCCGCCGCGGAAGAACAGCTGCGCGCCGCGCTGGGCACCAAGGTGGACATACACAAACGCGGCCCGTCGGGCCGCATCGCCATCGCTTTTTTCTCGGATGAGGAGCTCGATGCGCTCGTCCGCCGGCTCGCCGCGGGTTAGCCGTCCTTTCTGCTCGGCCGTTTGGGCGCGGGCGGCAAGAGCGAGAGCAGCCAATCGGCCGGCGATTTCACTTTGTCCCTGATCTTGCTCCTGGCGTTGTGGGTCTTCACGAACTTCAACCAGTCGCCCGAGGGGCGGCTGCGTTTTTTGTCGGTCATGATTTCCACCACGTCGCCGTTCTTCAGGGGGCGGTGGAGCGCGGCGATTTCGTCGTTGATGCGCGCGCCGGCACAGTGGTTGCCGACCTCGGTGTGGATGGCGTAGGCGAAGTCCACCGGCGTCGCGTCTTCGGGAAGGTCGATGACGTCGCCTTGCGGCGTAAACACGAAGATGCGATTGGTGAAGACGTCGAGTTTGAGCGTCTCGAGCTTCTCCAGGAACTCTTTGTGGTCGCCGACCTCCTTTTGGATTTTGGCGATTTCATTCATCCAGGGCAGCGTCTTGTCCGGCCGCCGCGACCGTTTGCCCGTTTCCGTGTACTGCCAATGGGCGGCGGCGCCGTATTCGTTCATCTCGTGCATCTCCACCGTGCGGATTTGCACTTCAATGATTTCACCGTCTTCGGCGAAGACCGTGGTGTGGAGGGACTGGTATCCGTTGGGTTTCGGTTGCGCGATGTAGTCCTTGATGCGCCCCTTGAGCGGCTTCCAGCGCTGGTGGATCACACCGAGCGTGGCATAACAGTCGCTCACGGTCGGCACCAGGATGCGCAACGCCACGAGGTCATGGATCTTCGTGATGTCGCGGTCGTGACGGAGCAGTTTCTTATAGAGGGAGTAGAGGTGCTTGGTGCGCCCGCTCATGGAGTCCACCGGGACTCCGGCCCGCGCCAGTTCTTTGCCGACGACGGTTTTCAGTCTTTCCAAGTAGAGCTGTTTCTGGTCGAGCTGGCCGCGAACCAGGCCGGCGACCCACTCGTACTCTTTCGGGAAGATGTAGCGGAAGGAGAGGTCTTCGATGGTGCCGCGGATTTCACCCATCGAGAGCCGGTTGGCGATGGGCGCGTACAACTCAAGGGACTCAAGGGCGATGCGGCGCCGTTTGTTTTCTGGCACGGCGTCGAGGGTCCGAAGGTTGTGGATGCGGTCGGCGAACTTGATGAACACCACGCGCACGTCCTGGGCCATGGCCAGGAACATGCGCCGCAGGTTTTCGGCGTACCGTTCCACGCCGCGGTATTTGACCGTGCCGAGTTTGGTCACGCTCTCCACCATCTGGGTCACGTCGCCGCCGAAACCGGCCCGCAGCTCTTCCACGGAGGTCGGGGAATCTTCGAGCACGTCATGCAGCATGCCCGCGACGACCACGGGGAGCGCCAGACGCATCTGGGCGAGCGAGATGGCCACCGCAATCGGATGGATGATGTACGGATCGCCGGAGTAGCGCTTACGGCCGTCGTGCGCGACGGCGGCAAAGGAGTAGGCACGTTCGAGGAGCGACAAGTCCGCGCCCGGGTACTGCTTCCGGGCGATCGCGAACAATTCGTCGGCGGTGGGTTTCAACGGGTTCTTTGGCTCCATACCGCCAGCGTAGCATCATCTGCACCGCCGTCAATCGGCAATAAAAAAACGCCGCTGCGCGCTAGGGCGCGAGCGACGCTCGGATGTGTTCGTACACCCGAAGCTGCACCTGGGGGTGCTCCCAGTCGACTCCGTAGATGGTCGGTGGGAACAACTCCATGAACAGCCCGTCCGGCGCGGTGTACTGCCGCCCGTGGTAGAGCAGGAACTGTTCCAGCCCCAAGCTGTACAGGATGTCGACATGCTGGTTGCCCAGCACGTGCTGGACTTCCATCGTCCGGTCGTAGAACGCCGCGCTGTCCTTGACAATGCGCAAGTTCGGCGCCGCGTACGGGTTGACCGGCAGGTCTCTGGTGGCGAGGTGGGACTTGTGGGCGAGACCCAGACAGATCTTCCTGCCGATGAAGTCACTTCCCGCTTCGAGCTCGCGCTCGTTGCGGTAGATGAACCGCACGCCGCGCCGGTCCGGCACGTTGAGCGGACTGTCCAAGCGCTGCAGGAGCATCTTGGCGATGGTCTGCAGGACGCCCTTCCGGCGCGGCATGAGCAGCACCGTCGGCAGATCCGGCAGACCGAGACGCACCACGTCCAGGCTCCTCGTCTTCCTCTTTTGTGCGACGCCGGCCTTGCCCTGGTAGAACGGTTCGCGTTCACCGGGGAGGTCGATGCGCATGCAGCGGTGCGGCGGCTCGGCGTCCAGGTGGACGCGCAGACGCACCGTCCGGACGTCGCCCGTGATCACGCCCCGCTTACGCAGGTGGATCAAGAAGAGCGTCCGGTCGCGTTCCGTCTTCCGTTCCTGGTCCCAGCGCGCCCGGTCGAGCTTGCCGGTCAGTTCGGCGTCCGTGACGAGCCAGAGTGCGAGGTAGGCCAGCGCGAGGTCGCGCTGGATCTCGAACTGCCGGCGTTTCTCGTCCGCATTCTGGGGGTCGATCAGCGCGTCCCGCATGAGGGCGAGCGGATCTTCGGCAAGGTCCTTCCGCCGCGGCCGGGGCTCGACGCCGAGCCGGAGCCGCAGTTCGGGCGGGACGAAGCGTTCGACGTTCGACGGCAGGAGTTCGTGCCGCACCCGCGTCAGCTCGAACGCGTAGCGGGCGTAGACCGTCTCCGGCTGGAAGCCGCCGACGGCGTGCCGGCTCCTCAGCCACTGGGCGAGGCGCTCGCGCGCTTCGCCGGGCCGCTGGACGGACGAGACATCGTCGATCAGGTCGTGCACGAGGCGGGGAAGCCTCGGCACCGGAGACCGTTGCTGCTCGGGCGCCATCACGCCCGGCAGCGACTGCTGCTCCGGCGCGAATGGGCGATCCGAGTCACTCACGGTTTATTCCTCCGGTTTTGCGTCCTTTTTCCAAAGGAACGTGGCCTGACAATACGAACAGGCACCCTGTTTGTCAAGGTGTCTGCGGTCCTGTCTCAGACGGTTTGACGTAGCCGCACTCCTTGTTGGAACAGCGGATTTCTCCTTTGGCGGCGAAGGTCAGCAGCGATCCGCACTTCGGACACTTCTCGCCCGTGGGTTTCTGCCAGTAGGCCTGGTCGCACTTGGGGTAGCGGTTGCAGGCGTAGAAGATCTTGCCGCGCTTGGAGCGCTTCTCGACGATCTCGCCTTCGCCGCACTTGGGACAGGTCACGCCGGTGCCTTTGTGCAGCGGCTTCTTGCCCTCGCATTCCGGGTAACCGGTGCAGCGCAGATATTTGCCGAAGCGGCCCTCGCGGATTTCCATCGGCTTGCCGCAGAGCTGGCACTTTTCGTCCGTGGTTTCCGGCGGCAGCTCGTTGCCGGCCTCGTCCTTGTCGTAGGGTTTGGTGTTGCGGCACTCCGGGAATCCGGTGCAGGCGTAGAACTTCCCGAAGCGGCCGGTCTTGATGACCATCGGCTTGCCGCACTTCTCGCAGACCATGTCGGTCGGCACGTCTTCGACCACCTTTTTGATGATCTCCTTCTCTTTCGCGGCCAGGTTTTCCGCGTAGGGCTTGTAGAAGGCGTCGATGACCGGTGCCCACTCCTTGCCGCCTTCGGCGATGGTGTCGAATTCCTCTTCCATCTTGGCCGTGAACTCGGTGTCCACGATCTGCGGGAAATGGGCGACGAGCAGGTCCGTGACCGCGAAGGCGATGTCAGTCGGCTTCAGCCGGCGGTTCTCGATGCGCTCCACGTAGCCGCGCTCGGTGATGGTGGCGATCGTCGGCGCGTAGGTCGACGGACGGCCGATGCCGTGTTCTTCGAGCACTTTGACGAGCGAGGCGTCCGAATAGCGGGCCGGCGGCTCGGTGAAATGCTGTTTGGGTTCGATGCTCTCGGCCGCGAGCGGTTCCTTCTCCGTGAGAACGGGAAGGAGCGTGTCCTTTTGGCTTTCCGGCGTCAGCGCCAGGAAACCGTCAAAAGCAACGACGGAACCGGTCGAGCGCAGGGTGTACTCGCCGGCAGCGATGTCGACCGTCGTCGCTTCGAGCTGGGCGTCCGGCATCTGGGAGGCCACGGCGCGTCGCCAGATCAGGTCGTAGAGTTTGGCCTGCTGGTCGGAGAGATGCGCCTCCACCGATTCCGGGGTGCGCGCCGCGTCGGTCGGGCGGACCGATTCATGCGCTTCCTGCGCGCCCTTGCTCTTCGTGACATAGGTGCGCGGCTGTTCGGGGCGGTACTTTTTGCCGAAGGTCTTCTCGATGTAGGCGGCTGCGGCGTCCGTGAAGGACTGGGCCAAGGACGTCGAGTCGGTACGCATGTAGGTGATCAAACCGACTTCGCCGCCGTCGCCGAGCTTCACGCCTTCATAAAGTTGCTGGGCAAGCAGCATGGTCTGCTTGGCGGAAAAACCCAGTTTGCGGTTGGCATCCTGCTGCAGGGTCGAGGTCGTGTACGGCGCGCTCGGTGACTTTTTGACCTGCTTGCGTTCGACGGAGGACACGGAAAGCGTCGCGGCGCGCACCGCGGTCACGGCCGCCTCGGCGTCGGCCTGGGTGGCCAGCGCGAACTTGTCGAGCGTCTCGCCGTTCTTGGCAAAAAGGCGGGCCGGGAAGGATTCGTCGCGCGGCGTTTTGAGCTGCGCTTCCACGGTCCAGTATTCGCGCGGTACGAAGGCCAGAATTTCCCGCTCGCGCTCCACGATGAGGCGCACCGCGACCGACTGTACGCGGCCGGCGGACAGGCCCTTGGCCACCTTCTTCCAGAGGAAGGGGGAGAGCGTGTAGCCCACCAGGCGGTCCAGGATGCGCCGGGCCTGCTGTGCGTTCACCAGGTTGCGGTCGATTTTCCGCGGATGTTCGAGCGCGTTCTTGATGGCCGTCTCGGTGATTTCGTGGAAGGTGATGCGTTCGACCTTGTCGTCCGGCAGACCGAAGATCTCGGCGAGGTGCCAGGAGATGGCCTCGCCTTCGCGGTCTTCGTCAGTGGCGAACCAGACTTTGCCGGCCGCGGCCGCCGCTTTTTTGAGCTCCGAGACGCGTTTACGTTTGTCGGTGGGGATCACGTAGCGCGGTGCGTAGGCGTGCTCGACGTCGATGCCGAGCTCCGATTTGGGCAGGTCGCGGATATGGCCGAAAGAAGACAAAACGGTATAGCCGCTCCCAAGGAAGCGGCCGATGGTTTTGGCTTTGGTCGGGGACTCGACGATGACGAGCGTCCCGGCGTTTTTCTTGCTGGCTGCGGCTTTCTTCGGCATGGGATGGATGATACGTCCGCAGATACTACATATAGAAGAAGAGCGTGTCAATCCGCGGCTTCCGCCAGACGCCGTTCGCAATGGGTCAGAAAGGCCTCGGCGACGTCGATGCCGGTCGCGGATTCAAAGCCTTTGAAGCCCGGCGCGCGGTTCACTTCAAGGACGTACGGCTTGCCGTCGGAGACCAGGATATCGACTCCGGCGAACTCCCGGCCGAGCGCCCGACTGGCCTGCTCCGCGAGCCGCGCCAAATCGTCCGGAAGGGCCACGGCGTCGGCAATGCCGCCGACCGCCAGGTTGGCCCGGAAGTCGCCGTGCGGAATGGTCCGGCGCATGGCGCCGAGCGCGCGATGGCCGATGGTGATGACGCGCAGGTCATGGTCCGTCGGCAGGTATTCCTGGAGCGAAAAGAAGCCGGCGTGCGGCGCGCTGCGCAGGACATGGCTGACGCGCGCGGCGTCCTCGGCCAGGAAGACCCGCGTCCCGGCCCGGCCATAGACGCCTTTGACAACGACCGGGAAGCGGAAGGCCTGAAGCGCGGCCTCGGCATCAGCATGGGAAAAGCATTGCACGGTCCGGGGGACCGGGATGCCGGCTGCGGCGAGCGTCTGCAGATCGCCCATCTTGCTCATCACGAACGGTTCGGTGAGCAGGGCCGCGTCGACGACCGGTGTGCCGGCCGCGGCAAAGGCCCGCGCCAGAATCAGCACTTCGGAGACGTGCGGCCAGAACCGGCGCACGTAGAGCAGGTCGAAATCCGCGACGCATCGCCCGCCGATGTCGATCATGGCGTCGATGCCCGAGCGCAGGCGGATGTCGCTCCAGGACAGCGCAGTCAGCGCGTGCCCGCGACCGGCCGCGGCGTCGCTGAGGCGGGCGGTTTCGTAGCCCGCGGTTTTTCCGATCAGGAGAATCTTCACAAGCGGTAGAGCTGGCCGCCCAAGTGGCGCACCTGGCCGCGCAGTTCCATGACGAGCAATGTTTCGGAGACGACGGCGGCCGGGAGCTTGGCGGCGCGGGCTAGCGCGTCGATGTGCAGCGGTTCGCGCGAGAGATGCGGCAGGAGCGCGCGGGCGGCGTCGGAAAGCGGCGTCTGCGGACGCGCCGCGTCGGGATCATGCTGCGCGCCGACTCCGAGCGCGTCAAGAATGTCGGCGGCCGTCGTGACCGGCCGGGCGCCGTCGCCGATCAGGAGATTCGGCCCGCCGGCGCTCTCGCGCAGGATGTCGCCGGGCACGGCCAGCACGTCGCGGCCCTGGTCGAGAGCGTGGCGTGCGGTGATGAGCGTTCCCGACTTGATGCCGGCCTCGATGACGAGCGTGGCCCGACAGAGTCCCGACAGGATCCGGTTGCGGGTCGGGAAATGGTAGGGGAGGGACGGCGTGCCCTGCGGATACTCGGAGACGAGTGCGCCGCCCCGCAGGATGATTTCCTCGGCCAGCCGACTGTGGCAGACCGGCGTGACGTCCTGCGGCCGGATGCCGGAGCCGAGCACGGCCGCGGTGCGCCCGCCCGCAAGCAACGTCTGGCGATGCGCTTCGCCGTCGACGCCGAGCGCCAGCCCCGAGACAATGGTGATGCCGGCCGCGGCCAGCGGCGGGATCAGCTCCCCGAGTACGGCCTTGCCATAGGGCGTCATCTTGCGCGTGCCGACGACGGCGAGACTGGGCGCGTGCAGACACGAAAGATCGCCGCGGACGTAGAGCGTCCGCGGCGGATCCTTGATTTGGAGGAGAAGGTGGGGGTAGTCCGCGTCCGCCGCAGGGACGGCGCGGATGCCGGTATCGGCCATGGAAGGGTCATCCCTCCCCGGCGAGCGTCTTCCTTGTTTCCTCGATGCGGCCCAGGAGCAGCGGGACGAGCGCTTTGGCGACGCGATCGATGACCGGCGCCAGCAGCGCTTCTTCTTCCTGCCGGAAACGGCCGACGACGAATGCGGCGCCGGGGCCCAGCGGCACCTCCGGCGGCGGCTTGATGCCGATGCGGATGCGCGGGAATTTTTTGGTGCCGAGATGGGCGATCACGGACTCCACGCCG
This sequence comes from Patescibacteria group bacterium, assembly GCA_004297205.1. Lineage (GTDB taxonomy): Bacteria > Patescibacteriota > Patescibacteriia > 2-12-FULL-57-11 > 2-12-FULL-57-11 > SCUL01. The sequence continues at coordinate 371,525 of SCUL01000002.1, read as the reverse complement.
TGGTGGCCGGCCGGACCGGAATCCACGGACAGGCGCGCCGTGCCGAGCAGGATGTCGATGTCGTCGTGGACGAGGATGACGTCGTGCGGGGAGATTTTATAGAAGGAAGCCAAGGCGCCGACCGCCTCGCCCGAGAGGTTCATGAACGTCTGGGGCTTGGCGAGGAGCACGTCGCCGCGGTCGTCGCTGACGCGCGCCACGGCGGCCTTCCTCTTCTTGTCCATCGTCCAGGAAACCTCGCCCCCCGGCCACAGTGTGCAGAACCTGTCAAGGGCACGCCATCCGGCGTTGTGGCGGGTCTCCGTGAATTCCTTGCCCGGATTTCCGAGTGCGGCGACGAGACGCATGGTCAGGGAGTCAAATCGACGGCGCGGGCCACGATACGCACCGGCGTGCCGGAAAAATCCCATTTCTCGCGCAGCTGCCGCTCGACGAAACGCAGATAGGCCTCCGGCACCATGTTTTCCTTGCGCTTGGCTTTGATGGCTAGCGTAAACGTCGGCGGTTCCGCGCCGCGCTGGGCCATGCGATAGATGTAGGGATGGCGCACGCCGCCGAATTTCTTTTCATGGGCGATCATCTTGCGCAGGAAGCCGTCGAGCGCCTTTTCCGGGAGGCGGTGGCGCCAGTGCTCGCGCGCCGTGACCGCGTCGTCGAAGAGGTTCTCGACCTTGTCGTTGCGCTCGGCCGAGATGATGCGGATGAGCGCGTAGTCCAATTCGCGCAGGTCGTGCCCGCGGATCTCTTTTTCCAGCTCAAAGATGCGCTGGGCCGTTTTTCCGGTCACCAGGTCCCATTTGTTGCCGACGATGACCACGGCTTTGCCGGATTCGGCGATCAGTCCGGCCAGGTGATGGTCCTGTCCGCCGACGCCGGCAGACAGGTCGAGCACGAGGAAGACCACGTCGGCCCGCTCGATGGCGGCCAGGGATTTGCGCACGCCCTGCTTTTCGATGCCCGGCTCGATACGCGCCCGCTTGCGGATGCCGGCGGTGTCGATCAGCAAAAACGGTTGGTCGCGGTAGACGACCATGGTGTCCTGCGGTTCGCGCGTCGTCCCGGCGATGGGGGAGACGATCATGCGCTCGTCGCCGATCAAAGCGTTCGTGAGCGTGGATTTGCCGACGTTGGGGCGTCCGACGATGGCGATCTTCACCGGGTCGGCCCAGGTTTCGGCGGGCTTTTCGCCGAGCGCCAAGAGCGCCTTGTCCAGGAGGTCGCCGATACCGGAGCCGTTGGTGCCGGACACTGGGAGCGGGTTGCCGCGGGCGAGCGTGCCCCAGCGCGTCTGCGCCAGGAAGCGGCGGTCGCGCGGGTTGTCCGCCTTGTTGGCGACGAGGATGACCGGTTTTTTGGAAGCGAACAATTCTTTGGAAAGCGCCCGGTCGTCGGCCAAGGGGCCGGTCTCGGCGTCGACCACGAAGACGATCAGGTCGGCCTCTTTCATGGCGCGCTCGGCCTGGCGGACCACGTTGCGCTCCATTTCACCGCCGCTGCGTACGTCCAAGCCCCCGGTGTCGACCAGGGTGAGCAGTCGTCCGGCCCAGCGGCAGGTGCCGTAGGCGCGGTCGCGCGTCGTGCCGGCGATCGGCGAGACGATCGAGCGGTCCTCTTCGATCATGCGGTTGAAGAGGGTCGATTTGCCGACGTTGGCGCGGCCGACCAGCGCCACGACGGGCGGGCGGATGGGTTGGCGGCGGCCGGTTTTCTTAAGGGAGGGTTGCGACAGAGCTGGTGCCGAGAATGATGAGAAAGTCGACGTTCGTGCCGTGCGTGGCGGGCGCGGAGAGCGTGATGCCGGAGGGGACGTCCGCGGAGGCGATCCAGCCGGGGAGCGTGACCGAGACTTCGGCGTTGAGGCTTTGTTTGAGGGCGGTGAGCGCTTCAGGGTAGCGGCCGCCGGACAGGTCGTAGATGACGGTGCGTTCGTAATTCTGTTTGGCGGCGTTGCCGACCGCGGCCACGGCATAGCCGCGCTCCACGAGCAGGTTGGATGCCCGGGCGGCCAGCCCTGCGACCTTGGTGCCGTTCTGCAGGTCGATCCGGATCGGCTCGGCCACGGCCAGGCCGTTGGTTTTGGGCGCGGCGTCGCCGGCCGCATCCTGCGCGGCGAAGATGTCGTTGACGGCGGCGGCCAGGATTTTGTAGTCGTTGCCGCGCGGGACGAGGACGTAGGAGCCTTCGACGTTGGCCGGGACGAGGAGTCCGCCCGCCCGGTCGTCGATGACCAGGTGGGTCAGCTCGCCGGGGTTCACCTTTTGGGCCACGTCGGCCAACCGCAGCAGTTCCCAGGCCTGGACGTTGGTCTGCACGTAGCTGCGCGCGACGTCGAAGATGGCGGCGACTTTTTTGGGGTTGGACAGGGTGTCGGCGGACAGCACCTGATCCTTGAGCGCCAGCAGGATCTTTTGCTGCCGGGCGCTGCGGGCGAAGTCTGAACCCTCGCCGTTGCCGCCGTGGCGGCTGCGGGCGTAGATCAGCGCCGTTTCACCGTTCATCTTCTGCGTGCCTTTGGCGAAGGACACGGTCTGCACTTCGTCATTGCCCGCGGGGTATTGGGCGTCCGTGAAGGAACGGTCGACGGTCACGGTCAGTCCGCCCAGCTGGTCGATCAGCTTCACGAAGCCGCGGAAGTCGACGCGGACGTAATAGGCGATCTTCATGCCCAAGGTCTTCCCGATCGTCTCGGCGGCCACGGCCGATCCCGTGCCGGCCTTTTCGTTTTCAGGCAGGGCGTGGGCGTGGTTGACCTTGCGCCAGCCGTACCCGGGGATTTCCACGAGCAGGTCGCGCGGCACGGAGATCAACGCCGCCTGGCCGGTCGAGGGCTTCACCGAAAGCACGATCATGGTGTCGGTCAGGAGCGGACCGTCGTGTCCCCAGCCGCCCATGCCGAGCAAGAGGATGTTGACGCGGTCATCCTGTTCTCCCTGGAGCGGCCGCTCGGCGCTGGCTACGAGCCGGCCGACGCGCGAGAGCAGCTGGAGCGGGCCGGGCAGGTCGAACTCGGCCATCGTCTCGGTCGGCGCGCCGACGCCCGAGGCCGCGGTCAGGGTGAGCGCGGCGGAGACGAAGAAGGCGATGAAGACGTTGCGCAAGAGCCGCCGGCGGCCGGCGCGGCGCGGGTCGGTGACGAACGGTTCGAGGAGGTTCACTTTCGGCGCTGCGTCCATACGTGAATCCACTGCAGTATATCGAATTCTCCCATCGATGTCTTTGCGGCGCGGGCGTCCATGAAGCGTAAACCGCCGAGTCTCCTCGGCGGCTTGCGCTGGTGGACGTTGCTGGGATCGAACCAGCGACCTCACCGATGTGAACGGTGCGCTCTAACCAGCTGAGCTAAACGTCCGAAACCGCGGAAAATGTAGCACGAGGAAGGGGTCTTGACAAGTGTCGCGCGTTGGGTTTCCCGGGATGGGTTGGTACGATGTGGTCGATATGGACCAGGGGGGCCGCATCCTCAAAAAACTGGAATCGCACGACCTTGAGTTTGCCCGCATCGGGAAAAAACTCGAGGAACATGATCGGCGCTTTGATGCGCACGACCTTAAGTTTGACAGCATCGACCGGCGGTTTGATGAAAACGCTAAGCGTTTCGATGGTTTGTTGAACCTCGTTCTCGAGCACAACAAAAAGATTGAAACATTGGCCACGAAAGACGAAGTGAAGCTTTTGCGTCAAGAGATGCTCAGCCACCACGACCAGGTGATGGTCATTCTGCTGCGGTTGGATCAGGAGCGGGTCTTCGCCAATGCCCGTTTCGAGCGTCTGGAACAGAAGACCGGGCTGACTTGACCTTTCTTGGGAATCCGGCTAGTATGCCGGGTCGTTTGGTATGGACCGAACGCAGCGTGCCCGTCCGGTGACGGGAATGGCCTTTGAACGGGAAAAACAGCTTTCGGTACGGTCCAATCGGGACTGTCCGATGCCTGATCCATTCGGAGGGTGTCATGAGCAGCAAGCAGGTGTCTCTGATCGAGGAAGTCACGGTCCGGCTTCAGCGGGGCGATGATCCCAAGCAGTTCGCCAAGGATCTCGCCGCGTTCCTCAAGGACCCGAGCGTGGTCCGGATGCGGCTGCCCTCGGGCGGCGGCCCCTACCGCGATGCGCCCGCGCCGGATGTGTCGGAGGTCGTGATCGACCCCACCGACCTGCGTGCGACGCGGGCCAAGGCGTTCTGGGACAAGGGCTGGGGACGTGAGCTTGGCATCGACTCGTTCGAGGCCTACCTCGCGACCATCCCGGAGCTCCCGGTCTGGCCCGAGGCCTGGAAGGAGCGCTTCGACCGGGTGATCCTGGTCGACCAGCGCCTGCCGCTCACGAAGTGCTGCGCGCTCGCGGGGCTGAAGTTCGATGGCTCGGACGCGACCTTTGTGGATCACGAGTCGATCCCGACGCGTCCGGCGGTCTACTGGCTGAACTGCCAGGATGGTCGCCGCAACCGCGGCAAGGCGCCGTTTGCCTGCCGCGATGCCTTCCCCGAGGACGAGCGTGGGCTGACCGCGATCGAGGGCGTCGCCCTCTACGTCCACGTCCCGAAGGTCATCAGCGGTCACTACGTTGACCTGGTCGGCTCCGTCCACGCCGGCGGCGCCCGGAGCGTGGCCGGCCTCGGCGTCTGGCACGGGGGGCCGGAGCTCCTCTGGCGCTGGGTCGGCAAGCCGTACGACTACTGCGGGTCCGGTTCCGCGGGAGTGGAGCGCTCGACCCTCGGGTCTTGACGCTTCTCGGCGATCAGCCCTCGGCTTCGGCCGGCGCCGGAATGGAAACATTCCGGCGCGTTTTTTATACTACCGTGGAGAGTAGGGTCATGTACGGTCGGAGTATTTCTTGCCGTCCCCGAAATCCTCGAAAGAGTCATCGCCAGAGTTCCGTCGCATCGCGGCGGAAGCGTGCGATTCCAACGAGACACTCCTTGCCGGATCCTGACGGGGACATGCCCCGGCATGAAATACAGCGCCGACCGCATGAACGGAAGGCGCAGTGCATCGGATGGGGTCCGGCAATATTTCGCTCCGTCCACGCCGACGACGCCCGGAACGTGACCAACCTCGGCAACTGGAACAGGAGGCCGAAGCTCAACTGGAACTGGGACGACAAGCCGAACGACAACTACGGGTCCGGTTCCGCGGGACTGTCTCGCCTGCAATGCTCCGCGCAATCGGAGCGTTGCTATATCGCCCTGCGCCAGCCGCCGAGCATCCGTCCGATTTTCTGGAGCGATTCTTGATACGAAATCAGCCGTCGTTCCTGGATCTGTCCGAGGTCGCTGGCCAGGCGAAGGAGTATCTTCGTTTTTTCCAACTCCCGAAGCGCTGCGTCGATGCCCGTCAGTTTCCACTCCTGTTTGGCCTGTCCCGCGTCGATGATGCCGAGCAGAACGTTCAGCAGCGTCTCCTCCATTCGTTCACCCAGCGCGTACTTTTCCGACTTGGCGAACGACCGCCGCGCGACGTGCAGGTCCTTGAGCACGTCGTAAGTCGCCTGGAAGACGGAGGATTCATGTATGAGCATATTCGAACAGATCGTTTCTCCGGAAAATCTTTTTTGCGCCTGGCGCGAGTTTCGGCGCGGCAAGCGCGCCAAGCCGGACGTGCAGCGGTTCGAACGTCATCTTGAGGACAATCTTTTTGCACTCGCCGAAGATCTTGCGTCCGCCCGATATCGTCACGGTCCGTACAAGAAGTTCCACATCTTCGACCCAAAACATCGCATTATCCATAAGGCGACGGTCCGCGACCGCGTCGTCCACCATGCCGTTTCCCGCGTCGTTGCGCCTCTGTGCGAACAGTCGTTCATCTTCGATTCCTACTCTTGCCGGATCGGAAAGGGGACGCACGCCGCCGTTCGGAGGATCGAGACGTTCGCCCGCAGCGTGAGCGGCAACTTCACCGGTCCGTGCTGGGCGCTCAAGTGCGACATTCGCAAGTATTTCGACAGCATCTCCCACGACGTGCTGCTCCGACTGCTCGGTCGTCGGGTCAGCGATCCGCAAACGTTGGAGCTCCTGCGTCGGACCATCGAAAGCTATCCTCCTGTTGATAATAACGGAGAGAGAGAGAGAGCTAATTGGCGTCCCGATCGGCAATCTCACATCGCAACTTTTTGCGAACGTCTATCTCGATTCCTTCGACCATTTCGTGAAAGAACGGCTGGGCGTGAAGCGCTATCTCCGCTACACCGACGATTTCATCCTGCTGCATGACGATCCGGTGGAGCTTGTTTCACTTCTGCCGCCGATGCGCGCTTTTCTTCGGAATCAGCTCCGATTGGAACTCCATCCGCGAAAAGTCATCCTGCGGAAGCTTGGGCAAGGCATCGACTTTCTCGGGTATGTCACGTTGCCGCATCACCGTGTCTTGCGAACAAAAACACGGCGGAGGATGTTCAAGAAACTGCGGACTGTGGATCCGGGTAGTTATGCCCGGACGGAGTCGTATCTGGGGATGCTCCAGCACGCCAATGCCTGGAATCTCTCGAAAAAGGTGATCGAGAGGGGCGTTTGACAAAGCTCATTTTTTAGAGCAATATAGGCCCATGTCCGACACTCCGCAGCTTCCGGTCGCGAAGACCGGAGCGGCCGTTTTCTTCGGGTACGTCGCTGAGATCGCCCGCGTGGTCATCATTGCCGGGGCGATCGTCTTTTTGGTTCGCTACTTCTTGATCCAGCCGTTCTCGGTGCGCGGGGCCTCGATGGAGCCGAACTTCTACGACCACGAGTACCTGATCATCGACGAGCTCTCCTACCGCCTGCGGGAACCGGAGCGCGGCGAGATCGTCGTTTTCCGCTACCCCAACGACCCGCGGCAGTTCTTCATCAAGCGCGTCATCGGCCTGCCGGGGGAGACGGTCGTCGTCAAAGGCGGGCAGGTGTTCGTGCAGATGGCCGGTGACAGCGAACCGCAGCTCCTGGATGAGTACGCCTACCTCGGCACCGTGCCCACCCCGGGCGACAAGCGCGTCACGCTCGGCGCCGAAGAATATTTCGTGATGGGCGACAACCGTCCGTCCTCGCTCGACTCGCGCAGCTTCGGTCCGGTACACAAGAACCAGATCACCGGCCGTGTCTGGCTGCGCGGGCTCCCCATCGACAAGATCACCAGTTTTGAGACGCCGTCTTACTCCGAATAGTTCCCGCTATGAGCGGCAAGAAACCCATGAAGAAACCGGCATCGAAGCCCGTCAAAGCCGTCAAAGCCGCGACGGCCCCTGCCGCTGCGGCCGCCGCGCCGGTCAAAAAACGCACCGTGGCGACCCCGCAGACGCCGCGCGGCATGAAAGACATTTTACCGTCCGAGGCAAAATACTGGCGCGCCGTGCGCACCGCCGGCGAACGGCTGGCCGCGGCCTACGGCTTTGAATGGATCGAAACCCCGATCGTCGAGGAGACGGCGCTCTTCGTGCGCGGCGTCGGCAAGCAGACCGACATCGTGGAGAAGGAGATGTTCACCTTCGTCGACCAGGGCGGCGACGAGTTGGCCCTGCGTCCGGAAGCCACGGCGGCCATCGCCCGCGCCTACATCAACCACGGCATGCTCAACATGCCGCAGCCGGTGAAGCTGTTCTATCACGGCCCGATGTTCCGCCACGAGCGGCCGCAGGCCGGTCGCTACCGCCAGTTCCACCAGTTCGGATTCGAAACGATCGGCGAACAGAAACCGGTCGTCGACGCCGAGCTCATCATCTGCGTCCATCGTTTCTTCCTCGACCTCGGCCTGCAGGTGAAGGTCGAAGTGAACTCCATCGGCACGGCCGCCGACCGCGAGCAGTACCGCGAGAAGCTCGTGGCCTACTACCGCCAGCACCGCAACGTGTTGTGCGAAAACTGCAAAGTGCGCCTGAGCAAGAACCCGCTGCGCGTTCTGGACTGCAAGGAACCGGGCTGCGAACCCCTGAAGCAGGGGGCGCCGCAGATCGTCGACGTGTTGTCCGAGGACAGCAAGAACCACTTCATGAAGGTCCTCGAATATCTGGAGGACGCGGAAGTGCCGTTCGAACTGAACCCGTATCTGGTCCGCGGACTGGACTACTACTCTCATACGGTCTTTGAGGCGGTCTTCCCGGCCCGCGAGGGCGGGTCAAAGAGCGCCGCGGCCGCCGGCGGGCGCTATGACGGTCTGATCGAGCTCTTGGGCGGGCGTCCCACCCCGGGCGCGGGTTTTGCCATCGGGCTGGAGCGCACCATCCTGGAGATGAAGGAGCGCCAGATCATCCCGCTCGACGAGTCCAAACCGGTCGTCTTCCTGGCCCAGCTCGGGGAGCCGGCCAAGCGCAAGGCCTTCAAGATTTTCGACGATCTGCGCCGGGCGGGCATTCCGGCCGCCGTGGCGTTCTCCAAGGACGCGCTCAAGGCGCAGATGGAAGTGGCCAATCGGATGGGGGTCAAGTACACCCTCCTGATCGGCCAGAAGGAGGTCTTGGACGGCACCATCATCATCCGGGACATGGAGGCCGGCATCCAGGAAATGGTGGATGCCAACAAGGTGACCGGCGAAATCGCCAAGAAACTGGTGACCGCGCCGCTCGCGCCGTTGACCGCCCCGGCCCCGCGTGATAGCGTTTCCGAAGAATCCTCAAGAAAGGAAGGTGATTCCTCTGGTTGAAGTCCGCCGTAAAAAGGGTGAAAGCTTCGAAGCCTTGATGCGCCGTTTCAGCCGGCGTGTCCAGCAGAGCGGCAAGGTGCTGCAGGCCAAGAAGATCCGTTTCTACACGCCGCCAAAGAGCAAACTGGAGCAGCGCCAGAGCGCGTTGCACCGCATCGTCGCCCGCGAGAAGCTCGAATACATGCTCCGCGCAGGCAAGATCAAGGAAGAAGACCTCTTGGTGCGCAAGAAGCGCTCCCGCCGTTAATCTGCTGACATGGGCCTCATCGAGACCGTCGACAACGATCTGAAGCTCGCGATGAAGGCGCACGATACATCCGTAGTGGAAACACTCCGGATGCTTCGTGCTACAATGAAGAACGTGCAGATCGACAAGCAGCGTCCCCTGACGGACGAGGACGTGCTTGGCCTCCTGCGCACCACCATGAAGCAGCTGGCCGACACCAAGGCGCAGTTCGCCACGGGCGGCCGGGTCGACCTGGTGGAGAAGACCGACGCCGAGATGGCCATCCTCTCCCGCTACCTGCCGCCGGCCATGCCGGCCGAGGAGCTCGAGAAGATCGTGGCCGCCAAGGCGGCCGAGATCGGCGCCGACCCCAAAGCCTTCGGCAAGATCATGGGGGCGGTCGTCAAAGAAGTCGCCGGACGCGCCGACGGCGCCGCCGTCCAGGCGGCCGTCAAAAAAGCGCTCGGTACCTGACACACCTCAGGAGGACCTGAGATCGAAGCGAGACCATGCATCGCATCTTCGATCGCACAACCGCAACCACCGGACTGCTCCTCGCGATGATGATCGCCGGGACGGTCCTTTTGTGCGTTCCGGAGGTGACGCACGCCGCCACCGTGAATTTGGGACTCACTCCCGGAGTGGAAGGCGCGCTGGGATTGGGCACCACCGACATCCGCATCACCGTGGCCCGCATCATCCGGACGTTCCTGAGCCTGCTCGGCATCATCGCCGTCGTCCTCATCTTGTACGGCGGTTTCCTGTGGATGACCGCGGCTGGCAACGAAGAGCAGGTCGACAAGGCGCGCCGTGTCATCACCCAGGCCGTGATCGGGCTGGCCATCATTTTGTCATCCGTCGCCATCACCCAATTCGTTTTGAGCCGTCTGCTTGAAGCCACGGGAGCCGGCGGTGGCGGAGGCGGCGGAGGTGGCGGGGGAGGCATCGGCGGATCCATCCCGCTCTCCGGCGCGCTCGGCAACGGCATCATCGAAAGCCATTACCCGGGCCGCGGCCAGACCGACGTGCCGCGCAACGTCCGCATCATCGTGACCTTCAAGGAGCCGATGCAGATCGCCTCGTTCGTGCGCGGCTACGACGACCAGGGCACGCCGGACGACCTGTCCGACGACTATCCGGGCGGCGGCGCGCCGACTGCGCTGGAAGACGCCAACGTCAAGATTTTCGCGGCCTCGGCCGGAGAAGGCTCGGCGCTCGCGAGCGCCGACGTGCGCGTGGCCTTCACGCCGGACCGCCAGACCTTCGTGTTCATCCCGCCGCTCCTGGGCTCGCCTTCGGCCGACACGGCCTATCAGGTGAAGCTCGGCTCTGCCATCCGCAAAGCCGACGGCGAGGCCGCTTTTGCCGGCATTTTCGCCGGCGGCTACCTCTGGGACTTCACGGTCGGTACGTTCATCGACCTGACGCCGCCGGTCGTCGAAAGCGTCGTGCCGTTCCGTGATTCCACCAATCCGCGCAACACCGTGGTCCAGGTGACGTTCAACGAGGCGATGGATCCGACGTCGCTCACCGGCGACCTGCCGGCCTTCACCAACGTCCGCATCGAAGCGGGCGGCGCCATCGTTCCCGGATCGGTCGCCATCGGCAATCGCTACCGGACGATCGAATTCGTGACCAACGACTTGTGCGGGACAAACTCCTGCGGCGGCAACGTCTATTGCCTGCCGGGCTCCTCCAATATCGCCGCCACCATCCGCGCCGCGACGCTCTCCGACACGCCGCCTGTGGCCGATCCGACGCGGTATCCGTCGGACGGCGCCACCGACGTCTCCGGCAACTCGCTCGACGGCAACGGCAACGGCACGGCCGAAGGCCCGGGCGCCGACGACCATGCGTGGAATTTCCGCACCACGGACGAAATCGACCTGGTGCCGCCGGCGGTCGACGCCATCAGCCCGAACTTCGATGAAGGACGCGTGGCCTTCGACGCGCCGGTCCGCATCCGTTTCTCCAAGCTGATGCGTCTGCTGACGTTCTCGAGCGAAGCCATGCCGGTGACGCAGGCCCCACAGCCGTTGCCGCCCGAGGAGCCGACCTGCTACGCCTGGTACGGCGAACACGTCGACGACGCCGGTGGCTCGGCCACCAGCACCCAGCCCACCAAGAGCGCCGCCGTGCTCCAGCACTGCCTGTTTTTGCAGGAGACGAACTACGTGCCGTCGATCGGCTCGGCCGTGCAGGACACCCGGCAGAACTGTTATTACCCGGCAGCCGCGACCCCCGCCGTGGGCCGCTGCCGGCCGGGCGACGCCTACTGCTGCAACGGTACGCCTTCGGCCTCCGCCTGCGTCGTGAACCCCGTGACCGGCGCCGTCACGCCCGGCCGCTGATATGAAACGCCAACGCCTCCTCGGATTGGCCGCGATCCTCTGCGGCGCCCTCCTGCTCGGCGCCGCGTTCGCGTCTCCGGTCCTGGCACAGGTCAACACCGGCCTGACCCCGGATGTGGAAGGTGCGCTCGGTCTCGGGACCACGGACGTGCGCGTCACCGTGGCCCGCATCATCCGCAACTTCATGGGATTGCTCGGCATCGTCGCCGTGCTGCTCATTCTGTACGGCGGTTTCCTGTGGATGACCGCGGCCGGCAACGAAGAGCAGGTCGACAAGGCCCGCAAAGTGATCATTTCCGCCGTCATCGGCCTGGCCATCGTTCTGTCGTCGTACGCCATCGCCCAGTTCGTCATGAACAGCCTGCTCGACGCCACGGGAGCCACTCCCGGGGCGGGCGGCGGCGGGGGCGGTGGAGGCGGCGGCTTCGGCGGCGGGGGCGCCAGCTCCGACAGCTTCGTGGTGCGCGGCTTCAGCCCGACCGGCAGCGTGCCGATCAGAAACGTCACGGCGCGCGCGATTTTCAACCAGAACGTGGACGCGGGGAGCGTGGCCGGCAACGTCCGGGTGACCACCGCCGCGGGCGCGCCAGTGGACGGCACCTATGCGGCAAACGGCAGCGCCGTGGAATTCGTGCCGGCCGCGGCTTGTCCGCCGCCCAACGAATCGCGCCGCTGTTTCGACGCGGACGCCGATTATCACATTGAAGTCACGACCGGCCTGCGTTCCTCTTCCGGCCGTAACCTGACCTGCGCCGGACTGTCGTCGTCCGGCTGCTCCGCCGATTTCCGTACCGGCAGCATCGTCGACGTGGCCGCGCCGTCGTTGGCCGAAGTGGTTTTCCCGGACGACGGGCAGTCCGTCATTGAAGGCGATTTGATTCCGGTCCAGGTCCACGCCGTGGACGACGCCGGCATTTCTTCGATCGACGTGACCATCGACGGCGGCTCCATCGGCCGCACCGTTCCGGCGGCGCTGTCTCCGGATTTCACGGGGACCGTGGATTGGGATACGACCGGCGTGACGGTGGGCACCCACTCGATCGGCGGCACGGCCTTTGATTTGGACGACAACTCGGTCTCGGTATCCGGCGTCTCCGTGGCCGTGCGGCCGCGGCATTGCGGCAGCGGCGTCCAGGACGGCGACGAAACCGGCGTCGACTGCGGCGGTTCGTGCGGCGCTTGCGGCGGCGGGTCCTGCGGCGGCCCGGCAGACTGCGCGGGCGGGGTGTGCCGCAGCGGTACCTGCGTGGACGTGCCGATGATTGAAAGCGTCTCGCCCACGGACGGCGGCCCGGGCACGCTGGTGTCCGTCGCCGGCCGCGCCTTCGGCGGCTCCGGCCAGGTGACGTTCCTGGGCGGTCCCGGCGCGGACGACGACGTGACCGCGGCGCTGTGCGACGGCGGCGCCCGGACGGACCGCGAAATCACCGTGACGGTTCCCGCCGGCGCCGTGACCGGCCCGATCCGCGTCTCCGCGGCGGGCGGGGAGCAGGACGACACCGACGACGCCCGCGGTCCCAACCTGCTCGGCGTCTTCACCGTCAACGCTACGACGCGCCCCGGCATCTGCCGCATCGAGCCGTCGAGCGGGCGGACGGGCGACGGCTTCACGTTGACGGGTGCCGGTTTCGGCGAAGATCCGGGCACGGATGGCAGCGTGCTGTTCGCGGTCGGCGGGCGGGATTCGGCTGCCGGCACCAGCGACGCCGATTGGTCCCCGACGGAGATCCGCGGCCGCGTGCCGTCGCTCGCCGTGACCGTGGAAACGGACGGGACGGTCCGGGTGCGCGTGGGCACGAACGAATCCAACCGCAAGAGTTTCCGCGCCCTGTCGCCGGAGGCGGGGACGCTGCCGAACGTCACGGCCATTGAGCCGAGCTCCGGTCCGGTGTCGGAATACGTGACCCTGCGCGGCAGCAACTTCGGCGCGCGCGTCGGCCGCGTGCTCTTCCAGCTGCCGGACGGCACCACCGCCGACGGTGCCGTCGATTTCCCGGCCATCTGCGCCGAACGCTATTGGACCGACGCCGCCGTGACCGTCAAAGTGCCGGCGTTTTACCGCGGCGACGCCGGCGGCCGCACCCCCATTTCCCTGGCCGCCCACAACATCCGCCTGGAACGCGCCGACGGCGCGCAATCCAACACCGTGAATTTTACGGTGACCGACGGCGTGCCGCATCCGGGACTCTGCGCCATCGATCCGGATAACGGTCCGGCCGACACCCGCGTGCGACTTCTGGGCGAACGCTTCGGCTCCACCTCGGGCGAGGTGACCTTCTTCGACGGCCAGGCCTCCACCGTGGACGGCCCCTGGGCCGACACCGAAATCCAGAACGCCCGCGTGCCGTTTGCGGCCGCGACCGGTCCGGTCTCGGTCGAAGCGCTCGGCGGCGTCATTTCCAACTCCCTACCGTTTACGGTCGGCCAGTGCCGCGACGACGCCTCCTGCACCGCCGGCACGTCCTGCTGCGCGGACGGTTCCTGCCGCGCCGACTGCACGGTGCGCACGCCGACCGGCGCTTTCGTGTGGCGCTTCTCGACCGGTGACGTCCCCGTGCTGCCGCGCGTCGTGGAACAAGCCACCTGTGAAACCGACACGCAGAGTCCGTCGCCCTACCGGGGTTCCCGCGATGCCTGCGCCAATGCCATCATCTCGGCGCGCTTCACGGCCGAAATGGACCCGGCCAGTTTCCCGACGAACGTCGCGGTCGAGGCCTGCGGCCAGGGCGACGGCTTCGACAGCGGCGCCTGCACCGGCACGCCGCTGCGCGGCCGCGTCGAAGTGCTGCGCGAATCCGTCGTCGTCGGCGCCACCGCGCGTTACACGAGCCGCATGACGTTCACGCCGGAAGCGGCCTTCGCCTCGAGCACCTGGTACCGGGTCACGCTCGCGGCGGGGGATGTCGGCATCCGCAGCGTCGAGGGCATCGCGCTCGACGGCGACCGCGACGACGCGCCTGGCGGCGACTACGTCTGGCCCTACCGCATCCGGCCGAACGACGAGGCCTGCGGCGTCGATCACGTCGAAGTCTCGCCGGCCGTCTTCACGGCCACGGGCGAAGGCGAAGCCGTCGACTATCGCGCCGATCCGACGGCGGCGAACTGCAACCTGCTGATGTGCACGGCCTACGACTGGCGCTGGAGCCACGCACTTGCCGATGGCAGCGACGCCTCGACGCGCGCCACGCTGGCCGACGACGCGGCTGATCCCGTGGAACCGAATTCCTGCCGCTACGTGGCGACCGCACTCAACGAAACCGAAACCGACAATCCGGTCCACGTCCGCGCGGAAATCCCGGCGGCCGGCAAGTCGGACGTCGGCGTGCTCGACATCAACTACCTTGATCCGCGCGTGGGCGAACACACGCCGATGTGTTCCGCAGCCTGCGTCAACGCCCGCGTCGCGGCGTCCTTCAACGTGGCCATGGACCCGGCCACGATCAACGCCCGCACGGTCCGGCTGTTCACCTGCGTCAACGAATCGTGCCGCGCCTTCCTCGAGGCGGGCGGCGTGCCGGACTTCTCCGTGGAGGGCACGGTCGACGCCGACGGGCGCACCACGGGTTTCCAGATCCGTCCGTCCGGCGCCGCGCAGCTCGCCCGCAGCAGCTGGTACCGCGTCATCGTCTCCGGCGGCGACGACGGCGTGCGCTCGCGCTCCGGCGCGCCGCTGGCCGACGGCAACTACGGCGACGATTATTCCTGGACCTTCCGTACCAAGGACGACAGCGCGTTGTGCGACGTGGCCAGCGTCAGCGTCTCGCCGCCGAACGCTTCGGTCCAGATCATCGGCGACGTCGCCCACTACATCGTCATCCCCCGCGGCTTGCCGGACGACTGCGACGCCGGCGGCCAACCGCTCGACGGCGGACGGTACTCGTGGGATTGGACCTCGGCCAACGCCGCGGTCTCGGCCGCGGTCGGCGGCGCCGTCGGCACGGTCGATTTCCGCAGCACGCCGGGCAGCGGCACGGAGGGCAAGGATCTGCTCCCGCTGGCCGGCGGCGAATCCTGCTCCAACGCCTGTTTGCTCACCGGCTCCGTCGGCTCCGTCTCAGTCTGCGGCAACGGGCGCACCGAGCGCGGCGAGGATTGCGATGATGGCGGGACGACAGGTGGCGACAGTTGCTCGGCCGTCTGTCTGAACGAAGGAACCTCGGCGCCGGCCTGCGGCAACGGCACGCGTACCGCCGGCGAGGATTGCGATGATGGCAACGTCCTGAACGGCGACGGCTGCACCGAGCGTTGCACGCACGAAGGCTCCGCCGGGGGCGGCGCCACCTGCGGCAACGGCGACGTCGGGGAAGGGGAGGATTGCGACGATGGCAATACCGCTTCCGGCGACGGCTGTTCGGCCTCCTGCATCAATGAAGGCACCCTGCCCGGGCCGTTCTCGGTCTGCGGCAACGGGCGGCTCGAATCCGGCGAAGTCTGCGACGACGGCAACGTCCGCAGCGGCGACGGCTGCTCCGAGCGCTGCCTGGCCGAAGGCAACCGCACGGCCTGCACGCCGGGCGCGGGCGGCCCTGCCGCCGGTTGCTGCGGCAACGGCATCCTCGAACCTGCCCGTTTCGAATCCTGCGACGACGGCAACCCCGACGCCGGCGACGGCTGCTCCGAGCGCTGCACGCTCGAGGGCTCCAACCCGCGCTACGGCTACAGCTTCACCTCGGCCGCCTACTGCGGCACGAACGTGCCGGTGGAAACCGGGGAACAGTGCGAATTCGGCGGTCCCACCGACGGCCGTCCGGATCCGGACAGCTACGTGCGCGGCGCGGCCGGCGGCACCGCCGACCTGACCGTCGCCACGCGCAACGCCGCGGGCGACACCGTGACCGGCACGGCCGGCTTCCAGATGGTCTGCTCCTGTACGGTCGACAACGACTGCGCCACGCTCGCTCCGGGCGCCCGGGCCGGCTCGATCGGCTGCGGCAACGGCGGCTGCTGTGCGCCGCGTCCGCAACTCGTTCCGCCGTTCACGCCGGAGGGTGCCGACGTCTGCCGCAACACGCTGATGGCGGCGACGTTCAACATGCGCATGGACGCCGGTTCCTTCATCGGCAACGTGTTGCTCCTGGAGCGCACGGTCGGACCCTGCGCCGCCGGACGCGGCGCAGGAGTGGCCGGGTTCTGCGTCTCCTCGAGCACGGTGCTGATCGCCGACCTGCAGAAAACGGTGGCCGGCGGCGGACTCGTGACCGAGCTTCAGGTCTCGCCGCGCGAGGCGCTGGCACCGAGCACCGAATTCCGCGTGCTCGTGAAGGGTGACCCGGACCTGACCGACGCCGAAAAGACCGGCGTGCGTTCGATCGACGGCGTGCCCATGTCCGGCGACGCCTCCTGGAGTTTCACCACCGGTACGGAAATCTGCCGTCTCGACCAGGTGCGCGTGATCCCGCAGTCGTCGCTCTTCTCGACCGCCCAAAACGATCCGCGCGACGACGCGCCGGGCGCCTCCTTCGACACACTCGACGACAGCGACAAGGTGTTCCGCTCCCAGGGCGTCTCGCGCCGCGGCGCCCGCGTCGTGCCGATCGTGCCGGTCGCCACGTACTCTTGGGTCTGGGATTGGGCTTCCTCCGACGGCGACCGCGACGGCGATCCGGCGCCGATCCACTTCACGTATCCGAGTTCCTCGAGCGAGGCCATGACGCTGCGCACCATCGGCCAGCCGCAGAACGGCCAGGCCACCATTACCGCGCAGGCCACGGTCACGGCCAACATCTTCGGCGCGGCCTGCGATCCGACGGGGGACATCACCGCGCAGGAGCTGGCATGCGGCCGCGGGCGGCGCTGCGCCGCCGCCGGTTCGGCCACGGCCGGCCACTGCTACGGAGAAACCGCCTCGGGCAGCGCACTGGCCACGGTTTTGCTCTGCGAGAATCCCTGGCCGAGCCGCGCCGCCGACGGCACCTGGACGCCGTTCACGGACGACGATTTCAACTTCTCGACCTATTTCTGCCGCGATGCCGGCGAGGCGGGGCGGCATGACGACCTGCCGTCGCCCGCCGACGCAGCGGTTTCGATCGGCGCAGGGGCCGCGCCCGGCTCCGCGCTCTTGGGCATCATTGGCGACAAGCTCCTGCCCTTGCAGTGCACCGGCGCATCCGACCTCTGCCAGCCGGGCGATGCCTTCGGCATCCGCATCCTCCGCAACCGCGCACATGACGAGCCGGCCCGTTGGTACGCCAAACAGGGCTTCACCGGTTCTCCAGTGCCGGTCGAGGTGGACGGCTACGACGCCGTGCAGGACGGCCGCAGCGTCTACATCAACGCCGGCAACAAGTTCGGCGATCCGCAGCTCTACACCAACGTCTACTTGATGTCCTACAACGAGGGCGCCAACGAGACGACGCAGACGATTTTCCGGCAGATGATGGAGAACCTGCGTTTCAACACCAACCTGGCCGGGGACAACGCCCGCACCTGCTCGGTCAACGTGTGCAGCGACGACGCCGGCCGCGCCTGCGTCACGGACGGCGATTGCGGCACGGGCGCCACGTGCGGCCCGCTGTCCTGCCAGCAGGACGCCGAGTGCGGCGCCGTCGGCGGCACCTGCCGCGCGCCCAAGGACAAGTTCACGCGCGACGTGCTGCGCCTCCAGGACCTGGCCGAAGTTGGCGCCAAGATGGAAACGGCCTACGGTCTGGCCTCGGTCTGCGAAGACCGGCCGGAAACGACCTGCATCCGCGACGCCGACTGCGGCGCCGGCGACCGCTGCATCGGCAGCTACCCGACCCTGGCCTCCGGCTCCTACATCCGCGGCCTGTCCACGAGCCGCTGGCCGTCCTGGCAGTCGGGTTTGGGCAACGTGCTGGGCGGCGCGCTGCCGCAGGATCCGCTCAATACCTTCAACACGGCGAGCGCGGAGGGCGCGGCCTGTTCGACGGCCGAAGGCTACGAGGCGGAAACCTGCTGGAATGCCTCGGCCCAGACCTACCAGTGCCCGGCCGGATCGCGCATCTACGAGTATCGCAAGCGCGGCCGGGGCTTCGAGTTCGGCGCCGAGTTCGAACTGCGTTTCTGCTCGACCGATCCCAACCGGCTCTGCAGCCAGGATGCCGACTGTACGGGCGGCACCTGCCGTGTCCTGAACTGGGCCGATCCGGTCGAACCGGTCAGCCATCCGGAAACCGGCATCCTGAACGTCTTCCGCCTCCAGGACGTCTGCCAGGCGCGCGCCACCGACGAGGGGCTCCTCAGCGCCTCGGACGGCGTCTGCGGCGACGGCTCGATCGGACCGGGCGAGCAGTGCGAAATCGGCGACACCGGGGTCGAGGCGTGCACGATTGCGGGCGGCGCCGGCGGCATGCGCTGGACGTGCTCCGACACCTGCACCAAGACCTACGGCAGCTGCGCTCCGGCGCGCTGCGGCGACGGGATTCTTTCGCCGCCCGAGGCCTGCGACGACGGCTCGCTGAACAACACCTATGGCCGCTGCAACGGACTCTGCACGGGCTTGGGCCCGCACTGCGGCGACGGCAACCGCCAGGCCGGGGAAGTCTGTGATCTCGGCGGACGCTGCGCAGGCTCCGGCGCGACGTGCAACTTCGGCGGCGCCGGCGGCTGCGCCGACGGGTCCGCCTGCTTGGGCACGACCCGCTACAACGCCTCGCGGGCGGCGAGCTGCGCTCCTGACTGCCGCAACTTCGGTCCGTACTGCGGCGACGGTGAAATCTCTTACGGGGAAATCTGCGAACCGGGCCAGACCGAAAGCGAAGTCTGCGGCACGGATCCGGACGGCCGCGAAATGCGTCGCTCCCGCACCTGCGTGGCCGCCTGCACCGGCTTCGGCGCCTGGAGCGCCTGCTCGGTCGTTTCGAGCTGCGGCGACGGCGTCGTCCAGCGCGAGGCCGGCGAAGAGTGCGACGACGGCAACCGCAACCAGAACGACGGCTGCCTGAACACCTGCGTGCGCAACGTCTGCGGCGACCGCATCGTCAATCCGGCCGGCGAAGAGTGCGACAGCGGCGCCGACAACATCGACGCCTCCAACCCCTCGTCGATCGCCCGGGCCCGCGCCTCCTGCGCCTACGGCCGCTCCTGCAACTTCTGCACCAACGTCTGCCGCGGCATCTCGGTCTCCGGCGGTTACTGCGGCAACGGCGTCGTCGAACGGCCGTACGAACTGTGCGAACCGAACGACGTCTCCTGCGTGGAAGGAGCGACGCGCGACACGCACTGCTCCGGCGACTGCCGCCAGGCCTGCCCGCCGACGTTCTCGCAGCTCGAAATCCGGCTCCAGCCGCACAGCCCCGGCGGCTTCATCTCCGACCGCACGCTGGGCGAGGCCGTCGTCGACAGCGGCGCGGTGACGCACGACCTGGTGATTCCGGCCTGCCAGACGGGCGCGTCGACGATCGACACGGACATGCAGATTGTGGCCGACCTGACCCCGGTGGGCACCGTCGGCCGCCGGACCTCGGTCCTGTTGGTGTTCGACGTCTCGCGCAGCATGGGCCTCCTGCCGAACGGCACCGGCGGCACGCCGTCCCGCTTCGACATCGCCAAGAACGTGGTTGCCGGCGCCGACGGCGTGATCGACCAGATTTACAATTCGTTCCCCGGGTCGGTGACCGACTTGAAGATGGGCATCCTGGCCTTCGGCGGCCTGAACGCCAACCCGTCGGGACCGATCCTCTACCAGGGGAGCCGGTACGAGGGGAACGTTCGGACCCTGACCGCGTTGACCGGCGCACCGGAATTGGTCGTTCTGAACGCCATCGGCCGTGAGGAGTTGAAGACCACCGTCCAGGGGCTGCGCATGATCACGTCGGGAAGCGGTAGGGACGTCTCGCCGGGCAAGGCCGCGATGGAGCGCGCCACGGCCATCCTCGATGCCGACGGGGCGGAACAGCGCATCGTCATCCTGGTGTCCGACGGTTTGCAGTCCGACGACCATTTCTTCTCCCGCGGTTCCAGCTGCGCGCCGGAAGGCTGCGAAAACCACGAGCGTACCCACAGCACGCCCGTCGGAGCCGTCGGCCCCCGGTACCGGAATTTCACGCTGCGCGTGGCGGAAGACGAGACGTATCTCAGCGAATTCGGCTCCGTCCAGGAGATGTGCGCGGCCGGTCGTTTTTCGATGATCGACGACTGGTACGGCTGCATTCGCGCCATGGAGTCGATCGCCCCGTCCGCGAACCGTTTCGTGGCCACCACGCTCGACGCCTCGGTCGACATCGGCAGCGCCATCGGCACGGCAGTCACGAGCGCCGTCGTCGCGGGGACGATCACCGTCGGCCCCCCCGTCGGCGCGACGGCTCCCGTCAGCACGGGTCCGATCACGATCCGCCGCTCGGCCACGGTGCCCCTCGGCAGCATCACTTGCAGCCGCACGCCGCAGCTTCTGCCGCTGCGCATTGATGCCGGCGCGGGCGTCCAGATCCGGGTCAGCGCCGTACGCTTCAACGCCTGCCCGCTCGTCTACGGCGACCCGCCGCCTCCTCCTCCCGGAGGGTTCGCCTGCGTGCCGTCGCGCAGCCCCGCAGCCCCCGCCGACCCCACGGACGGCGACGGCGTCGTCGTCGACGAAGAGGGCGGTGCCGTCGGTGTTCCGCCGGGCGGGTCGCCCCCGGGCGGCTCCGGCGGAGGAACGTGCGACGATCCGGCGCGCACCTGCGTGGACGGACGCTGCCGCCTCGACGCGCGCCCGTGTCCGATTCCCGACACCGGCGGCGGCGGGTGCTCAGACCTTGAAGACGTCGTGGTCTCCGGCGGCTCGTGCACCTGCGCCCGGCTTGAACCCAGTTATCCTGCCTGCCGGACGTCCGCATCGGGCGGCGGCTTCATCCGCTGCTCGGTCTCGTGCCGCGCCGGGTTCATCTGCGTGGCTGACAGCTGCATTCCGTCGGGCAGTTCCCCTGTGCCGGGCGGCGGTTTTGGCGGCGGATTCTTCCCCTGACCTATGTCGCGACGCATGATCATCGCCATCGGTGCCGGCGTGCTCGTCCTGGCTCTTGTCGTGGGCGGGTTGCTCGTCTGGCGGATGCGCGCCACGGCGCCCGCGTCCGAACAGCCGGGCGGCCAGAGCGCCTCGAACCGACCGTCAAACGGATCGGCTCCCGAGGGCGAAACGCCCGCTCCGGAAGGGGAGGAGCCGGTGCCCGTGTCCCGCGGCTGCGCCGAACGGGAAAGCGCCGAAGCGTGCAGCGATGCCGAACGATACGCCGAAGCCGTGGCCGCCAAGGACGCGGCGCGGTGCGGCGACATCGGCGACGCTCAGGCGCGTGATTTGTGCGTGGGCGCGGCGGCCGAAGCCGCGGCGGATCCAAGCCAATGTGATAGAATCGGGGAAGACGGCATCCGCACCCGCTGCACGGAGCGCGCCGTTACCGCGCAAGGGCGCGCCCAAGGAGACCCGGCCGTCTGCGCGGCGCTCGGCGCCGAAGCCGCGGCGGCCTGCGAAGGCGACGTGTACGCCGGATATCCCAGCGCCGACCGCTGCACCCAACTCTCGGGGGAGCAGGCCGTGAACTGCAACGCCTTCTTCGCGGACATCGCCCCGCCGGCAGAGCCGCAACCGCTGACCATCCCGCCGGCTTCCGGCGACGAGGACGGCGACGGCCTGACCAACGGTCAGGAGATCGAGATGGGGACGGATCCGCTCAACGCGGACACCGACGGCGACGGCTTTTCCGACGGCGAAGAGGTGAAGAACGGTTACAATCCGCTCGGTCCGGGCCGGCTCGAGACGGCCACTCCCTAAATGCCTATGTTCGAGAATACGCCAGATAATCTTCCGGTGGACGACATCTTCGACAAGGTCGAACCGTCGGCCGCACCGCCGGGGACGGGGCCGTCCGCGCCTCGCGCCGACGCGTCCGCGCCGAGCCCGGCGAGAGGTCCCTCGCCGCTCAAGCCCGTGCAGCGTCCGGCCGTCCCTCCCGCGCCGCAGGATCTGGCTGCGCTTGAAGAACCGGGCATGGGCTACCAGCGCATCCTGCTGTTCGTCGGCATCGGCGTGGTCATCGTCGGCGTGATCGGCACCGCTGCGTATCTGACTTGGCGCCGCATCTCGACGCCGGTCGCAAACACCAACGTGCCGGCGGCCAACGTCAACGCGCCGGCGGCGAATGCCAATGTTCCGGCAGTGAACGCCAACCTGAACGCGAACCAGAACGCCAACGTCAACGCGCCGGACACGAACGTCAACGCCAACGCCAATGCCAACGTCAACGGTCCGATCATCATCGACTCGGACGGCGACGGGCTGACCGACGCAGAAGAGCGCAGTCTCGGGACCGACCCCACCAAGACCGACACCGACGGCGACGAGCTGTCCGACTGGGATGAAGTGCGCGTCTATCGCACCAATCCGTTGAACGCCGACACCGACGGCGACACCTACCTGGACGGCGCCGAAGTCAGGAACGGCTACGACCCCAACGGTCCCGGCCGTCTCCTGCCGCCCACCCCGGGCTCGTCGACCACGACGGTTTCTCCATGATCCATGGCTGAGCCCAAGCTCCCCCCGCTGCCGAGCGTCGATCCGGAAGAGCGGATCGTCACCATGCCCGAGCGCTACCTCGGCGCGGCTTTGGCATATGTGCCGGGGAAGGAAGCGCCGCTCAGTCCCGCCGCGCAGGCCGCCGTGCCGCGCAGTCCGATCGAGGCCCCGGCCAGAGCCGCTCGGCCGCCGCTCTGGCTGTTCATCGTGGTCGGTCTGGTCGTCTTGGGAGGCCTCGGCTTTGCCGGCTGGTGGTTCTTTGGCCGCGCCCCGTCCGCGCCCGCGCCGCTTGCCAATGCCAACATCAACCGTCCGGCCAACGTGAACGCCAACCGTCCGGCGAACGTGAACGTCAACCGCAATGCCAACGCCAACGTGAACGCGCCGGCCACCTCAACCCCGGCCGTCACGACTTCCACCCCGGCCGTGACCACAAGCACGCCGGCCAACACCAACCAGAACGCCAACGTCAACGCCCCGGCGCCGACCGGCCCGGTGCGCCTGGCCGCCGACAGCGACGTGGACGGGTTGACCGACCTCGAGGAGCTGCTCTACCGCGCCAACCCCAACCGTCCGGACACCGACGACGACGGCTTCCTCGACGGCGCCGAAGTTTTCAACCTGTACGATCCGGCGGCGGGCGCCCGGGCGGAACTCATCGCGGCCACCTCGTCCGTGATGCTGTTCACCGAACCCGGCTACAGCCTGCTCGCGCCCGTGGCCTGGCGCCGCAACGTCATTGATCCCGAGAGCCAGTCCGTGGCTTGGATCGCCGCGAGCGGCGAGTTCGTGCAGGTGCTGCTCGAGGACAATGTCGACAACCTGCCGTTGACCGAGTGGTACCTGGAACGTTCGCCCGGCGTTCCGCGCTCCCAAATCCAGCCCTTTACGACGCGCTCGGGCCTGTCCGGCGTGCGCAGCCCGGACGGCTTCACGAGCTATGTGGCGATCGCGCCGGGCCGCGTCCTGGTGCTCGCGTACACGCTCGGCGGCCGCTCTGAGGCCGCCTTCCGCCGCACCTACGAGATGATGGCGAACTCGCTGCGCGCCGTGGCCGCGCCCGCCGCGCCTGCTCCGACCGCGCCGACCTCGACGGCGACGTCGACCCCGTAGCGGATATGCCGCACGCGGTGGAGATCGTACGTCGTGCGCGGGGAGGGTTGTCGGACCGCGATGTTCGCCGTGCGGTCGATGCGGTGATGCGCGCGCTCAAGCGCCGCGCACCGCAAGCCGTCTCCGTGACCTTCGTGGGCGACGCCGCCATGCGCGCGCTGAACAAGCGCACGCGCAAAATGGACGCGACCACGGATGTGCTGTCCTTCCCGGGGGAGGGGACGTTTCCTGCTCCGGGCGCGCCGCATTTTTTCGGCGACGTGGTTATCTCGTTGCCCTACGCCAAGCGCGACGCGGCACAGCTCGACATCACGCTCCAACACGAATTGTTCGACGTGCTCGTGCACGGCTTGCTGCATTGCGCCGGGCATGATCATGTGAAGCCTGCGGACGCGCGCCGCATGTTCCGCCTTCAGGAATCCCTGGTTTCCCGCCTATGTTCTCGCTGAAGACGTTGGGGAAAAGCCTGTCCTATGCCGGCCGGGGGATTGCCTTCGTGGCCCGGACGGAGCACAGTTTCCGCATCCAGATCGCGCTCGCGGTCGCGGCCGTGCTCCTCGGTCTGTGGCTCAGGATTCGGACCCAGGAAATGGTCGTCGTGCTGCTTGTTGGGACGTTCGTGCTCGTGCTAGAATTGCTCAACAGCGCCGTGGAGCACATGGTCGATTTGTTCAAGCCGCGCCTCTCGACGCAGGTCGAAGTGGTCAAGAACGCCATGGCCGGCGCCGTGCTCGTGGCTGCGCTCGGCGCAGCCGCCGTCGGACTCATCATTTTCGTGCCGTACCTGCAGATCGCCCTCCGCGGGTAGCCCCTATGGCCGAGAACTTCATCACCGGACTCGATATCGGCTCCACCGCGGTCAGGATCGCGGTCGGCCAGCGCGCCGCAGAGGGCGCCAAGGCCGGGCTGCACATCATCGGTGCCGCCGAAGTGCCGGCCGAAGGCATCAACAAAGGCGTCGTGACGTCCATCGAGGACGCCGTTTCTTCCGTTTCGGCCTGTTTGGAGCGCGCCGAGCGGATGGTCGGTTTTGAAATTGAACGCGTCTGGGTGGGTATTTCCGGCAGCCACGTGCTGTCCCAGACCTCCAAGGGCGTGGTGGGCGTGTCCCGCCCGGACGGCGAAATCCGGGAGGAAGACGCCGAGCGCGCCATTGAAGCGGCCCGGACCGTGGCCAGCCCCGCCAATTACGAGATTTTGCACGTCATTCCCAAGAGTTTCACGGTCGACGGCCAGACCGGCATCAAGGATCCGGTCGGCATGAGCGGCATCCGGCTCGAAGTCGACGCCGAGATCGTCCAGGGGCTCACGAGCCAGATCAAGAACATCACCAAGTGCGTCTACCGCACCGGCCTCGAAATCGAGGACCTGGTGCTGTCCGTGCTGGCCACGGCCGAAGCCGTCGTCACGCCGCGCCAGAAAGAGCTCGGCGTGGCCGTCGTCAACATCGGCGGCTCCACCACCAGCGTCATCGTCTTTGAAGAAGGCGACGTGCTGCACACCATCGTGCTGCCGATCGGCTCGGAACACGTCACCTCGGACATCGCCATCGGCCTGCGGACCTCCATCGACATCGCCGAAGCGCTTAAGATCCGCTACGGCACGGCTGTCCCCAAGGAAGTCGGGCGGCGCGACGACGTCGACATCAAGGAATTCGGCGCCGCGGAGAGTGAAACCGTCAGCCGCAAGTACGTGGCCGAGATCATCGAGGCCCGGGCCGAGGAAATTTTCGAGAAAGTCGACAAGGAACTGAAGCGCGTGGGCAGGAGCGGCCTGCTCCCGGCCGGCATCATCCTGACCGGCGGGGGAGCCAAGCTCCCGGGCGTCGTCGAAGTCGCCAAGCGCAAGCTCCGGTTGCCGATCCAGATGGGACTGCCGATCGGCGTCACCTCCATCACCGACCGCGTCAACGACCTGGCCTTCTCCACGGCCATCGGCCTCGTCTCCTGGGGGTCGCACTTCCAGGAAAGCCGGAAAACAAAGGGCTTCGGGAAGATGATGGGCAATGTCGCGGCCGTTTCCACGCTCACCAAATCCATGAAAAAGTGGTTCGGGCATCTGCTGCCTTGACCATCGCTTGACGTTGTCTTGCCGACGCTCGTACAGTATGGGCGTCGGGAGGAAATTCCGCTGAAAAGAGACGAAAATCGAACACAAATCGTGTTCAATCATCGTGCGCTGCGGTATGCCTGAAGTGAAACCGGACATCGAAACATTCGCCAAGATCAAAGTGGTTGGCGTTGGCGGCTCCGGCGGCAGCGCGGTCAACCGCATGATCGCCTCCAAAATCAAAGGCGTGGAATTTGTGGCGATCAACACGGACGTGCAGGCGCTCCACTACAACCACGCGCCGGTGAAGCTGCACATCGGCAAAACCGTGACGCGCGGGCTCGGCGCCGGCATGGATCCGGAACTCGGGCGCAAGGCCGCCGAAGAAAGCCAGAACGAAATCCGCGAGCTCCTCAAAGGCGCGGACATGGTCTTCATCACCTGCGGCATGGGCGGCGGTACCGGTTCCGGCGCCGGCCCGTTCGTGGCGGAGATCGCCCGCGACCTGGGCGCGTTGACCGTCGCCGTCGTCACCAAGCCGTTCGCCTTCGAGGGCGCGCAGCGCAGGGAGATCGCGGAGCAGGCCTACGCGGACCTGGCCGAGCGCGTCGACACCATCATCACCATCCCCAACGACCGGGTGCTGCAGATCATCGACAAGAAGACGTCGCTTTTGGACGCCTTCCAGATCGTCGATGACGTGCTGCGCCAGGGCGTGCAGGGCATTTCCGAATTGATCACGGTTCCCGGCATCATCAACGTCGACTTCGCCGACGTGAAAGCCATCATGTCGAGCCAGGGCACGGCGCTCATGGGCATCGGGCACGGCAGCGGGGAGAACCGCGCCGTGGACGCCGCCAAAGCCGCCGTCGCCTCGCCGCTTCTTGAAGTGTCCATCGAGGGTGCGCGCGGCATCCTCTTCATGATCACCGGCGGCCCGAGCATGGGCATGCACGAAGTCTCCGAGGCCGCGAAGATCATCACCGGCTCGGCCGATCCGGGCGCCAAAGTCATTTTCGGCGCCGTCATCGACGACTCGCTCAAAGAAGACGTGCGCATCACGGTCATCGCGACCGGTTTTGAAGAAAAGGCCAAGGCGCCCACCCCGAGCCTCAAAGCCGGCATCGCCGGCGGCACCTACGCGCCGACCACCTTCATGAAGGCCAAAGACATCGCCCCGGAGCCGCCGCGCGTCGAACCCCGCGCCTCCGGCATGTTTACGGCCGCAGCCGCCCGTTTCCAGCAGCAGGCGCCGCAGCCCCAGCCGATGCCGCCTACGCCGCCGCCCAAGCCCTCCGCCGGAGGCGGATCCGCCTCAGGCGGAGAACCGGAACCGGAGACCCAGCAGGAAGAGCGCCAGTTCAGCTCCAAGAAGCTGGTCGAGGAGCGCACCGTCTTCACCGGCAAGGGTGCCGACGCCTCGGACGAAGAAGATTTGGAAATCCCGGCGTTCATTCGCAAGAAGATGATGTAAGGATGCAAACGGGGCGGGTAACCAGACCGCCCCGTTTTTGGTACACTGTACGGGCCCTTTCGAACCCTCAAGCAAGGAATCAAGAACCGAAAGGACTTCGCTGTTATGCACTGTCCGGCCTGCAATTCCGCGGAAACCAAAGTCGTCGATTCCCGCATGTCCGGGGACGGCATGAGCATCCGCCGCCGCCGCGAATGCGAGCGCTGCGGCCACCGTTTTTCGACGTTGGAGTCCTTGGAAATCCTGGAGCTTGCCGTGGTGAAGCGCGACGGCAGCCGCCAGCCCTACAGCCGCGAGAAGATGGAAGCGGGACTGCGCCGCGCGCTTGAGAAGCGGCCCATCACCGCCGACGACTTCCGCAAGCTCGTGAACCTGATCGAGCGCGACGTCCAGAAGCTGAAGTCGGACGAGGTGACGAGCAAGGAGATCGGCGAGATCGTCATGCACCGGTTGCAGCAGTTCGACAAGATCGCCTACATCCGGTTCGCCTCGGTCTACCGTTCCTTCGAAGACGTGAAAACCTTCGAGCGCGAATTGAAGCGGCTGATGGCGCCGGTCAGGAAGCCGAAGGCCAAAGCCGTGAAAAAGAAACGCTAGTATGCGCGTCGACCGGCAGCAAACGCTTGAGGAAAAACTCGACGAGATCCTGAAGAGCTCCCAGGCCGCGCAAAAGGCCGCCGAGTCCTCCAACAGCTACCTGTTCTGGATGAACATCGGCTGGTACACGCGGATCGTGTTCCAGATCGTCGTCGTGATCGCGCTCATCGTTTTCGGCTGGTACATCCTGCGCGAGGTGAAAAAACTTTCGGCGCAGCTTCCCGACAACATCTCCAACATCAACCTGCCTGCCGGACAGGCAGGCATCCCGATCGACGTTTCCGTGAATTTCCCGCAATCGTAATATGCTCGCCGACCGACCTGTCCGCGCCGCCGTGGCCACCGCCGTCATCGTCTCCTTTTTCGTGGGCGGGGTGATGGGCGGCGCCACCGGGGCCGCCGTGGCCTCGCGTCCGGACCTGCTGGCCGGGCCGCTTTTGGCGCGTCTGGGCGGCAAACTGTCGGCGCCGGTCGCGGCACCGAAGCTCACCGTCATCGAAGAGTCGGAAACCATCGCCGTCGTCGAAAAAGTGAATCCGGCCGTCGTCTCCATCGTCATCAGCCGGCGCATGGCCCGGCCGGGCGCGGACTTCCAGCCGTTCCCGTTCGACGACTTCTTCGGCGATCTCCCACCGCAACCGGAAACGGACGTCCCGGACACCGGCGAGCGGGAGCTGCGCGTCATCGGGGGCGGCTCCGGCTTCCTGGTGTCCGCGGACGGGCTCATCGTCACCAACCGGCATGTGGTGGACGGCAACGACGACAGCTACGAAGTGGTGCTTTCCGACGGCCGCACGTTCGAGGGCAAAGTCCTGGCCCGCGATCCGCTCTTGGACCTGGCGCTCTTGGACATCGAGGGTGAAGGTTTCCCGACGGTCGCGCTCGGCGACTCGGATGCGCTCAGGGTCGGGCAGACGGTCGTGGCGGTCGGCAATGCGCTCTCTGAGCTCGCCAACACCGTCACCAAAGGCATCGTCTCCGGCATCAACCGCAGGATCGTCGCCGGCGGGGTCGGGGGGAGCGAAGTGATCGAGGAAGCGATTCAGACGGACGCCGCCATCAACCCCGGCAATTCCGGCGGGCCGCTCGTGAACCTGGCCGGAGAAGTCGTCGGGGTCAACGCCGCCGTGAACCGCTCGGCCCAGGGCGTGGGCTTCGCCATCCCCATCAATGCCGCCAAAGACGTCGTCGCCTCGGTGCGCGAACACGGCCGCATCGTCCGCCCCTGGATCGGCGTGCGCTACGTGCTGATCACGCCGGAGTTCGCCAAAGCCAACAACCTGAGCGTCACGCACGGCGCGCTCGTGGTCCGCGGCGAAACGCAGACGGAATTGGCCGTGATTCCCGGCAGTCCGGCGGACACGGCGGGCATCAAGGAGAACGACATCATCCTGTCCGTCGACGGCAACGACGTCACGGCCGAGCGCTCGCTGGCCGCCCTCATCCGCGGCAAGAAGTCGGGCGACCAGATCACGCTCGTCGTCCAATCCCAAGGCAAGGAACGCAACGTGACTCTGACTCTCAGCGAGCTTAAGTCGCAAGAATAAGGAGGTGTCATCCTGAACGGCAGTGAAGGATCCTGCCAGTTCTTGCAAGAACCCTAATAGGACCTGGAGAGATTCTTCGCTCCGCTCAGAATGACAACACTATGAAACGCACCAAAATCGTCTGCACCATCGGCCCGGCTTCGAAGAAGCCGGTCATGCTCGAGAAGATGATCAAGGCGGGCATGAACATGGCGCGCTTCAACTTCAGCCATGGCAGCCATGCCGACCATGCGCGCCTGATGCGCCGCGTGCTCCAAGCCGCCAAGAAGGCCGGGACGACCGTGGCCATTCTCCAGGACCTCCAGGGGCCGAAGATCCGGGTGGGCGATTTGCCGAAAGAAGGTGTGCGGCTCGTGAACGGCAGCACCGTGACCTTCACCACGGGCGCGGCCGGGAAGACCCCCGCCGAACCCTCAAGAGTGGTTAGGGGAACCGTCGGGGCGGGGAAGATTCCGGTCGGCTACAAAAAGCTGCATGAGGACGTGAAGCCTGGCGACCGTTTGCTGCTCGACGATGGCTTGCTGGAAGTCATGGTCCAGAAGGTCAGCGGGCGCGACATCATCTGCCATGTGGTCACCGGTGGTGTGCTGACGTCGCATAAAGGCATGAACTTCCCGACGGCGACCTTGTCCATCCCCGCGCTGACGCCCAAAGACAAGGCCGACGTGGCCTTCGGGGTGCGCGCCGGCGTCGACTACATCGCGCTCAGCTTTGTCCGCTCGGCAAAAGACGTCGAACTGTTGCGCCGTTTGATCGCGAGCGAAGAGCGCAAGGCGCGCATCAAGCGCGACGCGCCGATCATGATCATTTCCAAAATCGAAAAACCCCAGGCGCTCGACAACTTCGACGAGATCCTGGCCGCCTCCGACGCCGTCATGGTGGCGCGCGGCGACCTCGGCGTGGAAACGCCGGCTGCCGACGTGCCGGTCCATCAGAAGCGCATGATCGAGAAGTGCTTGACGGCAGGCAAGCCGGTGATCGTGGCCACGCAGATGCTCGACTCCATGATCCGCAATCCGCGTCCGACCCGCGCCGAAGTTTCGGACGTGGCTAATGCCGTGATCGACCACACCGACGCCGTGATGCTCTCCGGCGAGACCGCCACCGGCGCGTTCCCGCTGCAGGCCGTGAAGATCATGGCCCAGACCGCCGAGGAAACGGAAAAGTCCCGCTACGACGACGTGCGCATCGACATTGTCGGCGTCGAACCCACGGAAGCGCGCATGGCCATTTCCAAAACTGCGGCAGCCCTCGCCCGCATGACGCCGGCCTGTGCCATCCTCTCCGTCTCCGTCTCCGGCCGCATGGGCCGCCGCCTCTCCCGCTTTCGGCCGGACGTGCCGGTCGCGGTCGGTGCCTTCAGCCCCCGCGTTGCCCGGCAGCTCGCACTCTCCTGGGGCGTGACGCCGATCTTGCTCACGGCCACTAAGGACGCAACGCGCGCCAAGAAGCAGCTGGTGAAAGAAGCCGTGAAGCGCAAACTCTGCAAAAAGGGGAACGACCTGCTGTTCGTGATGGGTTCGGTGGAGCGCGACGCCATGGGGCCGAAGCGGTTGTCGCTGGAATTGTTCCGCGGCTAACAGCTCTATGGCTGACTTCAATCCCGTCGGGTGGTTCGAGATTCCGGTCACGGACATGGATCGGGCCACTGTGTTCTACGAGGCGGTGCTTGGTATGAAATTGCAGCGTCAGCAGCTGGGGCCGCTCGAGATGGCGTGGTTCTCGTCGTCCAAACCGGATGCAACCGGGGCGATGGGTTCGCTCGTCCGGCATCCCGACTTCTACAAGCCATCCCAGGACGGCGTCCTCATCTACTTCACGGCGCCCGACATCGATGCCACGATCGCCCGCGTCGAACCCGCCGGCGGCAAAGTGCTGATGCCGAAAAAGCAGATTTCACCGGAGCATGGGTTTATGGCGGTGGTCATGGACACGGAGGGGAATCGGATCGCGTTGCACTCGTGAAACTGAGTAATAGTGGACTCCTTGACGATGGTCAGAAAAGTTCTCAAGATGGTCATCCCGTCGACTTACGTAAGGTTGATGAGGGTGGGGAAGAAAAAGCTTGTGGCGGCTGTCTCAGCTGCCTGCTTTCTTAGCTGGTTTGGCATGCTTGTGACCGTTCTTTCCCCCTCATCAAATGTGGGATTGACTGCAGTCGTCTTCGGTGTAGTGATGGTTTTTTTCTTCATCATCCTTTCTGGTTTCGTTTCAATTTTGAAAGTTCAGGCAAGTCTACTCGATGATCTCGCTGGTTGGCCCCCGTTCTTACATTATTTAGTGATTTCGATGACAGCCCTACTGCTGATAATTGTGGTGGTATATACAACCATTTCCTATGGGAAAAGACGACAACAAATTCCTTAAAGTGTTGGGCCAGTTACTGGCAGTCGTTGTAATTGGTGTTTTATTTGTTGTCGTCTCAACTTCAATTTTGAAGTTTGTCTCAACGCCCGAAGAAGGGAAGATTAGAGAAGTCGTAAGAGAGGTGGTGAAGGAAGAGAGGGTTGTTGTCGCACCGCCCTCTTGCGACAAGACCTTTCCTGAATATGAGGATCTGGTGAAACGCGGACAGTCACTCAAGCTCGCGGACAATCTCGCTAGCCACGGCGAAGGCGGCGAGTTTGTTGGAAGTGTGAAGTTGGTGGTACAGATTGGAGGAAAGGATGATGTGGCTTGCGGATATTTGTACATTCGGGCTAGCCGGAGCGGACATCCCCTTGATCAGAAATACGAGAGTGTTTATGTGAATCCTCACGAGTTTGGCGGTCACATCCTCCTGGGCAGAGGAATACTTGCAAGTAGCAATGATAAGTACACGGAAGCGCTACTGCCTCTTGAATCGATTTCCTACCTACCGGGACTGCCGTTCGATCCTTCAGCGAAGGATTACAGGATCGCTGATTGGTCAAAGCTTTTGAATGTAAACAGCCATGTAACATTCAATATCGCGCTATCGACTACGGACAGAAGGGGGCTGGTTGAGAATGTCACACTTGCTTATAAATGTTGGAATCCCACAACTGGAGAAGAAACAAATGGCTGTCAGCTTAGTGTAAACAGGTAGAGTGTCCAAAAAGTCGCCTCGCGTGAGGCGGCTTTTTTGGACCCGGTGTGTCTGTCGTACACAGGAGGTCGCAGTCAACGTCCTAACTACAATTATTAGTTAGGGGTGGAACGGCGGTGAGGTTTAATCCTCTTACCGTCCCTCTTGTACCCACGGACGGGAACGATCTTCTGGTGTTGCTTTCCGTAGGTCGAAGTCTTTGTTTTTGCCATAAAAGCGAACGAAATTCTTTAGATGGTTCGACAGCGCCACCGACTGCTTAGTGCAGCCTATCGAGACCTCAGTCCGCCGGTTGTTCGGTTGGGGCGTGGCCTCATCATCTTCAAGGCTACGCTCGTTTTTGCGAAGCTGTCAACGCGGGTGTTTGTTGATAACTATAAAAACCGCACCAACTGATGCGGAGCTGTTTTTTGGCGGAGTCGTACGGATTAAAAGTTCGGTCAACGCGCATATCGAAAGCAGCTCACCAAGTGATCATTCACCATGCCCACGGCTTGCATGTGCGCGTAGACAACGGTCGGGCCGAGAAATGAGAAGCCGCGCTTCTTGAGATCCTTCGACCACACAACAGCCTCGTCCGTGGTCACCGGACACTCGCCGGGTGTTTTGAAGGCGTGGCGTACGGCTTTGCCACCGACCCAGGTCCACATGTACTTGGAAAACGTGCCGAACTCTTTTTGAACTTCCAGGAAGCGTTGGGCGTTGTTCACCGCCGCGGCGATCTTTTGACGGTTGCGGATGATGCCGGCGTCACCGAGCAGGCTCTGCGTGGCGCGGGCGTCCATGCGGGCGACCTTTGCCACATCGAAGCCGTGAAAGGCCTTCCGGAAGTTTTCCCGTTTGTGGAGCACGGTGCGCCAAGAAAGCCCGGCCTGGAACGTTTCCAGCACCAGGAACTCGTAGATCTTCTGACCGTCATGCACCGGCACGCCCCACTCCGTGTCGTGGTAGGCGATCATGAGCGGGTCTGTGGCAGGCCATGGGCAGCGGGGCTTATCCATTGCGCTTCAGCAACTTTTGCTGAGCAAAAGCGATAACTGCGCCAGCAGTAATAGAGGAGATAAGAATTTGAGGGAGATTCAAGGGGACTTGTAATACCAGGTACCCCGCAGACCCGACGACAAAAATGATGATGAATTCGAGAACAAAGTACAGGAGAAATTGTTTCATAATGAGCATCAATTATTGATTAGTCAGCGACTGCTGAAGTATATGCCACGAAACGGCATCATACGAATACGGACATCCGGCCGGCCGGAAGAGGGTCAAAAAAAGAAAAAGCGCCCGTCGCAAGGACGAGCGCTTTTTCTGGCGGGGCCGGAAGGGTTCAGCTTATCGTTCCAAGAATTCGTTTCAGATCTCTTAGAGTCTCAGCGTAGTCGGTTGCGAGTTGATGCTCCCATACCCTGATCACCTTCCAGCCGCTGGACCTTAGACGACGAGTTACACGTCGGTCTCTAAGTCTGTTCTGCAGAATCTTCTTACTCCAGGATTTCGAGAGGTTGTTCTTCCAGGCGGGATACCGCCAACCGTGCCAAAAGTCGCTGTCTAGGAAGATCGCGACTTTCTTTTTTGTGTTAACAATATCTGGTGTGCCGATAATTCCCCGGTAGTGGGTTCGGAACCGCACGCCAGCTTTTCGCAGCGCAGGGATGACGAGTTTCTCGAAGTTGGTGTCCCTGCTGCGGATCTTGGACATCCGTAAACTTCTCTCTTTGCGAGAAAGAAGATCACGACGAACGACGCCCCTCTTCTTTCTACCCTTCTTTGCGAGCCTCGCGAGCTGGCCTTTCATTTGTTGGTACCAGCCAAGTACTTACGAGTCAGCGTGATTAGATCATTTTGAGTTTCCTGCCTTGGCTTGCACCTGTTCGCCCAAGAACGTCCAGGGTGCAAGACGTCCCACCGCGACCGCATCTGTTTGTACCTGCCGCTTCCGGGGTCGTGGTTGCCAAACCCGTCGAGCAAGACATTCCAAACGGGTTTGTACATCTCGATCAACAAGCTCTCACCAAGTGGAATCCAAATATCATCGACCGTAAGATACCTGCAGAAGAAGTCCGCTATCTCAAGGCTATCGCTCTGCTTGATCGACTCGCCGTGTTCGCTCAGTCTCTTATAGAGTTCTTGATCTATCTGAGTTTCAATACCTTTACGTGCCCCCTTCGGAACAGCTTTGCCCACGTAGATAGGCTGTTTGAATTCTTTGTCGGAGTTCGCGGCGGCGACTGCCTTGTAGGCAGGAAACTCGCCAACGTAGTAGATTACGTACACACCCACCCCATCGAATGGTTCAATTAATCCAAGGGATTGAACCGGCTCCTCCATGAGGGCGCGAACAACGCTTTCACCAATATGTTTCTTTTCAAGCGGGTTGTAGTTTTTTTCTTCCGTCATAGAATTCGCTCATCACCCGTGGATCAGTAGCGGCTGACTTTTTAAGAACGGCGGCAACGCTTTGGCCAACGACTTTTCCCAGTTGTACCGGAACCGCGTTGCCCAGCTGACGCATGCTCTCAGACCAGGATACTGGAAATACGTAACCATCAGGGAAACACTGAAGGCGAGCAGCTTCTCTAACGGAAAAGTATCTGCAATGACCTTTATCGTCCACAAGCATGTTTTCACCGCCCGGCACACCGTGCGTTCCAGCCTTCAGGGTCTTTGCTGGTAGATCGAGCTTGCTTCCCGTGTGTCCTTTATAAAACTTCGCTCCTGCTTGGAACAGATGGTTCGAAACATTGCTGCGAGGTTTCTTTGGGGAAACAGCGGGTAGGTCAGAGATCGCTTGCCGAACCGTGACCCATTTCCCAACATGCGTCGGCTCGGGGAACTTCCAATCGATACCGAGGTCTGCCCTGAATCCAACAATGAAGACGCGCTCACGCTTTTGGGGAACACCATAGTCAGCCGCGTTCAGAAGTTTGTACTGAACAATGTATTCGGGCTGGCCCTCGGTCCGCAGCCGAAGGGAGTGCTTGATCCAGGAGCTTTTCCGTTCCTTTGTTAAACTAGGGTTCGCTAATTGGGCGAGCACATACTTGAAGTAGTCGCTGAACGTCGATCTGAGTAAACCTTTGACGTTCTCAAAAATGAAGGCTTGGGGTCTTAATTCTCTTACCGCCCTAACCGCCTCGCCCCACATGTCTCTCGAATCATTGAACCCACCATGTTTACCTGCCAGAGAGAAGGGCTGGCACGGCGGCCCACCCGCAACCAAGTGAACAGGGGAGTAGATGTTCTTATAATCGAAGGCGCGGGCGTCCCCTTCGTATATCTTCCAGTCTCTTACCAAGGCAAAGCCCCGTCGCTGGTTCTCTCTGATGGTCTCGCAAGAGTCATGGTCCCATTCGATAAGCGCCTCGTGTTGGAAACCGGCCAACTCAAGTCCCATGGCCAACCCACCGGCCCCGGTGAATAGCTCAACGCTTTTTAGTTCGTTCGCTCCTTTCCTCATATAGCCTCCCAATGATAAGGGATTTCCCCAGATCCTGCATCTTAACCTGATCTGCCGTCACCCCATACCTTCGTCAAGAGGAGTACTACGTCAGTGTTTTGTTTACGCAGAAAAAACCTCGCTCTATGCGAGGTTTTTTCTGGCGGGGCCGAAGGGATTCGAACCCTCGGTCTTCTCCGTGACAGGGAGACGTGTTAACCGGGCTACACCACGGCCCCAAATGTGGCCACAGTGTAGCAGGGAGAATCGGGGCTGTCCAGATGGCTTAGATTCATCTGTTTAGGGTAAGAAATTGTTAGGACTGGTCTCTGGTGCTAGGATTTTTCCCAGCTACATTTGTCTATCAGACATATCATGACCTCTAGTACGTTGGGTATTCCTCCAGGGTTTGACTGGGCGAACCTCCTATTGAACGTCGGGTCAATTTCAGGTCTCTTTTTGCTACCCTACTCTGTTCTTCAGGCCATTCGGAAAACCCCAAGCATAAGGTTTGACATGCGTGGACGATCGGGCACGATGGTGAAAGATGGAGACCGTGTCGGGAAATACAGAATAGCTATTGCTGGAACAATTAAAAACAAGAGCGACTGGCCAACATCGATCGTGAACGTATATTTGGTTGTTTGGCACCCAAAGTATAAAAACGCAACCTTGCGTTTCGGCTTCAATCCCGACAGTGTTATCGATCCAAACAGTGGTCAAAACGTTGCGATACCGCTTAGGCTAGACAGCTGTGAAGCAAAACGGATCGATGTCGTTTTCCACCTCGAAACAGAGGGTACGGCTGACGCAAAACTCCTAAGAGAGTACAGGTCTGTTGCCCCAGGTTCTCCTTTTGTATTATCGAAGTACACTTATGAACTTGTTTTTGAGGATATACATGGAAATTTTTTTGATGAGAAGGGAGCTTCGCATTCAAAGAAAGAAATTGATCTCCGTTGGACACTCGAGAATACGTTCCATGATTTAAAGAATGGCAACCCCCTTCCGTACGTTTGGCATATCTTCAGAATTTGGCGAGCAGGAGTCATCTATAGACTGAAGACCGGCCTACACTGGTTCGGGCTATGGCGCTAATCAGGTAAAGATTGATTAAGCGGAAGCAATTTAGGCTGTCACGAGCGGAGGATATATTTTGTAACCCCTCAGCTCATAGCCGTGTATCTCCAGGTATAGGTGCACCTAGAGGACGGTTCACTCAGTAACCCTCAGAACGCTATGCGCATGAAAAGGGTCATTCCTGCGGCAGCGGCGGGCATCGCGCTCGCCGGCACGCTGGCCACCGCATCGCTCGCATACGCCCATGATGGCGGTGCCGGGGTGATGCAGCGTCCGCGCATCGACAAGACGGAGATACAGGCCATGATCGCCGAAGACCTCGGGATCACGGTCGATGAACTCAAAACGAAGATCGACGCCGGCCTGAAGCCGGGGGAGATCGCCAAAAAGCTGGGCATCACGCCTGAAGAGATCCAGGCCAAGATGCAGGCCCGCGCCAAGGCGGAGATCGCCGCCCGCGTGGCCAGCGGCAAGATCACCCAGGAGCAGGCCGACAAGATACTGGAGCGGTTGGCCAATCACCCCAAGCCCGGGAAGATGATGCTGCGGAAATTCATCAAGCATCGCTTCAACGGCAACGGCACGCCGCCTCCCCACTTCGAGCGGTTCAAGGCAAGCATGGAACAGTAACGCGTACGACACGCTCCGCCTCACCCCCCGGAGCGTGTTTCCGTTGACAGGGTTCCTCCGTTCGGTTAGGCTCGGCGCCGGGAGGAGTGAATGAGCGGACAGAAGCAACAGTGCGCCTACCTCGGCGTGGATCCGATCGTCGTCTTCGGCCGGCTGATCGTGCTGGCCAAGCGCGGACCGGACGCGGAGACGGAGCCCGGCGCGTGGCATACGCCCGGCACGATCGTCCGGATCGGCCAGAGCATGGAGGTCGCGATGTGCGATCGCGTCCGTCAGAAGACCGGGCTCGTCGTGACGCCGCTGTGCGACACCATGCAGCGGTCGCTCGTGGGGATCTACGACAGCCCCGAACGGGTCGAGAAGTACGGCGACGTGGCCCTGTCGTTCCTGTGCCGGGTCGTTGACGGCGCCATGGTGCCGGGAGAGCGCATCGCCGAGGTGCGCGCCTTCCGCGCGGATGAGATCGCGCGCCCGGACCACATGGCCACGCTGAAGATCGGCTTCGACCACGCGCAGATTCTGCGCGACGGTATCGCCCGGCTGCGCGAGCTCGGCGAGATCGAGTAGGGCGCTTCGGCGCTCTTCTTTTTTATGTAAAAAAAGAGGACCGCTTTCGCGGTCAGCGCCTCAGGATCTCCAGGTGCGTACGCACCGGACCCCAGACGCCCTTGTTCGGCGGCTCGTTGGCTTCCGCCCAGTCGTACAGGCAGGCCACGCAAATGCGGTCCTTCTGCCCGGAGTGGGGCGGGTCCATGACCTGCGGCTGCGGGCAGGTGCGCGCGCCCATGGCCTCGGCGATGTCGGCCTCGCCGTGTCGCGAGGCCGGATCCACGAACTGGCAGAGCCGGTCCTTCTGCGTCATGCCGCCTTCTCCTTGTCCACCACGTCATCGGCCGGGAAGCCGGTGACGAGCTCGTCGTCCTTGTAGAGCTTGGGAAGCATGGCCTCCGGTCGCCAGGAGCGCATGATCTCGTCGATCTGGTCGCTCGTCTGGTACTTGCCGTGCTCGGCGGCGTAGCTTTCCTTGAGCGGATCGACCTTGTAGAAGATGATCTGCCCGAGGCGCATGCCCACGACGAGCGGCACGCAGGCGTCTTCGTTGTGGTTGGTGATCTCCATGGTCCACCGATTGATGTACCCGAGATCGCCCCAGCCCGCGCACTTGCAGATGGTCACGCCGATGCGGCCCATCGTGGAGCGCGCCCGCATCTCCGTGGAGACGCAGGTGCGGCCGCCGATGAACTCGACGGTGTGCGCGAGGATCGTCTCCAGCGGGTAGAGGACGATGACGCGCGCCGCGTCGGGCAGGGGATCCATGTCGTAGCCGCGCTGGCGCCACATGGTCACCGGCTCGGCTTCGATGGCCGTGCCCCAGTAGCGGTCGACCTCCTCCTTGCGGAAGGGGTTGAACATCGGCATCAACCCGTCGCGCGACTTCTCCCCGGAGCGCGACTTGCGGAAGTGCCACTTGCCGAGCCGCACGTCGTAGCTCGTCGTCTTGACGTTCTTCTCGTTGAACGGCCGGATGACGATGTCACCGGCCTCCGCGTGCTCGAGGATTTTGCCCCGGGTCAGCAGCGATCTCCCCGGATCTTTTGTCATGGAACGACCTCCTGCCGGCGAGCCTACGGGGCGGTTGGGGATACGTCAATCGTCCGAGGGGGTATACTGGTGAAGATCTGGGCCGCAGGCCCGTTATTTCGCTTATGCGCACATTCGTCTCCCGCCTCGCTCTGGCCGCCATGGCCGTATCGGCCCTGGCGCCGCTCTCCGCGGCCGCCATCACCGACGGGACGCCGCCCGCGGTGTCGTCGCCGGTGCCGACCTCGACGTACAAGAACCAGGCCACGGTGTATTCCGTGAACTATACCGACGACATCGCCGGGGTCGCGCAGTGCGCGCTCGTCGTCAACAGCGTGGACCAGGGGACGATGACCTTGTCGAATCCGGGCGGATTGTCCGGCACGGCCACGCGCTCCTACACCTACACCGGCACCGCCGGCTCGATCAGCGTAAAGGTGCGCTGCACCGATGAGGCCGCCTCGCCCAACGAAGGCACCAGCGCCGCGGTCGCGGTCACGATCTTCACGGACAACACGGCGCCGTCGGTTTCCAACCTCCAGCCGGCCACGGCCACGGCCGGCACAGCCACGACGGTCAGCGCGTTTGCCATGGATGACGAATTCGGTTCCGGGATCAACACCTGCGGGGTGATTGTCGATGGCGCGGAGTCCGGCCTGATGACCGCCTCGGGTTCGACGTACTCGCTGTCCGGCGTCACGTTTTCGTCCGCGGGCAGTCACACCGTGCAGGTCAACTGTATCGATAGGACGGGAAACTCCGGCTCTGCATCGCGCACCGTGACGGTCGCGGCGGCCGACAGTACGCCGCCGGTCGTCTCCAACCTGCAGCCGACCACGGCCACCAAGGATGTGGCGGTGACGATCAGCGTCACGGCCACCGACAACGTGGCCATCAACAAGTGCACCTCCACGATCGACGGCGTGGTGACGGTCACCAGCATGAGCCAAAGCGGCAGCACCTACAGCGAATCCCGGACGTTCACGACCGTCGGCAGCCACAGCGTCTCCGTCAGCTGCACCGACACCGCGAGCCCGGCCAACAGCGCCGCGGTCAGCGGTACGATCAACGTGACCGTGGCGCCCGCGGCCGATACCACGCTGCCGACGGTCACGGGCGTCGGGCCGACCACGGCGACGAGCGGCAGCGCCGTCTCCATCACGGCCAGTGTTGCCGATGACGTCGGCATTTCTTCCTGCACGCTCTTCGTCGGCGGCGTCTCCCAGGGCGCCATGGCGGTCTCTTCCGGCGTGGCCAGCCGCAGCCATACCTTAGCCGCCGCCGGGAGTTTCGCCGTGCAGGTGCGCTGCACCGACGCGGCAGGGAACGCCGGCACCGGCAGCGCCACGGTCACGGTGAGCGCCCCGCCCGCCACTGCGGACACCACCGTCCCGAGCGTCGGGCAGATCGTCCAGGCGGCGGCGACTGCTGGCACGGCCATCACGCTCACCGCCACGGCCTCGGACAACATCGGCATTTCCTCCTGCACGCTCTACGTCTCCGGCGGCGCCGCCGGGACGATGGCCGTGTCCGGCGGCAGCGCTTCGCGCTCCTACACGTTCTCCGTGGCCGGTTCCTACGCCGCGGAGGTGCGTTGTACGGACGCCGCGGGCAACACCGGCGTCGGCCTCGGCCGCACGATCGCCGTGTCGGTGGCTGCCTCTGCACCGCCGCCCGCACCCACCCCGGTGCCGATCTCGACCGGTTCCGATCCGGACGCCGACGGCGACGACCTGGCCGACGCCGACGAAACCCTCTACGGCACCAGCCCGACCACCCGCGACACCGACGGCGACGGCTTCAGTGACGGCACGGAAATCCGCAACGGCTACAACCCGCTGGGCGCAGGCCTTCTCAGCGCGCCCACCACCTCGGCCGCGCCGGGACGCCTCATCAAGCTGGCCTGCCCGGCAGGCGCCGACAGCTTCCATGCCTGCAAAGCCGTCTACTACTACGGCCGCGACGGCAAGCGGCACGCCTTCCCGAGCGCCCGCATCTACTTCACCTGGTTCAACGACTTCACGCAGGTCCAGGTGGTCGACGCCGCCTTCCTGGCGTCGCTGCCGGTCGGCAAGAACGTCCTGCCGCGTCCGGGCGTGCGCCTCGTGAAGTTCCCCACCGTGCATACCGTCTACGCCGTGGACCGCGGCGGCGTGTTGCGCGCCGTGACGAGCGAGTCGGTGGCGTCCGGCGTCTATGGGAGTGCCTGGAATGCCAAGATCGACGACGTCGACGACACCCTCTTCGGCAATTTCCTGTTCGGCGTCGACATCACCTCGGCCTCGGCCTTCAGTCCGTCCTCGATCACGGCGGCCACGACGTCCATCGACGGCAACTTCTAGCATAAAAAAGAGCGCCGGCGTCCTTGCGGATACCGGCGGCGTGGGAGAGGTGCGGGGCTACGGCGAATTCTTTCGTCGGCGCCTGCGCCTCTTTTCTTGCGCCGGGCGGACCTCCGTTGCGGGAGGCACGTCCGGCGGGTTGGGCGCCTGGATCTTGTCCGCATCCGGACAGATCGCCAGGTGCGCCACCCAGTCGTACCACGCGACCTCCTTTCCGCACCCGCACATCACGGGTTGCGTATGGGAGGGGGGACTCGAGCCGTTGCCCGAGCCGTTGCCCTGCAGATCTTCGTCGACGTCTTCGTCGTCCGGGTCCGCATCCGGATCGATGACGGGCAGCGCGCCCGTCGGCGGCACCGCGATGGGGCCGGTCTGGTCGCCGCGCCTGCCCATCTCCTCGAACCCGACGGTGGGCCGCTTGGGAGCGGGCGGAGGAACGCCCTGCGGCGCGCCTTCGACGTCGGCCAGTCCGACACCGGGCGAGGTCTTGTCCGGAGCGATCTCCGGCGGCGCTGCCGGGCCCGGCAGTTCGTCCGCCTCCGGAGCCCCGCCGAGGTCCCCGATGCGGAAGCCGGCGCTCGTCGGCGCGTTTTCCAACGCCTCCGACGCCGCCGCGTCCCGTGCCAGTCGCTCGGCTTCCCGGGCGAAGGTGTCGAGGCCGAAGACCACCTCG
The DNA here is from genome assembly GCA_004297205.1 of Patescibacteria group bacterium. Lineage (GTDB taxonomy): Bacteria > Patescibacteriota > Patescibacteriia > 2-12-FULL-57-11 > 2-12-FULL-57-11 > SCUL01. The sequence continues at coordinate 329,307 of SCUL01000002.1, read as the reverse complement.
GTCTTCTCGTCACCGCGCCGCGGCTTTTCGAGCGGTGCCTCCGGCAAGCCGGGCGCCGGCTCCTCGGCAGGTGCCGTCGCGGCCGGCGGCCAGGCGAGCGGCTGGATGTCGTGCGCCCGCAGCTGGTCCTCCGTCTGGATGACCCGCCGCACCAGCCCGTTCTTTTCCTCCACCAGCGCCAGGTAGCCCGCTGCCGACTGCGCGAGGTGCTCGGAGAACCCGGCGTTCAGTCCATTGATCTCCCGCTTGCGGTCCAGGGCCAGCTTGCCCCAGCTCCGCACCCGGGCCACGGCCCGTCTCGCCCGCCTCTCCGTGTCGGACGTCTCCTGCAGCTTCAGATCGAAGGCGTCACCGGCCAGGGCGAACTCCCACGGATTGGCGGGTTGCGTCCACTCGGCGACCTTCTGGAGGAGGGCCGCCGCCTGCCGCACGTGATCGACGATCATGTTCACCGGCAGCTTGCCGTTCCCGACCGAAAGGCCGAGCGCCTCGGCGATCTTGCGGACCGTGCCCTGCGCGATATTCTTGTCGCGCTGCTCCGCGTCCTTTTCCCGGCGCGCCGTCTCCCGCTCGTTTTCGGCGGTACCGGCCCGGGTCAGGGCCGCGGCCTTCTCCAGCTCCAGATCGTGGTTGGCCTGGCGGTAGGCATCGCGCTGCTGACGGATCTTCCCCGTCCGCGGATCCGTCTCCGGATCGTAGGGCTTCCGCGCCCGATTGGCCCGGATGCGCAGCAGCCGCCGGAAGGCGCGCCACATGCGCCAGAGGTCCTTCGCCAGCATCGGCACCAGCTCCCAGAGCATCCGCCACACGGCGATGAGCAGGAACAGGCAGAGGCAGGCCATGAACATGCTGCCGACCACGGCGACTCCCTCGAGGAAGCCGTTGCTCCCGCTGGGGGCGTCTCCGCCGCCGACGTGCTCGTGACCGTCGGTGCCGCCCGTGCCACCGGTACCACCCGCGAGGGGCGAACCGGCGTCACGGTTGTCTTCTGCCAGGCGTTCGGTGCCGGCATCCGGAGCCCCTTCGGGTTCGGTCCCGGCCACCGCGCCCGTTGACGCGTCGACGAGCGGATCCTCGCCGTTCATGTCGTCGTCCGCATCGTCCGCGCCGCTCCCCGGAGGGAGGACCATGGACGCGGCGATCCGCCGCATGTCGCGCGCCACGCCCGGCGTCACGCCGAGCAGCTCCGCGAGGCGTCGGGAGGGAACCCAGCGCATCGGGATCTCGATGGTGCGGCCGACGGCGCGCCGGATCGTGTACGTGGCGTACGCGTTCGGGCACTCCTGGAGCGCGGTCCGCTCCTCGACCGGAATCTCGTCCGGCCAGTCGCAGCGCGCGACCCGGATGGCGCGGAAGTTGCCGTCGTAGGCGCGCAGCCGGGCGATATCGCCGCGGCGATGCCTGCCGAAGTAGTGCTGCATGATGCCGCCCGGCCCGTAGAGGCCGTCGTCGGTGGTGAGGTTCTCCCCCTCCTGCACGACGTGACGGATCACCAGCGAGGCTCGGACCGACGCGCCCTCGGCGCGCCGGTCGTCCTGGGCGGCCGCGGTCGACGTGACCAGGCCGAGGATCAGTACCAGCAACGCGGCCAGGGCCGCAGCGATCTTCCTCATGATGTCTCCTTCATTTTGTTGTCCCGCCGCGAGGCGGGATGGAACTCCCCGGCGGATCGTTTCCGAACCGGCGGGTACGCTTTGTGAATACCGGGAAAAAGTGGGGGTGTCAAGGCGTTCCTCCTGGAAATAAAAAGAGACGGCCGCCTTCCACCGAAGTGGAAGATGACCGTCTGCGACTGCTCCGTTGCGTCTACGGCGACGCGGGCGGATGCCAGTCGGGGGTCAGCGCGCGGGCCAGACCGAGCAGGTGCTCGATGCACCGCGCGTGCCCCTCGTCCGTGAGCCCCTCGGGGGTGCCGCAGGGGCTCGTCGTGTCGGCCGCGGCGACGACCACGGGCTCGGCCACCGGACCCGCGGGAAGCGGGGGAGGGGGCAGTGCCGGCGGCGGCTCCGCGGGCGGGGGCTCGACTGCGGCCACCGCAACGGCGGCGTCGCCGGCCGGACCTTCGCCTGCTGCGACTGCCACTGCGCCGTCTGCCGTCTCGAAGTTGCCATCGGGAGCGGACGGCTCCCCCTCGGCTGCGGCTACCACGATGGCGGCGTCCGCTGCACCGGCGTCCCGGTCCGCTGCGGCGACTGCGACCTCGTCGCCGACGTCGCTCTCCCCGGGATCGTCCGGGTCGGGCTCGTCGGCGGACGGCGGCGGGACCGCGCGGTCCACGGCGGCCGTCTCCTCGGCCGCGCCGGCGTCGGGCGTGGCCGCGGCGATCTCCGCGGGGTCCGTCGGCGAGCCCATGTGCCCGAGCAGGGCCATGAGTCCGCCGCCGCAGCAGAGGACTCCGATGAAGCCGAGCGCGATCACGCCGATCACGAACCACCTGTTGCTGAACTTCGCCTTGAACTGCTGCGTCGTCGTCCTCCGCGGCGGAGGCGGAGGCGGGGGGACTGCCATGGTGTCTCTCCTCTGTCTTTGACAGGTGACGGCGCACTGCGCGCTCGTCCGTGCGGCTTCACTACCACAAAAGACGTCCCCGGTCAAGGGGACGTCTTTTTTCTTTTTGCTTAGGTCGTGGCCTTTTTAAGCACCGCCGCGAAGACCGCGGGGTGGTCGGCGGCGAGCATCGAGAGGGCCTTGCGATCGAGCGCGATGTTGGCCTTCTTGATCTTGCCCATGAGCGCCGAGTAGGACATGCCGTGCTCGCGGGCAGCGGCGTTGATGCGCATCTGCCAGAGCGCCCGGAACTCGCGCTTTTTGACGCGGCGGTCGCGGTAGGCGTAGGCGCCGGCTTTGACGGCGGCCGTCTTGGCCAATTTGAGCTTCGACTTGCGCCCCCACTTCATCCCCTTGGTGCGGGCGAGGATGTTCTTGCGGCGCTTGAGATGTGTTTTACCGCGTTTGACGCGAGGCATAGGAAAATCAGACGCGGGTAAACATGGTCTTTACCGAACGGGTGTAGGAACCCGACAGCACGCGGTGGCGCCGCTTGCCTTTGGTGACCTTGCCGCTTTCGCGGGAATTGAAGTGGTCCTGGCCGGCCGCGCGGTGCACGACCTTCTTGTTCTTGGTGACGCGCATGCGCTTGGCACCGGCCTGGTAGGTTTTGCGGGTCGACATACGAAAAAAGGGGAACGGCGGGATTCTACCCGGGGCCTCAGGTTTTGGCAATAAGCAGGGTCATGCGGCCGCCCTGCTTGGAGACCGGCTGTTCGATGCGCACCGGTACGTCCTGCTTCACGCGCTCCACGAAGTCGTACATGACCTTCTCGGCCAGCGGCGCATGGGCCTTCTCGCGGCCGCGCAAGATCAACTCCACCTGGACCTTGTCGCCGTCCTCGAGGAAGGCCATGGCCTGGGATTTGCGGATGTCCAGGTCGTGGTTGCCGATGCGCAGGGAAAGCCGGACGCCCTTCACTTCGACTTTCTTGGCGTGCGCCTTTTGGATGCGGTCCTTCTTTTCCTGTTCGTACTTGAACTGGCCGTAGTTCAGGTATTTGCAGATCGGCGGCACGTCCTTGGGCGAAATCTCCACCAGGTCGAGACCGCGTTCGTGCGCCTGGGCGATGGCCTCGGCGATGGGCAGCACCCCGACGTGGACGCCGTTCTCGTCGATGATGCGCACCTCCGGATTGGTGATTTTTTCGTTGACCCGGAATTTGGGTTCCTCGACGCGCTGTTGGAACTTCCGGCGGTGACGCGAAATGCGCATTGTGTACGAAGTAATTAATCGGTGTAGGGGCAGACCAGTGTGTCTGCCCTGACTGGGAGACCACATCGGGTCGCCCCTACGCACGTGTTCATCTTCATCTGGGATCGACGGACGTCGATCACAAGTGGAGATGGTGGGAGTCGAACCCACGTGTAAGATACGGAACCGCTGATGCTCTACGCGCGTAGGACGCTTAGAAGTCCGGCGAGCGGTGAAAGCGTTCAAAAAACGCTCGCCGCAAGCCCCGTGGATCTGACGGCAGCGCCGGGGCACGGCGCAGACGCGAGCCTGCAGATGACGTCCGGATCGGCTCCGGCAGGCGCGGAGCAGGGGACGGTCAGGTCGTTATTAGGCGACCGACGGAACCAGGCTCGGAACGCGCAGGGCGTTCTTCACCTTGGTGAGTGCGTTGGCACTTCAAAGGGTTCCACGGATTGGGACGCGGGTGCCGTGGATCGCGGCGCGCGCATCATCGGAATGCATCCTATCGAAGCCGGGCATCCCCGTATGGAAAGAGCTCACTTCTTGGGGCGAAGAAGGGCGCGGCGGGTTTCGCGGGCCACGACCTTCTTGCGAAGCGCGTCCCGTTTCTCAAACTCCCGTTTTCCGCGGGCCAGCGCGATGCGGAGCTTCACGCGGCCGCCCTTACTATAGGCAGAAACAGGCACGAGTGTCAATCCGGACTTGTCGATTTTTCCGGAGATTTCCTGCAGTTCTTTCTTGTGGAGCAGGACCTTGCGGCTGCGGTCCGGGTCTTGCGGCACGCTTGCGCCGGCCGGTTTGTAGCGGGCCAGGTGCGCGCCGATCAGCCAGGCCTCGCCGCCGCGGATGATCACGAAGGCGCCGGACAAGCGCAAACCCCCGGTCTTCGCGGATTTGGTCTCCGGACCGGTCAGGACGATGCCCGCTTCGAACTCCTGGAGGAACTCGTAGTCGCGGCGGGCCCGGCGGTTGTCGGCAAGAAGGTCGGGCACAGGCGTAGGGGCGCGGTTTCCGCGCCCGGGCCAGTATAGCGTTCTTGGGGCTGTTTTGGTACGCTTCCCACGTCCTATGGCGGAACACAAGCAAGAGATCGTCGTCCACATTTCCACCAAGACCTACCTCCGCGCGCTGGCCGTCGGCGCCGGCGTCTTCCTGTTGTGGTACCTCTCGGGAGTGGTCTTCATCCTGTTCATGTCGATCGTGTTGGCCGCGTTGATCCTGCCCCTGGCGCACTGGGCGGAGAAACGGCGCATCCCGCGCGCGCTGGCCGTCGGCGCGGTCTACATCGTGCTCATCGCCATCGTCTCGGCCGTGCTCTCGCAGATTGTTCCGCCGGTCGTCACCGAATCGAGCGAACTGTTCAAGAGCGTCTCCGTGCTGATGCGCGACTGGCTGCCGAGCTGGCTCGACTTCGGCAAAACGTTCCTCGGCTTCAGCTCGACACAGGGCTCGCTGCCGAACATCGGCAACACCATCTCCGACGCCGCCTTCGGTGCCTTCTCCGGCATCCGCGGCGCCATCGTCGACGTCATCACCTTCGTCCTGGTCCTCGTCATTTCCTTCTACATGGTGGTCGAGGAGGAGGCCATCCGTCGGATGGTCAAATCGCTCATCCCGGCCGAGCATTACGCCATCCTCACGGTCGCGCTCGGCAAAGCCCAGGAGAAAATGGGCCTGTGGCTGCGCGGGCAGCTCATTCTGATGCTGATCATCGGGCTCGTCATGTACGGCGGGTTGGCGCTGTTGGACGTGAAGTATGCGCTGGTGCTCGGCCTCTTTGCCGGGCTGATGGAGTTCATCCCGTACGTCGGGCCGCTCTTGGCGCTCGTGCCGGCCTTCATCATGGCGCTGTCCGATTCGCCGGTGAAGGCGGGCCTCGTGATCGTCCTCGTCATCATCATCCAGCAGCTGGAGAACCACGTGCTCGTTCCCAAGGTCATGCAAAAGGCCGTCGGCATCAACCCGCTCATCTCGATTTTCTCGGTCATGATCGGCGCACGGCTGGGCGGCGTCATCGGCGCGCTCGTGGCCATCCCCATCGCCACCTCGGCCATCGTCTTCGTGAAGGATTACCTCGCGCTGCGCCGCGGCGAAGCGCCGGAGCTATGAAGATGCCGGCCGCCGCGGTGCGCATCCTGGCGCTGCTCATCGGCCTGGCGGCGTTCGCCCTGCTTGCCGTGACCGGCCGGGCCGTCGTCATCGGCCTCCTGCGCCGCGGTCCGTCCGCGTCCGCGACCGGTGCGGCGCCGGTTGCCGCCCGTCCGCTGGCCGAGTACGAACCGGCCTCGGAGGACGCCGTTGCCGCGCTTGCCGCGTCGCTCGCCGCGGGCGATGAGGCCGTCCTGCCCGCCGCGGCGGTACGTGCCAAAAACGCGCTGATGGGGCTGACCGTTCCTGCTGCCGCCCGCGAAGCGCATCTGGCCCTCATCCTGGCTCTGACCCGCTTTGAACAAGACCCGTCTCCGGAGGCGCGCGCCGCCTTGGTTGCCGCCGTCGAGGCGTTTTCTTCCTAAGCCCATGCCGCTGCTTCGGCACATCTTGTCGCTCGTGCCGGGGCTCGCCGCCGCGCTGCTGTTCACGGTCGCGCTCCGCGAGCCGCTCGGCGCGCCGCCGCTCTTCGCGGCCTGGCTCGCGGTTTTCCTCGTCTCCTTCATCGTCATTTCCGGCAAAGAAGCGCGCTCCGGAGCCTTCTGGTTTTTGGCGGTGCCGCCGGTGGCGCTGGTCTTCGGCGCCACCGCGTTCCTGTTCCTGCTCGAGAACCGCGGGGTCGGCATCGGCGTCGCCGTCGGCACCAGCGTTCTGACGGCGCTCTTCGGGTACACTCATTTCCTGTTCGTCCGCCAACCCGCGCGCTATCAGCCCTACGCGTTGGAATCGCTGTCGCTGGCCGCCAACCTCGCCGCCTTTTTTCTGATCGGCGCCTCCATCTTGGGGTACGTATCGCTGCTGTCCCTGCCGCAATGGGTGGTCGCTTCGACCGTGCTCGGGGTGGCCGGGCTGCTCGTGGCGGAAACGCTCTGGGTGAGCAAAGTGCGCGGGCATCGGCTGCCCGGCCTCGTGTTCGCCGGGTCGTTGCTGCTGGCCGAAGCCGCGGCCGCGCTCCTGCTCCTGCCCGTGTCGTTCCTGGTGGCCGGGGCGGCGCTGGCCGTGACCTACTACGCCGTGGTCGGTCTGCTGCGCGCCCATGCGCTTGCGGCTTGCAACACGCGCGTCATCCAGCGCTACGCCGGCGTGGCGCTGCTCGCCGCCGTGGCCATTGTCGGCACGGCCCGTTGGATCTGATATGGCGTCCCGCACCTCCTTGCTCCCGTTGATTATCGTCACCGCGCTCGTTGCCTCGGTCGCGGGCGTGGCTGCGGCGCTCGTCGTTGCCGCCTACGTTCTGCCGCCGACCGTGCCGGACGCCGCCACGCAGCGGGCCGGCCGCAGCGTCCAAAATGCCGTCGATGCCGAAGCGCTGTCGCGGTCCGCAGCCGCCATGGTCCGCGTCTACGGCGGCGCCGGCACCGCGACCGCCGCCGGGACGGTCTTTGCGCCGGACCAACAGCGCGGCGCCGGCGTGGTTCTGACCGCTGACGGCTGGGTGGCCGTGGAACGTTCGACGTGGAGCGCCGAGGCCGCCCTTGTTTCCGCCGACGGCCGCGATCTGACCGTGCAGCGCAACGTCGATGCAGCCGCCTTCAATCTCGTCTTTCTCAAAACCGACGGCCGCGATCTGACCGTGGCCGTGTTCGGCGACAGTCGCACCCTTGAAGCCGGAGACGGCCTGTTCACGCCGGCGGCCGGCGGCTTCGCACCGGTGCCGTTCGTGTCCGCCGCCGTGCGCGACGGCGCGCCGTCGCTCCCGGAAACCACCGCCGACTTCCGTCGCCGTCTGGCAGTCGCGGCCGTCGTGGCGCCGCCGGGCACGCCCGTCTTCACCGGCAACGGCGAATTGGTCGGCATGGCCTTGCCGAGCAAGGTCGGGGAGCAGGGGAAGGCGCTGCCGGTCGAAGTCCTGCGCATCGCTTTGGGCCGCGTGCTGGCCGAGCGCAGCGTGGCCGCCACCGACATCGGCGTGCGCGGACTGCCGCTGGCCTCCGTCTCCGTGCCTGATCCGGCGCTTGCCGTCCGCGGCGGCTGGTATGTGACCGAGGTGCGCCGCACGGACGCGGGGCTGCGCGTCGGCGATCTGGTCCGCTCCGTCGGCAGCGACGCGGTGACCGCTTCCCGCCCGCTGGGGGAAATCCTGGCCGAGTACGCCGCCGGCGCCCGGCCGGAATTGCTCGTGCTGCGCGACGGGCAGGAACTCCGCATCCCCGTAACGCTCGCGCCTTGATATGGCATTTCGTCCCACGCAGCTTCGGCCGGTCCTGCTTTTTGTTCTCGTCGGGCTGGCCATAGCGGCAGCCGGCCTGTTTCTCCTGCCGCGGCGCTCTGGGGCGACGGTGCGTCTTTTGGTGGTCCCGCGCAGCGACGTTGCCGAAGCCGCCCACGGCGTCCGGGTGCTGGCCGCGGTCGTCGAGAGCAGCGATTTTTTCACCAAAGTGGCGGCCCAGGACCCGCAGATTTCCTGGGCCGATTTCGGCGACAAGGACGCCGACCGGCGGGCCCGCTGGCAGAAAACCATTCGCTCTCAGACCGACGAAAAGACCGGCCTGCTGACCCTCAGCGTGCTGCACCGCGACCGTGAGCAGGCCGGACGGATCGCCCAGGCCGTGGCCGACGTGCTGGTCCGTCGGGGCGGGGAATACCTGGCGGGAAACCCGCAAGTGTTGGTGGTGGACCCGCCGCTCTAGTCATTCACAAGGGAAAACAGGGGCCTTGACCCCTGTTTTTTCGTTTGCTAGGGTCCCCGCATCGTTGAAAACGGACGGAAAAGGCTGAAAATACGGTCTTTTTTGCGAGATTGCTGGGAATGGCCCCCCGGCAATCCGGTTATGCCAGGGAAAGGGTTGACAAAACCCGCCGACCGTGGTATAGTCCGCCGTTGATTTTGGGAGCCTTGAGGCGGTTTGGTGCGAGGCCCGGGATGCCTCCTCCTCATCACGAGGACTCACACCAAACCACTCCAGGGCTTCCCTGCCTGCCGTCAGGCAGGCGTAACGGAGGGGCCTGTTTTCGACAGGGTTCCTCCATTGCGGGGAACCCTGTTCTGTTCCTTACATATACGACGAAGACATGCATGGCCGCCCTCCTCGCTCCGCATCGGAGTTGAGGAAACTGAACTTCGGTTCGGAGCGCGGCCTATGAGGCGCTCCAGGTTGCTGCACGTTTGCAGTGACCATCGCGTCTCGTAGGCAAGGAGGAACGACCATGCGTGAGAAGATTCTGATCGGTCTCGTCCTGACGGCCGCCGTCCTCGCCGCCGCTCCCGCGGAGGCGCAGGAAACGGCCGAGTGCGCCGCGATCCCCGCGTGTCACAACGCGTGGGAGATTCAGCGGCGCGCCGAGGGGATGACCGCGATCTGCGGTACCGGCGACCCCGAGCACGAGCGGCGTGCGCGGGAGCTCATCACCGAGGCTTCTCGCGGCCTCACGGCCTGCGAGGAGCGGAACGTGACCTGCGCCGCCAACCTGCGTCTGACGCAGGAGGCGCTCGCCGCCGCGGTGAGCATCATCGCCAGCGGCGAGTGCGGTCGCACCGCGGACATGCCCGACCTCGCGTGCGAGGGCATCTGTACGCAGCGCGGTCACGGCACCTGGTGTGCGCCCGGGGATACCCGGGAGGCATGCCAGTGTGCGAGCGGCTCGGCGGGGCGGCACTGCCGCAACGCCCGGTCGACGACGGCGTCGTGGTGCAGCCCCGCAGCGGGGTTCCGCATCGCCGAGCGCTGCCGTCCGCGTCCGGTGGTGGTACGTCCTCGGACGCCCCGCCCCGACCGCACGCCCGATCCGGTTCCGCTGCCGACCGTCGTCGATGCACGGTGCAACACCCTGCTCGACGCCGACAACGACGGCGTGCCGGACCTCTCCGGGGATTGCCTTCCGTACGATAACTGCAGGCTGAATCCGAACCCGGACCAGGCCGACAGGGACACCGACGCGGAGGGCGACGCCTGTGACGAGGACGACAGCCTCGGTGCGTTGCGGCTCGAGTACGAGCCGCGTACGCAGCGGCTCTGCGCGCGTCTCGGGGAAAGCGATCCCCGCTGCGTCACCCTCCGTCAGTTCGTGGAGGGCGGTGAGCCCCCGGTGACCCCGGAGTTCATCGACCAGTGGGCGCGCGAGCAGATCGCCGACCTCTGGGAGGAGGTATCGGTCCTCCACGACGCGGACGAGTGCCTCGCCAATGGGCGGCGGTACGGACGGGTGACCCACGAGGAAACCCGCGCGCCGACCGGCGAGACGGAGACGCTCCGCGTTGTCCGTACGGACAGCATGGTGTGCCTCGAGGAGTGCGTCGACACCGACGCTTCCTACAACACGGAGACGCATCGTTGCGAGGCGCGGCCTGCGCTGCCGGGCGAGTTCGACCTCTCGGTCGGACCGGCCATCCAGTACAACGACGAGACCTTTACGGTCGGTCTGGCACTGGACGGCACCTGGTGGTTCCAGCCGCGCATCGGCTGGTCGCTCTGGGGCTACGCGGGCGTCACCGTGACGCGGCGCCCCGAGCTGCACATCAGCATCGGCACCGGGATGAGCTTCCGTCTCGTCGAGACGGACGGCGCGGACCTCGACCTGACGTTGGGCGCATTCGGTACGAACGGTACCGATCTGCGCGACGGCACGGTCGGTGTCAGCACCGGATTCGGCGGGTACGGCGACCTGGCGGTGTCCCTCGGGGACGACGACAGCGCCGCACGCGCCCGGATCTTCGTCCGCGGGATGGCGGGGTTCGCGGACTCGGATCAGTCCGAGCCGCACGCGGCCCCCGGCATCATGTTCGGCGCCCAGCTCGAGTTCTAGCGGACTCGGCGGACGCTGACGCCTGAGCGGAGAGAGGGACAACCACCTCTCTCCGCTCAGGACACATTTTTTCCTTCAATGAATCAACGCGCGCATCTCCCCGAGGTGCCCGCATGCGTTCCTTGAATGCTGCCTCTGCACGTCCCGACGCGTGGATCATGACTGGTCCGCGGATCGGGGCGTGCACGTACGGTGCAGCGACCCTGGCGTTCCGCAGGTGCGGGATGTCGAATCGCTGACCGTACGACGAAAGGCACGACAATGACGAAGAACTACAGCACGGAGGATCGGACCATGACGAAGCGTTCCATCTCGTTCGCGGCCGCGGCGCTCGCGGTGATCAGCATCGCGGGGTGCTACGACCCCGAGGAGACGGGACCGCGCTCGGGTCCCGCGGACGACGCCGGCATCGTGCCGACGTCCGACGGCGGCCCCGTGCCGACGGCGTGCGAGAGCGCGCCGGCGACGCGGGACCAGGACGGCGACAGCTACTGCCCGGCAGGCCACGACGCCAACAGCGACGGGGACTGCTGCGACAGCGGCGAGGCGCTCGACCCGAACGCCGGCGACTGTAACGACGACGCCCGGGCGATCAGCCCGGGAACCGCAGAGAACCCCGAGTCGGGGAACTGCGGCAACGGGGTGGACGAGGACTGCGGGGAGTCGCCCTGTGCGACGCCCGGCTCCTGTCCGGACCCGGACACCCTCGACCCGGACTGCAACCCGGCCGCGAGCGAGTGCGTCCGCGACGTCGAGTGCGCCACCGGGGCGTTCTGCCTGGTGGATGCGCACTGCACCGATCACCGCTGCTTCACGGGCGTTCCCCGCGACTGCAGCGACGGTGACGGCACCACCCTCGACTCGTGCAACGAGTCGGCGGACCGCTGCGACCACGCGGTCGACGCGGAGTGCGTGAGCGGCGCCGTCCGCAGCTGCACGACCTCGTGCAGCGGCGACGCGGGCTCGCAGACGTGCGTGGGCGGCCACTGGCCGACCGCGTGCTCGGCTCCGGCCGAGCGTTGCGGCAACAGCCACGACGACGACTGCGACGGTGCGGTCGACGAGGACTGCACCGTGCCCGTGCGCTGCACGCCCGGCGAGGTGCAGTTCTGCCCCGCCATCTGCGGCGTGTTCGGCAGCCAGCGCTGCGCGGACGACGGCCTGAGCTGGGGCGCCTGCATGCCGCCGCAGGAGGACTGCGGCAACCTGTACGACGACGACTGCGACGGCGTGGTCGACGACGGGTGCATGCGGTTCTACCGCGACGCGGACGGCGACACCTACGGCGCGCCGACCGGCTCGGTGAGCGCGATGAGCGCTCCGCCCGGCTACGTCAGCCGCGACGGCGACTGCGACGACGCGCGTAGCGGGGTCAATCCCGGTGCGAGCGAGTCCTGCAGCACGTCGTTCGACGACGACTGCGACGGCACCGTCAACGAGGGGTGCGCGCCCACCGGCGTGTGCACCTCGGGCGCCACTCGCAGCTGTTACGGCGGTCCGGCGGGAACCTCGGGCGTCGGCCTCTGCCGCTCGGGCACGGAGACGTGCATCCTGAGCGGCGGCTCCTACGTCTGGGGGGCGTGCGCCGGCGAAGTCCGTCCGATCGCGGAAGTCTGCACCACGTCCGGTGACGACGACTGCGACGGCTCGGTCAACGAGGGCTGCGTCACCACGACGTACTACCTCGACGCCGACCACGACGGGTACGGGCGCAACGACGTGACCCGCACGACGCCCGCGACGGACTACGTCACGGTCACCGGCGACTGCAACGACTCGAACGCGAGCGTGCACCCCGGTGCGGCCGATGTCTGCCCGTCCGACGGGCTCGACAACGACTGTTCCGGCGGCGACATGACTGCGTGCGGCGTGAGCTGCACGATGACGGACACGGTCCGCGTCAGCGTCGGCAGCCCCGGCTCCTCGTCGTACGACATCTCGTACAACATGGAGGCGGGCACCTGCAGCCGTGAGTACCGCGAGATCAACGACGCGTCTGCGCCGATCGAGACCAGCGTCAGCTCCCGCGACGGGCTGTACATGGTTCAGATCCAGCAGACGAGCAGCGGGCAGTGGTTCTCCTACATGGAGACCAGCACGCCGTTCTCGCCGATCTTCCTGCGCTCCGGCTGGGGCGTGGTGATCCAGATCAACGGGAGCACCTGCACGCTGCCGAGCATCCCGTCGGGGGGCTACACGCCTCCGACGACGCTCGCCCCCGGCGCCTGCGAGCCGTGCTACGACTCGTCGGGATGGCCGAACGTCTGCGTCAACACCTCGAGCAGCACGCGCGAGCTGCGCTGCAACGACGGTGTCGACAACGACGGCGACGGTCGCAACGACGCGGCCGACGAGGACTGCGGCCGCTGGTCGTGAGTCCGCGCTGCCTCTGAGGCGGCGAACCCCTGCGGGAGTAGTGCTCTTCGTGAGCACGCTCCTGCAGGGCGTTTTTTTATTCTGTAAACGCCAGGGTTGACAGGGGTGGCGATTTCTGATATAAACCGTAGTCCGGAGGGACCAACTTTCAACCCCCTCTTGGGCAGGAGCCTGCGCCATGCGCACCTCTCTCACGCTCTCGTTCGCTCTTCTCACCAGCATCGCCGGCTGCTACGACGCCGACAGCACCGGCGACGGACCGGAGCCGCGCGAGGTCTGCAACAACACCGTCGACGACGACGGCGACGGCTACCTCAACGAGGCCGACCAGGACTGCTGGCCGGCGGACGGGGGCCCCGCTCCCGTCGCCGACGCCGGGCCGCGTCCCGCGGCGGACAGCGGCCCGGTCGCCCCGCCGCCCGTCAGCGGATGCGCCGCGGGCACCACCCGCGTGCGCTTCTACTGGCGCAGCGACCTCGACCTCCGCTATGCGCAGGTCCAGGGCTGTCGTCCAGGCGGTGCGTGCATCGTCGAGCGGTTCGTCGGCATGGACGGCGAGTGCTCGTCCGACACCGGCACCGTCGTCTGCCGCCTCGACCGCGTCCCGGTCGGCGACCGCGTCGACTTCAACGCCTACGGCGAGACCGCCGATGGCAGCGAGGTCTGGGGCGTCGGACTCGACGAGCACGGCGCCGTGCAGACGCGCGGCACGCTCTTCGTGAGCGAGGACCGCAACTGCGACTCGGTGTGGGACATCGACCGCACCGACGCCGTCGCGGTCGTCGGCATCACCGAAGGCGGCGGCCGCAACTGGTCGTTCGTCGTCGGTCGCTAGCCGACACCCCGGGCAGCCTGCTGCCCGTGCTCCGGATCGGAGACTTCCCCCTGGGGAGGTCGCTGATCCGGAGTTCATTTTTTTGTCATTCCCCCGCCTGGCGGGGGAATCTCAGTAGCTCGTTACATAAGGGTTGACAAAAGCCCAGGATTTTGGTGAGGTGCCGCGTTCGTTCGGGTTCTGTATTTGCCCGGATTTGCAGCATCCCTGAAGACGGCGGCTGAGGATTCGACTTTCCCCCTCGGCCGGCGTCAGGCAGCGATGTTCACCGCGTTCCGCATGTCGGGAACGCGGCAGAGGCGACGTCTGGCCCATGCGGGAAAGCGCCAGGTTGACAATCCGGAGACAACGTCCTTCACGCCGGCGCGGGCATCGCCGGTATGGAGGCCAAAACGACTACTGCGGAGGAACATGAACATGGGAGGCAGAATGAGCAACACCTGTCGGGCGATCGCGCTCGGCGTGCTGCTCGGCATCTTCAGCGGATGTACGACCCAGGAGGGAGACACCAACGTCTTCATTCCTAGTCCTGACGGCGGCGTGCCGCCGTCCGGCGACTGCGTTCCGGGCATCACCGGGATCTGCAGCGGGTACGGCGGGCTCGGTCAGTGCACCAACGGGGTGCGGCTCTGCGCGCCGGACGGCACGTGGGGCCACTGCGTCGGCGAGGGCCTGCCCAGCGGCGAGGTCTGCGACGCGGTCGACAACGACTGCGACGGTCAGATCGACGATCACATCGACTGCCTGTGCGGCGACGAGATCGAGATCTGCGACGACCGAAGGGACAACAACTGCAACGGCATGGTCGACGAGGGGTGCAGCTGCGACCCCGGCGTGACCGAGCCCTGCATCACGGATCTGCCCGGCGCCTGCGCGCTCGGCACGATGCGCTGCCGCCCGGACGGCATCTCCTTCACGGAGTGCCTGCCGAGCGCGCGCGAATCCGCGGAGACCTGCGACGGCATCGACAACGACTGCGACGGCATCGCGGACGAGGACGTCTGCGAGTGTTCGGCGGGGTCGGCGCGCAGCTGCCTGACGGGACTCGCGGGAGCGTGCCGCACCGGCACGCAGACCTGCACCGCGGCGGGCCGAGGCTTCGGTCCCTGCCTGCCCACGGTGACGGAGTCCGACGAGGTCTGTGACGACGGCGTCGACAACGACTGCGACGGCACGGCCGACGAGGGCTGCGAGTGCACGAGCGGCGCGAGCCGACCGTGCGTCTCTCCGCTCCCGGGCGAGTGCGCCGGCGGCCTGCAGACCTGCACCGACTCGGTGTGGGGCCACTGCATCCCGGACCTGGGCGCGAGCCCCGAGACCTGCGACGGTCTCGACAACGACTGCGACGGAACGGCGGACGAGGAGGTGTGCGACTGCATGCCCGGAGACATCCGGTCCTGCCACAGCGGCATCCCCGGCGCCTGCGACATCGGCGAGCAGCGGTGCTCCAGCGACGGACGCAGCTACGGCACCTGCCTGTCGCTGAACGTCCCGAGCCCCGAGCGCTGCAACGGCGTCGACGACGACTGCGACGGCATCGCGGATGACGACGACGTGTGCGACTGCACGCCCGGCGCCACCCGCAGCTGCCTCAGCGGCGAGGACGGCGTCTGCGCCACCGGCACCCAGACCTGCGCCGACGGCGGCCGCGGCTACACGCCGTGCCTGCCGACGAGCGGTCCGGGCTCCGAGGTCTGCGACGGACTGGACAACGACTGCGACGGCACCGCGGACGAGGAGGTGTGCGACTGCACGCCGCTCTCGAGCCGCGCCTGCGCGAGCGGTTCGTTCGGCCAGTGCGCCGCGGGCACCCAGTCCTGCGACGCCTCCGGCCGCGGTTGGGGTCCCTGCCTGTCCACGTCCGGACCGACGTCCGAGACCTGCGACGGCATCGACAACGACTGCGACGGGACGGCCGACGAGGAGGTGTGCACCTGCACGCCCTTCGACTTCCGCCTCTGCGTGACCGGGTTCTTCGGCGAGTGCGCCGACGGCACCCAGTTCTGCAGCGCCGACGGCCGCGGCTGGAGTCCGTGCGAGCCGTTCATCTGGCCCTGGCTGGCCTTCCCCGACGTCTGCGGAGACGGCGTGGATAGCGACTGCGACGGCACGGCCGACGAGGGGTGCACCTGCGCTCCCGGCGACGTGATCACCTGCGTCAGCACCCTCCCTGGGCGCTGCAGCGCGGGAACGCGGACCTGCACGGCCGACGGCCGCATGTACGGCGACTGCCTCCCCACGAGCGGGAGCGTCGCCGAGACGTGCAACGGCGTCGACGACGACTGCGACGGGGTCGCGGACGAGGAGGTGTGCGACTGCACGCCCTTCGCCACCCGCGGCTGCCTGAGCGGTCTCGGCGGCGTCTGCGCCGCCGGCGAGCAGACCTGCGACGGCGACGGCCGCGGCTGGAGCCCCTGCCTGCCGACGACGGCGTCCTCCCCGGACGTCTGCGCCGACGGCGTCGACTCGGACTGCGACGGCACCGCGGACGAGGGCTGCGACTGCGCGCCCGGCGCGAGCCGGACGTGCGTGACGACGCTCCCGGGCGCCTGCTCCGCCGGCACCCAGGCCTGCACCGACGGACTCGAGTGGGGTCCCTGCACCCCGACGGTGGCGTCGAGCACGGAGACGTGCGACGGCATCGACAACGACTGCGACGGGACGGCCGACGAGGAAGTGTGCACCTGCACGCGCCTCTCGACCCGCCCCTGCGTGACGTCGCTGCCCGGTCTCTGCAGCGCGGGCGTCGAGACGTGCGCCAGTGATGGCCGCGGCTGGAACGCCTGCATCCCGAGCCTCGCTCCCACCGTGGACATCTGCGGCGATGGCGTCGACTCGGACTGCGACGGCAGCGCGGACGAGGGGTGCTCGTGCACGGCGGGCGCAAGCCAGTCGTGTCTGACGGGACTCTTCGGCGCGTGCAGCAGCGGCTCGCAGACCTGCGATGCCGGACGCATCTGGAGCCCGTGCCTGCCTTCGGCGGGTCCGAGCCTCGAGATCTGCGACGGCATCGACAACGACTGTGATGGGCTGGCGGACGACGACGGCGTGTGCACCTGCACCGTCGGCGCCTCCGCGAGCTGCCTCACGGGCCTGGCCGGCGTCTGCGCCGGCGGGACCATGACCTGCGTGAGCGGGGGACGCGGCTTCACGGCCTGCCTCCCCGGCGCCGCGGGTTCGGCCGAGGTCTGCAACGGCCAGGACGACGACTGCGACGGGACGGCCGACGAGGAGGTGTGCGCGTGCCCCGCGGGGACGACGCGCGCCTGCGACACCGGTCAGCCCGGCAGCTGCGCGGCCGGCACCCAGACCTGCGACAGCGACGGACGCGGCTGGGGCGCCTGCCTGAGCGGCTTCGTCCGCTCCGCGGACGCCTGCGGCGACGGCCTCGACACCGACTGCGACGGCACCGCCGACGAGGATTGCACCTGCACGAGCGGCGCGAGCCGTCCGTGCACGAGCGGCCTCGACGGCGTCTGCAGCGCGGGCCTCCAGGCCTGCACCGGCGGCCGCTGGGATGCCTGCATCCCGACGGGCGTCGCCACCCTCGAGGTCTGCAACGGCCGGGACGACGACTGCGACGGGATCGCGGACGAGGACGTGTGCACCTGCACCCCCCTCGCGCCGCGCGCCTGCGTGACGTCGCTGCCGGGCGTGTGCGCGGCCGGCACCCAGCGCTGCGACGCCGACGGGCGGGGCTTCGGCCCCTGCACGCCGACGAGCGCGCCGAGCGTCGACGTCTGCGCGGACGGCCTCGACAACGACTGCGACGGTGAGGCGGACGAGGGCTGCTCCTGTACGCCCGGGGTGACCCGGACGTGCGACACGGAGCGGCTCGGCGTCTGCGGCACCGGCACGCAGACCTGCGACGCCGGACGCACCTGGAGCCCGTGCCTGCCTTCGGCGGGACCGAGCTCCGAGATCTGCGACGGCAGCGACAACGACTGCGACGGCCTCGCCGACGAGGAGGTGTGCACCTGCACCGCCTCCACGACGCGCGGCTGCATCACGAGCCTGCCCGGCGCCTGCGCCGCGGGCCTCCAGACGTGCTCCGGCGACGGACGCGGCTGGGGCACCTGCCTGCCGACGACGGCCCCCACGGTCGACGTCTGCGCCGACGGTGCGGACAACGACTGCGACGGCACCGCGGACGAGGGCTGCTCCTGCACGGCCGGGGCCACGCGCTCCTGCCTGACGGGCCAGTCCGGCGTCTGCAGCACGGGTCTCCAAACCTGCGCGGCGGGCCTCACCTGGGGTCCCTGTCTGCCGGGAATCGCGCCGTCGTCCGAGACCTGCAACGGGGTCGACGACGACTGTGACGGTCCGGCCGACGAGGAGGTCTGCACCTGCGCCGTTGGCGTGAGTGCGGGCTGCCTCACGGGGCTCCCGGGCGTCTGCAGCGCGGGCATCATGACCTGCATCGCCGGCGGGCGCGGCTTCACGGCCTGCCTGCCGACCATCCCCTCGACCGGCGAGACCTGCAACGGCCTCGACGACGACTGCGATGGATTCGCCGACGAAGAGGTCTGCAGCTGCACCCCCGGTCTGACCGAGGCGTGCAGCACGGGCCTCGCCGGCGCCTGCGGCGCGGGCACCCACACCTGCCGTTCCGACGGCCGGGGCTACGGCCCCTGCGTCGGCGCGACGGGACCCACCTCCGAAGTCTGCGACGGCGTCGACAACGACTGTGACGCCAACGCGGACGAGGAGGTCTGCACCTGCATCGGTGGAACGACGCGCGGCTGCCCCACGGGGCTGCCGGGCGTGTGCTCCGCCGGGACGCAGACCTGCGACGCGGACGGCCGCGGCTGGAGCCACTGCACGTCGACCACCGGTCCGAGCTCGGACCTGTGCGGCGACGGGCTCGACTCGGACTGCGACGGCACCGCCGACGATGGCTGCCTCTGCACGAGCGGCGCGAGCCGCGCGTGCACGACGGGCCTCGACGGCGCCTGCAGCACCGGCATCCAGACCTGCGACAGCGGTCGCAGCTGGACGCCGTGCACCCCGACGGTCGCCCCGCTGCCCGAGACGTGCCCCGGTGACGGGATCGACTCGGATTGCGACGGCACCGCGGACGAGGGGTGCGTCTGCACCCCGGGTCTGAGCGAGAGCTGCCTCACGGGCCTGCTCGGACTCTGCACCATGGGCTCGATGACCTGCCGTCCCGACGGGCGGTCGTTCACGGCCTGCCTGCCGGTCGCCGGTCCCGTCTCGGAGATCCCGAGCAACGGTACCGACGACGACTGCAACGGCGTCACCGACGACGTCGCCTCCTGCACGCCCGGCACGGTCATCAACTGTGCCACGGGCCTCACCGGGATCTGCGCGCGCGGCGAGTCCACCTGCCTGCCCTCGGGCAGCGGGTACGGACCGTGCGTGCTGCTGACCGGCGGGAACCCCGAGGTGTGCGGCAACGCGATCGACGACAGCTGCAACGGCATGGTCGACGAGACCTGTGTCGCCTGCACCGCTGGCGCCGGTCTCTCCTGCAGCACCGGCATGCCGGGCGTCTGCGCCGCGGGCACGACGACGTGCTTCGCGGACGGATCCGGTTACGGCCCCTGCAGCCCCAGCACCTTCGGATCCGCCGAGGTGTGCAACGGGCTCGACGACGACTGCAACGGAGTGATCGACAACGGGGTCGTCTGCCCGTAGTCGCGCGTACACGCGCGGCGTTCCAGATGCCCCTGGGACGCTGACGCGACTGGTCGGGAGGGGAGTGGTTTCGACCGCTCTCCCTCCCGACCGCCTTTTTTATTCTGAGCGAACTTCGGCGGTTTTTGATACCATGGATGCGATCTATGGAGGCCAAAAAGATCCTGATCATCAGCCAGCTGTACTTTCCCGACACCTTCGGGGGAAGTGAGCGTGTCGTGGCCGAACATGCCCGGTTGTTGGCGGCGCGCGGGCATCAGGTGGTCGTTCTCGTCCACCGCGACCGGGCCGATCTGCCGGCCGAGGAAACGATCGACGGCGTGCGCGTCATCCGCTACGGCCGTCCATTGCTGCGCAAACTCATCGGCAAGAGTTTCGTCGATCTGTTGGCCGTCCCCAAGGCCTTCGAGGCGCTGCTCACGGAGTGGCTGCCGGACGCCGTCATCCTGCACCATCCGTTTCCCGGCGCCGGCTACTTCCGTTCCGCCTACAGCCGGGCCTTTCCTGCGGTGTACCTCTTCCATGCTTCCGTCTATAAGGAATTGCAGCTCGATCGGAAGTTCGGCAGCATCTCCCGTTCGTTGCTCGGCAAGATCATCGGCATCTTCGGGGCGCCGCTCCAGCTCGCCATCACCAAAGCCAACGAACACAGGGCGCTGTCCCGCTCTGAGCGCATCCTCACGCTGTCCCGATTTTCGGTCCAGCTGCTTGGGGAAACCTATCCGGACGTGGCCGGTAAAGCGCAGGAGATTCCCGGCGGCGTGGACCTCGTCGCCTTCGCGCCGCGGCCGAGCCGCCGGGCGCTGCGCATCCACCTTGGCATTCCGGAGGACGCGGATGTGATCTTCAGCGTCCGCCGGCTGGTGCCGCGCATGGGCCTGCCGCTTCTGATCGACGCCTGCATCGCGGCGCGCCAGAAAAACCCCAAGCTCATCTGCTTGATCGGCGGCAGCGGGCCGGACGAGGCCAAGCTGAAAAATCTGATTCGCCAGAAGAAGGCCGAGCATGTGGTGCGGCTGATCGGCAGCATTCCGGTCGGACGGCTCGCCGACTTCTACGGCGCCGCCGACCTCTACGTGCTGCCGACCATCGCCTACGAAGGTTTGGGGCTGACGACGCTCGAAGCGCTGGCCTCCGGTTTGCCGGTCGTGGGGACGCCGGTCGGCGCCACGCCGGAAATCCTCGGACCGATCAATCCCGCCTACGTCGCCGACGCTGTCGACACCGCATCTTTGGCGCGCGCCATGAGCGCCTTCCTGGCCCTGCCGGAAGCCGAGCGGGTCAACCGCCGGACCGCCGTCCGCCGCTACGCCGAGGAGCACTGGCGTTGGGAGCGCTCCGTGGAGGCGCTGGAAGCGGTGCTCGCGCAACTGCCGCCGCCGCGCGTATGAAGATTTTGCAAATCAACAAGTATCACTACGTCCGCGCCGGCGCCGAGCGGTACGTGTTCGATCTGTCACGGTTGCTGACCAGCAAAGGGCACGAAGTGGTGCCGTTCGCCATGCAGCATCCGGAGAACGTGCCGACGCCGTGGAGCCGTTTCTTCGTGAACGAGCGCCAGTATGACCGCCGCAACGGGATCGGCGCCGACATCGAGAAGGCCGCCAACATGATCTGGTCGCGCGAAGCGGCCGCCAAGCTGCGCGCATTGCTGCGCGAATTCCGGCCAGACGTCGCCCATCTCCACAACATCTACCACCACCTCTCGCCGTCGATCCTGTCCGTGCTGAAGCGCGAGGGGATACCGGTGGTCTGGACGGTCCACGACTTCAAGTGGATCTGTCCGAACTACAAGCTCTATACGGAAGAAGCGCCGTGCGAACGCTGTCACGTCTACAAATATTGGAACGCCGTGGCCCACCGCTGCGTTTCCGACTCGCGCGCCGCCTCGGCGCTTGCTGCCGTGGAGATGACGATTCATCGCCTCGGCCGTTGGTACGAACGCGACGTCGCCCTGGCCGTGACGCCGAGCGCTTTCCTCCGCAATCTTTTGGAACGCTGGGGTAAGGACCTTTCCCGCATCCGTCACGTGCCGAACTTCATTGATCCGACATCGTTTGTCGGCATCGCCCCCCGGGTCGGCGGCGAGATCGTCTACGCGGGGCGTCTCTCGGAAGAAAAAGGCGTGAAGAACATGTTGGACATGGCGGCCGCGCTGCCGGACCTGCCGTTTCGTTTCATCGGCGCCGGACCGCTGGAGCGCGAGCTGAAGGATGCCGTTGCGATGCACGGCCTGAAGAACGTCTTTTTCTCCGGCTTCCTGTCCGGGAAGGAGTTGTACGCGGCGATTGCCGGTGCGCGGATGGTGCTGGTGCCGTCGCGCTGGTTCGAAAATTTCCCGTATGCCGTGCTCGAAGCCATGGCGCTCGGCAAAACCGTTCTGGCGTCGTCCACCGGCGGCATCCCCGAGATCATCGAGGACGGCGTCAGTGGCATCCTGCTGCCGCCGGACGACGTACCGCGCTGGGTTGACGCCATCCGCCGGTGTGCGCAGGATGAGACCATGCTCGCGCAGACCGGGGAGAAGGCCCGCCAAAGGATGGCACAATTCTCTCCGGAACTGCATTACGAGCGGTTGATGCGCATCTATGGCGACGTCCAGGCCCACTGAACCCCGCCGCCCGCAGACACGCGAAGCCCGTTCCGGCGCTTCGCGTGTTTTGGGATCGCTGCTGCTCGTGGCCGTGCTTGCCGCCGCCGTCCCGCGCACCGCGGTCGCGGCGCTGTCGGCGCACGCTTCACCCAAGATCGCCAACTACTACCTGCACTGGACGATCGACGAGCTGGACGCGCGCGAACTCGCGCGCTGGGACCTGCTCATCCTCGACATGGAACTGCAGGAGCGCTCGCCGGAGATGCTGCGCGAGATCCGCCGCCGCAACCCGGACGTCGTCATCCTCGCCTACATCACGGCCGGAGAAATCCGCACCGATGCCGCGCAGCTTTCGGATTCTGCGCCGCTGCGCGCCAAGCTCGCGAACCGCATTCAGCAATCGTGGTATCTCAAGGATGCGGGCGGGAACCGGCGGACCTTCTGGCCCGGCACCTGGATTCTGAACGTCACGAATCGCTCGCCTGCAGCAAACGGGGAGCGCTGGCAGGACGTGCTGCCGCGTTTCGTGAAGGAGGAGGTCATGTCCTCCGGCATGTGGGACGGCGTCTTCTTCGACAACGGCTGGGACGACATCACCTACTTCGCCCACGGTCCGGTGGATCTGGACGGCGACGGGCGCAACGAGACCGCGGCCGACGCCAACCGCGCCTGGCAGGAGGGGCTCCGGCAGATCTACCGCCGTGCCCGTGAGGTTCTCGACCCCGACTATTATGTGTTCCAAAACGACGGGCCGATGTACTACGCCGACGTCCAGGGACAGCTGTTCGAAAATTTTCCCAAAGGCGACTGGACGTTGACCCAGCAGCAGATCCAACGCACGGCGCGCGGCGGCATTCCGCCGGCCGTGCCGATCCTGAACAGCAACACCGGCAACACCGGACGGTTCACCGAGTACGGCAACATGCGCTTCGGGCTGGCCAGCGCGCTCCTGAACGACGCCTACTTCTCTTATGACTACGGCGACCAGGATCACGGCCAGTGGTTTTACTACGACGAATACGACGCCAATCTCGGCCGGGCGGTGGGCAGTGCGCGGCGCGTCGACGGCGCCTCCGGCAATTTCGCAGCCGGCGTCTGGCGGCGCGACTTCGAGCGCGGCGCGGCGGTCGTGAACGCCGGCGGCGCGGCCAAGACCGTGGCGCTGGGCGGTGACTTCGAGAAACTGCGCGGCACCCAGGATCCGCGCGTGAACGACGGCAGCATCGTGGACGAGGTGCGGCTCGTAGCGCGCGACGCCGTCATCCTGCGCAAGCCGCTCGAAGACGTCACCGGCGGCACGTTCCCGAACGGCGCCTTCACCCGCATGTTCAACCGCGAAGGGGTGACGTTGCGCAACGGCTTCTTCGTCTCCGATGCGCGGTTCGGGGCGGGGGAGACGGTCATCCGCACGGACCTGGACGGCGACGGCGCCGCCGACGTGGTCGGCACCGACGGCCGCCGCGTGCGCATCCTCTTGGCCAACGGACGCAGCGCGAATCTTCTGCCCTACGGCGACAAACTCAGCGGGCGCATCAACATCGCGGTCGGCGACGTCACGGGCGACGGTGCCAAAGAAATCGTGACTGCGCCGGCCACGACCGGCAATGCGCTCATCCGCATCTGGTCGCTCGATGGTCGGGAAGCGGCGCCGCCCTTCCACGCCTATGATCCGCGTTTTCCCGGCGGCGCGTCCGTGGCCGTCGGCAACCTGGACGGCGAAGGGAAGGAGGAAATCGTGACCGGCGCGGGACCCGGCGGCGGCCCGCACGTGCGCGTCTTCTCCGGCGACGGGCGGGTGCGCGACCGCGGCTTCTTTGCCTATGATCCGCGTTTCCGCGGCGGCATCTCGGTGGCCGTGGGAGAGTTGACCGGCGACGGGCGCGCCGAGATCGTGACCGGCGCGGGACCCGGCGGCGGCCCGCACGTGCGCGTCTTTTCGGGAACGGGCACGCCGCGCGGCCAAGGATTCTTCGCCCTGGACCGGCGCAATACCGCCGGGATCAGCGTGACCGTGACCGACGTCGACAACAACAATTCGCGTGACATCTTGGTGTTCACCCGCGACCTCACTCTGGCCGCCGAGCTGGGCTCGACTGCCGTGGCCGTTCGATAGTCTATGGCTTCCCCGAACATTCCGCCGCGCACCATCGTCCCGCTGGCCGGCGCAAAAAAAACGCGGCCGACGCGCATCGTGCCTGGCTCCCTCCATCTCTTCACGCATCCGGCGCAACGCATCACGGCGCCGGTGCGCGCGCACTTCGCCCGCCGCTACAACCGGCCGGGGTCGTTCGGCGCCGCCCTGTTCCTGTTCGATGCGCTGGCCGCAGCCCTGGTGCTGGCGCTTGCCGTGACGCTCGGTTCGTTCGTTCTTGCGCCGGGAGCGGTCGCGCCGGTGCGCTTGAGCGTGACTGCCAGCGATGCGGAGGTCCGTGCCGCGGATACGGTCGGCTTCGTGGTGCATTACGAGAACCGCGGCAAGCTGCCGCTTGAGAACGCCTCGCTCGCCATCTCGCTGCCGGACGGATTCCGCACCACGTCGCTTGAAGCGGAGCGCGCGACGGATGCCGCAGTCGAGCCGCTGACCGCGCACGGCGTCATTCCGCTCGGCACCGTCGGCCCCGGCGGCAACGGCACGGTGCGCGTTTCCGGTTATGTGCTTGTCGGGCATGACACGGACGCCGTGCTTGAGGCGACGCTGACAGGAACGCCTTCCGGACGACCTCCTGTGCAGGAAAAGGGGAGCAGCCAGATTCGCATCGCCGGGACGGCGCTCCGACTGGGCGTGCCGGAGATCGCCGATGCGCATATCGCGGCTCCCGGCAGCGTCCGCCCGGTTCTGTTTACCAACGACTCGGCAAACGCGATTGATAGTCTCCACCTGGTCATAGCGCATGGCAATGAGCAGCGGGTATTTGTGGATCGCGAGTTTTCCGCCGGCGCTCAGGAGTCCATTGTTTTGGAAGAACTCGCGGCAGAAGAAGATTGGTTGATTTCTATCTCCGACGCGAAACGTCCTGTGTCGATACTGCAAGAGCTCGGGATGAGTGCGGCAACCGCGTGGAATGAGTTACGGATCTCACGCTTCGAACCCGGCTTGGGTGACCACGGGCTTGAAGTGGTGGTCGGGGTCGCAAGCGGCGACCATCGGATTGATTGGGGGTCACTGCGCGTTTTTCCGGAGCCGTGGGATATGGTCGATCCGACGGCCTTGCCGGGCGGTTCGCGTATCGAAGGTGTCCCGGCAGATGCACGTTTCACGCTCGAACCGAACGACTCTTATGAAACGGTCGTCCGCGTTCCGTTGCGTCCCGAGGCCGATCCGAAACTGATGACGGTCCGTGCAATCGCGTATGGGGCAGGGACCGGAGAGCGCGTCGGTTTCGTGTCGACCGAGCGTGTCGGCATCCAAGCCGCCGCGCCGACGCTGGCCGCAGAACTTCGCTACTATACCGAAGAAGGGGAACAGCTCGGCCGCGGGCCTCTGCCGCCGCGCGTTGATGAAAAAACCGAGTACTGGGTGGTGGTGCGCGCTGAACCCGGCTTGATCATGCAAGACACGGAATTACGCGTCGATCTCGGCGGCAACGTGACCTACGCTGGCAAGTTCAGCGCCTCCGTCTCCGGCGTGCCGCGGCAGGTCGGTAACGCGCTGGTGTGGCGGCCGGACGTCATCGCCGGGGACGGTGCCTTCACCTTTGCCGCAGCGCTGGCCTTCCGTCCGACGACCGATCAGATCGATGCGGAAGCGGTGATCGTGCGCAGCGTGCGGCTGTCGGGCCAGGATGCCGAGGGCGCACCGACGGAAGCGACGACGGGATATTTGGCCACCGACGTCCCGGCTGATACGCGCGCCGCAGAAAAGGGGACGCGCGTCAGCGGCGCGTTGGAGTAATAAAAAAGATTCCCCGGCTCCGACATCCTGCGATGTTGGAGTCGGGGTTTTTGCTATCTGCAGCAGGTAGCGCCGTAGCGCTCTCGCGTCGGGAACGCCTCGGCCCGGAGGCACGGTGCGGTCGTGCTGCCGATACGGCGACCGATCGGGTCGGTGAAGGCCACGACGCCGACGTCGCAACTGATCTCCTCGCGCGGCGGCGAGGCACCGCTGCAGGCGAACGACACGGCCATCGGCAGCATCGCTCCTCCTGAGGTGCAGTCGCCGCAGACACCTTCGCGGACCCGCATCGGATCGAGCGAGCATGCCTCCCGTGCGCAGCCGGCGATCCAGCGGACGGTCGTGGCGGTGGCGGCGCCCGTCCGCGTCTGGAATTCGTCCCAGCCGCAGAGATGCCAGCCGGCGCCGCACAGGGCGGAAGCCGCGCACTGGTCGACCGCGCCGTCGCAGCCGACGATGTCGCTGCGGCCGGGGTAGGGCTGATCCACCGTCCCATCCAGGCAGCCGGGGCCGGCGGGGACGCCCGTGTCCGCGGGCGGCACGTCGGCGTCGGGCGGAGGCGGAAGGTCCGCGTCCGGCAGGTCGGCATCCGTCGGCGGCAAAGAGCCGTCGACATCCGCGTCAGAGTGCGGTCCGGCATCGGCCGCTCCGCCGTCCTCCCGCGGATGCGGGTACAGGCGGCTCGTGTCGGGATTCGTGATGAGCGAGCAGCCGGGGCCTGCGCCGGCTGCCATCAGGAGCAGGAGCGCAGAGGTGAGAGTTCGCATGCATCCTCCGTTGGGCACGCACGGCCACCCTAGCGGGCGCCGCGCAAAAGGGGAAGGGTCGAAAAAAATGACCCGGTCCGCGCATCGCTGTCGATGCGTCGAACCGGGGCCGTGCCTACCTGCAGCACGTTGCGCCGAGCGTCATGGCTGCCGGGAAGATCCGGGCCCGGACGCACTCGAGCGCGGGGGAGACAAGGTGGTTACCGATCGGATCGGTATCCGCCGTGATCCCCTGATTGCAGGCGGCCTCGGCGTGCGCGCGGGACGCGCTGCAGTCATACGAGACGTCGATCGACGTACCCGTGCCCGGCGCGCAGCTCGCGCAGACCGCCGTTCCCGGACCGACCAGCCCGCCGCACATCTCGCGCGTGCAGCCCGCCAGCCAGCGGTAGGTCGTCGCCGGAGCGACGGCCCCGCCGCGGGTCCGGTACTCGGCGAAGGTGCACAGATGCCAGCCTGCGCCGCACAGCGCCGCGGCCTCGCACTGTGTCAGCGCGCCGTCGCAGCCGACCATGTCGTCGCGGCCGACGTACGGTTGTTCGACCGTGCCGTCGTCGCAGCCGACAGGGGGGAGTCCGGCATCTCTGCCGGCATCCGTTCCGGCGTCGGACGGTCCCGCATCCGGCGGTCCGGCGTCGGGAGGGCCGCTGTCAGGCGGTCCGCCGTCTTCCGGTCCGGCATCTCTGCCGGCATCCGTTCCGGCGTCGGACGGTCCGGCGTCGGGCAGCTCCGCGTCTCCCGCATCGCCGCCGTCTTCCGGACCTGCGTCCGGGGGCGCCCCGGCGTCGGCTGTGGAGCCGTCGCGGAGACGGTCCAGGCACCATCCGGGGATGGCGCCGTCCGTGTGCAGCGCCGCGTCGTCCATGAGGCGGGCCTCACAGTTGTACGCGAGTCCGCTGCGGTCGAGCATGCATCCGGGGGTGGCGACCGTGAGGATGACGAGGGAAAGAACGAGACGGTGGAGGGGCATTCCTGCTCCTTGGGGTTGACGTTGGGGAACCTGAATGGACCCGAAGTTTGGCCGCAATACCGCGTTTCACTGCGGTATTCGGACGCTGGAATATAGCGCTTTTTCCGGATTTTGTCAACCCGGCAAAAAGAAGCGCCCGACCGTTGATACGGGCGGGCGGCACGGTGATTCCAGTCGCTCAGCGGCAGCAGGTGGCTCCACCGAGGTCGGAGGCCGGTTCGGCGCTGGCCATGATGCATTCCAGCGAACGGGAGACCAGGTGCCAGTCGTCGGGCGCGGCCGCAATGCCGACATTGCAATCGTCTTCCGATCGCGCCGGTTCTCCGCTGCCGCACTGGTACGACAGCTCGAGCGTGGTGCCGGTCCCGGTCGCGCAGCTTGCGCAGACCGCCGTTCCCGGACCCGTCACGTCCCCGCACATTTCGCGGACGCAGCCCGCAAGCCAGCGGCGGGCGGTGGCGGGCATCGTCGTCCCGCCGCGCGTCCGATACGCGGCGAACGTGCAAAGCCGCCAGCCCGGTGCGCACAGCTCTTCGGCCTCGCATTGCGTGCGAGCGCCGTCGCAGCCGACCATGACGAGCAGTCCCGTTCCCGGATCGACCGGATAGTGCTGCTCGATCGAGTCGTCCGCGCACCCTTCGGGCGGACCGGCGTCGGCGTCCGTTCCCGCATCGTCCGATCCAGCGTCCGCGTCGGACGCCGCATCGAACATCCCGGCATCGAGCGCGGCATCTGCCGTTGCGTCGGCGGGCGCGTCCGGAAGGAACGCGTCGCGCATCCCGTCCGGACCGCCGTCGACGGCCGCGTCGATATCACCGCCGTCCACGCCGGCGCTCGCATCGGGCGGCGCGGGCGGCCAAGGATCGAGGTCCAGGATCAGTCCGCAGCCCGACAGGGCGGCCATGGCCATCAGCGGGGCGGCAACGCCGACCGCCGACATCAAAGAACTGGGAAACCCCACACATCCTCCTTCTCCGGCGCGTGCCGGCCGTGGGATACGCCAGCATCGGTTAAAAAAGCGATCGTGTCAACCCCCTACTTCACGGAGCCCGTTTCGTCGCCGTTGCCGCGGCGGGCCGCCGGACCCGGCGGCGGGGTGAACATCTGTGGGTTGGGCGAGTAGCGGGTGTTGCGGATCCGCCAGGCTTGGACGAATTGTCCGATACCGCGGCGTTCGGTTTTATTGCGGACCGTGACGGAGCGCTGGGACCAGGTGACCAGGCTCTCGAAATTGATCTTGTAGCGGTTTCCCACGACCACATAGAGGACCTCCTTGTCGGCTATGGCGCGGCGGACCGTCTGCATGCTCACGCCAAAGAGGCGGGCGGCTTCGGAGACGGAAACGCGGATGATGCGATCAGGCGTCGACATGTGTTTGTATACACAAGCGTATACAAATGATGTGGATAATGCAAGCGTTTGATGCCGCATACCGTATCCCAACTGCATAAAGGCACACCGCCTTTTGCTAATTTCACACGGAAACCGTATAGTCCGCGGTATTCGTTGGTCGACCGTGGTGTAACGGAGTCGGTGTTTTCTCGTCTATTGTTGTGTCGAACAGCCTGCAGGACAAACTGCTCCTGTTTCGCATCCGCTTGCAACGAGACCCGCAGGCGTTTGGGAAACTGTACGACGCGTACGTGAATCGGATCTACCGGTTCGTGTATTTTAAAATCCCGTTGGTCGAGGACGCCCAGGACATCACCTCCGAGACCTTCCTGCGGTTCTGGAACCAGGTGCAGGAAGGCGCGCCGGTGACCCATGTGGGCGCCTACCTCTATCGAATCGCGCGCAACCTCGTGGCGGACCATTACCGCACGCGCCAGGACGCGCTGTCGATCGATGCCGCCCCCGAGCTTGAACATTTGCTGCTCTCGGACGCCAAGGGGCTCATCAAGATCGAGGAGTCGCTCGACATCGGCAAGGTGCTGAAGGCGCTCCGGCTGCTCAAGGACGAGTACCGCGAGGCCATCATCCTGCGCTACGTCGACGAGCTGACGACGACGGAAATCGCCGAGGCCCTGGGCAAGAGCCCGGGCAACGTCCGAGTGCTCCTGCACCGGTCGCTCGACACCCTGCGGACGCTTCTGCGCACCGCGCCCCCCTCCTCCCGAACATGAACTCGAAACACATCATCACCACGCTGTCGCACCTGCAACGGTTGCGCATCGGCGGCGAGCCGGACACCTCCTGGGTCCGCTCGTCCCGCGCGCAGCTGCTGGCGCGCGTCGCCGAACAGGCGCCGGCGCGCGGCGGTGCGCGCCAGACCTTTGGCGCGCTGCGCGGCGTGTTTTCCTTCAACGCGGCGACGCTTGTGGCTCGTCCGGTCTTGGCCGGCGTGCTGGCCGTGGCTGCGGTGATGGGCAGCGGCGTGGGCGCCGTCTCGGCGTCGCTGGGCAGCATCCCGGGCGATCCGCTCTACCAGATCAAGCTCGCCAGCGAACGGGCGCGCATTGCCGTGGCCCAGAGTGCCACGGACAAAGCCACGCTGCGCATCGAATATGTCGGCCGCCGCGTGGACGAAGTCACCCGCATCGCCGGCAAACCGGAGAACGACAACAGCGCGCGTTTGAACACTGCCGTTCAACATATCAAGCAGGATTTGGGTTCCGTCCAGCAGAGCCTTTCCGATTTGAGCAAAACGGGCGAACCGGCCGACGCGGCCGAAGTCGCCAACCTCGTCGACAAGAAATCCGAAGAGTATTCGGCCGCGCTCGAGAAGACCAACACCCAGCTGCGGGTGCCGGAACAGGTGGCCGTGAAGGAAGCCAAGGCGCTGGTCGACGACATTTCCGTGCAGGCCGTGGCCGTCCTCGTCCAGGCTCATGCCAACGGCGCCGTTTCGAACGACGACATCGCCGCCAAAGTCGGTGAGAAGATCGATACCATTACGAACAAGGCCAACCTCGTGGCCAACACCTCCACCTCCACGCCGGCCATGCCGGGCTCGGAAACCGCCAACCAGGCGCTGACCGCGCTGGGCGCCGCGAAGGACCTTTTGGATCAGCAAGACTACCTATCGGCCCTCACCAAGGTGATTGAAGGCAAGGAATTGGTGCAGGCGGCCGAAAAAATCATCGATGCCACCACGGGTGCCGCGGCGCTCTCGGCGCTGTCCGCCGCTTCCAGCACCGTGGCTGATCCCCTCATCGTCGGCGGCGAGACCACGGTCGGTATTACGCCGTTGACGACATCGACCACCACTTGCGGCACGTCTTCGTGCCAGCAGCCGCAAGGGACTTCCTCTGCAAGTGAACCCACCGGGGTAAGCACCAGCACCTCTCCGTCCTCGGGCGGGTAACTTGAAAGATGACCGGCGGCTGAAAAGTCGAGCCTCGAGAGGGGCGTCGCCGTGTCGATATTCATGTAATGCAAGCATTCTCCCAATCTATGCAAAAGGCAGTTCAGATGGGAAAGAAGGCGCTCTCGTGGGGCGTGGTCGCAACGACCATCGCTTGGTCCATGGGTGTGGCGACGTTCGCCGCCCCGTTGGTTGCCAAAGCGGCGATTACGTTGCCGGCCGGGTCCCTCGTCAAGGGAAGCCTGAAGGCCGTCTACTACGTCGGCACCGATGGCAAGCGCCACGCTTTCCCTGATCAGAAGGTCTATATTTCGTGGTACCCCGACTTCGGCGGTGTCACGACGGTCTCCGACGCCGACCTGGCGTCGATTCCGCTCTCGGGTTTGAACATCGTTCAT
The DNA here is from genome assembly GCA_004297205.1 of Patescibacteria group bacterium. GTDB lineage: Bacteria > Patescibacteriota > Patescibacteriia > 2-12-FULL-57-11 > 2-12-FULL-57-11 > SCUL01. The sequence goes on along the minus strand of SCUL01000002.1, from coordinate 297,878 downwards.
CGCCCGGGCGCGTACCTCATGAAGATCAATACGGTTCCGACGGTCTACGCCGTGGAACCCGGCGGCGTTATTCGCGGCATCTCTTCGGAGGCCGTCGCGTCGGCGCTCTGGGGCTCCGGCTGGGCCACCCGGGTCCGCGACGTCGACGACTCCGTGTTCGGCAACTACACGCTGGGCGCGGACATCACGTCCAACACCTATCCGACGGGCGCGCTCGTGAAAACGGCCTCGTCCCCGGACATCTACTACATCGACGGCACCTCGAAGCGGAAGATCACGGCTGACGGCTGGACCGCCAACCGCTTCCGCACCGAGTTCGTGGTCACCACCACGCTCGACCTGTCGGTCTACACGAACGGCACGGACATCTCCACCGGCAATTCGCAGTTCAACGACACTGCGCAGCTCGGCGGGACGACGACGCCCCCGGTCGGGACCGGCTCCGGTCTGACGCTCGCCACGGGCTCCAACAACCCGGCGCCGATGACGATCGTTGATGACAACAGCGGCAACCGCACGGCCCAGGCCCTGATCCCGTTCCTCAAGCTGAAGCTCACCGCTTCCGCTGACGGCTCGGCGACGATCTCCGGCCTCAAGGTCCGCCGCGGCGGCATCACGGCCGACTCCAACCTCGGCGAGGTCTACCTCTATGAGGGCGACACGCTCGACACGCAGCTCGGCCGCTCTACGACCATCTCCTCCGGCGTGATCACCTTCACTGGGCTGAACATCTCGGTCCCGGCCGGTGGCACGAAGGAAGTCATGGTCCGCGGCAACCTGGCCATCAACTCCGATGGCGGCGCGTCCAACTCTTCGAAGACCCTCTCGATGAGCGTTGAGGCGGCCGACATCACGATGACTGGTTCCACGGCGGTCTCCGGCTCGGCGATCGGCAACACCATGACCATCTCCACGGTCTCCGATCTCGGCCAGGCGCAGTTCCTGAGCGTCACCCCGACGGCCAACAACACGGTCGATCCGGGCCAGACGAGCTACGAACTGTGGCGCTTCAAGGTGACGGCGGCTGATCAGGACATGATCGTCAAGAAGTTGACCTTCACCCAGATCGGTTCCGTGCAGGACAACGCCCTCCAGAACTTCAAGCTCATGGACGGCGTGACCCAGCTCGGTTCCACGGTTCCGACCATGACCGGCTCCAAGGTCACCTTCGACCTCTCCGGCATGACGGACGGCGGCTACAAGGTGACGAACGGCCAGGTCAAGCAGCTCGGACTCGTCGGTGACATCATCGCCGGTTCCGGTCGCACCTACCGGTTCTCCATCCAGGAGCGCACCGACGCCATCGTCTGGGACAAGAACTACCAGGTCTACACGGTCGCGGTGAAGGGCACGACCAACGCCTTCTCCGTGGTCCAGCCGAACGACGGCGCGTCTCCGGAAGTCGCGGTCTCCACGACCATCAACTCCGGCCGCCTGACGATCTCCACGGCTTCGGACTCCCCGGCCACGAACGTTCCGGACGGCGCCACTGCGGTGACGCTCGCCAAGTGGACGTTCACCGCCGCGGGTGAAGACGTGAAGGTCGACAACCTCTCCGCGTTCTGCGCTTCCAACGACAGCGCCGGCATTCTGAAGAACGTCAAGCTCAGGCTTGATGGTTCCCAGGTCGGCACGACCGATGCGACGCAGACCTGCGATGGCGGCACGACCGACATCGACTACACCTTCGGCAACTCGTTCGTCATCCCGGCCGGTTCCACAAAGACGCTGTCTTTCGTGGCTGACCTGACGGATGCCACGATCGGGACCGACGACACGCTCCTGGCCTCGCTCTCCGCTGGTTCGTCCAACGCCCAGGGCACGGTCACGCTCGACTCGATCAGCACCTCTTCGGCAACCGGCCGCACGGTGACGGTCAAGAGCGGCGCCGTGGTCACGTCGGAGGACTCGTCCTTCACGGACCGCACGTCTGGGAACCCGACCGGTGTGCTCGGCGCCCAGGGCGTCAACATCGGCCAGTTCGTGGTCACGGGCGGCGGCGAAGACGCCGACATCACGCAGATCGTGATCGGCGACGCCTCCACGGGCGGCGACACGCTTGCCGACACCTTCCAGAATCTGAAGCTCTGGAAAGTCGTCGGTTCGACGCTGACCCAGGTCGGCAACACCGTGGGCACGCTCACGGACACGGTGACGACCAACTACACGTTCACTCCGTCCGCGGCGATCCGCGTCACGGCCGGCGCGACGCAGGTCTTCCGTGTGACGGCCGACATCAAGTCCGGCGCCACGGCGACCGACGTCCAGGGTGACGGCGTCGTCGACGTCGACAAGGTGTCCGCCACCGGTGTCGCCACCGGCACGGACGTCTCCGACTCCGACGGCAACGGCCCGACGGAACTCCAGAACGTCTACATCTCCACGAACGGCAACCTGTCGGTCTACCCCGACTCGTCCACGCCGATCCGTGCGACGCAGGTTCTGGGCAGCACGGGCATTGAACTCGCCCGCTTCAAGTTCGACGCGACGGTGCAGGAAAACATCAACATCACGAAGCTCGTGATCGGCGATGTCATGACGCACGTCGTTGCGGCCGGCGGCCCGGGGACGGCCTTCGTCTCCGCGACCGGTACGCTCAAGAACCTGAAGCTCATCGATGCCACCTCAGGCACGCAGTACGGCGGGACGATCGCCTCGCTCGACGGCTCCAATGCCACGGGCAACTCGGTCACCCCGGTCGCGATCTTCGACAACATCAACAACCTGACCGTTCCGCGGAGCGGTTCGGTGGTGATCAAGGTGGTGTCGGACTTCTCGTCCTTCGTGGATGGCGGTGTCACGTCTTCCACCCACCGGCTCGTCCTGAATCCGGTCTGGAACACGATGATCCTCAGCACGGACGGCGCGGCGGCGGCAGGCGGCAACGCCAACCGCTCGATCATCGCCACCGGCGCTGACTCCGGATTCTCGATCTCGACGACCTCGTTGGACTACAACAGCTCGTCGTCGAACTCGGACACGGACGTCTTCCAGGTGTTGGGCAACCCGCACGACGCGTTCCGCACCAAGATCACGATCGCCAAGCACTCGTCTTCCCCGTCCGGCACCACCAGCGGTGCGGACAACCAGACGGCTGCGATCTTCGTGGTCAGCAACAGCGCGAACGTCGGGAACTACACGGCCACGCTGAAGCTCCTCAACCTGGACATCGGGTCGACGATCTCGACCGCTGGAGGCACGACCTCCCGTGAGATCCAGGTGTGGAAGGACTCCGTCACGACGGGCAACTCGCTCGCCAACACGGGGCACATCGCGACCGGCTTCGCGTCGACCGCGTACACGGAAGCTGCGTTCACGGACACCGACATCTCTGCCGGCAGCTCGCGGACGTACTACGCCACGCTCGACACGCAGGACGCCGCGACGGACAAGCGCCTGACCGTCGGCATCGGCAACGCCGGTGTCAACGGAAACGGCGGCAACCAGCCCGCAGTGGTCTGGTCGGACGGCTCGACGAACGGTGCGTCTATCACCATCGTCGACTCGCTCCCGATCGTCGGTAACACGCTCTCCTACTAATCCTAGGATGGCGTACGGCCTGACGCGTTGATAAAGAACGCGTTCCGCCGCACAACACGCCCCGCCCCGTCATCCGACGGGGCGGGGTGCTGCGTTTCCAAGACGCGCGATCCTGTGTTACCGTCGTGGAATGTCCATGAGCGACCGCATCGTACGAGCCGGAAAGTGGGGCGCCTGGGCGCTGGCCACGAGTCCGTTGTGGTATGTGCCCGTGACGCTCTTTCCGGCGGTCTCGGGAAAAATGCCGTTCCTGCTGGCGCTCATCGCCGGGCTCGGACTCGTCGCCGCCGGACGGCCGGCCGCGGCGCGCGTCCCGCGGCCGCTCCTCGTGGCGGTTCCGGTCTTTGTCGTCGTCAGCGCCGGTGCCGCGCTGTTCGGCGTGGACGGCGCGCAGTCGCTGTGGGGGAGCGTCAGCCGCGCCACCGGCTTGGTCACGACCGCGGCGCTTGCCGTGTGGTGCCTTTCCGCCCCCCGGATCCTGGATGCCGCCGGCTGGCGTCGTTTCTGGCTGGTGTCGGCGCTGACGGCAGCGGCCACCACGGCGATGCTCGTGGCCGAGGCGTTGTTTCCCGCCGTCCGTGCCTTTTTTCAGGAAGAAGCGCGTTTCTCCGGACTGTTCGGGAACCCGTCATACCTGGCAGGGTATCTGACCATGTCGGCGGCGCTGGCGCCGCTCTGCCTCTCGTCTTTTCCGTCACGGATCCGCTGGGCAGTCCCCGCGCTCGCGGCGGCCGCTGTGGCCGGCGTCGTGTTGACCGGATCGCGCAGCGGCATCGTCGGCCTGGCCGCTGCCGCACTCGCAGGCGGTGCGGTTGTTGCTCTGCGCGCGCGCGGCCGCCGCCGCGCGCATATCCTCCTTGGCGCGGCCGTGGTCGGCGTCCTCGCGGGTTCGTTGTTCCTCGTTCCCCAGGACGTCCTCGTCCGCATCGGTCTTCCCGCGCCCGTGGTGCGCGTCGTCGACGCCCGTTCCTATTTCGATGATCCGACGCGCCTTCTCCAATGGCAGATCGCGCTTGAAGCGTTCCGCGCCCGACCGCTGTTGGGGTGGGGGCCGGAGAATTATCAGGCGGCGTTCGACCGCCACTACCGGCCGGAACTGTTGCGTTTCTCGTTCACGGAAACCGTTTCCGACAAGCCGCACAACTATCCGCTCGAGCTGCTTGTTGCCGGAGGCGTGCCGCTCGTCCTCGCCTGGGTTGCATTGCTGGGCGTCTGCATCCTGCTGATCGTCCGCGGGCTGCGGGCGGGCACGCTCACGACGGCGGAAGGTGCCGGCGCCGCAGGCGCTCTGGCTGCCTATCTCGTGCACGGGGCGTTCCTTTTCGAGACCCTCCCCACCTCGTTGCTTTTTTTCAGCCTGCTCGCCTGGCTCGGCGTGCGGTCCGGGTCCGCGGCCGTTCCCGCGCGCCGCTCGCGCGCGGGGCTTGCGGGCGCGTCGGTGTTTGCCGTCGTCGCGCTCGTGGCCGGTCCTCTGACCATTCCATCCGGCTTTGCGGCGCTCCGGACGCTTGAAGCGGACTCGCCGGCGGCCTGGGCGCGGAACGGGCGGTTCGCCCTTGCGGCGTGGTCGGTGCAGCGCCGCGACGTCGTGAAGCAGCTGGCGCGCGACTTCGTGAACCGCTCGGCGCGTCCCGGAGGCACCGAGGCGTTTTACAAAGATAACGTCCGCACGGTCCGTGCCGCTCTGGAACGGGAAACGGATCTTCACCCCGGCGACTTCACGCTGTTTTTCATGCTCGGGCAGCTGTACGCCCTGGAAGGGGAGTTGTATGAGTCCCCGGAGGGGCTGCAACGGTCGCTTGCCGCGCTCGAAAAAGCGGACGCCATCTCCCCGCGCCGCCAGGCCGTGAAATTCCAACTCGCCAAGACGCTGCTTCTCGGCGGACAACCGGAGAAAGCGGTCGAGGTGACCCGTGCGGTCGTCGCCGAAGATCCGACGCTGCAGGAACCGCACTGGTTCCTGGGGTTGGCGCTGTCCGCGGCGGGGGATCGGGCCGCGGCTGCGGACGAGATGCGCACGTCCCTCGATCTCGGTCGCCGCGGGGCCTGGAAAGACGCGCCCCGACGGCAGGAGATGGACTACGTGATCGCGTTGTTCGACGAACAGAAGCGCTACGCGGACATCGTTCCGCTCTACGAGATACTCATCCGTCACGAACCGGACAACGCGCAGTGGCACGTCCACCTGGCGGCGACCTATGCCGCGCTCGGCAAGCCGGCGCTCGCCGCGCTGGAAGCCCAGCGTGCGGCCGAACTCGATCCCGCCTTCGCGGAGGAGGCGCGCCGTTTCCAAGAGGCGCTGACCGTCCCCGGCGCATGAGCGCCGGCAGGATCCGCGAGCACGCCTTGGCCGCCCTGACCGTGGCGGCGGCGTTCGTGCCCCTGGTGTTTGCAAAGGGGCTTGGCTATCCGTTCGTGACCGCCAAGGACATCGCCGTTCGCGTCCTTGCCGCGTTGCTGCTTCCCCTGTTGGCGTGGGCATGGACGGCGCGGCCGACGCGGCCGGGCGTGGTCGGCACGGCCGTGCTTGCCGCGCTTTCGGCGGCGGCGCTCGCCGTTGTTTTTTCCACGCATCCCGCGACGAGTTTTTGGGGGAACGGCGAGCGGTTGAACGGATTTGTCACGCTTGCGGCGTTCGCGGTGCTCGGCGCGGCCATCCACCGGCTTGCCGCGCGCGGCGGCACGCCGGCGCGCGTCTATGCCTGGTCCTGGTTCGGCGTCTGGGGGGTCGTTGCCGCATGGGCGGCCCTGGAGCGGTTTGTTCCCGGATTTTGGTCCGCCTTCAACGGGGGCGGATCGCGCAGCGTCTCCACCATCGGGAACGCCATTTTTTTGGCCGAGGCCCTGCTCATTGCCACTGCCGGCGCAGCCACGGCGGCGCTGCGGTTGCCGGCGCGCTGGCGGTTGGCGGGCGTCTCCGTGGCGCTCGGCCTCGGCGGTTTCGCGATTCTTGCGACCGAGACGCGCGGCGCCTTTCTGGGTGCGGCCGCGGGGTTTGCGGTCGCGGGGATCGCGGCGGCCCTGTGGTCCGGCCGCCGGTCGTGGCGGATCGCCGGCGTCGTCCTCGCGGTCTGCTGCGTGCTGACCGTGCCCGCGCTCTATCTGGTCCGCGACGTGCCCGCCGTGCGGCAGGCGCCGTTTTTGGGACGGATCGCCTCGCTCTTTTCCGCGAACGATCCGAGCATCATCCAACGGCTCCAGCTGTGGCGCGTGGCAGGGGAGGCACTTCGTGAGCGGCCGGTGTTCGGCTGGGGTCTGGAGCAGTTCGACATGGCGCTTGACCGTCTGTATCCCACGGACTTCACGCGCTTCGGCGTCAGCAATTCCTTTTCCGACCGCGCGCACAATGCCTATCTGGACGTGGCCGCGGTCGCGGGACTGGTCGGTCTGTGCGCGTATCTGGCGCTGTTTGCCGCCGTTGCGTGGGCGGTCGAGCGTGCGCGGCGGTCCGGCGTGCTTTCGGGCGGCGCCGCCGCAGCCGCGCTCGGGGGCATCGCGGCGTTCGGCGTTTCGCACCTGACGTCGTTCGACACGCATGCCACGCTCCTGGCTGCGGCGGGAACCGTCCCGCTGCTCACGGCGATGAAGAACGCGCCGGAGCGATCCGCAGCGCCGTTTCCCGCGGCGGCGCGGATCGCCCTCACCGTCGGTGCGGCGGGACTCGGGGCGTGGACGCTTCTTGCGGGCGTCATCCCGCTGGCGCGCGGATCCGCGCTCGTCCACCGCGCGGTCACCGCGACCACGGTCGCGGATTTTGCCCCGGTCACCGCCGGCATCGTTTCGTTCGAGAACCCGTACCGTGCGTTGCAGGAACAACGCATCGCCAACGAGATATTCAAACGCGTCGGCGCGTCGGCGCAGCTTGCGGACGAGGACCGTCTCGCGCTGGCTCAGGCGGAAACGCTGCTGCGCGACGCCGTCCGGCGCCGCCCCGCCTCGTTTTCGTCACGCTTCACGCTCGCCAACGTCCTGTTGCTCGCCGCGGTCCATGGCGGCTCCTATGAGGCGGCGGCGGCCGCGTTTGAAGAGGCGCGGTTGCTCGCGCCGCGACGGCAGATGGTCGATTATCAGCTGGGAAATTTGTACCTCACGCGCAACATGCCGGAGGAGGCGCTCGCGGTGTTCCGTCGCGCTTTGGCCTTGGATCCCTCCGTGCCGGAGTCGCATTGGCACCTCGGCCGCGGGCTTGCCGCGACGGGAGATGAAGCCACGGCGGCCCGGGAGTTCGCCACGGCGCGCAGAACGGGGTTCACGGAGATCCGTCCGCCGGAAGAAATTTCGGTCGCCCTCCATGCGCTCCTTTCCGTGGGAGACTACGAGACCGTGTTCGCGTTGAACTACCAACTGGGCGAAAACGGGGATGCCGACGCTTATGCGCAGGCCGTTGCCGCCGCCGTTGCCATGGGGAGCCGCGAGCGGGCGCTGGACGCCGCCCGGCGCGGCATCGCCCTCGATCCGACGCTGCGCGCGGAGGCCGTCGAATTCCTACGCCAGAACGGGTATCCTGAGGAAGATATACGCTCGCTATGATCGCACCCGAACGAGTGGAACGGATCGCGCTGCGCGTGCTCCAGGTTGGCCTGCCGGTTGTTTTTTTGACGCCGCTCATTTACATCGGCGAGACGACGTTTCCGTTCGTCGTCGGCAAGGTCTGGAGCTTCCGCCTCCTCGTCGATCTGCTGCTGCCGTTCTACGTGCTGCTCGTGGCCGTTGCGCCGCGCTACCGTCCGCGGAAAGAACCGCTGCTCATCGCCGTCGGCGCGTACATGGGCGTCCTGCTCATTTCCGCCGCGTTCGGCGTGGACCCGTGGCGCAGCTTGTGGTCCAACCATGAGCGCATGACGGGCGTCGTTGCCATGCTGCATTACGCTGCGTTCTTCTTGATGGCCGCGACCGTCTACCGCACGCGGCGCGAGTGGCGCATGGTGCTGCTCGCCTCGCTCGGCGCGAGCGCCATCATGACCGTCCTGGCGCTCTGGGAGCGCGGCCACACGGGCTTCATGGCCAACACCAGCGGCCGTCCTTGGGCGACGCTCGGCAACACCATCTATTTGGCGAACTACCTGCTGTTCCACCTGTACTTCATCGCCATCCTGGTGGTGCGCAAATCGCTGCCGCCGTCCGTCCGCGTCCTGCTCGTCGTGCTCGGCATCGCGGAAGGGATCGTGCTGCTGTTCACGCAGACGCGCGGGACGCTGTTGGCGATCATCGTGACGGGCCTCGCGCTCCTTTCCTGGCTGGCGGTGCGCGAGAAGCGATACCGGAAAACGGGCATCTCTCTTCTGCTGGCCGCGATCATCGCGCTCGGGGTGTTGTACGCGAACCGCACCCATCCCGCGGTGCTGGGCATCCCCGGGTTCGGCCGTCTGCTGACGACGACGCTTTCCGAAGGCGGCGGTTTGCGGACCCGGTTCATCGCCTGGGAGATCGCGCTCGAGGGGTTCAAAGAAAAACCCGTGGTGGGATGGGGGCCGGAAAACTTCTATTACGTTTTCAACGCGCACTACAACCCCGAGTCATACCGGTTCGGCCAGTACGAGACGTGGTTCGACCGGCCGCATAACACCCTGCTCGACGTGCTCGCCACCACGGGGGCGGTCGGAGCCGCGGCGTACCTGGCGCTGTTCGTCGCCGCCTTCTGGACGCTGGAGAGGAAGATTCGTGCCGGCGAGACGCCGAAATGGGAAGGGATCCTCACGGGCGGCATGCTGATCGCTTACGTCCTGCAGAATCTCACCGTGTTCGATTCGCACACCTCGTACCTTTATTTTTTCCTGCTCCTGGCGATGATCGCGGCGCGGCCGTTGCCCGAGGCCGCGCCCGGGCGGGCGCTGGGAGGCGCCGCGCTTGGCGCCGTCGGCGCCGTCTCGGCCGCGGTCGGCATCACGCTCGCCGTCTGGCTAGCTGCGGTGCCGTACCAGGCAAACCGCTACGGGCTTCTGGGCACGTCCGCCCTCCGACTGTACGGGGACCTCGCCCAGGGCATGGCCTGGTACGATCGCGCCATCGCCCTGCCGACGCAGCACCGGGTCGACCTGCGTGCGGACGGCGCGCGCGAGGTGCTGACCGCCGCCGCGTCTTCGCCCGGAACCGACGCCGGCCGCGCCGCGCTCGACTGGGCCGTGCGCCGGGTCGAGGAGAACCGTGCCGGGCGCAAGGACGTCTACGACGCGCTTCTGCTGGGACAGATCTACATCACCCGGATGGGATTCGACCCGACGGCCGCGCAACGCGCGCGTACGGTACTGGAAGAAGCGCAAGCTCTCTCTCCGAAACGGCAACAAGTCACGTTCGCGCTCGTCCAGCTCGCGCTCCTGGAGGGCCGTGCCGCGGACGCGGTCGCGTTGCTCGAGGCCAGCCTGGCCGACGAGGAGCGGGTGCGGGACGTGCATTGGAATTTGGCGATCGCGTATCAGGCCGCCGGCAACGCGGCAGGCGCCGCGCGCGCCGTTACCCGGGCCCGGGAACTCGGGTATCCGTGGACGCGCGGGGACGACCTCGTGGCCGCGATTCAGATCTACCAACAGGCAGGCCAGCCGGCGTCGGCACTGCCGCTTGCGGAAGGGCTCGTCCAGGCGTTTCCCAAGGCCGGCAACGCGCGTATGCTTCTTGCCGAGGTGCTCTTCGGGATGGGGGAATACGAGCGCGCCCGTTCCGAAGCGGAACGGGCGCGGCAACTTGATCCCACCCTGAATGAAGCGGTCGTGCTCTTCCTCAGCCGGATTCCGTGAGGCTGCGGTAGAGCGCGAGGGTGTCGCGCGTCATGCGTTCTTCCGTGAAGAGGGTCCGCACCGTATCGGACGCCGCCTTGCCGGCGCGCGGCCAGGTCTCGCGCGCCGCGAAGACGCGTCGCAGCCCGTCTTCCAGCCGGTCCGGCGCGGTGAGCCATCCGTTCATGCCGTCGGCGATGACGCTCGGGACGCCGCCGACGGACGTGGCCAGGCAGGGGAGTCCCGCATCCATGGCTTCGAGCAGCGTCATGGGCAGCCCTTCTTTGACGGACGGCAGGACGAAGACGTCAAAGCCGTCCATGAGCGCGCGCGCGTCGGCTCGGGGACCGAGCAGATGGATGCGCGCGCCGCCGGGCAGCCGTTCCGTTCCGCCGCCGACCAACACGAGGTGCGCGGCGGCGTCGTGCAGGCGCGTGAACGCGGCGATCAGTGCCGGAAGGTTTTTTGCGGGATAGGCGTTCGCGACGCAACCGAGGACGACCGCATCGGCCGGAATGCCCGCGGCCGAAAGCGCCGCCCGCGCCGCGGCCCGGTCGTGCGACGCGGGGACGACACCCAGCGGAACGACATGCAGGCCGCGCGCGCCGATGCCGGCGCGCCGTGCCGCGTCGCGTTCCTGGGGCGAGAGAACGACCGTCGCATCCCGTCCACGGTCGGCGAGCCGTTCCAGGCAGCGGTACAGCAGGCCGCTGCGGCCCGGTTCGAGGAACACCCAGCCGTGCGCGGTGAAGACGTGCCGCGGCCGCGGGCGCAGGCCGACGAGCGCGAGCGGCGTCAGGAATCCGGCCTTCGAGGAATTGGCGTGGACGATGTCCGGACGGAGCTCGCGGATCAGACGCCGCAGTTCGCGGATCGCAGCCAGGTCACTGCCGGGACGGATCTCGCGGCGGAGCGACGCGACCGTGCGGAAGGCAATGCCGGCATCAGCGCACGCCGCAGCGAGCCCGCCCGCCCCGAGCCGCGTCGAGGGGTCGGGTCCGGCCGCCACGGTGACCTGCCAGCCCGAAGCGGCCGCGGCGCGGGCAACGGTCAGCACATAGCGTTGTGCGCCGCCCAGATCCGACTGGGTGACGACGAGGAGGAGACGGCGGTGCGTGTCCATTGACGGGAGGCGAAGAATGCCCCATCATACGCAGGAAATTGGCTGAAACACAACGATGACCAACGTGGACTACCGAGCGTTACAGGGCAGCACGGTGCTTGTCACCGGTGCCGCAGGCTTCATCGGGTCGCATCTCGTCGACCGGCTGCTTTCGTTGGGCGCGCGGGTCGTCGGTGTCGACAACCTCAGCACCGGCACCGATCAGAACCTTGCGGAGGCGCGCCGACACCCGGAGTTCGTTTTCGTACGCGCGGACGTCAATCGTTTCGAGGAAGTCGCCCAGATTTTTTCCGCGCACAAGATCGATTATGTCTTCCACTACGCCGCCGTGGTCGGCGTCCGGATCGTGATCGAACGTCCGTTGGAAGTGTTCAAGGACATCGACGGTATCAAGTTCCTGCTGGCGCTCGCGCATGCCCACCGCGTCAAGAAGTTCGTTTTCGCCTCATCGTCGGAAGCCTACGGCGAACCGGTGGAACTGCCGGAGCGCGAAGAGGGCGTGCTCAACGTCAACGCCGACGATCCGTACGGGCTCACCAAACTCGTCGGCGAGAACATGGTCCGCAACTACTGGCGGCGTTTTGGACTCCCGGGCTGCTCGCTGCGCTTCTTCAACGTCTACGGTCCGCGGCAGAACGCGTCGGCGTACGGTTTCGTCGTCGGCATATTCATGAAACGCGCCCTGGCCGGAGCACCGCCGGTCATCTTCGGCGATGGCAAGGCGACGCGCGACTTCGTCTTCATCAGCGATAACGTCGAGGCGGGCGTGCATGCGCTGTTGGCGGACGCGGCGAACGGCAAGACGTTCAACATCGGCAGCGGGCGGCAGACGACCATCAACGAACTCGCGGAAAAAATCGCGGTGTTGTCCGGCAAGCCGCTCGTCCCCGTGCACGAACCGGAACGCGCCATCGAGGTGCGCTACCGTTGCCCGGACGTGACGCGCATGCGGGAACTCCTTGCCTTTGAGCCGCAGGTGCCGCTCGACGAAGGGTTGCGACGCACCTACGATTGGTTCCGCATCGGCCATGCCTGAGAAACGCACCATCATCCTCTTCTCCGCTTTCTACGATCCGTGGATGAGCGGGGCCGAACGCTGCGTGCAAGAAGTGGTAGACCGTCTTTCCGACCGCTACCACTTTGTGCTTTTGACGTCCCGCCTCTCCCGCCGCGTTCCGGCCCGCGAAACCCGCGGCTTCGGTGAGATCCGCCGGGTCGGCATCGGGCACCCGATCGACAAGTGGCTCTTCTGCATCCTGGCGCCGCTCGCCGCGCTCGGCATCCGGGCCCGCGTCGCGCACGCCGTCATGGAATCGTATGCCGGCATCGCCCTGTGGGTGTTCGGGCTCCTGCGGCCGCGCGTGCGTCGCGTGTTGACGTTGCAGAGCGGCGACTTGGACAGCGACAAAAAACAACGGCGCATTCCCGGTTGGCTGTGGCGGCGGATCCATACCGGTCCCGACCGCGTCACCGCCATCAGCGGTTTCCTGGCCGCGCGCGCGGCGCGGTTGGGTGCGGACCCGGCGCGGGTGTCCGTCATCGCGAACGGCGTCGATCTTTCGCGCATCGCGCCGCAACGGCCGGAGGAGCGGGTGCGCCACCGCATCGTTTGCATCGCGCGGCTGGCCTGGGAGAAGGGCCTGGGTGATTTGCTCGACGCGCTGGCGCGGACCCGCACGACGGTTCCTGACGCGCACCTGGTCCTTGTCGGCGACGGTGCCGACCGCGCCGCGCTTGAAGCGCGTGCCAAAGAACTCGGGATCGCCGGAGCTGTGACGTTCCGCGGCGCGTTGCCCAACGCCGAAGCGCTGGCCGTCCTGCGCACCGCCGACGTCTTCGCTTGTCCGTCGCTGGCCGAAGGACTCGGCATCGTCTTCATCGAGGCCCAGGCCTGCGGCGTTCCGCCGGTCGGCACCAACGTCGGCGGCATTCCCGACGTCATTACGGACGGGGAGAGCGGTGTGCTTGTGCCGGCCGAAAATCCTGAACGCCTCGCCGCCGCACTGATGCGCGTGTTCTCTGACGAACCGTTGCGCGTCCGTCTCGCGGCGGGATCGTTGGCATCGGCGGCGCGGTTCGATTGGGAGAAGATCATGCCGTCGTACGCCGACCTGTACGAACGTCTGGGTACGTCCAAGAACGTCTTGTTTGCGACCGGCATTTTCCCGCCGGCCATCGGCGGGCCAGCAACATACGTCAACACGGTGGCCCCGATTCTGTCTGCACGCGGCTGGCGCGTCGACATCGTCACCTACGGCGACACCAAGACCATTCCTGCGCCGCCCGGTGGGGCGCGCGCCGTTGTTTCATCCTCGCTGCCGCCCGGCGTCCGTCACCTCGCGTATTTCTGGCGCGTCCTGCGCCGTTCCCGCAGCACCGGCGTCGTGTTCGCCATGGATCCGGTCTCGGCAGGTTTTCCTGCGGCGCTCGCCGCGCTGCTTGCGCGCCGCTCCTTTGCCATCAAGATCGTCGGCGACTATGCCTGGGAGCAGGGGCAGTCGCGCCACGGCGTGACCGACCTGCTCGATCCGTTCCAGTCGAAACGCTACGCCGCCGGCGTGGAGCGGTTGCGCCGCATCCAGCGGTTCGTGGTACGCCGCGCATCCCGCGTCGTCACGCCGAGCCATTACCTTGCCGGCATCGTTCGGCAGTGGGGCGTTCCGGAGACGCGGGTGCGCGTGGTGGAAAATGCCGTTGACGCTCACGGACTGCCGCCGGCGGCGGATGCCGCCGCGCTGGCGGCGCGTGCGCCGGAGATCCTCAGCGCCGGACGGTTCCTGCCGTGGAAGGGGATGGCACAGCTCGTTGCCGCGCTCCCCGCGATCCGCGCCCGCGTTCCCGGCGCGCGTTTGACGCTCGTCGGCGACGGGCCGCAACGCACAGCCGTGGAGGCGGAGATTGCGCGTCTGGCATTGAAGGACGCCGTAACGCTGACCGGCCGTCTGCCGCACGGCGACGTGCTGGCGCGCGCCGCGGCTGCGCGCGTGTTCGTGCTCTACACGGGTTATGAAGGTTTTTCGCACCAGCTGGTGGAAGCGCTCGCCGCCGGTGCGCCGGTCGTCTCCAGCGACGCGGGTGGCAATGCGGAAGTCGCGCGCCACGAGGAGAACGCGCTCGTCGTGCGCTACGGCGACGTGGATGCGCTTGTTGAGGCCGTCGTCCGCCTGCTGCAGGACGCCGATCTTTCCGCGCGCCTGGCCGCGGCCGGCCAGCGCACCGCCGCGCAGTACACCGTGGCGCGCATGACGGAGGGGCTCGTTGCCGCGCTGTCCGACGTTCCCTGATATGCCCGTGCAGGTTTTCATGATCAGCCGCGATGCGGACGCCGTGCGTCCTGGTTCGCCGACGGCGAAACGGATCGCGGGGTATGCCGCGCTCGGGGCGGAGGTCACGGTCGTCTTCGCATCGCCGATGCGGTTCGCGTCCGTCCTGTGGCGCGGCCTCGCGACGGTGCGCCACGGTTGGGTCGTGACCGCGCAGGACCCCTTCGAGGCCGGCCTCGCCGGCTGGCTCATTGCGCGGCTGCGCGGCGCGAAACTCGAACTGCAAATGCACGGCGACTTTTTCAATCCTGCGTGGGCGGCGGAAGCGTGGCATCGTCCGCTTCGGCTCATGCTCGCGCGTTTCCAGCTGCGCCGCGCCGACGGCGTGCGCGTCGTGAGTGCGCGTCTGGCACGTTCGCTGCAGGAAATCGTTTCTACGGACCGGATCACGATCATTCCCGTTGCGCCCAAGATGCCGGCCATCGGCACCGAGACCATCTATTGGAACGAGATCCGTTATGATGGTCGTCTGACGACAGAGAAGAATCTCCCCATGCTCGTGAGAGCATTTGCTCAAGTACGCAAACAATTTCCACATCCTTTGCTGCGCATACGCGGCGGTGGTCCTGAACAGAAAACAATTCAAGACGAGATCGATCGCGTTATTGGTAAAGAAGATAAGGACCACGCTCACATTGAGCGTCCCATTATCATCCAGGGATGGACACGCGATGCGTCGGTCGACACTGCCGGGATCATCGCCATCCCTTCACTCCACGAATCTTGGAGCCGACTCGCCATCGAAGCCGCGCTTGCAGGACGCGCCATCGTCATGACCGATGTCGGATGTGCGGGAGAAGTGATCGTCGACGGCGAGAGCGGCTGGGTCGTGCCGCCGGGAGACGAAGCCGCGTTTGCGGCCGCGTTGGCCGATGCGCTGGCGCATCCGGACGAAGCGCGCCGCCGTGGTGAGAACGCCCGCCGTGCCGCAGCTGCGTTGCCGGACGCCGCAGAGATCGCCCGCCGTATCGTCGCGGCGTGGGAAAAGTTGGCACGCACATGACGTACTCCTTCATCATCCCGGCATACAACGAAGCCGCCGCCATCGGCGAAGCCCTGGCGCGCGTGTCCGCGTACGCCGCCCGTCTCGGGGACTGGGAGATCGTCATCGTGGACGACGGTTCCACGGACGCGACGGCACGCATCGTTGGCGAAGCGGCAGCGCGCGAACCGCGCATCCGCCTGCTTCGGCTGCCGCAGAATCGGGGGAAAGGCGCGGCAGTGCGCGCCGGCATGGCCGCGGCAACGGGGGAGTGGCGCATCTTTTTGGACGCCGACCTCTCCACCGAGCCGGAGGCGTTCGAGGGATTCCGACCGTATCTTTCCGATCACGACGTGCTCATCGCGTCCCGCGCCGTGACCGGCGCCGACCTCGTGGCGCGTCAGCCGTGGTGGCGCGAGAAGAGCGGCCGCGTGTTCAATCTGTTGGTGCGTCTGATCGTCGGTCTGCCGTTCCGCGACACCCAGTGCGGCTTCAAGTGTTTCCGTGCGCCGGCCGCGGCGCTCTTTCAGGACGTCGCCACCGACGGCTGGGCGTTCGATGTTGACGTGCTCGCGCGTGCGCGACGCGCCGGGTTGCGCATCATCGAACTGCCGGTTCGTTGGCGCCATGATGCAACGACCACCGTTCGCGCTGGCGCGCTGTTCGGCATTGTTCGCGACTTGTGGAGGATTCGCCGTTTGACCCGGGCGTCCGAACGGCCTATCGTAAGGAGTCCGTTATGAAACACATCGCGCTCGTGGCCGGCGCACGGCCGAATTTCATGAAGGTCGCCCCCCTGCGCGCGGCACTCGCCGCGCGCGGCGCGCGGATCACCTTCATCCACACCGGCCAGCATTACGATCCGTTGATGTCGGACGTCTTTTTCCGCGACCTCGGGCTGCCGGCGCCGGACGTCCACCTCGGCGTGGGCCCGGGCGACCGTATCGTCCAAAGCAAGGCGATCGTCGAGGTGCTCGTACCGATCCTGAAGACGCAGGCGCCGGACGTGCTCGTCGTCGTCGGCGACGTCACTTCGACCGCGGCCGCGGCGATGGCCGGCGTGCTGGCAGGCGTCCCGGTGGCGCATGTCGAAGCAGGTTTGCGCTCCTTCCACTGGCCGATGCCCGAGGAGCTCAACCGCATGATCGCCGACCACCACAGCCGTTGGCTGTTCGTGACCGAGCCGTCGGGCGTCGCCAATTTGCATGCCGAACGCATTCCCGACGAGCGCGTCCACCTGGTCGGGAACGTCATGATCGATACGCTGCGCCGGCTTGAACCGCAGGCCGCCGAGAGCGGCGTGTTGGCGCGCCTCGGCCTCACGCCCGGCGGCTATGGCGTGCTGACCCTCCACCGGCCGGAGAACGTGGATGATCCGGAATCCTTCCGCGCGCTCGCGGAAACGCTGGCCAAGACCGCCGAGCGTCTCCCGCTCGTCTATCCGGTCCATCACCGCGTCCGCGACCGTTTGGAAGGAACGGCCCTCGCCGCCGCGCCCGGCGTGCGCATCATCGAACCGCTCGGTTACGTCGACATGCTGGCGCTGGTGCGCGCGGCCAAAGCCGTGGTCACCGACTCCGGCGGGCTCCAGGAGGAGACGACCGCGCTCGGCGTGCCGTGTCTCACCCTGCGCGGACAAACGGAACGGCCGATCACGGTCGACGTGGGGACGAGCGAAATCGTCGGCCATGATCCGGCCGTGATTAGCGCTGCCGTGGAGCGCGTGCTTGCCGGCACTTGGAAGAAAGGCCGCGTCCCAGAACTCTGGGACGGACACGCCGCGGAACGCATCGCCGATATTCTCCTGAAGTGATGCTGCGCCTGCTCTTCATCACCCCGAAGATCCACGAACGCGACGACGACTTCGCGTTCACGAGCCTCTGGGCCAAGGCCTTTGCGCGGGCGGGCTTTGCCGTGACCGTGATTGCGCTTGAGGTGCGCGAGCACAGCCTGCCGTTTCCTGTGCACTCGCTGGGCCGGGAAAAGGGCTGGCCCACCTGGCGGTCGTTCCTCGAGTTCCAACGCATCCTGCTGACCGTTCCGCACGACCGCGTCTTCGTGCACATGAATCCGCGCTGGCTGGCTGCCGGCGCCTGGTACTGGTTCCTGCGCCGCACCCCGACGTACCTTTGGTACACGCACTACACGCGCCCGCTTTCCCTGAAGATCGGCGACAAGATCGTGAAGCGCATGTTCGCCGCAACGAAGGACTGCCTGCCGCAGTACGAGGGCGATCCGCGCAAAGTCGTCACCGGCCACGGCGTGGACACCGCCTTCTGGGACGTGCCGGAACCGCCCGCGCGCGAGCCGGCCACGCACCTGCTGGCCGTCCACCGCATTTCGCGCTCCAAGCGCATGGAGATCACGCTCAAGGCGCTGGCGCTCCTGCCGCCGGAATACACGCTGACGCACTACGGCCGCCCGCTCGATCCGCGCCAGGATCCGGCCTACGCCGAAGAACTCCGCGCGCTCGCCGAATCGCCGGCGCTCAAAGGCCGTGTGCGTTTCATGGGGTCGGTGCCGATGCCGGAGCTCCGTTCCGTCTATCCGCGTTTCCAGGTGCTCGTGAACATGGTGCCGGATACGGTCGACAAGACCGTCGTCGAAGCCATGTTCTGCGGCGTCACGCCGGTCATCACGCGCGGCCACGCGCTGGCCATCGGGTATCCGGGCGCGCCGGCCGACGATACGCCGGAGGCGGTCGCCGCCTACATCCGCGCGCTCACGCCGACGCCGCGCGAGGACCTGCGCCGCATCGTCCGGGAGAAGCACGGCCTCGACGCGCTCGTCGAAAAGATGGCGGCCTACATCCGTCCGGGAAATTGATATGTGCGGCATCAACGGCTTCTCCTTTTCCGATCCCGACGCCTTGCGCCGCATGCACGCGGCCACGCGCCACCGCGGTCCGGACGACGAAGGGTTCTTCGAGCAGGACGGCGTCTCGCTCGCGCACAACCGGCTGTCCATCATCGACCTCTCGCCGCTCGGCCGTCAGCCGATGGCCACCGCGGACGGACGGTTCATCATCGTTTTCAACGGCGAGATCTATAACTATAAGGAGGTGCGCGCCGATCTTGAACGCGGCGGCGCGCGTTTTCGTTCGCAGTCGGACACCGAGGTGCTCCTGGCATTGTTTGCACGCGAGGGCATCGACGGCCTCCGCAAGTTGAACGGCATCTTCGCCTTCGGCATCTGGGACCGCGATACGCGGACGCTGACGCTCGCGCGCGACCATCTCGGCGTGAAGCCGCTGTATTACCGTTGGGATGGGAAGCGGCTGCTGTTCTCGTCGGAGATCAAAGGCATCCTCGCGCACCGCGACGTGGAACGGCGCGTTGATCCGGAAGCGCTCAACTTGTACTTCCGCTTCTTGTACGTGCCGGGACCGCGGACCATGTTCGCCGGCATCCGCAAGCTGCAGCCGGGTCACGTGGCGACGCTGCGCGGCGACGCGTTCGCCGAGCGGCCTTTTTGGGAAATCAAGGAAGGGGAGCCGTTGCCGGATCAAGAGACCGTTCCCGCCGTGCGTGCCGGCGTGGATGCCGCGGTGCACCGCCAACTCGTCTCCGACCGTCCGCTCGGCGTGTTCCTCTCCGGCGGCATCGATTCCACGATCGTGCTTGGGTCCATGCGGCAGCAGGCGACGGGCGCGATCAAGACGTTTTCCGTCGGCTACGAGGCTACGGCCGAAGCGGAGAAATACAACGCGGATTTCGACGTGGCGGCGCGTACCGCCGCGCACTTCGGCACCGACCATCACGCGCTGCGCATTTCCGGACGTGACGTGGCCGCGGTGTTCGAGGAGGTCGTCCGGCACATGGACGAGCCGGTTTCCAACCATGTCCAGCCATCCACCTATCTCCTTGCGAAATACGCCAAGCCGCACATCACCGTGGCCTTGGGCGGCGACGGCGGCGACGAGCTGTTCGGCGGGTACGATCGGTACTGGTATCACGCCATGCTCGGCCGGATCGACCAGCTTCCGGGCATGCTCCGGCATCCGTCGGTGCTGCGCGCCGTCGGACGGCTGGCGCGCGCCGAATCGCTGGCTGAGAAGGCTGCGCTGGCGTCGGGCCTCGAACGGTTCTTGGCATTCATGGCGCAGAAAGAGGAGCGCGTCGGACGGCTGCTGCCGCCCGGCGTCAACGATGCGCAGGCCGCGCGCCGGCACTTTGCGCCGTTGTTCGCCGCGCCGTGGAAGGACGGCGTCAACCAGATCATGGCCGTGGACGCGCGAACGTGGCTGCCGGACGAATCGCTCATGCGAACGGACAAGATGACCATGGCACACGGGCTCGAACAGCGCGTGCCGCTCTTGGACCCGATGCTCGCGGAGCTCGCCTTCCGCATTCCGTCGCGCCGCAAGCTCGGGAGCAGGACGCTCGGCAAACGCGTGTTGCGCGCGGCCTTTGCCGACGTCATTCCGCCGTTCGTGGCGCGTCAGAAAAAGCGGGGGTTCTTTTCGCCGGCGTCCAAGTGGCTGCGCGGCGACCTGCTGCCGCTCGCGCGGGAACTGCTCTCCGACGGCTACGCGCCGGGGAGCGGGGAGTGGATCGACCTGGCCGCCGCACGAACGATGCTCGACGACCACGTCGCCCAGCGCGCCTACGGCCTCACGCAGGTGTGGGCGGTGATGACGTTCCAGGCCTGGTATCGGGCCTATCTTGCTTGACGTATGACAACCGATTTTTCCCGTTTCGTCGGCGAGGCGTACCGCGTCTTGGGCGCGCCTGCCGAACGGGAACGCATCGAGGAGTTCCGTCTGGTGCGTGCCATGGCCTTCGCGGACCGCGTCGCCGGCGGCTACGCGGGGAAACGCGTGCTCGAACTCGGTTCGTCCGTCGGCATCCACCTCGTTGCCGCCAGGCGCGCCGGCGCGAGCGAAGCCGTCGGTCTTGATAAATTCATTTTTCCCGAGAGCGGGGAGAGTCCGTTCCGTCACGACACGGCAACGCATGCCGGCCTCGCCCGCGTCTGGCAGGCGGAAGGCGTGCGCGTGCTCGCGCACGATCTGGCCGACCCGTTCCCGTTTCCGGACCGCAGTTTCGATCTGGTGACCTGCCACGCGGCGATCGAACATTTCCATGGCATCCACAAGCAGGTGTTCGCCGAGGCCTTCCGTGTGCTCGCGCCGGGCGGACACTTCGTCTTCTCCACGCCGAACATCGCGTCGCTGTTGAAGCGCGTCCGGTTCGTGCTCGGCCGGTCGCCGAACTGGGACATCAAGGACTATTTTGACGCGGGCACGGATTTCACCGGCCATGTCCGCGAGTTCACGGTCGCCGAGTGCCGGGCCATGCTCGCCTGGAGCGGTTTCGTTCCCGTCTCCGTCGTGGCGCGGCCCGGGTATTTCCGGTGGCGCTGGCTGCGCAATCCGCGCAAGATGCACCACGTCTTTTTTCAGGCCGCATCGCTGCTCTCGCCGCGCTGGGGGGATTTCATCTACGCCGCAGGCCGTAAACCGCCGGCCGCCGGCTGAAGTTCCGCATCGGGCCGCGCGTCTTGCTTTCCGCGCCTTTCTCGGCTATGATCGCATCTTATGAATTCCGTCCCTTCGCCCGCACGCATCCCGTTTTTGGACCTCCACGCGCAGTACCTCACCATCCGCGATGACATCCACCGCGCGATCGAAGGGGTGTTCGAGGAATCCCGTTTCGTTCTGGGTCCGGCCGTGGCGCGTTTCGAAGAGTCCTTTGCGGCCTATTGCGGCGTGAAACATGCCGTCGGCGTGACCAACGGGACGAACGCGTTGATTCTCCTGTTCACCGCGGCCGGCATCGGTCCGGGCGACGAGGTCATCGTGCCGGCCAACACGTTCGTTGCCACCGCGGAGGCGGTGTGCCGGGCGGGGGCGACGCCGGTGTTCGTCGACTGCGACGCGGATACGGGTTTGATCGATCCGTCCGCCGTCGCGGCCGCGTTGACGGAGAAGACAAAAGCGGTCGTTCCCGTCCACTTGTACGGACAGATGGCCCCCATGCGCGAGGTGGCCGCCGTCGCGGAACCCCGCGGCATCGCCGTGTTTGAGGACGCCTGCCAAGCGCACGGAGCGCGCCAAGACGGGAAGCGCGCGGGGTCGGTCGGGAAAGCCGCCGCGTTCAGCTTCTATCCCGGGAAGAATCTCGGCGCCGCCGGAGAAGCCGGCGCGGTGGTCACGAACGACGAGGAGCTTGCGGCGCGCCTCCGCCTGCTGCGCAATCACGGCATGCCCCGGAAATACGTCCATGACCTGGTCGGATTCAACGCGCGCATGCACGGCATCCAGGGCGCGGTGCTCTCCGTCAAACTTCCGCATCTCGACGCGTGGAACGCGCGCCGCCGCGCCATTGCCGCGCGGTACGACGCGGCATTCGCGCACCTGCCGGACATTCGGCCGATGCGGGTCGTTCCGGGCAACGAGCACGTCTACCATTTGTACGTGATCCGCTCGACGCGCCGGGACGCGCTGGCCGCCCACCTCGCCGCCGCCGGGATCGAGACCGGCATCCATTATCCGTATCCGATCCATCTGCAGAAGGCGTACGCGGATTCCGGCAAGGGACAGGGGTCGCTGCCGCGTGCCGAGGCGCTCGCGGGGGACATCCTCTCGTTGCCGATCTATCCGGAATTGCCGGACACGCACGTCGACGAGGTGGTCGCCGCCATCCGCGATTTCGCGACGCATTGAATATGCCGACCGACTTCGGATCCTACGCCCGCCGATACGACAACCGGAAGGACTTCGACCGGGTGCTGCTGGCGTACAAGTTCGACAAACTCGCCGAGCTGCGCCCGCGGTTCGGGACGACCTTGGAGTTGGGGTGTGCGATGGGGTTGATGACGCGTCTCCTGGTGCCGCGGGCGCACAGACTCGACGTCGTTGACGCGTCCGAGGAGTACATCCGCAGCGTCCGTCGTCTCCTGGCGCGGGTCGCCCCGCGCAGGAAGGGACACGTGCGTTATTACGCCTCCCTGTTTCAGGATTTCCAGCCGGATCGCCGGTATGACACCATCGTCCTTTCCGGCGTGCTTCCCGCGCTGCCGCGGCCGGTCGCGTTTCTGCGGCGCGCGTCCGCATGGCTCACTCGTGGCGGCGTCATCTACATCACCTCGCACAACGCCTATTCGCTCCACCGCCGCATCGGCAAGGCCATGGGCCTGATCCGCGATGAGCACGCCTTGAGCCAACGGGACGTGGCGCTCTTCGGACATCGGAAGGTGTACGACTTCGATTCGTTGCAACGGGACGTGCGCGCCGCGGGGCTCGGTATCCGCGCCGCGGGCGGATTGTTCCTCAAACCGTTCCCCAACGGACGCATGGAACGCCTGCCGGCGGAGATGGTCGCCGCATTCGGGTCCGTGGGCACCCAGCTTGACCCGCGGTTGGCGGCCGAATTATACGTCCTGGCCGGACGCCGGCGTTGACCCCTATGGAACCGCTCCGCATCGCCATCATCGGCGCCGGGTACTGGGGAAAGAACCTCGTCCGCGTCGCCCTCGCCGCCCCCGAGGCGCGTCTGATCGCCGTGTGCGACCGCCGGCCCGAAGCGCTTGCCGCCGTGCAGCGTGGGGCGCCGCACGTCCGCGTCGAAACCGATGCCGCGGCCGTGTTTGACGCGCCCGACGTGGATGCGGTGCTGATCGCGACGCCGGTCACGACCCACGCCGCCTTGTGCCGCGCGGCGCTCGCGGCAGGGAAGCATGTCTGGGTGGAAAAACCGATGACGGCGACCGTGCAGGAAGCGGAGGAGCTCGTCACGCTCGCCGCCTCCCGGGGACGCGTGCTGCACGTGGACCACACCTTTTTGTACACCCCCGCCGTGCGTCGCCTGAAGGAACTCGTCACGGCGGGCGACCTGGGCGTCATCCGGTACCTCGACTCGGAACGCATCAACCTCGGCCTGATTCAGCCGGACGTGGACGTGATCGCAGACCTTGCCGCGCATGACCTTTCCATCTTTCAGTATCTGCTCGGCGTCATGCCGGAGCGCGTATCCGCGTTGGGTTCGGCCTACGTCACGCGCAAGACGTCCTCGCCCCGGTCGGAGGTTGCGCATCTGTTGTTGCGCTATCCGAACGACATCGTTGCCCACGTGCATGCAAGCTGGCTCTCGCCGGTCAAGATCCGGAAAATGCTCGTCGGCGGCAGCCGCAAGATGGTGGCGTACGACGACATCGCGCCCATCGAAAAAGTGAAGGTCTACGATCACGGGGTCGACGTGGATTTGACGGGAGAGACGACGTTCGAACCCGTGTATCGCAGCGGGGACGTGGTGATCCCCTGGTTGGGAAACAAGGAAGCGCTCGTCCAGGAGCTTGAAGAGTTCGTCGCGGCCGCACGGGGAGGGGCGCCGACGCTCACCGACGCGCAGTTCGGGCTGGACGTCGTCCGCATCATCGCCGCCGCGCAACGTTCGATTGCGGCAGGGGGGGCGCCGGAGTCGCCGTGACGTATGCCCGGGTACGAACCCTACCGCTCCAAAGATTTCGTGATATTCGGCAGCCGCCTCCTGCTTGATCCGCAGGAGGCGTGGCTGCGTATTGAGAAGCGGGTCCGTACCGCGATCCGCAAGGGGCAGTCGTACGGGCCGCGGATCGAGAAGCGCGCGGGGACGTCCGAGGACATCGCCCTGTTCGCCCCGTTCTGTCCGAACCGCGACGACCTGCCGGAACGTTTGCGGCCGACCCAGCATCTGTTTTTCGCTTTTCTGGGGGACGCGCTTGCCGGCGGGATCATCGTGACCGAACTGCCGGACCGGTTGTACCTGCATTTCCACGCGGCGACGGAGGAGGGGAAGCGGCACCATGTGCCGAGCGTGCTGTTGTGGCACATCGTCGAGGCCTTCTCCGGGTCGCGCTTCCGGTATTTGGACGTGGGCGCATCGTACCGTCCGTCGCTGCAGAAGTATTTCTCCAGTTTCGCCACCGAACGCTATCCCGTCATCATGCGTCCGCCCGTGCTTCCGCCGCGCATTGACATCACGCCGTTCGACGGACGATCCCTTCTTCCGGTCGGACAACGGCCGCCGAACCTTGCGGCGACGCGCGGCGCGGTGTCGGCGGCGCTGGGAACGGATGCCTGGACGTTCTTCCCGCGCGGGATGTACGCGATCCATGCGCTGTTCCGTTCGTTGCGGGACGAAGGGGCGATCGGACCGGAGGACGAGGTGTGCATCCGGACGACCACCGAGTCCCCGTACGTGTCCAGCTGCGTCACCTCCGCGATCGAACAGACGTGCCGGTGGAGCCGGACGTTGACCGAGCGGACACGCGCGATCTTCGTCATCCACGAGTTCGGTTTTCCCCATCCCGCGCTCGCGGACCTCCGTGCGGAGGCCGACACGCGGCGCATCCCGCTCATCGAAGATTGCGCCTATGCGTGGGGGACGGCGGGCGTGGGGTACGTCGGTGACTTTGCCGTCTATTCGCTTCCGAAGATTTTTCCCGTGCAGTTCGGCGGCCTGCTCGTCGGAAAGCGTTTCGAAACCGCCGAGGTCTGGCAGCGGTTCGGCTGTGCGGATGAGAACAAGGAACAGCTGATTTTGCCGACGGTCGCGGAGATGCTTCCGCGGCTGCCGGAGGCGCGCGCGGCGCGGTTGGCCAATGAGGTATACTACCGCGGCCTGTTTGGCGATGCGCGGGCGCTGTTCGGCGCACCGGCGGACGGCGTATCGCCGGGTGCGTTCGTATTGCGGATGAGGGACGAGCGGGACATGCAGGAAACGTCCGCGTTCGTGCGGAGTTTCGGCATCGAATGCGGAAACTATTGGCAGAATGCCGCCATCTTCCTTCCGGTGCACCAGCATCTCACTCCGGCCCTCCGCGACTACGTCGCCGGTGCCGTGTTCGGGGCGCATGCCTACGAGCGGATTGTTTCACGGATGGAGCGCTGACACCATATGCTCGTGAAACCCAAAAGGACGCTCAGTCTTTTCCGTATCAACAGGCGCTTCTTGCTCAATCATCCGGGAAGCCTCGTGCGGTATCCGCTCGTCCGGAAGGCATTTCCCCATTCGATGCTTTCGTATACGGCGTTATGCCAGATGTCGGACGTTGTCGAGGCCGTGGAACGGAACGGCATCGAGGGTGACATCGCGGAGCTCGGGTGCTGGAAGGGTGGGTGCGGTGCGGTCATGGGGAAGATTCTCGACACGCTGGCGTCGAAGAAACGGGTATGGCTCTTTGACTCTTTTGAGGGGCTCCCGGAGCCGACGAAGGAGGACGCTTCCTGGAAAGGCGCGGAGAAAGGAGATTACGCAGTCACCGAGGAGGATGTTTTCGCGGCGTTGACCGCCGTAGGCGCGGATCGTCGGCGTTTCGAGGTCATCAGGGGTTGGTTCCAGGATTCCGTCCCCGGCGTGAAGGAGCGCATGGGGAAGTTGTCCGTTCTGCATCTCGATGGAGACACCTACGGGTCGACGAAGTGCTGCCTTGAGATGCTGTATGATTCCGTGTCTCCCGGCGGCTACATCGTCTTCGACGATTATCATCTCGAAGGATGCCGCAAGGCGATCTACGAGTTCTTCTCCTCTCGAGAGATGAGCCCCTTGCTACGGTGGTATCAGGACGGAGGACGGGTTTTTCTGGTCAAATGAGTACTTCTCCGACATCCGCCATGCCGAAGATTCCCTGCACCGTCGGCATCCTCACGCTCAACTCCGCGGCGACGCTCGAGCGCTGCTTGACGTCCGTGCGCGATTTCGCCGAGGTCATCGTCTTCGACGGGAACAGTACCGATGGAACCCAGGACATTGCCCGGCGATTCGGCGCGCGCGTCGTCCCGCAGGTGGAGTCGGCGGAACAGAACGTGCGCATCACGGATTTCGCCGCGACCCGCAACCGATTGTTCACCTTCGTCACCCAGCCGTGGTTTTTCGATCTCGACTCGGACGAGATCATGTCCGAGGCGTTGCGCGATCAGATCCGTACCGCCGTCGCGGGACAGCCGGCGGCGTATTCCGTTCCGCGCCGCGCGATCGTGAACGGCACCGTCGTCCGCCATGCGTTCTTGTATCCGGACCGTTATATCCGGCTGTATCCGATGGTGGCGGGGGTGGGATTCCATCCAAAAAAGGCGCTGCACGAGAAGATTCTGCTTCCGCAGGACCTGCCCGTGCGCTCATTGGACGCGCCGGTCCTTGCGCCGTGGCCTTCCTATGCCGATGCGCGCGCCAAGGACGAGCGGTATCTGGCGCTCGTCGCGGCGGAAGTCGTCACACCGCAACGCGGTCTGCGGCGGAAGCTCCTGAAATCGGCTCTGGTGAATCTGGCGAAGGGGATTCACATCGGGCTCGTCTCCGTGGCAATAGGCATCCGGTACGGCGGTCGCGACGTTCTCTCCATAAAACATTGGTCGAGGTTCGTGCGGTATCATTGGCGTATCGGCCTGTTGCGCATGCGTCAGACATTCCGGCGGTATGGAGCTTCCTCCTGAGTTTTCCTTCCTCCACGGCAAGCTGCTCTCGAGCAGGGTGTACCCGGAGTTTTTTCCGCTGCGACCGGAAGACCGCGTGTTAAACGCGGGATTCGGGGACGGCCCGCAGGCCCTCGTGTACGCCGGTTCGTTCAGGAGCATGCTCGGCATCGACGTGAACGCGGAGCGGCTGTCGCGCGCCCGCCGTTTGATGGATGCGATGCGGATTGCCGGCGTCGAACTGAGTGAAGGGAACGTGGAGCGGCTTCCCGTGCCGGACGGCGCGTTTGACGCGGCATTGGCCATCGACATCATCGAGCATGTCGAACACCCCGACGTGTTCGTGCGCGAACTGTTCCGCGCGGTCGCGCCCGGCGGTCGGTTGCTCATCACCTTCCCGGCCATGCACGACCGGTTCGTGGATGCGGTCGCGGCCCTTTCGCGGTTCTTCACCCGCCGGCCGCCGCACGCCCATGCCGGCCGCTGGCATCCGGACGAGCATCAACGGGAGTTGCCGGTCCGGGAGTGGCGGCGCATCGTCGAGCGGGCCGGCTTCCGATTCGTCGTGAGCCGCGCGACCACGATGTTCCCGCCGTTGCACCTCTACGGCATGCCGCGGTTCTGGTTTTCCAACAACCTCATCCATGCGTTCGACCGGCGCGTGGCGTCGCTGCCCGGCGTCCAGCTGCTGGGACAGACGGTGATGGCGGCGTACGAAAAACCCGCATGACGATCGTCTACGTCACCACGGTACGCTTTCCCACGGAGAAGGCGCACGGTTGGCAGATCGCCAACATGTGCGAGGCGTACGCGGCGCTCGGCCACGACGTCCGCCTCGTCGTGCCCGACCGGGCGACGTCGATTCGGCAGGACGCCTTCGCCTACTACGGCCTTCGGTCCCGGTTCGCCGTGGAGCGTCTCCCGGTGTTTGACGCCCTTGCCGTGCGGTGGATTCCGCGACGCGTCGCCTTCGCCCTGACGGTCTGGTCATTCCGACGCGCCGCGCGCCGGCGGCTCACCGAAAAAGACGTGCACGACGCCATCCTGATCACGCGCGATCAGTTTCTCGCCCCCGCGCTTGCCGGCCGCGGACGAGCGGTCGTCTTCGAGGCGCATGACGTATCCCCGCGGTTTGCCGCGCGTCACCGTGCCGTGGCGCGTGCCGCCGATCTCGTCGTATCGACCACGCGTTGGAATGCCGAACGACTCAGCGCCGCGTGGAAGGGCCTGTTGCGCCGCCCGGTGCTCGTCGCGCCGAATGCCGTTGATCCGGAATCGTACGCCTCATTGCCGACGCGTGACGAGGCGCGCCGCGCGCTGCAGCTTTCCCCGCAGGAGCATCTGGCCGTGTACACGGGACATTTGTACGCATGGAAGGGCGTGCACGTGCTGGCCGAAGCAAGCGCGCTGTTGCCGCCGGGTTTCCGTGTGCTCATGATCGGAGGCACGCCGGAAGACCGGGAGACGTTTACCCGATTCCTCGCGGAGCGCGGACTTGACCAGGTGGTGCTCGTGCCGCATCTGCCGCACGCGGAGGCCATGCGCTATCTTGCCGCAGCCGACGTCCTCGTGTTGCCGAACTCCGGAAAGGACTGGAACTCTTTGCACACCACGTCGCCGATCAAGCTTCTGGAGTACCTCGCCGCACGCCGTCCGGTCGTGTCCTCCGACCTGCCGAGCATTCGGGAGGCCGTTTCGGAGCGCGAGGTGCGGTTCGTGCCGCCGGACGATCCGGCGGCACTGGCCGCGGGCATCGCCGCCGCGGTGGGGGACGACGCGCGCGTGGCTGCCGGAGCCGCGCTCGTCGCCGGTCGCACCTGGCGTGCCCGCGCCGAGCGGATTCTTGCCGCTCTTCCCTGACTATGGCGCGCCTTTTCCGCACGCTCGCGCTCGGGTCGCTCACGATCAGCGGCGCCCGCATGGCGACCCGGGGCTTTTCCTTCGTTTCGGTCCTGCTGATCACCGCGGGTCTTTCGGTGCAGGATTACGGCGTCCTGGCCTTGGCGCTCAGCGTGTCCGGACCCGTCTTGACCCTGTCCGGCCTGGCGTTGGATGACGTCGTGTTGGCCACCGCCGCCCGGCTCCGGGGCGAACACCATGCCGCCGCCGCGGCGGACCTGATGCGGGGATTCGCTTTGCAGCGCATCCTCATGGCGGCGCTTGCCATCGTCGCCATGGGTCTGCTTCCCGGAGTGCTCGGCCCGACGTACGAGCCGGTGGTGCGCGGGTTCATCCTGCCGTTGCAGTGCTGGGTCGCCATGACCATCCTGTCCGTCATCGGCAACCACGGTGTCCAGCTCCAGGAGCGCTTCCCGGTGCTGGCCACATCGACGATTGCGGAGTCGGCGGTGCGGTTGGCGGTCGTCGGCGCGTTTGTTTTCATGGGCCAGCTTTCCGTTGCCACGGTGCTTTGGTCCTACGTCATCGCGAAGGGGGCGGGTGTCGTCCTGCTCGTGCCGGGCGTGGGCGCGTTCCTGAGCCCCGGCAACGGCATGCGGTCCGCGGCGGCGCAGGTGTGGAAGCTCATGCGCGGTGGCGGCAAGTGGGAAATGGCGCGCGGCGGCGTCGACCAACTGTTTTCCGGCGTCGACGTCTGGTTGCTCGGCCTCGTCGCCGGATTGCAGGCCGTGGCCGTGTACAGCCTGGCGGTCACGGTGAAATCCGTGATCAGCCAGATGCTGCCGTTCCGGCAGATCTTGTTCCCGGTGCTCGCCCGCATGTCTTCTGAAACGCGGGGGAGTGCCTTCGTCGCCCAGCGCATGTCGAAGTATGGCATCTGGTTCTATGCCGCGGTGGTTTTGTTGGCCGCCGTCACGATGCCGTGGGCGGTCGCGCTTTTCTTCCCCAAGTACGCGTCCGCGGTGCCGGTGTTTTACCTCGTCCTGCCGTCGCTGTTCCTGGACGCGCTGTCCATGAGCCATGCGCCGCTCCTCTATGCCCACGGCCAGCAACGGTTCCTTCTGGCCGTTTCCGCGGTGAATACGGCAGCCGTGTTGGCCGCGCTGCCGGCGTTTTCCAAAGCGCTCGGCGCCGCCGGCGCGTTGCTCGTCCATCAGGCGAGCACGGCGGCGATGATCGTCGTGCGCGAATGGCGGTTGCGGCGGTTGGGTGTCCGCAGTTTCGTGCTCCGTGACCTGGCGACCGTAGATGACTTCGACCGGCGGGCCGTTGCGCGCATCGTTGAGGCGGCCCGCTCCCGGTTGCGCGGCCTTCGGCGCGGACCCGCCCCGGGGTGAGGTCCCGGGTTGTTTCGTCCTCTTTTTTGTGACAGACTTCCCGGCATGGAACCTATGACCACCATCTTCGCCGTCGTCAACAAAGGACTCGTCTGCCGCAACATTCTGCGGATGGGACCACTCGCCCGCCTGCTCGACCGGCCGGACGCGCGGGTCGTGCTGTTCGTCCCGGACCGCGCGATTCCCGACCTGCGTGCGGATTTTCCGGATCCCCGGGTCGTGTTCGAGCCGTTGCCGCCCATCGGGTACAGCAAGTTGCGGCGCAAGCTGTTCGTTCCGCTCGTGCGCAATTCGCTGTTCAACCGCACCCGCCGCATCCACATGCGCTACGGCACCGGAAAGGCGACCGCGATGCCGCCCTGGCTTTATGCGCTGACGTTCGCGTTCTACTTCCCGTTGTCGCACGTGCTGTTCATCCGTCCGGCGCTGCAGTGGTTGGAGCTCCGCCTCTTTGCGGACCGGGTGTTCGCGCCGTACTTCGACCGGTACCGACCGGAGGTCGCCGTGCAGCTTTCGATTTTTTCGAAGGAGGACATCATGCTGGTGAAGGAAGCCAAACGTCGCCGCGTCCCGACGGTGGCCATGCCCAAGGGGTGGGATACGCTCGACAAGCTCACGATGCAGGTGCATCCGGACCGGCTGGTCGCGCAGAACGAGCCGATGCGGGAACAGGCGATCCGCAACCACCGCTACGCGCCGGAAGACATCACGCTCGCCGGTTTTCCCGTGTTTGACGCGTACCTCCGGCCGGAGAACGCGTGGACGCGGGAGCGGACCTGCGCCGCGCTCGGCGTCGATCCCGCAAAACCGTACATCGTGTACGGCGCGGAGGGACCCTGGTCCGCCGGCGATCCGGCGCTGGTGGAGCGGCTTGCGCAGTGGGTGCGCGAAGCATCGCTCGGGCCGCTGTCCCTCGTGGTGCGTCCGTATTTCATCGACGTCGACAAGAAGTTGTACGAATCGGTGCGGGGCGTTCCCGGCGTCGTCATCGACGACCAGCACCGTTTGCGCGACTACTTCCAAGACCGCTGGGATCCGTCGCCCGAGGAGGTCGTGCGGTTCATGAACGTC
This sequence comes from Patescibacteria group bacterium, assembly GCA_004297205.1. Lineage (GTDB taxonomy): Bacteria > Patescibacteriota > Patescibacteriia > 2-12-FULL-57-11 > 2-12-FULL-57-11 > SCUL01. The sequence continues at coordinate 266,501 of SCUL01000002.1, read as the reverse complement.
GTCCGCCACGCCGCGGCGGTGCTGTGCGTCCGCTCGACGCTCTCGCTCGACGCGGCGGTGCTTGATCGGCCGTGCATCAACATCCTCTACGGCGTCACGGTGGACAAGAAGGGGAGGGACGTCACGCGCTGGATCTACGGGGTCGATTTTTACCAGGACGTGCTGAAGTCCGGCGGCGTGCGCATGGCGCACAGCGACGAGGAACTGAAGCGGGAAATCGCGGATGCCATCGCGCACCCCGCCGCGGATGCCGCCGGCCGGGCCCGTCTGCGCGAGCGGATGTGCGGCCCGCTCGACGGACGGTCCGCCGAGCGCGTCGCCGCGGCCATTCTCGCGATGGCGCGTCCCGGCGCGCCGGCTTGACCGATGGCGCCGGAGGTCCCATACTGACGGACTTCCCCCCCTCCCCCATGCGACATCGCCTCACCCCCATCCTGGTTTCCCCGGACGTGCCCATCCGTGCCGTTTTGGAGATCATGAACGCCGCGCCCAAAGTGACGCCGGAAGCCGCCCCTTCCGGCATCGTCCTCGTCGTCGACGGGGAGCAGCGTCTTGTGGGCATCGTGACTGACGGCGACGTCCGGCGCGCGGTCCTGCGGTCCCATGACTTGTCGCTCCCGGTCGAAACGATCGTCAACAGGAACCCGATCACCGTCCCGGCGGGCCTCGCGTCCGTGGACGTCCTGCGGCGCGTCGGCGACCAGCTTGCGGCGCGCGGTGCCAAAACCCGGCGGATCGACCGCATCGTCCTCGTGGACGACGACCGTCGGCCGGTGGACGTGGTGTCGTCGTTCGAACTCTGGAAGGAAAGCGAAGTGGGCGCGCGCACCGTCTGCATCGTGGGGCTGGGCTTCGTGGGCCTGACGCTCGCCGTGACCATGGCCGAGGTCGGCTACGACGTCGTGGGCATTGAGCGGCGTCCGGACGTGCTGGCGCATTTGCGGAAGGGGACGCCGCATTTTCATGAAAAAAACCTGCCCGCATTGCTGAAGAAACACGTCGGGTCGCGGTTGACGCTCGAACATGCCATCGCGCCCGGGCGCGCGGACATTTACATCGTCAGCGTCGGCACGCCGATCGACGAGGCGACGCATGTCGTCGACTACGGACACCTGACCGCCGCGGCGGAAGCGATCGGCGACGTGCTGCGCGTGGGCGACCTGGTGATCCTCCGTTCGACGGTCCCCGTCGGTACGACGCGCAGCCGCGTCATTCCGATACTCGAGCAGCGGTCCGGCCTCGCCGCGGGTCGCGACTTTTCCGTCGCCTTCGCGCCGGAGCGGACCGTGGAGGGACGCGCGCTGGAGGAGCTGCGCACGTTGCCGCAGGTGATCGGCGGATGGGACGCGCGGAGTTTGGACCTGGCCGCCCGCGTCTTCCGCGCGGTCGCGCCGACGATCGTGGCGACGTCCGGCCTGGAAGCCGCGGAGATGGTGAAGCTCGTCAACAACAGCTACCGCGATTACGTCTTCGCCTTTGCCAACCAGGTGGCCCTCCTGTGCGACCGTCTCGGCATCTCCAGCACGGCGGTGATCGATGCGGCCAACGAAGGGTATCCGCGCAATCCCATCGCCCGGCCGTCGCCCGGCGTGGGCGGCATCTGTCTGCGGAAGGACCCCATCCTGTTCGCGGAAAGTGCGCGCAACGCCGGCGTCGATCCGCGCATCACGCTCGCGGCGCGGGACCTCAACCGGGCGGTGCCGGAACGCGTCGCCGAAAAAGTCCTGGCGTTTGCCGCGGACAAGGGCATCGCGCCGGAGAAGCTGCGCGTGGGCGTGTTGGGGGTCGCCTTCAAAGGCATGCCGGAAACATCCGACGTGCGCGGTTCGGTGACGCTCGACGTCGCGACCGCGCTGCGGGCGCGGGGCGTCCGCGCGGACATCGTCGCCCATGACCCCGTGGTGCCGCAGGAAGAGATCACCGCCGCCGGATTCCGCCCCGCGGCAGTCGAAGACGTGTTTGCCGGATCCGACGCCGTCCTTCAGCTCACGAACCATCCGCGGTACGAGACGCTGGACTTCGGCGCGCTGGCGGCGAGCGGCGGCGCGTCGTATTTTTTCGACGGCTGGAACATGCACCATCCGGACGCCGTCCGATCCCGCGGGATGCGGTACGACGCTCTGGGAACGGACCGGGGGTGATATGCGGATTCTCGTGGCAGAACCAGGATACAGCCAGGCCGCGCTTGCCCTGCTGCGGACGCTCGGGGAGGTGGCGTACGTCCCGGAGCGTACGGCCGACATCCGCGCGCTCGTGGCGGACGCCGACGTCCTCGTGGTGCGTCTCGCGCACCGCGTGACGCGGGACGTGTTCGACGCCGCGCCGCGTCTGAAGGTCGTCGCCACGTCGACGACCGGCCTCGACCACATCGACGTCGCCGAGGCGGGTCGCCGCGGCGTCGCCGTGCTCAGCTTGCGCGGTGAAGTCGCGTTCCTGCGCACGGTGCGCGCCACGCCCGAGCACACGTTTGCCTTGCTGCTCGCCCTCCTGCGCCGCATCCCTGCCGCCGCGGCCGCGGTGCACGCCGGGCGCTGGGAACAGGACCCGTTCCAGGGACGCGAGCTGTCGGGGAAGACGCTCGGCATCGTCGGGATCGGGCGCGTCGGGACGGCGGTCGCGGGGATCGCCCGGGGCTTCGGCATGCGCTGTCTGGCGTACGACCCGCACCTGAGCGCGGAGGACATCACCGTGCGCGGCGCGGAGCCGGTCGCTTTCGACGCGCTGCTCGCGGCGTCAGACGTCGTCTCCATGCACGTCCCGCTCGCGGACGACACGGTCGGCCTGCTGTCACGGGAGCGAATCGCACGCCTCAAGTCCGGCGCCATCGTCGTCAACACCGCGCGCGGACGGGTGATCGACGAGGCGGCGCTGGTGGAGGCGCTCGCCTCCGGCGCCGTCGCCGGCGCGGCGCTCGACGTGCTGGCGGCGGAAGAGGGGAGCGGCGCGGGCACCAGCCCGCTCGTGGCGTACGCCCGCGACCACGACCACGTGCTGATCACGCCGCACATCGCGGGAACGACCGCCGAGTCGCTTGAGAAGACACAGGTGTTCATTGCGCAAAAAGTGATTGATCACTGCAAGAAGAACGCACTATGACCTCGCCCGCGAAACCGCTCGTGTACGGCCTCATCACCGCCCGGGGCGGTTCAAAATCGGTCCCCAAAAAGAACATCAAGGATCTCTGCGGCAAACCGCTGATCGCCTGGACGATCGAGGCGGCCAAGAGCGCGCCGTCGATCGACCGGCTGGTGTGCTCCACGGACAGCGAAGAGATCGCCGCCGTGGCGCGGGAGTTCGGCGCGGAAACGCCCTTCCTGCGTCCCGCGGAATTCGCCCAGGACCTGACGCCCGACTTGCCCGTGCTGGAGCACGCCCTGACGTGGTTCCGGGACAACGAGGGAAAGATGCCGGACCTGCTGGTGCACTTGCGGCCCACCAGCCCGCTGCGCGTCTCCGCCGACATCGAGCGGGCCGTCGCCCTGCTGCAGGCCCATCCGGAAGCCGATTCGCTGCGCTGCGTAGCCAAAGCGCCGCACCACCCGATGAAGACGTACCGCCTGGACGCCGACGGCGGCATGCTGCAGCCGTTCATCCCGGAATCGGTGTACGGCATCCCGGAGCCGTACAACGCGCCGCGCCAGGCGTTGCCCAAGGCGTACGCATCGTTGGGGTACCTGTCCGTCATCCGCCCGCGCACCGTGCTTGAACTGCATTCCACCTGCGGGAAGAACATCGTGGGCATGATCGTCGACGCCGACAACGCCATCGACATCGACAGCGCGATCGATTTCGAAATGGCGCGCATCGCCATGGCGCAGCGTCTGGGGATGACGCCATGATCAGGTATCTGGTCGTCAATTTCGGCTGCGGCAACGGACCGTTGCTGCGCGCGGTGGACCTGGCGCTGGCCGTCCGCGAACGGCTCACGGCCGTTCAACCGGACGTCACGTACCGGATACTCGTTCCGCATGTCTATGGCGACCGGCTGCCGCGGCTGCTCCGGGAAGATTTTTCGGCGGAATTGGAGAAGGACCCCGGATTGTTCGTTCTGGATGCCGCGCTGGGAAAACTCCTCGACGCGCTGCTGTACGACGGTCGCGATTTCACGATCACCCTTGAGCGGCTGGCGCGCCGGTACCCGGAGATCCAGCGCGCCGTGGATGCCCATCTTGCCGAGCGCATTGCGGGGATCACGCTCGACGGCGTTTCCGTGACGGTTGCGCCGGACGAACTCTTCCTTTCCGTCAGCCGCAATCCCAACGTCCGCATGGGGAGGATCCGCTCGTTCTACACGTCGATCGGCTACCTGGAGCGCATTCTCCGCCAGAGCCTGGACGAGTCGCAATTCCGCCGTTATGACGCGGACCTGCTCGCGGCAGCAGCGGACAACGCCCGCACTGCGGAGGACGGACAGGACATCTACTTTCAGCCGGAACCCAGCGTGTTTTCCTGGATCCCCGACGGCGCGCCGTTTCGTCCCGAAGAACGGCGGACCCCGCCGCTGTTCCATCCGCCCGCGCCGGTGACCGAGGGAGAGCTCGCTCCGGGCGTGTACGTGCTCGTGTCCGGCATTCCGCACCTGGGACGCTTGTATCGCCACGTGGCGGCACAGGGATGGCGGCTCTACGTCAACCAGGAAATACCGGAAATCCCGAACGCGGTGCGTCTCCATCCCAAATACGTCGCGCATCCGGCGATCCAGTCGGTGGTTGCGCGGGCGGCGTGGAATACGATCTGGTTGGCGAACCTTTCGCGGAAACCGCTCGCCTGTCCGGAGTTCCTCGAGGACGACTTCCCTGAGATTTACTACAACAACCGGACGGTCGAGGCCTTGGAGTTGGGCGCGATCTGGCGGCAGGGTGCGGATCCGGCCGAGGCCATCGCTTCCGCGCAGCGGCTTCAGCCCGCGATTGACGCGCGGTATGCGGCGCTTCGGGAGCGCTTCGGCACCCTCGACGGAATCGGGTACGCGGCTTCCCAAATCGCCGATGCCGTGCTAGCATGACGCCGCAATATGACCACGCTGATCGCCGAATTTTGCCAAAACCACAAGGGGGACCGCGGCGCGCTCCGGGAGATGATCGCGGCCGCCCATGAGGCCGGCGCCACTCATGCCAAGATACAAACCGCGTTCGCCGACGACCTGGTGAAACGCGACCGTTTTGAGGAGGGGATCACGGACGAGCATGGTGTCGTCCAGGTGATCAAGCGCCCCTACGGCGCGGAGTACGCCCGCCTTCGTCCCATGGATCTGACCATGGATGATTACGCCTGGTTCGTCGATGAATGCCAGCGCGTGGGGATCCGCCCGCTCACGACCATCTTCACGCGCGGCCGCGTGAAGGACATGGTCGCGCTGGGATGGAAAGAGGTGAAGGTCGCGAGCTTCGACGGCGCGTCGCTGCCGTTAATCCGTTCGCTGGCGCAGCATTTTTCGCACCTCTTCATTTCCACCGGGACGTGCTACGACTGGGAAGTCGAGCGGACGGCCCAGGCGTTGGGTATCCACAGCTTCTCGTTTCTGCATTGCGTGAGCATCTACCCGACACCGCTCGCGGAGGCCCACCTGAACCGGATGCGCTGGCTGCGCCGCTTCACGCCGTCCGTGGGGTTCAGCGACCACACCCTCGTGGCCCGCGACGGCATCAAGGCGTCGCTTGCCGCGCTCGCGATGGGGGCCGACGTGATCGAACGGCACTTCACGATCCTGCCGCCGGAGGAAACCAAAGACGGCCCGGTGTCCATCGGACCGAAAGAGCTCAAGGAACTCGCCGCGTTCGCCAAGCTGCCGATCCACGCCCGCCATGCCGAGGCGCGCCGGATGATTCCGGAATTCACGGCGATGCTCGGAAGCGAAACGCGTCCGCTCTCCCATGCCGAAATGCTGAACCGCGACTACTACCGCGGCCGCTTCGCCTCGCGCGACGCCCAGGGCGCCGTGGTGTGGAATTGGGACGAAAACGTATCGCTGCCGGGCGAGCCCGGCGCGGCGTGACGGTATGGCCGAACATTTCCATCCGCATCTCGATCCCGAAACCCTCCGTGCCAAGGCCGGCGAACTGCGTGCGCATTACGCCGGCATGGCTTCTTGGGGCATCCGCGAGAACAAGGTGGCTTCGTGGATGCGGGACGTTCCCAAGGCCGGCCGCGTGCTGGACATCGGCAGCGGCAGCGGAGCGCTCTCCGAGATGCTGCTGTCGCTCGGCTTCCGCAACCTCCAGCCGTGCGACATCCATGATTACCGTTCCTCACCCGCCGCGCAGGCGCTTCCGTTCACGCAATGGGACGCCAACCACGACCGGCTGCCGTTCGCGGACGGGAGCGTCGACGGCGTGATTGCCCTGCAAATGCTGGAGCACGTAGAGAACCCGTGGCACGCAGTGCGCGAGTTCGCCCGCGTCCTCAAGGTCGGTGGCCGGTGCGTGATCTCCATTCCGCACGGTTTTTCTCTGCCGAGCCGGCTGCGGTTCCTGCGCTCAGGCAACGTGATCGGTTTCAACCTCCGCAACAACCACATTTCGTTCCAGACCGCGGACGTTTTCCAAAAGATGGTCGGGCCGTATTTCACTCTTGAGCGGACGGACTACAGCAATCCGTTCATCCGTTTCGCGGGTCGGAAGCTGCGCCTGCCCCCCGTTGCATGGGTGCAGCGTCGGCTGAGCGAGAAGGTCTGCTACGTGCTCCGGCGGCACGACCGGCCGGTGGACGTCGGCACCTGGAAGGGATACGCCAGTTACGACCCCGCTGCAACGCACCCGTAACCTGTGAACGAGCGCGTCCTTTTCGTCACCGTGTCGCGCGGCGGCACCGCGCGCAATATCTTGAAGACGGACGTGCTCCGGGTGCTGCGCGCGTCCGGACTGCGATTGGTGGTCCTCACTCCCGCCTGGAACGACCCGCGATTCTTGGCGGAGTTTTCCGCGCCCGGCGTGACGTTCGCGCCGTTGTCCGAGCCGCGCTGGAGCTGGCTGGACGGCCTGCTGGTGGGCCTGCACAAGGCGCTCGTGTACAACGCAAGCACCGAGATGCGCGACCGCTACGGCATTTACGATCCCAAGGAAGCGAACACGGCGCGCTATTGGGCGAAGCGCATCGTCTTCCGCCCGTTGCGTACGATCGGCTGGCTCAAGGAAGCAGCGCGCGCCCTTGATGCGGCGCTCGTACGCGACCGCACCTACGGCGACCTTTTTGCCCGGTACGACCCGGTCGCGGTTTTTTGTACCAGCATCATGGAAGACATGGACGTGTCCGTGGCCAAGCAGGCGCGGCAACGCGGCGTCCCGATCATCGGCATGCCGAAGTCTTGGGACAACCTATCCAAAATGAGCGTCCGCGTGAAACCGGACCGCATGGCCGTCTGGGCGCCGTATTCCCGGGAGGAGGCGCGGACGTTCCAGAACATGCGGGATGCCGACGTTGTGGAAACCGGGATTCCGCAGTTCGACGCCTACCGCGACGAGCGCCTCGTCGTGCCGCGCGCCGAGTTCCTCCGCGGGCTCGGGTTGGATCCGGCGAAGAAAGTGATCGTGTACGCCTCGGAAGGGAAGATCGCGAAGCATGATCCGGACATCGTCGACATGCTGCTCAAAGGGATCCGGTCGGGAGGCTTTGGCGCGCCCGCCCAGCTCTTCATCCGTCCGCATTTCATCTACAAAGGAGACGCACAGAAGTTTTCCCGGTTCGCATCCGATCCGGACGTCCGCATCGACGCCACCTACGCCCCGTCCGCGGGTTTCCGCGACCAGTGGGATTACAGCGACGCGCAGATCCGCCACATGGCGAACCTGCTCCGCCACTGCGACCTCCTGATCACCTCGAATTCGACGCTGACCCTCGACGCGGCGGCATTCGACAAACCGGTCATCAACGTCGCCTTCGACGGCTACGCGCGCAAGCCGTTCGGGGATTCGATCGCGAAGTGGTACACCACGGAGTACTACCGCCGGGTCGTGGCGAGCGGGGCGCCGTGGATGGTGCGCTCCGAGCAGGGGCTGCACGAGGCCGTGGCCGCGTTCCTCGCGGACCCGTCCCTGCGCGCGCGCGAGCGCGCGTCGCTGGTCCGATTCTTCTGCGGCACGGTCGACGGAAAGTCCGGCGAGCGCCTGGGCCGCGCGGTTGCCGCGTTCGCGCTCGGGCGGTACCCTGCGTCGGTATGAACGCGCCTGCGCAGGACAACTCCGCTTTTGAAACGAAGTGGAAAATGGCCGGCCTTGGGGGCGTGAACCGCGAAGAATGGACGGTCTACGTCCCGAAGGGAGGCGTGCCTCGGACGCAGCGGCAGTTTTCCCTGTTTTGGTACAGCGACTTCATCCGTCGCGCGATCCGCGGCCGGGGGTTCAAGAACGCGATCGAACTCGGGTGCGGCCGCGGGACCGCGGGGCTGTACTTGAACACGTACGACGGCCTCGATGTGACGCTCGTGGACCTCTCCGAGGACGCGCTCGATCTTTCCCGGAGGAACTTCGCGCACCACGGCGGCACGGGGACCTTCGTCGCGGCCGACGTACGGCATTTGCCTTTTCCCGACGGCGCGTTCGATGTCGCGTGTTCCATCGGACTCTTGGAGCATTTCCAGGATTACCGCGAGGTGATGGCGGAGACGCTGCGCGTCTTGCGCCCCGGCGGGTTGATGGTGTCGTTGAACATCCCCGGGAAACGTTCGGTGCAGTCGTTGAACGCCGTCTATAAGCGGCTGATCCGTCCGTTCCGAACGACGCCCCCGAAGAAGGATTACTACAGGAACAACGACACCGCGGAGCAATACGCCGCGCACGCCGCCGCGGCGGGGTTCGTGGATCTCACGATCACGCACGTCAACCCGTTCCCGCTGTTCGTGCCGGTCTATCTTCCGCTGGACAGCGCCCTCACGTACCTGGATCGCGGCGTCGCGCGCGTTCGCCGCCTGTGGCGGGAGTATCCGCTCGAGACGGGTCCGCGATTGGCACAGGCCCATTTCCTGGTCGGACGGAAACCCTGATCTCTCTTATGTCAACCACGGCGCCATCTACATGGAGCTACGGAAATGAACGGTACGCATTCTCCCAGGCGTGGGTGACGAAGCGGCCGTTCTTCCGTGCGTTCCTGGCCCGTCAGCCGAAGGGTCAGGCGTATCTTGACTTGGGCTGCGGCTCCGGCGGCACGATGCGGGTGATCCAGGAGAGTGACGAAACGGCAAGAGTGTTTGGCGCGGACATCGTGAACTCCGTGCGTCATGAGGCGTTGCGGGACAAGGTACGGGTGCTGGATCTGTCCCGCGACGCGCTTCCCTTTGCGGACGCGTCATTCGACGTGGTCACCGCGATCCAGGTGATGGAGCACCTGGAAAATCCCTTTTTATTTGCTCGCGAAGCGGCGCGGGTGTTGAAACCAGGAGGGTCATTCATCCTTTCCTTCCCGAGCGGAGAAAGCGTGTGGGCGAGGGTGCAATACCTCGTTTCGAATAACATCACGGGCTTCAACACGGTCAACAACCATATCACCTTTTTAACCCGTGACGTCTTTGCAAAGACCTTCCTCGTCAACTTTACGCGGGAGGACGTGCGATACGACGGCGGATTCGTTCCGTACGTGCCGGGTGTGAAGCTTCCTGCGTCAAAATGGTTCTCGAAGCGCGTCTGTTACTTCCTCCGCAAGAAGTAACCGCGCGGATCGACAAAACGCCGGTCCTTTCGGGACCGGCGTTTTATGTGGCCGCCTGGAGTTGTCGGATCAGTCCTTCCAGCCTCTCCTTGGGAAGCGCATCCTCGTAGTGCGAGGCGCGGAAAAAATCTTCCAGGGCCTGCCGCGTCAGCCGTCCGGCCGCGGCGAGTTCGAGCGCGATTTCGCGCAATGCATAGACGCCATACGGGGCGCCGAAGACCGGTTCCGTCGGCGCGCCGGCGATGATCGCCGCCACCTCGGCCGTGTTTCCCGCGGCGAGCGCCGTCCGTACGCGGTGCCACGGACTTCTCGCAAGCCCGTCGGCAAGCTCCGTCCGTTCTTCGGGGCGGAGCGCCGCGGCGAGACCCGCGATCACGTCGTTCTCGAACGCCGCTTTCTGCAGAGGGAGAATGCGGGAGAGTTGGGCGATGGTGGTGAGCGCGATGCCGCGGACGTCGAAGTGTTTGAACACGCCGAGACGGAACCCTTCATCGCTCTGCGGGTGCGGCCATTCGACGATGGGGATGCCGTTTTTGCGGAAGCGCGGGGGAAACAGGTCCACGAACCACATCCGTGCGTCGGCGTCGACGGTGAAGTTGCTGCAGCGCGGGTCGATGCCGACTTCCGTTTCCCACCCCACATGGCGTTCCGCGCAGATCGGCACGAGGATGGCGCAGATCTGCCGGACGAGGCGCGCGACGGCGTCCGGGTCACCGCCGACCGGAGTATGTTCCAACAGGTGGCTGACGTCGTGGCCGGTCCACGGAGAGGTTTTTACGATGACGGCGCGTTCCGTCGCGCGGTCATGTTCGATGACCATCCGTTCCAAGGGAGGCAAGGGGACGCCGCGGCGTGCGAGCTCATCGTGGTACGCGGCGATGTCGTCGCTCCAGCGTACCGCCTCCGCGTGGGGGAAGCCGCCCTTCTTTGCGCCGTACCGCGCTTCCACCGTGAGGGTGCCGAGCGGGGAACGCACGTAACGGATTTCTGAATTCACGCCGCCGCGCAGGCCGAAGATTTCGGCGATCGGCGCAAAATGCGCGTCTTCGGGCTGGCGGGGTTCCGCGGGCTGCATATCAGGAGGGGACGGCGGCGAGGTGCGTCGTGAATTCGTACCACGACGCGACGCGGCGGATGCCCGGCGGGACAGCGTCCCCCGCGTTGTGCGGCTGGGTGAAGAGAAACAGGTGCGGTACGGCGCCGACCAGCGGGAGGAGTTTCTGGAGGTCATCGTCGATATACGCGTCCAGGCCGCGCGCCGCTTCCGTCTTCGGCATGCCGTAGCCGACGGAGACGAACGGCAGGTCCGGCAGGGCGCGCGACAGGCACCACTCGCGGGCGACGGCAACTTCCTCCTCGCATCTCGCGGTGATGATTTTGCAGTCGTGCCCGGAAGCGACCAACGCGCGGAGCGCCTCATCCATCCCGGGGAGCGGCGCCATGCGCAGTCCCAGGTCGCGTGTGGCACAGACGGCGCGCATGAGCGCGCGGTACTGGTCCCGCGTCATCAGGCCGTCCGCGGTCACCATCTGTTCCTTCAGGCGGTCTGCCGGCAGCTCCACGCCGAACAGCGCCCGGGCGTGTTCCCGCTTCAGGGCGCTGGTGTCGGCGATGACGCCGTCGAAATCGAGACCGATGTTCAGCGTGGACATGCGTTCGGGAGATCGTTCAGATAGGCGGCGGCGAAGCGTTCCGCGGCCTCTTTTTCGGAGGGGGTATCCACCTCGACCCAGTAGCCCGTTTCTATCGGACGGACGTTCACGCTCTTACCATGCCGGACGTATTCCATCAATGCGTCCTCCACGTGCAGGACCGGCCCGCGGGCGGCGATCAATGCGCGGGCGTGGCGGAAGAACGGCGCGACGGCGTCTGCAGGCCAGAACGCCTGGCTGTTGAAATAGTATTCGCCCGTTCCCAAAGGCTGCGTGCCGGACGTCTTGAAGATGTCGGTCATGCTGCCGTCCGCTGCCGTGCGGATGATGACGTCCATGGCCGACCAGCATGCGTCCCGGCGGCGCGTCCCGTGAACGACGATCGTCTCCGGGGGATCCTGCTCCAGCGCTTCCGCGGCGGCACGCGTGAAGATGTAGTCTCCGTCTTGGACGAGAAGGTCGCCCGTGACGTGCGGCTCGGCGGCCAACAGGCTGACCATGCGCTGGGTCGTGGCGAAATCGGGATTCTCTGCAACGATCACGTCCGGATCGTGCGCGGATAAAAAAGCGCGCAGCTGCTCGATGCGGTACCCGCCGACCACGACGACGCGTTCCGCTCCGGCCGCGCGCATCCAGTCCGTGCCGTACGCGATGAGCGGCTTGCCGTTCACGGCGAGGAGGGGCTTGGGAATGTCCCGGGTCATTTCTCCCAGGCGCGTGCCCATGCCCGCGGCGAGGATGACCCCGGTGAAGGGTCTCGGCATAGGAGGTCAGGGCGCGGGCGGGCGTGCCAGACCGGAAACGTACCGGACGTGCTTCAGGAACGCGATGACGGTGACGGTCAGGTAGTAGACGCCGAACATCCAGAGAAAGACGTCGATCCGGTTGAACGCGGCGCACGCGGCCAGCGGCACCACCAGGCCGACGGAGCTGAAAACGTTCCGGTTCAGCAGGCGATACGCGCGTTGCGGAAACCCGACGTTTTTCACGAACGGCGTTTGGAAGGTCTGCACCGATTGGGCCGCGCCCGCCTCCACCTTGAGCCAGTACTGCAGCTGGGCGAAACGGTGGTCGAGCAGACGATACAGCAGTTTCGTGATGGCGGCGCCGAGTCCGACGAAAACGGGAACGACCGATCCGGTCACCTGCCAGGCGTTGATCGCGAGCGGCACGTACATGAGCGCGTATTGGATGTCATGGCTGACCGGTTCGGTCCACAGGCTGCCGACTTTGCGCCCCGGGAATTTCAAACGCGCGATTTCGCCGTCCACGCCGTCGAGCACCACCGAGAGGTAGACGAGAAAAATGCCGACGGCGTACAGCGGGACGGATGCGAACGCGAACAGCGCCATGCCGGCCAAGAAAACGAACACCGAAAGCGCCGTGACCTGGTTCGGCGTGATCGGCGTGCCGATCAGCACCTTCGTGACGTAGATCGAAAAAAACCGGATCGTCAATCCAATGAGGGGATCGCGTCCGGCCTCCGGCGCCGTCGATTGTGCGCGCCGCCGGAGTTCGGCGATCGGCAGCGCGGCGAGACGTTCCATACGAGACTAGGTTTTTCGGAAAAACATCGGTGCCAGCCGGTCGCCGTAGACGCCGCCGCGGCTGCCGACGAAGTGCAGTTTCGGGGACAGGCCGCGCGCCGCGAAGAATTCGTCGACGGCGGTTTTGCAGCCCTGCCAGCGGCCGTAGTCGTCGAAGATCAGCCAGCCGCCGGGGACGACCTGGTCATAGAGTTCGTTCAAGATGAGTTTCGTCGCTTCGTACCAGTCCGCGTCGAGACGCAGCAACGCGATCGGGCCGATCTGCGCTTTGGTGTCCGGCAACGTGTGCTCGAACCACCCTTTGACGATGCGGTTTTTCTCCCGGGGAAGGTGGAGCGTACCGAAGACAAGCTCCTCGACGTCGGCAACGGACGCTTTGAGCACATCACCCGCAATTTCGTCCGTCTTGCTGCCGTCCTGCGGCGCGGGCGCCGGCATGCCTTCGAACGAATCGAAATACCAGGTTGTCCGCGTGCCGCCGAAGCGGTGCGCGACCGCGCCCATGACCGCGGTCGTTCCGCCCTTCCAGGTACCGCACTCCACGAAGGCGCCCGGCAGCTTCCTGCGTTCCACGTCCGTCGCGCAGTCGAAGATGTTGGACAGCCGGGGATAGCCATTCTTGGTGTAGGGGCTCACCTTGCGGAGGAGATCGATCTTCCACGGTTTGGCAAGGTCGGCAAGCGGCATGTTTTTGAGCTGAAGCGTGCGCAGCGGTGTAAAACGCAACGGGAAGACCGCGGCGTTTTTCAAGGCGCGGTACAGGCCGATGGCCGCCCAGCTGCGGCGGAGCCGTGATTTGACCGTAGCGAGCATACTGTCTGGTCCGATAAAGACCAGAAGAAGATATCATGGTTCCTCCATTCAATCAATTGTCCTGCTGTGAGGTTCATGCTTCCCTTTTTCCGCCGTTTCTGTTTGAATATGGCCCATGCAGTTGAAGTTTCTGTGCCTCAACGTCTGGTTGGGCGGCCACCTCATGGATGAGGTGCTGGCCCTGATTCGTGCGACCAAGCCCGATGTGGTCGCGCTTCAGGAGGTCTACGACGGGAAGGTTCCTTCCTGGGACAGGAACTATCGCTGCATGGACGTCCTCCGGAACGAACTGCGGTACCCGTACGATCATTTCGCGCCGGCCTTTCTCGAGGTCGCGGACGTGGGAAAGGTTCCGCAGGGCAACGCCGTCCTGTCGCGGTTTCCGATCGTGAAAAGCGACGTCATTTTTTTTGACGTTCCGTTCGGTGACCGTGTCCGGGTGCGGGAGAACTTTCCGGTCACGCCCCGCAACGTGCAGCACGTGCGATTGGATGCCGGCGGCGTCGAGGCGAACGTTTTCAACACTCAGGGGATTTGGGGAGAAGACGGCCGTGACAACGAGCGGCGGATTGCCATGGGCCGGACGCTCGCGGAGCGCGTCCGCGGGGAAAGGAACGTCATTCTCGCGGGAGATTTCAACGTGAATCCGGACACGGAAACGGTCCGGCAGATCGAACGGCACCTCAGACACATCTTCGCCGGAGAACTCCGGAGCACGTTCAACATGAAACGCAAAACGGATCCCGTTTTCGCCACGGCGGTGGTGGACATGGTGTTCGTGGGTCCCGGGGTCCAGGTCGTCGACCATGCGTGCCTGCAGGACGACGTCTCCGACCACCTGCCCCTTCTTGCAACCCTGACCCTGTCGAGTCCGTAACCCGGCTTTCCTCGTCGGCGGAGGGGGTCGCCCGGCGGAGCGGGCAGGAGACCTGCACCTGCTTGACGATTCGGCCGCACACGGGCACCATAAACCTCTATTCTTCAGTGAGACGGGCGCATGTCCAAGTTTTCCATCGGCATCGTGGGGACCGGAATGGTTGGTGGTGCCGTCCGCCGCTATTTTGAAAAGATCGGCAACGTTCCTTTTGTGTACGATTCCGGCAAGAACGAGGGGTCCGTCGCCGACGTCAACCGCGCCGACATCGTCTTCATTTGCGTGCCAACGCCGTATGACGAGGCGAAGGGCGGCTTCGACCTCTCCATGGTGCGCGAGGCGATCGGAAATCTGGCCGCCGGGAAGATCGTCGTCATCAAGTCCACGGTCATGCCGGGCTCGACCGTAAAGATCCAGGAGGAGTTCCCGCAGCACAAGATCCTGTACAATCCGGAGTTCCTCACGGAGATGACCGCCGACCAGGACATGGCGTTCCCGGACCGCCAGATTCTCGGTGCGACCGACAAAAGTTTCACCGTCGCGGCCGACGTCATGGCGATGTTGCCGCTCGCACCGTACGAACGGATCGTGCCGGCCACCGGCGCGGAGATGATCAAGTATTTCGGCAACACCTGGTTTTCCGCCAAGGTGGTCTTCGCCAACCAGATGTACGACCTGTGCCAAAAGCTCGGCGTCGACTACGAGGTGGTCAAGGAGAGCGTGGCCGCGGATAAACGCATCGGCCGCACGCACCTCGACGTCTTCCATAAAGGCTACCGCGGCTACGGCGGCAAGTGCCTGCCCAAGGATACCCGCGCGCTGATCCAGCTCGGCGACAAGGTCGGTGCGCCGATGCGCATACTGAAACTGGTGGAGGAACTCAATAACGAGCTGCACCGGATGCAGGGCCTCCAGCCTCCCGCCTGATTCTATGGCTCAGACCGTCGTCACCGGTGGCGCCGGCTTCATCGGCAGCCACGTCGTACGCGCCCTCCTCGACCGGGGAGAGCGCGTCGTCGTCATTGACAATTTCGACGACTACTACGATCCGGCCATCAAACGCCGGAACGTCGCCCCGTTCCTCGGTCACCCGAATGCCCGATTGATCGAGGCCGATATCCGCGACGCGGCCGCCATGTCCGCGGCCTTTGCCGGCATCGGCCCGCACCGGCTCGTGCACCTCGCCGGCCGCGGCGGCGTGCGACCCTCTCTCGCGCTGCCGTACCTCTATTTCGATCTCAATCTGCTCGGCACCGTCCAGGTGCTCGAGGTTTCGCGCGCCGCGGGGTGCGCGCATGCCGTCGTCGCCTCGAGTTCGTCCGTCTATGGCACACGCACGGACGGCAAGCCGTTCCGCGAAGACGAGCCGCTCGAGGCGGCACTGTCGCCGTATGGCGCCTCCAAGCAGGCCATGGAGCGCTACGCCGAGTCTTTCCAGGGCATCACCGGCATTCCGGTGACGGCGCTGCGTTTCTTTTCCGTCTACGGCCCGGGACAGCGTCCCGACATGGCCATCCACCAGTTCGTGCGCCGCATCGAGGCGGGGGAGACCATTACAGCTTTCGGCGACGGCTCGTCCACGCGCGACCACACCTACATCGCCGACATCGTGCAGGGCGTGCTCGCCGCGCTCGACCGTCCGCATGGCTACCGCGTCTACAATCTCGGCGAGTTCCGGACCGTCTCGCTGCGCGACCTGCTCCAGGCCATCGAAACGGCCACGGGCAAGCGCGCCTCCGTGGTCTGGGAACCGATGCGGCCGGAAGACATGCCCGCCACCTATGCCGACATCACCCGCGCCAAGACCGAGCTCGGCTACGATCCCCGGTTTTCTCTGGAGCGCGGGCTCGGGGAATTCGTGCGCTGGTACCGCGGACAATCCTGAAAACAAAACGTCCCGCCGTGGCGGGACGTTTTGCTGTTACTGGCCGCGCGCGCCGAGGATGATGCGCACCGTCCGCAGCAGGATGAAGGCGTCGAGGATCATGCTGCGGTGCTTGATGTAGTAGAGGTCGTATTGGAGTTTTTTGAGGTTCTGCTCGATGGTGCTGGCGTACGGGAATTCGATCTGCGCCCAGCCGGTCAGCCCCGGGCGGATGAGATGGCGCATGGCGTAGAACGGCATGGCGCGCTCGAGCTCGGCCACGAACTCCGGCCGCTCCGGCCGCGGGCCGATCATGCTCATCTCGCCGACGAGGACGTTCCAGAGCTGCGGCATCTCGTCGATGCGCGTGGCGCGCAGGAACCGGCCGACCGGCGTGACGCGCTTGTCGCCGGCCTCGGCGAACTGGGCGCCGTCTTTCTCGGCGTCACGGACCATGGAACGCAGCTTGACCATCTTGAACGGCTTGCCGCCGCGGCCGACGCGCAACTGCGTGAAGAGCAGCGGACGTCCCTGCAGCGCAAGCATGGCCAGCAGGACCGGCGGCAGGATGGCGAGACAGGCGAGTCCGCCCAACGCGGCGAGCAGGATGTCGGCGCACCTCTTCATGGCGTCCGTGGCGCGTTTTTCCGCCTCGCGCAGGTTCTCTAAAAACCAGACGTGCGTGATGGAGGCCACCGGCACGCGGCGGGTGATCGTTTCGGCGAACGGAATGCTGTCGACGAAACGTGTTTTCAGGAAGATGCTTTCGTAGAGGTGGCGGGCCAGGTCCGGGGACGACCGCGGCGAAACGCCCAGGACCACCAAGTCGGCGCGGGCGTTCCGGATGTGCGCGGGAAGTTCCGCAAAGCCGCGCCCGAGCACGGGGATGCCGTCCGGCTGCCACGTCGAGGCGGCATCAAGGATGACGCCGGCCACGTCGTAGCCGAGCGCCGGATTCTCCCGGAATGCGGCGACGAGTTCGCGGATTTCTTCGTTCTCGCCGACGAACAGCACGCGGATCCGCAGCAGCGCGCCGGAGAAGAAGGCGTTGGCCGCGATGCGCCAGAGCACGAACAGCGCGGCGAACACCGCCAGGTGGAGCAGGAGCGTGGTCTTCGGCGCGATGGCCACGACCGGCGTCAGGTAGAAGAAGCCGATGGCGAGGAGGGCCCCCACGCCGAGCGCGGTGGTGAAGACGCGGACGAAGCGCAGGTTGTTCCGCGCCAGAGAAAGGTCGTACAGGCCGTTCGCGGAGAAGGCGGCAAGCCACAGGGCGAACACGAAGGAATAGGGGAGCACGTGGTCGGAGAACGTGAAGCGCGCGCCGCCGTCGATTGCGCCGCGCAGCCAGACGGCCAACCAGAGCGACGTGTAGAGCACGACCACGTCGCCGCACACGAGTAACGACCGTTTCAGTTTGACAATGCGCTGTTCCATGTGGTTTTCTAGGGAGGAAATCGTGCGGAACGTACCACATGAATGCCTTCGTATCAAGTATGCGCACACGGATCCTCGTCGCCGTTCTCGTCGTCCTTGGCATCGCCGTCGCCGGTACCGCCGGCTGGCTTTTCTTGGGGCGTGACTGGATGCAGGCGCGCCAAGAGGCGCGTCTTGACGAGGCGCTGCGCAATGATGCCCGCGTCGCGGAAACGTACGCGGCCATCAGGGAACGGAACACGCAGATTGCGGAGCGCGGCGAAGACGTGGAACTCCTGTTGAGCCTCGGAAACTTGTGGAAGGCGGTCGGGGACGTGACGGCGGACGTGCGCCATTACAACCGGGCGATTGAAGCGTATGAGCGCGGCGTGGCCGCCTCGGACGGAAAGAACAGCCTCCTGCTCCAAAACCTGGCGACCGCGCTGCGCTTGGCAAAACGTCCGGAGGATGCGGAGCGGGTCCTCCGGCAGGCCATCGAGGTGAACCCCGGCGATCCACAGCTGTACATCCTCCTCGTGGAGGTGCTGCACACGGACCTGCAGCGGGAAAGCAAGGACATCATCGACGTCTACCGGCTCGGTCTCGACCGGCTTGTCGACAACGCGCCGCTCGTCCAGTCGTTGGCCATGTATCTTGAATCGCTGGGGCGTCTGAAAGAAGCGCTCGTCTATTATCAGCTTCTTGCCACGAAGCACCCGGGCTTTGAAGAAAAAATCGCGTCCCTGAAGCGTCAGATTGAAGCGCAACCCTGAGCCCATCATGCAGGAGGTCCGTACCCGCCATCGTCTCGCCGTCGCCGCGCTCGCCGTGGTGACGGTGTTCCGTTTTCTTCCGGCCACCGCGGCGACGGAACGGCCGGTGACCCTGGCCGTCCAGTTCCGCGGCGCCGACGCCCCGGCGCGTCTGACCGTGCCGGCGGCGGATGCGGACGCGACGCTCGCGTCGCTCGCAGCCATGTCGGAGGTCGCCCACGCCGAGCGTCTGGCCACCTACAAGGTCAGCGCGCTCGCCGCCAACGACACGTTTTTCAACGAACAGTGGTATCTGCAGAAAATCAGCGCGCCGACCGCCTGGGAGCGTTCGGTGGGCAACACCTCCGTGACCGTGGCCATTCTCGACACGGGCGTCGACATCACGCATCCGGACTTGCGGGAAAACATCTGGAGGAATCCGCGCGAGCTGCTTGACGGCCGCGACAACGACGGTAACGGGCTGGTCGACGACATCAACGGCTGGAATTTTTACGATGGCAACAATACCGTCTCGCCGGCCTTTGAGTCCTTCACGGACGGCGGCATCCACCACGGCACGCTCATCGCCGGGGAGATCGGTGCGGTCGGCGGCAACGGCGCCGGCATCGCGGGAGTGAACTGGCGCGTCTCGATCATGCCGCTGCGCGTCCTCTCCAGCTCCGGCGTCGGCGACGTGGTCCACGTGGTCGACGGCATCAATTACGCCATCAAGAACGGCGCCAATGTCATCTCGCTCAGCTTCTCCGGCTCGAACCGCAGCTCCATTTTGGACGATGCCATCCGCCGCGCCGCCGAGGCCGGCATCCTCGTCGTGGCCGCGGCCGGCAACGATCTGACGCAGAACGGCGGCAATGACCTGGATGTCACGCCGCTCTACCCGGCCTGTTCCGACGGGCCGAACGGGGAGAACTGGGTGCTTGGCGTGGCCGCAACGGACGAAGCGGACAAGAAAGCGACATTTTCCGACTTCGGACGCCGTTGCGTGGACATTTCCGCGCCCGGCATCCGCATCTTCAGCACGCTGGTGAAGAACGACGCCCAGCCCGGCTTCGACGCGTCGTACGGCGGCTTTTACCGGGGGACGTCGCTCGCGGCGCCGCTCGTGGCGGGGGCGGCCGCGCTCCTCAAGTCGGCCAGTCCGGGTCTGACCCTGCCGCAGCTGCGCGACGCGCTCTTGAACAGCGCCGACGGCATCGACCCGGCCAACCCGACATACGCGGGAAAACTCGGTCGAGGACGCCTCAACGTGGCGCGGGCCATGACCATGCTGACGTCCCAGCCGTCGGCACCCGCACCGGCGCCGACACCCGCTCCGGGCGTGCCACCGGAACCTATTCCCGTCCCCACGACCGCTCTTCAGGCCATCGTGACCGCCAACGGTGCAGGACTCGCGCCCGAAGTCGCACTCTGGCGCATCGACGGCGGCAATCTGTCGTCATTTCTGGCCTACGGGGCGACCTTCCGCGGCGGCGTCACCGCGCAGATGGCGGACGTGGACGGCGACGGCAATTTCGAAATCGTGACCGTGCCGGGAACCACCGGCGGACCCCACGTGCGCGTCTGGTCATTGGGCGGCAAGTTGAAATCCGAGTTCTTCGCCTACGAGACGGCTTACCGCGGCGGCGTGGCGCTGGCCTTGGCCGACATGGACGGCGACGGCATCGCGGACATCATCACGTCGCCGACGGGGTACCGCGCGCCGGAAGTCCGCGTCTTTTCCGCGACGGGCGTGCGCAAAGCGAATTTCCTGGCGTACGCGTCCGGCTTCCGCGGCGGCGTGCGCATCGCGGCGGGGGACGTCGATGGCGACGGGGACGCCGACATCGTGACCGCGCCGGCCTCCGGCGGCGGGCCGCACATCCGCGTCTTTGCGGGCGACGGCCAGGCGCTCGCCAGCTTCTTCGCCGACCGCACCGACCTGCGTACCGGCTATCTGGTTGCCGTCGGCGACGTCAACGGCGACGGACGCGACGATATCGGTCTGCTCGACGTCACCAACGGCAGCCGCATCCGTTTCGTGACGGCCTTCGGCATCGGCGTCGGGGAGATCGAAATCGAAGGCTTCGGCAAAGGCTTCCAGTTCGCGCTCGGGGAGGTCAACGGCGACGGCCGCGACGACCTGCTGCTGGGCATCCAGCCCACCTCGCGCCTCGTCATCCGCAGCTATGACGTGATCGGCAAGCTGCTCAAGGAAACGCTGTTGGGCGCCGGCACGGCCGCGGGGCCGATCGGCGTGGCGCCGGCCACCGGGCTTGGGCTCTAACATATGCGGGCCCTGTTCTGGCAGGCCGTGCGCTACGGGCTGGTGGGCCTGTCTGCCACGGCGGTCGATTGGTTCGGCTATTACGCGCTGACCCGCGGCCTGCCGTTCTTCCGCGAGCAATATCTGGTTGCCAACGCCTGCTCGTTCGCCGTGGCGGTGGCCTGGGCCTACGTCATGCACCGGCGCGTCACCTTCCGCGCCAACCACGGCTCTCACCGCGCCCAATTCCCGCGGTTCCTGGCGGTGACGCTGGTCGGCCTGGGCCTCAACTCGCTCGTCCTGCACCTCGGCATCTCGGTGCTGGGGCTGTACGATCTGACCGCGAAAGTCGGCGCCCTCGCCGTGACCGCGGTTTGGAACTTTGCCGGCCAGAAGCTTTGGACGTTCCGCGGCTTGTCCGCGGCGCCCGGCGGCCCGTATACTGGGCCGGTAGACGTACCGTGAACCTATGCCCGTCACTCCCATTTTTGAAAAGAAGAACGTGCTCGTGACCGGCGGGGCCGGATTCATCGGGTCGCACCTCTGCGAAAAGCTGTTGAAGGACTCCAAGGTCATCTGCCTGGACAGCTTCATCAACTCCTCGGAGAACAACATCGACCATCTCCTCCAGAATCCGAACTTCGAGTTCATCCGCTGGAACATCAACGAGCCGTTCGAGCTGGAACAGTTTTCGGAGCTGGAGAAGTTCAAGGTGAAGTTCCAGGGCGTGCAGGAGATCTACCACCTGGCCTGCCCCACCAGCATCAAGAATTTCGACCAGTTCCGGATGGACACCTTGCTCACGAACTGCATCGGCACGCGCCACGTGCTCGACATGGCCGTGAAGCACAAGGCCAAGGTCGTCTACGCCTCGAGCTCCGTGGTCTACGGTCCGCGCCGTCCGGACGGCCTGCCCTTCCGCGAGGACGACATCGGCGCGGTCAGCCACCTCACGCCGCGCGGCTGCTACGACGAAGGCAAGCGCTTCGGCGAGACGATGGTCCAGACCTATGCCGACGTCTACGGCCTGGACGCCAAGAACGCCCGCATCTTCCGCACCTACGGCCCGCGGCAGCGCCTGTTCGACGGCGAGCTGTTCTCCGATTTCATCATCAACGCCATCGACGGCGAGAAGCTCACCATCTACGGCGACGAGAACTTCACCACCTCGCTGACCTACGTCGGCGACATCGTCGACGGTTTGATGAAGCTCATGAAGGCGCCGGCCAACATCGGTCCGGTCAACCTCGGCACCGACCATGACGTCAAGATTTTCGACGTCGCCAACCTCATCCTGAAGCTGACCAACTCGCAGTCCAAGATCGTCTTCGAGCCGGCGCTGATGTTCCTGACCCCGCTCGGGCTGCCGGACGTCACCAAGGCCAAGGAGCGCCTGGGCTGGCTGCCGCTCGTACGCCTCGAGGACGGCTTGAAGCAGGCCATCGACTACACGCAGGCGCATCGCTCCCTGATTTCTTTCGGCACATGAAAACCGGAGAAGGGCCATATCGACAGCCGTCACCCGACTTCTATGAACGGAAGCAATGGGTGATCATGAAGTTGGAGGAGACCAGTCGGCGTGTCGATGACGTGATTGACCAGCTTTGGGAAGCGAAGTCGGACATGACGTTGAAACATTTCGACGAAGAGACGACGTGCCTGTGCGATGTACTCCAGCGGTATTTTTTAGAACAATCTCCCGAAACGGCCGATCAAGTGGCTCATGTCGTCGATGTGTCGTCAGAGGACATCCATGCATGGGCGAAAAAACTCGGAAGAGTACGAAAGGATATCTTCATGGATCTCTGGAACAAGTATCGGACCTCGCGAGGGAATCTTGACGCGCGCTCCGGATCTTAGCACCAGGCACGTGTATTCGATTATGAAGATCGTTGTCGTCGTTCCAGCATGGAATGAAGCGCAGGCCATCGGGGAGGTCCTCGGTGGCCTTTTGCCGCGCGTCGACGCGGTCATTGTCGTGGACGACGGTTCGACCGACGCCACGGGGGAGATCGCCGCAGCGCGTGGGGCGCGCGTCGTCCGTCACGTTCTGAACCGCGGGTTGGGTGCATCGATCGCCACGGGGATCCGCGCCGCGCTCGCGGAGGGCGCCGACATCATCCTGACCTTCGACGCCGACGGGCAGCACCGGCCGGACGACGTACCCGCGGTGTTGGCACCCATCAAAGAAGGGAAGGCCGACGTGGTGATCGGCAGCCGAATGCTCACGAAAGAGGGGATGCCCTTCGTCCGGCGCGTGGCCAACCGTATCGGCAACGCCGTGACTGCCGTGCTCTTCGGCGCACACGTCTCCGATTCGCAGTCCGGTCTGCGCGCCTTTTCCCGCGCCGCTGCCGAGCAGATCCAGATCCGCACCGACCGCATGGAAGTCTCGTCCGAGATCGTGGCCGAAATCTTCCGCCACAAGCTGCGGCTCGTGGAAGTGCCGATCAAGAGCGTCTACACCGCCTACTCGCTTTCCAAGGGGCAGAGTTTCATGATGGGATTGAAGACCTTGGGCCGCCTCATTCTTCGCCGCGCACTGCGATGAACCTCCTCCTCGTCAAAATCTCAATTCCGATTATCGGGTTGCTGGCTGTTGCTGGCGCCTTCCTGCGTTGGCGCCGTCGGGAATTGCCGACCGGCCTCTTCGCCGGATGGACGCTTCTGTGGCTGGCAATCGCGGTCGTCGTGCAACTGCCCCAGCAGACGGACGTCTTTGCCCGGCTGCTTGGCATCGGTCGCGGCGTGGACGCGCTGATGTTCCTGGCCGTGCTCGCATTGGTCCTTCTCGTCTTCCGAATTTACTTGCGCCTGGAACGCCAGGAACGCGAGATCACCGCGCTGGTCCGCGAGATCGCCCTGCTGCGTTCCGAGAAGAAACAATAGTCTGTCATCCTGAACGGTAGTGAAGGATCCTGCCAGTTCATGCAAGGGCCCTGACAGGACCTGGAGAGATTCTTCGCTCCGCTCAGAATGACAATACTTTCGACATGATCCCAAAGTTCTCCATCATCACCGTTTCCTGGGGCCACGCCCGCTTCATGCCGGCGTTGTTCGCGTCGCTCGACCGGATGACCTATCCGAAGGACCAGGTGAAGATTTGGTTGCTCGACAACCAGTCGCCTGACGACACGTTCGCGGTCGTGCGGGGCATGCTCGATGAGAGCGGCACAAAGACCAAGGGCGGATTCCCATGCGCGCTCATCAAGAGCCCGACCAACCGCGGTTTTGCCGGCGGCAACAACGACTGCATGGCGCAGGCGTTGGCCGAGGGGTACGACTGGCTGTTCCTGCTCAACCCGGACACCGAGATCGCGCCGGACACGCTGACGAAGCTTGCCGCCGCGGCAGGGGACGCAACGGTGGGTTGCCTGCAGCCGCTGATGATTCTTCATCCGGACACCGACCGCGTGAACTCGGTGGGCAACGCCATCCACTACCTGGGCATGAGCTACTGCGACGGCTATCGTCTGAAACGCGACGATCCGCGCCTCGCGCCGTTCCTGAAGCCGCGCGACCTGGTGTCCGTCTCCGGCGCGGCCATGGTGCTCTCCGCGCCCGCGGTGCGCGAGGTCGGCATGCTCGACGAAGCGCTGTTTGCCTACCACGAGGACGTCGAACTCTCCTGGCGGCTGCGGCTGGCCGGCTGGAAGCTCCGCTTCGTTCCGGACGCCGTGATTTGGCACAAGTACGAATTTTCGCGGAGCATCAGCAAATACTACTGGATGGAGCGCAACCGTTTCCTGGTGATGCTGATGTGCTACCGCGCTGCAACGCTCGTGCTCATCGCACCCATGCTCCTCGCGCTCGAGCTCGGCATGCTGCCGTTCGGCATCATGCGCGGATGGGGGAGGGAAAAGTTTCGCGTCTACGGCTACTTCCTTCATGCGAAACATTGGCGGGAGTTGTTCGTCGCGCGAGGTCGGAATCAGAAACTGCGGAAGACGTCGGACCGCGCGGTCACCGCCGGCTTCGCAACGATCGTCGATTACCAGGAAATTTCCAATCCGATCCTCACCTGGATCGGCAATCCGCTCATGACGCTGTATTGGAGGATCTGCAGGCTGTTGTTGTGGTGGTGATATGAATTCGTTCCTGCTGGACATCGCCATTGGGACAGTTATCTTTGAGGGGTGGCAGGTTTATACCGCGCGGCTGTTGCGCGGTCCGCTGCGCGATCACGGCGCGGCTGCTGCCTGGTGCATTGCCTTCACCATGACGGTGTCCGGATTGCTCTTGGGCTTGGTGTGGTTCATTCGTCAGTCTGGTGCGGTCCAGGGTCTCGGTTCAGTCACCAACCTCTCACAGATTACAGCGACCAGCTTCTGGCTGATTACGGCGGCCGCTGTGATCGCGCACACCACTATGCAGGTCGCCCGCGCGCGCGGCCACGCCGTCGGCGATATGACCCGCGTGCGACCGTTGTTCGCCCTGACGCCCGCCTTGGTGGCGGTTGTGTCGTGGCTGTTCACCGGCGAACAAGCGACGGCGGGGGCGCTGGGCGGTGTGGTCGCGATTGTCTTTGGGACCTATTTGATCAACGTTCCTGGCGACAGCACGAAAAATATTTTCACTCCGATCCGGGCGCTAGTTGAACGACCCGAGAACCGTTGGATGCTGCTGGCTATTTTGGCGTCGTCTTTTAACATCACGTTGGTCCGACAAGGCATCGTGCATTCGGACATTTTGTTTTTTACATTCCTGTCAGTTTTCCTCACCGGCATCGTCACACTGGTTATTGTTTATCTCAAAACGCGTCGTTTTACTGTCAGAACATTGGGCCCGCTGGTTTTTTCTGGTTTGTGGTATACCGCCGCCGTGCTTTTTTTGAACACGGCACTGCGCGCGGATTTGACGGTTTATAACAGTGCGCTTAAAACGGCGGGCGTGTTGCTCAGCATGTTGTTTGCGTATCTTTTCCTCAAGGAACGACGTGACTTCCTGCACCGGCTGGTGGCGGCCGCGTTGATTGCCGGCGGCGTGATCGCCGTGGCAATATTGCGCTGATATGAAGATCGCCATTGTCGTCTCAACCTTTCCGCCGTACCGCGGCGGGATGGGGAATCTGGCTGCTCAACAGGCGGACGCCTTGGCGCGTCTGGGCCATCAAGTCGAAGTGCTGACGCCGATCGAGGGCGCCCCGCGCGTCGAGCAGCGCGACGGCTACGCGGTCCGTTTTTTGCGCGCGCCGATTTCCATCGGCAACGCCGCCTTCGTGCCGCAACTCTACACGGCCGTCGGGAGCGCGGACCTCGTGCTCCTGCACTATCCGTTTTTGGGCGGAGCCGAAGCGGTGGCGCTGGCGCGGCGCGTGCGCACCACCGGCGGCCGGCTCGCCGTCTATTATCACATGGACTTGATCGGCCAGCCGCCGCGCGACTCACTGTTCGCGTTGTACTCGCGACTGTTCCTGCCGTGGATCGTGAAGAGCGCCGACCGGTTGGTCGTCTCGACCTTCGACTACGCCATGACCGGCGCGCTGGCCGGCATCTGGGGCCGCATGCCGGCCGACCGGCTGGTGGAACTGGCGCCGGCCGTCGACACCGACCGCTTCGTGCCCGGTCCCGCCTCCGCCGCGTTGCGCGAAAGGTTGAAGCTGGATCCGCATTTGCCGCTGGCGCTGTTCGTCGGCGGCCTCGATACCGCGCATTACTTCAAAGGACTCGAAGTGCTGCTGCGCGCCGTGGCCCACGTCAACCGCACGGCCGCGCCGCTCGGCCTCGTCGTCGTCGGGGAAGGGGACCTGCGCCCGCGCTACGAAGCCATGGCCCACACGCTCGGCGTGGTCGAACAGGTCCGCTTCGTCGGCAACGCGCTGTCCGACGAACTGCCGGATTTTTACCGTCTGGCCGATTTCACGGTACTGCCGTCGATCGACCGCTCCGAAGCCTTCGGACTGGTGGTGCTCGAAGCCATGGCCTCGGGCAAAGCCATGGTCGCCTCGCGTCTGCCGGGGGTCCGCACCGTCGTCGAAGAGGGGCGCACCGGACTCCTCGTTGAACCGGCCAACGTCCAGGAGCTGGCCTCGGCCTTGGCGCGCCTGGCGGGGGATCCGGCGGAACGCGCCCGCATGGGCGCGACGGCGCGTGACATCGCGCTTGCGCAGTACGCCGTCTCCGGTCTGCCGGCGCGTCTCGACGCCGTGGTGCGCGGCATCATGTACGCCCCATGAAGATCGTCCTCTTGACCGGCATGTATCCGCCTGCGGGCGGCGGCGCCGAACGCGCCACCGCTCTTTTGGCGCAGGGGCTGCGCGCGCTCGGCCATGAGCCCCACGTCGTGACCACGGCGCGGACCGCGGGCGACGACACGGTCGAAGGCGTTTCCGTCCATCGCATCGCCGCGCGGCGCGCTTGGATCGGCGACGTCCTCGCGCAATCATCGGCGGCGCGCGTCCGTTGGAACCTGGCTGAGCTCGCGGATCGTCGCCAGACCGCGGCGGTGATCGACCGCGTCCGCGCGCTGCGTCCCGAACTGATCATCACCGCCAACATCAAAGGACTTGGCGGACTGCTGCCGCGCGCGCTCCGCCGCCTGCCGCAACCGCATCTGCACGTCGCGCATGACTTCGAACCGGTCGAGCCGCGTTTGCTGCGGCCGGGCCAGCGTGCCGACCGGCTGGGGAACCGCGTGTGGGCTCTCGTGTCGCGTCTGCGCTGGGGGAATCCTGAGGCGGTGGTCTTCCCGAGCGCATGGCTGCAGAAACTGATCGGCGCGCAGCACGTTTTTTCCGGCAGCCGCCAGGCGGTGATCCCGAATCCGGTGGACGTTGCCGCGGTAGGGGCGCGTATCCCGCGCCCGGGCGGGGAATACCCGCCCCTACATGGTGGACCGTTCCGCATGTTATTCATCGGCCAATTGGAACCGCACAAAGGCGCGCGCTGGGCGGCGGAAACCCTGGTAGGGGCGTATTGCGATACGCCCCTACCAACGGAATGGACACTGGATATCGTCGGCGACGGCGCCGACCGCGGCGCGCTCGATACGCTGGCGGCGCGCGATACCCGCATCCGCGTCCACGGTCCGCTGGACGGTGCCGCAAAAGAGGAACGTTGGCAGCATGCCGATGCCTTGCTTGTGCCATCGCGCTGCCTGGAGAACGCGCCGCTCGTGGTGTTCGAGGCGGCCGCGCGTCGCGTGCCGGTCGTGGCTGCGGACGTCGGCGGTGTTCCCGAGTACGTTATCTCCGGCGAGACCGGCTGGCGCTTCGCTTCCGGCGACGTTACGGCCTTCCTGTTCGCGGCGCAGACCGCCGCCGACCCGGCGCGCCGTAGCGCGCTGCGCTGGCAGAAGCTGCCGCCGTTGCTCGCGCCGGCCGAGTACGCGCGCCAGGTGCTCGCGCTCGTGGGGTCGACTACCCTTGGTCCCCCCTTGGCAAGAGGGGGAAACGGTGGGGTCCTCGATCTGCTCCCCAAAAACCTCTCGGCCTTCAAGCAGGAAGAGGCGCATTACCACGACCACGCCACGCACGACGCCGCCGACGTGCATCAGTTGAACGCCCTCCGCAACCGTTTCTATCATCAGCGCATCTTCCGCCATCTGCGACCGGTCGCGCCGGGCGGCTGGCTCTTGGAGCTGGCCGGCGGCAGCGGCGAAGACGCCGCGGAAGCGCTCGCGCTCGGCCTGCGCGTGGTTGAGACCGACATTTCCAAGGGCGCGGTGGAAGACGCGGCGCGGCTTTTGTCCGCGGTCCCGGAGAGCGCCGGCCGCTTCGTCACCGCGACCATGGATGCCGAGCGCATTCCGGTCGCCGACGGCGCCTTCGCCGGCGCTTGGATGACCGCCTCGCTGCATCACGCCGAAGATCCGCGGGTCGTGCTGCGCGAAGTGCGCCGCTCTCTTGCGCCGGGCGCGCGTTTCGTTGCGGCCGTCGAGCCGCACCGGCTGTACTTCGGCGCCATCAATATGTTGAAGCCGCTGTTCGAGCTCGTGCTCGGCAAGCGCACCGACATGTCCGTGGCCGACGAAGAACACAGCGGCTTCTGGCATGGCGAATTGCGCGCGTTGTTCATCAAGTCGGATTTCACGGACGTGCGCGTTGAGCCGATGTGGTTCACCGCCGGCTTCCTGCATTACACACTCGAATTTTTGACGCGACTGCTCAAAAAGAAAAAGCGCCTTGCCGCGCCGCTGTGGCTTGAGAAGGCGTGCGCGTATTTTGATGAATTCGTCTTCCGTCTGCCAGGCGGGCGGTATCTGGCCTGGCACTGGGTCGCTTCAGGACAGAAACCCAACACTGACCGTTGACATTTCATTGAGAATGTGAAAAGGTCCGGCCGCCTGTGGCAGGAGGTATTCATGGTCGAAAGGCAGGTTTCTCCTCAGTTGATGCACCACATGCTTCTGCTCGGGGAGCGCCTCACGCTGCACTGTGTTAATGCGCGTACGCGTCGACCCGCTGCGGTCGAGATTCAGGTTCTCGGATGGCGGAACGAGGAGAGTGGTCCGGTACCGATTTTTCGGATGACCGGCCGGCACCTCACTACGCTCTTCGGCGACGACCGTTCCTCGCTCGTCCGGGTCCCGAGAGGCGTCCTGATGCTCGGTGGCTGTTCCGCGAGATACATCCCGTACTACGAGCGAAGCGAACCATTCTTCCTGGGTGTCGAGACCTCCGGTCGCGATTACTCGCTCCGATACGTCGGAGGGATGGATGCGACCGTCTACGTGCATCACATCTCCGCCTTCACCCGTCGGGCGGCTCCGCGAGGATGGAAGTGGCCGAAGAGTGAAGTGTCCGACTTCCTCGACCAGATACGTCGTGTCGAGGAAGAGCGCCGCGAAGCTGCAGCGCGGCGAGAAGCCCGCCTCGCCCAGCCGTTCACCGTCAAGACCTCTTACTGGACATTCGAGCTGACGGCAGCAGACGCGCAAGGCAAGCGCACGATGCGTTGCCCGGAACGGGATGAAGTCACGGAAGGCCGGCTTGTCTGGCTTGGTCGCGTTGGCGGAGAAATGCGCTTCGATGGATCCGACGGCGAATCACGACTTTCTGGAACGATTCGAAGCATCGAACCGGATCCGGACGCAGCCGAGTAGCGACCGTTTTCGGTCAGCGCCACCAGCGGCGCTTCTTTTTTATCTGCGGTAGACGAAGACCGTCACTTTTCCGTCGACGTCGATCACGTCATCCGCCTCTTGCGCCGCGGTCTCCGCGATGCGGGCGCTGTTTTTCCAGAAGTCGTTGACCACGAAGAACAACTCGTCGACGCCGTTGGCGTCCATCGCCTCGAGCGCCGTGGTCCGCGTCGGCGTGTTGTTCATTTTGAGGAAGAAGTCGTTCAGCTCGGGCGCGCCGGATTCGTTGGCGTAGGCAAAGGGGATGCCGGGGAAGGAAACGAAGCCGAGTTCGCGGATGGCGGCCGCGGCCACGGTCTGGTTGCCGAGCACGACGTACGGTCCGTGGCAGGCGCGGGCGATCCAGTGCACGGCGGCGACGGTCGACGCCGAAACGGCGTAGCCTTTGGACGGTTCGATGCGGTCGAGACGCGGATAGGAGACGTACACGGAAGCAACGAGCGCGGCCGCGAGGACGCCGGATGCGGTCAGCCGGGCGAGCGGCGCGCGTGCGAGTTTTTCGTAGGCCGCGACGAGACCGACACTGACAGCGGGCAGCAGGAACACCGCGGCCAACTCCAGCAGCCGCGCCCGGAACGGGAAGGCGGCGGCGCCGACGTCGCCCGCTTCCGGGAAGCGCAGCAGACCAAGTCCGGCGTAGGCGGGGAGAAGCAGGAGGGCGGCGGTCACGATCGGCGTGAACGTGCGGCGGCGTTTCCCGTCGTTGATTCGCCAGGCGATCAATGCCGCGGCAACGAGCAGCGCCGGAACCACGGCACGCCACAGGTACGGCAGGTCGAGCGGGAGTTCGCCGGTCGGCGCAAAACGCGGCCAGGCATCAGCGAGTCCGCGTACCACGGCCAGCGGGGCGTCCGTCCACACCGGGACCGTACCGCCGCGCAGGGCGTTCAGCAGGAACGCGACGGGCACGCCGAAGATGATGAGCACCTCGCCGATGGCGCGCACCGTGAAGGCGTGTTCCTTTCGGGCGGCGTCCGCAGCGGCGATCAGGGCGAGGCCGGCCGTGGGAATACCGACGAGCGGGTGGGTGGCGAGCGCGGCCAACGTTCCGGCCAGCATCAGATGCGGCGGCAGCGCCCCGGCGCGCCAGGCGGCAACGCCGAAGGCGCCCAGAGCGGCAAAGAGATAGGCGAGTCCGGTCGGCGTGGTTGAAATGTAGGCGCCGAAGGGGACGAGCAGCGGCGCCAGCACGGCGATGCGCCACGGCGCGCGCGGCAGCAGCGTCCGGGCGAAGGCGGCGGCCAAGAGCGGGAGAAGCAATGCAAAGCCGAACGGCACGAGCGCGCGGTCGAGGGCGAGGTACGGCAGCAACGAGACGCGCGCGGCGATCGTTACCAGCGCGTACTGGCCAAGGTAGTACGGCGTCTTGGGATGGATGACGCCCTGCGAGAGAATCGTCTCCTCGGCTTTCTGATGGATGAACGGATCATAGCCGTAGCCGATGCCGTAGACCGCGACCGCTGCCGAGAGGGCGAGCGCGGCGACAAGCACGGCGGCGGGCAGCCCGGCGCGCGTCCGGCCGCGGGCCAGCAACGCCACGAGCGCGACGGCGGCGGCGAACAGCGCGACGAAGAAGGCGGGGGACACCGCCTGCCAAGGCGACTGGATGGCGTCCTGGGTGCGGCCCATGGCCAGCATGACCGCCGCGGCGAAGGCCGACAGCGCGACGATGGCGGTCAACACGACGTCGATGAGCGGCGTCCTGGGCAGCATTCCCCCCTTGCCTATCCCCACCAGCTTCTTCGCGCGCAACGCCAGCGCCGCTGCGCCCGCGTTCGTCGCCAGCCAGAGCGTGAAGACCGCGGAGGCCGAAAGGTCGCCCAGCGCGTAGACGATCGCGCCCGCCGTGGCGTACCAGCAGACGAGCACGGCGAGCCCGTAGGCCCCGCGCTGCACCGGTTCTTGTTTGGGAAACGCGGCCGCACCCACGGCCAGCGCCTGGAGCAGGACGAGGAGCGCGGCGGCGGGCGCGGCCAGCAGGGGAATGCCCAGCCCGATCCCCGCCAGGTTGAGCGCTAGAAGGGCCAGGATGGCCGTGGTATAGTTCGTGAAACTCAGCGACATGCGTGCATCTTATCAGATGCGCGTCGCCTATGCGTGATCCGTCGATTCCGTACCCGCACGACCGGCTGCTCGAGATGACACTCTTGCGGCTGATTCCGCGGTGGGTCCAGCCCAACCACATCACCATGCTTCGTTTGCTGGCCACGCCGTTCGTGGTCTGGCTTGTGGCCGCCGAACACTACACCGTCGGGATCGCGGCCTTCCTCATCGTCGCCTCGACCGACATGGTCGACGGGGCCATGGCCCGCACCCGCAAACAGATCACCGAGTGGGGGACGCTCTTCGATCCGCTCGCCGACAAGCTTCTGATCGGCGCCATGGTCGTGGTCATCGTCTTCGAGCACGTCAATCCGCTCTTGGGCATCACCATCATCGTGCTCGAAGCCCTGATGCTCGTCGGCGGCTACATCCGCCTGCGCCGCGGCATTGTCAAACCTGCCAACACCTGGGGCAAGATCAAGATGATCCTGCAGTGTGCCGGCGTTCTTCTTCTGCTCATCGCCATCGCCACGGGGTATGACCTGTTCATTCCCGTCTCCTTCGGCGTGTTCGCGCTGGCCCTCATCTTCGCGCTCGTTTCGCTCCTGACCCACGGGATATGAAGCGGCTGCTCGCGGCGGCGGTCGCCGTGTTCGCGCTGACCGCGCCCCTCTTGGCGTTCACCAACGCGCGTGACGCGGCCTGGCGGTTCGACTGGCCGGATGAAACAAGCACCGCGTTCTTCGCGCGACGCATCGCCGCGGGCGAACCTGCCGCCGCCGAGGATCCCGACATCAACGTCCTCGAACGCCGGTTGCATCCGCGCAGCGTCAACGTGCGCGACGGCGCCCTCGTTCCCGCCGGGTTCGTCGGTCTGCCGGTGCTGCTCGGCACGGTCGGCCGGGTTCTTGGCAACACGGCAACGCTCTTCGTGGTGCCGTTGCTCGCGGCCGCGGCCGGCTTCGCCCTGTACGTCGCCCTGCGTCCGATCCTGAGCCAGCGGCACGCCGCGCTCTCCGCGGTGCTCTTCCTCTTTCATCCGGCGACGTGGTATTTCGTGGCTTTCACGCACCTGCCGAACGTGTCATTCGTCTCGCTGCTGATCATCTCCGCTGCGGGCATGGCGCTGGCGCGCAGCAAAAAGAAACACGCGCTGCCGCTGTTGGCGTTGTCCGGCGCCGCGGCCGGGTTGGCCTTCGGCATCCGGCTGTCCGAAGCGCTCTGGGCCGTGCCGCTGTTTGCGGTGCTGCTGTGGGCGAACAACCGTCGTTTCTCCGCCCTCCCGGCCTGGTTGCTCGGCGCGATCCTGGCATTTTTGCCGACGCTGTTGCTGCAGCAGGCGCTGTTCGGCTCGCTGCTCGCGGGCTACGCGCGTTTCAGCGAAGCGGGCGCGGCCTTGCCGAGCGAATCCGTCGGCGGTCTGCCGGCGTATGTCTTCCCGTTCGGCTTTCATCCGCTGCGCGCGGCAGCCCGGCTCTGGGACAGCTTCCTGGCACCGTTCTGGTGGTACGCGGTTCCGGCCGTCGTCGGCGCCGTGCTGGCGCTCTCCGCGGCGTGGGGCGATCCCTCCCGCAAACGTCGGCTGTTCGCACGCGGTGCGCTCGTCGTCTCCGGCCTCGTCTGCGGCTACCTGGTGCTGCTCTACGGCTCCTGGCAGTTCGCCGATCCCTTGATGCTCGCGGTCAACACGGTCGGCCGTTCGTACGTCCGGTATTGGTTGCCGATCGCGCTGGCCATGAGCATCGCCGCCGCCGGGGCACTGGCGCGGCTCGAGGGATTCCCGGAACTGCGCGTGCGCGTCGTCGGGCGCGTGCTGCTTGCCGGGATGGCGGCGGCGTCGTTCTCTTTGGTGTTTTTTACGGCCAACGAGTCGCTTCTGCCGACGGCCTACCGGTTGATGATGTATCGGACCATGGCCGAGAAGGCCCAGGCCTTCGTGCCGGAAGACGGCATCATTCTGACGCAGCGGCTCGACAAGGTGTTCTTTCCGGAGCGGCGCGTCATCGCCCTGGAGGGGCCGCTGTGGGAAGACCGCCAGGCGCTGGAGCTGGTCGCCGCACAGGGGAGCGCGTATCGTTTCTATTACGCCGACGACCTTGACGATGCGCAGCGCAGCGCTGCGCGTGCCGCGTTGCAGAAGCAGGGGATCGAGGTGACGGCCGCCACCTTCCTGATCGGCGAAATGTACCCGCTCTACGAACTGACCATCAGCAAATGATCTCGCAACGCGCCCAATACGCAGTCGGCATCGCTTTCGCCGCCATCATCATCGGCGGTTTGCTGGCCGCGGACGGTTTTTTTTCCGCGACGCGGACGCTGCATCATCGCATCGCAGGCGCCTCCAGGCAGATGTCCGACTTCGGGCCGCCCACGAGAACCCTCCCGGGAGACGCCAAGGAGGGACGTCCCATCGTCGCGGAACCGTTGTACGTTGATGTCCGGATTCCGACGTTCTTCGACGAAGCCGAGGTGCGCGTCAACTTGGACGCATTCGACACCGATGTCGGGAAGAATACCCGGATCGGCGTGGAGTTCATCGAAGGCAGCGGTCAGATCCGTTTTTTCGATACGCAGGTGGTTCGCAAACCGGTCATGGGTCTGGATTCCGTGGAAGATCAATTTTACTTGTACGAAGTAACGAGCGTGATCCCGCTTTCGGAAGTGCCCATGCCCGCTAATCGTCTCCGGCTCGTGCTGTCCGTCCCCGGCCTGGAGTTCGCCGATGCACTGCGGATTCGTCGCTTTGACGTTACGGCTCGGCGCGGTTCGTTGATCGATGCTGTCCGCAATCGCCTCCACCTATGATTTTTCTCAGCATCGCCACCGCCACGGTCGCCCTCGTCACCGCGCTCGAGTTGGCCGATCCGGGCATCTTCTCGACGGCGTTGCCTTTGCCCGTGGCTTGGGCGGCACTGCTGGCGTCGTGGGCGATCTACGGACGGCACGCGGGGCGGGGGAAACCCGCCCCTACGCCGGCGCGTATCGCCTTGACCGTGGTCGTCGCGCTCTCTACCATGCCGCTCGTGGTCTTCACCGTCCCGACGCGGACGGGAGCGGCCCTTGCGCCGCTCGCCGCGCTGGCCGTTGCCGCGGCGGTTTGGGCCCTCACCGATCCTCGTTATGCCGACGACCCACTACAAAAAACTGGTCCGCGATAAGATTCCGGAAGTGATCGCCGCCAAGGGCGGCCGCCCGGTGACGCGCATCCTGCCGCCGGACGAGTACGCGCGCGTTTTGCGCGACAAGCTGCGCGAGGAAGCCGACGAAACCGTCGGCGCACAGACCTATGACGCGCTGGTCGGTGAACTCGCCGACGTCTTGGAGGTCGTCCGCGCCCTGCAAAAAGTGAACGGCATCAGCGACGAAAACCTGGAGGCGGTTCGCGCTAAGAAATTTGCCGACCGCGGCGGCTTCGACGGACGCGTCTATTTGGAGTCCGTCGAGGAATAAACGCATGGCCTTGAGGCACTGGAAGAAAATTTCCGAGGAGACGATCCATGAAAGCCCCTGGATTGAGTACAAGCACGATCGTTTCGACTTCGGCGACGGTCGCGAGGGAGATTATTACTATCTGGATTCTCCGGGTTCGTCGATGATCGTTCCGGTCACCGACGACGGGAAGCTGCTTCTGGTGAACCAATATCGCTATCTCGGCAACCGGGAAAGTTTGGAATTCCCGTGCGGGAACGTGCGCCATCGCCATCCGGACGGTCGTGTGACCATTGATGATCCGGTTGTCGCCGCAGGCCGCGAGCTTGCCGAGGAATGTGGAGTGACTGGCGAACTGACACCCATCGGTGTCTATCATCCCTGCAACGGGTTTGTGAACGAGAACGCCCACGTCTTTCTGGCGCGGCGACCCACTCAGGAATCTGCGACGCCTGATCCGGAAGAAGAGTTCGAGGTCGTCGCATTGACGCCAGCCGCGCTGGAGGAGAAAATCGCTTCTGGCGAGATTTGGGATGGCATG
Source organism: Patescibacteria group bacterium (assembly GCA_004297205.1). Classification (GTDB taxonomy): domain Bacteria; phylum Patescibacteriota; class Patescibacteriia; order 2-12-FULL-57-11; family 2-12-FULL-57-11; genus SCUL01. Next base: position 230,587 of record SCUL01000002.1, on the reverse strand, counting down.
ACCATCGTTGCCTGGGCGCTTGCCAAGCCTCACCTCACCGATATCCTATGAAACTGCTCGTTTGCGGCGGCGCCGGATTCATCGGCTCCAACTTCATCCGCCACATCCTGGCCGCCCGGCCGGACGTCACGGTCGTGAATTACGACAAGCTGACCTACGCCGGCAACTTGGACAACCTGGCGGAGCTTCCGTCCGACCGGTACTTCTTCATCCAAGGCGACATTTGCGATGCCGAGGTGCTCGACGGCGTGTTTGCCGAGCACGCGCCCGACGCGGTCGTGAACTTCGCGGCCGAGACGCACGTCGACCGCTCCATCCATATCGGCTCGCGCGAATTCGTGATGACCAACGTCGTCGGCGTGCAGACCATCCTCGACGCCGTGCGCCGCCACAAGACGGGCAAGTTCGTGAACGTCTCCACGGACGAGGTCTACGGCACGCTGCAGCTCGACGAGCCGCGCCTCTTCCTTGAGACGACGCCGTTCGAGCCGAACGTGCCCTACGCCGCGGCCAAGGCCGGCGGCGACCTGATGTGCCGCGCTTCCTTCAGGACGTTCGGCGTGCCGGTCGTCGTCTCGCACTGCTCCAACAACTACGGGCCGTTCCAGTTTCCCGAGAAGCTCATCCCGTACGCCATCTTCAAAGCCATGGCCGGGGAGCCGGTGCCGATCTACGGCGACGGCCTGTACGTGCGCGACTGGATTCACGTGGCCGACCATGCCCGGGCCATCCAGCTGATGCTCGAGAAGGGCGTGCCCGGCGAAGTCTATAACATCGGCGTGGACAACGAGCGGCACAACATCGACGTCGTGAAGACCATCCTGCGCGAGCTCGGCAAACCGGAGGATATGACGGTCCGCGTCGAAGACCGGCCGGGCCACGACCGGCGGTACGCGATCGACGCGACGAAGATCCGCCGCGAGCTCGGCTGGGAGCCCGTCTATACCAAAGAGAGGTTCGCCGACGGGCTGCGCGAGACGATCCGTTGGTACCGGGAGAACACGGCCTGGGTGGAGAAACTGCGCGCCCGCCAGGCCGAAGTGAACGCGCATATCAAATAATATGGCCGACCCCGTCACGACATCCATCCAGGGACTCGAAGTCCACCTCCAGAAAGTCTTCGGCGATCCGCGCGGCATGCTGGCCGAGATGGTCCAGGGCGGCACGGGCAACCCCGTCGTCCAGGAGCATGGCATCGGCAACATCTATAGTTCCATCGCCACCGGCACGCACATCGCCCGCGCCGCGCACTTCCATTTCAAGAATCACGAGATTTTTTTCACGCTGACCGGCACGGCGCTCTGGCTCTTCCACGACTTCCGCGAGGGGTCGCCGACCTTCGGACAGAACGCCGGGCTCGTGCTCGGTTTCGACGCGCCGACCATGCCGGTGCATCATCCGGTCTACACGCTCGACCAGAAGCAGATGGCCCGCATCATCGTGCCGGCCGGCGTCTACCACGCCTACTGGCCGCTGACCGAAGAAAAAGTGGTGACCGTCGCCGTGGCCTCCGAGCCGCACAACGACGCCGACTACGACCGCCGCACCATCAAGACCGTTCCCGGCTTTTTGGACATCCTGGCGCAGTACGGGATGGACGTTGCAAAGCAGCCCTGATAGATTCCTCCCGAGGAGGAATCGTGTCCTTTCCCCAGAAGCATCCCGCGGGCCCACCGCGGCTGATTCTCGCCGATGCCGGCAACGTCCGCATCGTCTACAACGACAGCTACCGCGCGCGGGAGGTCGGCAGGATCTTCGGCCGCCCCGCGCACGAGATCCATCCGGTGCTGCACCAAAGCGAGCCGTTCCAGGCGCTGGAGCGCGGGACGGTCACCTGGGAGGCGTTCGCCGACTACGTGGAGCTGACGCTCTGCCGCGGCCAACGTCCGCCCGTGGAATGGAGCCGTGAGTGCTTCGCCCGCATCTGGGTCGAGGCGCTGACGGAGCCGATCCTTCCGGTGATCGAGATCCTCGAGGCGCTGGCCCGGCATGTGCCGGTCGTCTCGGCCTCGAACGTCGACGAGCGGTCGTACTGCGTCTACGACCGGCTGCCCCGGGCGCGGGCCATGCTGCGGGTCCACAGCGACTCGCATCTCATCGGCCGTCGCAAGCGCGATCCGGACTACTTCGAGACGCTGCTCGCCTACGTGAATGCGCAGCTGAAGAGCGACCCGCCGGTCGCGCCACGGGACTGCGTCTTCATCGACGACCTGGTGGAACACGTCGTCACCGCCAAGGGGCGGGGGATGCGGACGGTCTGGTTCTCCGAGGTGACGGAGGCCAACGTGCTGCAGCTCAAGGCCGACCTGCTGGCCTGCGGCGTTCCGGACGCCTGGCTTCCCTGAGGGGAGGCCTCCTTTTTTATGCTGGGCGGGTTGACGAGCCACCTCTTTCTTGATTGACTCGTTCCACGGAAGGAGCAGAGAAGTTCAATGGGAGAACCGAAGAAGTTTCCGGAGGATGCGGACACGGCCGAAATGTGGATGCCGCCGAAAGAGAAGCGGACGCGCATCCCGTTCTGGAAAGCGCTCGGCACCGAGCAGGAGCTCAAGGACGGCAAGAAGGTCTGGGTGATCTTCGCGGACGTCATCGCGCGGATCGTGGTCTCCGGCGAGTGGACCGTGAGCCGTCGCGGCCCGCGGATGCTCCAGGGGCTGTCATCGTCCGCGGAGCCGGGCGCCGAGATCCTCGTCTGGTGCGCCGACGGCGTCGTCTGCCTGCAGCGGGTGTCCGAGGACAGCGTGTTGTCCTTCGACGACGACCACATGGTTTTCGGCGAGCGGGTCGAGCCGCAGGGCGGCACGGACCGCACGCGCAGCTACAACGACATCGTTCGCGTCTCCCGCTGAGCGGGCGGCGCCTCTTTTTTATCCCGGGAGGCTTGACGCGGAGGGAAAAATTTGGTTGTGTATTCCCAGAGGAGGTTCCCCTATGAGTGCTCGGAAGGAAGCGGTACAGCCGCTTCCGGACGAGGAAGCGGCAGGAAGCAGGGAAGCATCACAGGAGCGGCGGCTCAAGCAGATCAACGCCATCCTGACGACATACAAACTGACACCGCTGGTGCAGCTCGGCACCTGGCAGCGCGGCGAGTTCGAGATCCTGGACCTGATCAGCGTTTCCATCAACCCGTGGTACGCGATCGTCCAGTTCTGGGTCATCCGTCCGGACGGTCAGCACGGTTCGTTCTTCATGAAGTTCGCGGTGAGCGGCGCCGAGCGCCGCGGCTGCGCGATCATCGTGATGGTCGAGGACCAACTCGTCTTCGTCCGCCAACATCGGCCAACGCTGCTGGTGCGCGAGGAGAGCGCCTGGTCGACGGAGCTGCCGCGCGAGTGGTCCTCCGTGAATTCGAAGGAAACCATCGTCGACCGGCTGCTGAAGGGCGTGTCGGGCAGTTCCGATCACGCCATCCCGCTCGGATTGCTCGGCCGCGAGCTGGTGCCGCTCCTCACGAGCGGACTGGTCCGCTCGGAATGCGTCCTGCCGCTCGGCTCGGCGCCCGAGGACACCGGCATGAGCACGGTCATCGTCGATTTTTGGCTGCTGTGCTTTCGGCTTGCCGAGGGCGCGACGCTCGAGAAGCTCCATGGGACGAAGGCCATGGGGATCCGGACGTACCCTCTGGAGGAAGTGATCCGTCGCCGCAAGGAGCTCGGTTTGAGCGACCAGCACACCGCCACGGCGCTGCTGCATCTCTACGAGCACCTGGGTCGTATCCGCGCGTGATACGGCCCTTTCTTTTTTCCCGATTTTTTGTTAGCGTCTGCGAACTGGTTCGCCCTGCGGGGCTGGTCGGGCCGGCGCCCGAGCAAGATACCAGGCATCCGTTTGGCCGGAGCCGAAGGGTGCCCCGAAGCGCCGCATGGCGCTCAGGGGTCCGTCATGAGTCAGGATGAGAAGAAGGTCGTCACGCTTGCCGAGGCCGAGGCCGCGCTTGCGCAGCACTTCGGCGGGCCCGTCCTCGTCGCTCTCGAGGAGAAGCAGGCCTGGGTGTTCGACCCGGCCACCGGCAGCATCCGGCGGCAGGACGGCAAGTACTACGCCGTCGTCATGCGCGACGTGGGCGGCTACCTCGCGCCCGTCGTCGTCGAGGAACCGGGCAAGACCGCTGCGCCCGGGGAGCTGCGCGAGGTCGGGCAGGTGATCATCGAGCTCGCGTCGGACGGCATGGTCCGCACGCGCCCCACGAAGGGCGTGGACGGGCAGCCGGACGTCGAGCTGCTGCCCTCGTCGCTCTCCAAGGGCGAGGTCCTCCCGCAGGAAGGGGCGCTGCACTACAGCGCCAACCTCAAGCGGATCGACGGGCACATCGGCGTGCACGTGGTCCGCGTCGCCCAGAAGGAGGGTGACGGCTGGATGACGCCGCAGGCGTTCTGCCGCGTCTCGCGCGACGGCCGCTCGCTGGCCGCGCTCGCCAAGGCCGGGTTGCTCTAGCAGCCGACGCCGCAACCGCGGCGCGAGGGTACCACGGGGTACCCTCCTTTTTTTATTCCGCCGTCGCTGCTAGAGTGGCTGCGACCTATGAAGATTCTGATTATTGGCTCCAAAGGGATGCTCGGCCAGGAATTGGCCAAGGTCTTTGCCGACCAGCAGCTGACCCTCTGGGACCGCGAGGAGGTCGACATCACCAAGCCCGAAGAGTACGGGCTCAAGATCACCGAAGTCGGCCCGGACCTCATCATCAACGCCGCGGCCATGAACGACGTGGACGGCATCGAGAAGGACGACGCCATGGCCAAGCTCGTCAACGGCAGCGCCGTGGGCTCGATCGCCGACATGTGCTCGATCCTCGGCATCTTCATGGTGCACTACTCGACCGACTACGTGTTCGACGGCACGCGGCAAGCCGGCTACGCCGAGGGCGACAAACCCGAGCCGATTTCCAAATACGGCGAATCGAAACTCCTCGGCGAGCGCCTGTTGAAGCAGGCGGCGAGCGAGTATTATCTGATCCGCACGTCGCGGCTGTTCGGCAACCAGGGAGCCGGGGAGGGGACGAAAGCCAGTTTCGTCGACAAGATCATTGCCAAGGCCAAGGAAGGCGGACCGCTCCAGCTGGTGGACGAGGAAATCAGTTCGCCGACGTACGTGGTGGATTTGGCGAAGCGCACCCGTGAAATGTTGGTGGCGCGCAAACCGTTCGGCATCTACCACGTCACCAACAGCGGTGCCTGCACCTGGTATCAGTTCGGCATGAAGGCGCTGGAGCTGGCGGGATTCGGCAACGTGCCGGTCACTCCGGTGCCGGCCAGCACCTTCCCGCGTCCGGCCAAGCGCCCCGCCTTTTCGATGCTCCGAAACACCAAACTGCCCCCGATGCGTTCGTGGGAAGAGGCGCTTGCTGAATACCTGGGGAAGCGGTAAAAAACGCCCATGAAAGCCGTGTTGACGGGCGGCGGGCGCGCCACGCGCCTGCGCCCCATCACCCACACCTGGAACAAGCACCTCATCCCGCTTGCCAACAAGCCGATGATTTTCCATGCCATCGAAAAGGTGGTGGATGCGGGGATCACGGACATCGCCATCAACACCAACCCGGGCGAGACCGAACTCCAGAAGGTGATCGGCGACGGCAGCCGCTGGGGCGCCAAGATCCACTTTTTTGAGCAGCAGGGCGGGCCGCTCGGGATCGCCAACGTGCCCAAACAGGCCCAGGCCTGGATCGGCGACAGCCCCTTCCTGTTCTACCTGTCCGACAACGTCGTCCTCGGTAACATCCGCAATCTGGTGGAACAGTTCAAAAACGGCGGCCATGATGCGCTCATGACGATCGCGAAAGTCCCGGACCCGCGGCGCTTCGGCGTGCCGGAATTCGTCGACGGCAAGATCGTCCGGTACGAAGAAAAACCGGCCGTGCCCAAATCAGACTACGCCGTGACCGGTCTGTACCTGTTCAACAACGAGTTTTTCAAGGCCTACGACACGATCACGCCGTCGGCGCGCGGCGAATATGAAATCTCCGAGATTTACAACTGGTATCTGCGCAATGCCAAGAATGTCGGTCATACCGAGATCACCGGCTGGTGGAAGGACACCGGCAAGCCAGAAGATTTGCTCGAGGGCAACCAGCTGATTCTGGACGAGATGACCCCGGGCGAGGCCACGCGCGAGGGTCAGATCGACCCCACGGCAATACTCCAGGGCAAGGTGCACATCGGGAAAGGTTCGAAGATCGGTCCGGGGGTGCTCGTCCGCGGGCCGGTCTCGATCGGCGAGAACGTGACGGTGGAAGCCAGCTACATCGGGCCGTACACGGCCATCGGCAACGGCTCGGTCATCCGCAACACGGAACTCGAGCATTGCATCATCTTCGACAACGTCACCGTCGACTGCCACGCCCGCATCGTGGATTCGCTGATCGGCAAGGACGCCTGCGTCACCTCAAAGCAAAGCACCCACCCGCACGGCTACAAGTTCATCATTGGCGATAACGCGCGCGTCGAAATCTAGGAAGACTCCCTCCGTCTCCCTCTTCGCAAGAGGGAGTGTACCTGGTCATTGCGAGGAGCGAACGGCAGTGAGCGACGAAGCAATCTCCTACACGAGATTGCTTCGCTCCCGCTCGCAATGACCAAGAGCTGCCCCTTCTTGCGAAGAAGGCGATGGGGAAGTCTATTACGGGACAATAATCGGATACCGGAAAATGCCGGTTTTTCCGGCGGGAGCGGGGTTCGTGGTAGAATGGATTCCAGATTCGGGTGACGATTTTTTGCATGAATACATTTGGAAGAAATGCAAAAGCTTTCCTTGTTTTAGTTTTTTTCGTTCTTGCATCAGCGACCGTCACTCTGTCCGGGATGTCTGTTCAATCATCGTCGGATCTTTCGATGTTGAGGAGCATCATTCAAAAGAAAGAACAGGACCTTCGTGCATTGCAGAGTGCCCAATCACCCTCTCCAAACATCGAACCCAAGAAGGGAACTATATTGGAAGAATCTGAACGGACTTCGACGGCCCTGGTCGGGCTGGCGACCTCAACACGCGAGGATCTGATTGCTTTTGCCCCGTTCTCACAAGATCAGTACCAGGATGCGAAGCAGTTGACACTTGATTCGGTCGTGCTCCTGGTCAGGTCAAAACCGGAAGATTTTACAACTGTATGGCTGGCTGATTTGAATGGGCGAAGCTTGCGCAGGGTGCTTGACGTAGCGGCAAGCAACCAGTGTGTGTATCTCTCTCTAGACGAGTGGAGCGATGGTGTCGCTGCTCATTTACTAACGAGTCCGTGTGAAGCAGTCCGTACTATCCATAGCTATTTTTTCGACGCCAGCGGTGCGATTCTCGCCGAGACCGAGGTCGGAGATTTCAACCGCTCTGGGACCTCTTTGGACGCGCGAATTGGGACGGTCGCGATGCAGGCCCAGATCGTTCAAGAATCAAATTGTCAACAGGTTCGCGATGAGGTGACCGATTCTTCTAAGGCGACTTCCACTGTTTCGGCAATCTTGATTAACGGGCAGACGTATTCGCTGCCAACGGCGATAGGTGTGGAGTGTGTGCCCGTGTACGGAGGTGGTTTGGACCTTTTCCCATTCCCGGAGACGTCCTTCGACGGAAGCAGGATTACCTTCCGTCTGCCGGGGTACGATGCCGCAATTGCGCAAAATGGGCATGCATCATTTGTCCCAAGGATTGCGTACCGCATCGAATATCCTAACAGATTGATTCGAGAAGACCGGGCAGGAATTCACGAAGTGCGGCGAGATATCGCCCAGGAATCTATTTTTTCCGATTTCTTGAAGTCTCCTGAGCAGTACCCCGAGTACTCTTCAGAGGTACGGGCTTTTGATGGGCGTATCGTGAATATAGCTCTTCTGCGGTACAGCACATCGAGTGGACAATACGAAGATACGGAGATAACCGTAGAATACGACTCAAGTACCGACCGTTTTCAAAAATTTATCACGAATTAAATTAAGGGATCACAATCGGATAGCGGAAGATGCCCGGTTTGCCGGCAGGAGCGGCGGCCGCAAAGACCGCGGCTCCTTTTTCGTCCACGATGAAGGCGCCCAGATCGGGCAGCGTGAAGAGCGGAGTGATGATGCGGCCGCCGCGGTCGTCGCGCTCAATGGCCGCGACCGCGTCTCCGGAGGCGTACAGGACGTGGGTGCCGCCGGGATACCAGGCGGCACCCCGGATCGGCGCGCCGAGCCGGGTCAGCAGCTGCGCCTGGTCATCCGGGTTGACCGTCCAGATTTCGAAATTGGTCGACAGCAGCAGTTCCGGCGTGCCGTCCAGGCGCCACACGGCGTCGTAGGCCGGCCGGTCGATGCGCGTCGCACCGCTTTCTGCGTCAAAGACCCGCACCCGCCCGTCACCTAGCAGCGTGAGCAGGCCGTTCGGGGAGGGGAGGAAGCGGTACCACCCGACGTTTCCCGGCAGCCGCAGCAGCGCGGAGCGCAGGATGCTGCCGTTGGCCGCGAGCACGTCCACGCTGATTGTGCCGGTGGCGGCGCGGCCGACGTACGTCAGCCCTTCCTGACGCCACAACAGGGCGGCCGTTGACGTGGTGACAGGCCGGGTGGCGCCGTCTTCGGATTGGACGAGCGCCCGCCCGTCGGCCAGCAGATAGAGGTCCTGGCCGCTCCAGACGGCCTCGGAGAGCGGTCCGGGCACTGTCAGGACGCGCTGCGCGCCGTCGAGACTGACCAGGGTCGGCGCGATGTCGCCGAACGCAAGTACCGTTCGTCCGTCCGGGCTCCATCGCAGTCGCAACCATTGATCGCCGCCGCTGCGGTGGCTGACGCGCGTGACCGTGGTTTCCTCGCCGTTCGGCCGGAGGAAGTGGATTTCCGTGGTTGATCCCGTCGTATCGTCGTAGACCAGGGTGCCGTCAACGGCCACGGCCAGGCTGCGCGCCGCGGCGTCCGCGACGCGCACCGGCAGCTGGTCCGGGAACAGGATGATGTCTTCGGCAAAGGTCGAGCGCTGGCTTTCCACGGTCAGCAGCTTGCTCCAGGGGCGGTAGCCCTCGCGTTCCGCGGTGACGCGGTATTCGCGGGGCAGGAGCTGGGAGAGGCGGGCCGGCGTCCGCTCGTCCTGAAGCACGCCGTCCAGCAGGATATGGGCGTCCGGAGGCGCTGAACGGAGGATTAGGATGCCAGTGCGTTCCAACTGCCGAGTCCGGATATTGATGCGGTAGCCGGCGGTGTTCAGGAGCACCAAAGGAACGCTGGTCAGGAAGAGCAGCATCAGGATCACGGTAATCAGGGTTTGGGTGCGGTTTTTCATGGGACTTGAAATCCTCGTCCGAATCTGCTATATTCCCGTCCATTATGGCGCATTTCGAGATCACCGGCGGCCGTCCGCTGTCGGGCACGATCGCCGTTTCCGGAGCCAAGAACGCCGCCCTCAAATTTCTGGCGGCGTCCTTGCTGATGGACGGGCCGGTGACGCTGACCAACGTGCCCCGGATCGAGGATGTCCGGCGCATGGTGGAAATCCTCAAGGGGTTGGGTGCCACGGTCACGGAACCGGATCCGCACCAGTATATCATTGACCCGCGCTCCGTCTCGACTGACGTGCTCGACGAGGTGCTGGCCCCCAAAATCCGGGTTTCCACGCTGCTCGTGGCCTCTTTGCTCGTGACCCGCGGCGCCGCCACGCTGCCGTTCCCGGGCGGCTGCGCCATCGGCCGTCGGCCGATCGACCTGTTTTTGGCCGGCTACAAGGCGTTTGGCGCTGCGGTCGAGGAGGGGGAGAAGGAAATTCGTTTTTCCTCCAAGAAATTGACGCCGATCCACTTCGTCTTTCCCTTCGTCAGCCACACCGTGACTGAAGCGCTGGTGATTTTGGGCAGCCGCGTGCCGGGCGAAACGGTCCTGGAAAACTGTGCCATGGAGCCGGAGGTGGTGGCTCTGGCCGATTTCCTGAACTCCTGCGGCGCCAAGATTTCCGGCGCCGGCACGCCGACCATCCGCATCCGGGGCGTGGAGCGCCTGTCCGGCGGCTCGGCCGAGATCATGCCGGACCGCATCGAAGCCGGAAGTTTCCTGGCGCTGGCCGCGGCCACCAAGAGCCAGATGACGATTACCGGAACCAAACCGGAGCACCTTTCCGTGCCCCTCGAGTATTTGCAGCGGCTCGGCGTGCCATTTACGGTCAACGGCGGCGACATCGCGGTCAAACCCTGGCAGAAGCTCCAGGCGCAGCCGCTCATGACCCACGAGTATCCGGGTTTCCCGACGGACATCCAGCCGCCGTTCACGGTCCTGCTGACCCAGGCCACCGGCAGCTCCATGGTCCACGAGACGATTTTCGAGGGTCGCCTGTACTTCACGGAGAAACTCAACAAGATGGGCGCCGAGATCATTCTCTGCGATCCGCACCGGGCCCTCGTTCAGGGACCGACGCCGCTGCGCGGGACGACGCTCGAATCGCCCGACATCCGGGCGGGGCTCGCTCTCGTCGTGGCCGCTTTGGCCGCCACTGGGACGAGCAAAATCGAGAACATCTACCAAATCGACCGCGGCTACGAAGCCATTGAGGAGCGCCTCCGGGCGCTGGGCGCCGACATCACGCGCGTGGCATAAGAAAACCGGCCTTCGCAGGCCGGTTTTTTGTTGTTATTCCGTGACCGTGATCGAGCCGGTCCGCGACGGGTTCAGGTGGTCGTGGTATTTCCAGGTGCCGACCTTCGTGAAGGTGTAGGAGTAGCTTTCGCCCGGCCGCAGGCCGCGCAGGGCATCGAATCCCGGAAGCTGCTGGTGCGTGGGGTGGACGGCCGAGGCGGGCTGGTGCGGACTGCTCCCGGTGTTGTTGAAGGTGACTTCCGTTCCTGCCGGGACGGTGATGGTCGCCGGGGAAAAGCCGTTTTCGTCGACCATGATGACGATGCCTTGGTTGGACGACGGCGTCACGGCGGCCGGTGCGGACTCCGGCGCACTTGACGGCGCGGCGGCGCAGCCGGCACCGAGCAGGAGCAAGGCGGCGAACGTGGGGATAACGGCGAGACGGCGCATAGGGAATGGTGAAAAAGCGAACGTTTCCAAGTATAGCATGGAGCGTTGCCCGACCGCGCGGTCGGCCGTATCATAGCCGTGGTTTTCCCGACTCCCATGAGCTTCCCGCTCGTCTTCGACATCGAAACCCAGAACACCTTCCAGGAGGTCGGCAAATACGACCCGTCATTGCTCAAGGTATCCCTGGTCGGGGCGTACGATTACGCCGACGGGCAGTATACGACGTATCTGGAGGCCGACTTGCCGGCTCTCTGGAAGAAGATGGAACAGGCCAGCGTCGTCATCGGCTACAACATCGTCGGCTTCGACCTGCCGGTCTTGAACGGCTACTACCCCGGCGACCTCACCAAGCTGCCGGCGATCGACCTGATGTACATCCTGGAGAAGCAGATCGGTTTCCGGCTGAAGCTCGACGACGTGGCTCAGGGGACGCTCGGCATCGGCAAGAGCGGCACCGGACTCATGGCCGTGGAGTACTGGAAGAAGGGCGAGATCGACAAGCTGCGCGAGTACTGCCTGCAGGACGTGAAGGTGACCAAGGACCTGTTCGACTACGCGCGGGAGTACCGGCATCTCAAGTACAAGGACCGGCAGGGGACGGAGGTCGTGGTGCCGGTCACGATCGAGATTCCCCAAAGCCGCCCGCCCGTGAACCTGACCATGCCGTTTTAGGGGGATTTTCGCGCGGGAAGGGTCGTACAACACAACATATTGTGGTCCACGTGGTTATCCACACACAATATCTTGTGTTACGGAGGAGCCAGAGTGTGTTATAGTCAGGGCGTTACGCTTTATCCATCTTCAAGCAGGGGGGTATGCCTGAGATCGCTTCGTCCCAAACAAAGATTGTTCCTTCCGATACTTTGGATGAAGCGATTATCAAGTATTTGACTGCACTGAAAAACGTTTCTAAGCGAGATGGAAAGCACGAGAGTTTTGATGCAAAGAAACTCGCGACATCGATCCAGCAAGCTTTGAACGGCGGAGGGGTGAAGGAACCGAATTTGCTGAGGAAGATCACCGAAAGGGTCATCGGGAGACTCGAGGAGCGCTACGACGGCCACACCGTGCCCACGAGCGGCGACATCCGGGAGACGGTGGCCCTGACCCTGATCGACCACAACCTGGCGCACATCGCCAAGCGGTACATGTCCTTCCGCCAGCTGAAGGACTTCCTCCGGCGCGGCACGGAGCCGGTTTACGGCCACGGCCTGCGCAAGGTGGACCGGCGCTACACCAAGCCCGGCGTGCATCCCTACGACGAAATCGCCTGGGAGAAGCGCGATGCCCGTATCACCAATGAAAAGGGCAAGGTGATTTTCGAGCAAAAGGAGGTCGAAGTGCCGGCCACGTACTCCCAGACGGCCACGAACATCATCGTCCAGAAGTATTTCCGCGGGAAACTCGGCACGGAGGAACGCGAAACCAGCGTCCGCCAGATGATCGACCGCGTGGCCCGGACCATCGCCAATTGGGGCCGCGCCGGCGGCTACTTCGACACGGCCGCGGACGCCGACACCTTCGAAGCCGAACTGACGGCGATCCTGGTCCGCCAGATGGCCGCCTTCAACAGCCCGGTCTGGTTCAACGTCGGCATCAACCCTCAGCCGCAGTGCTCGGCCTGCTTCATCAACTCGGTCCAGGACGACATGCGTTCCATCCTGAGCCTGGCTGTGACCGAGGGCATGCTCTTCAAGTACGGCTCCGGCACCGGCTCCAACCTGTCCTCGTTGCGTTCCAGCCGCGAAAACCTGGGCGGCAGCTCCGGCAAGTCGTCCGGCCCGGTCTCCTTCATGAAGGGCTTCGACGCCTTTGCCGGCGTCATCAAATCCGGCGGCAAAACGCGCCGCGCCGCCAAGATGGTCATCCTGAACGTTTCGCACCCCGACATCCGCGACTTCATCTGGTGCAAGGCCAATGAAGAGAAAAAGGCCTGGGCGCTCATGGACGCCGGCTACGACGGTTCGATCATCGGCGAGGCCTACCAATCCATCTTCTTCCAGAACGCCAATAACTCCATCCGCGTCACGGACGAGTTCATGCAGGCCGTGGTGGACGACACGGAGTACACGACGCGCGCCGTCACCACGGGGCAGCCCGTGGAGACGTTCAAGGCCCGCGAGGTGATGCGCGAGGCGTCCGAGGCGGCCTGGATCTGCGGCGACCCGGGCATCCAGTACGACACCACCATCAACCGCTGGAACCCCTGCATCAACACGGCCCGCATCAACGCCTCGAATCCGTGCTCGGAATACATGTTCCTGGACGACACGGCCTGCAACCTGGCGTCCCTGAACCTCATGAAGTTCCGCCGCGCCGACGGCAGCTTCGACGTGGAAAGCTTCCGCCACGCCAGCCGCATCATCATCACGGCCATGGAAATCCTGGTCGGCAGCTCCAGCTATCCGACGCCGGCCATCGAGCAGAACAGCCACGATTTCCGCCCGCTGGGCATCGGCTACGCCAACCTGGGCGCCTTGCTCATGTCCAACGGCCTGGCCTACGACTCGGACGAAGGCCGTAATTACGCCGCGGCCATCACCGCGCTCTTGTCCGGCGAATCCTACCGCCAGAGCGGCGCCATCGCCGAGCGCATCGGCCCGTTCCGCTATTGGGAGACGAACCGTGAACCGTTCCTGAAGGTGCTCGGCATGCACCGGGACGCCAGCTACCGCCTGCCGGAAGCCGGCGTGGCCGCGGACTTGATCGCCGCGGCGCGCCAGTCCTGGGACCAGTGCCTGGCCCAGGCCGAGCAGCACGGGGTGCGCAACGCCCAGATTTCGGTGCTGGCGCCGACCGGGACCATCGCCTTCCTCATGGACTGCGACACCACCGGCGTCGAACCGGACATCGCGCTCGTGAAGTACAAGTGGCTGGTGGGCGGCGGCATGATCAAGATCGTCAACAATACCGTGCCGGAAGCGCTCAAGAAGCTCGGCTACGGCGAGGCGCAGATCCGGGAGATCCTGGCGCACATCGACGCCAACGACACCATCGAAGGCGCGCCGCACCTCCAGGAGAAGCATCTCTCCGTCTTCGACTGCGCCTTCAAAGCCCAGAAGGGGACGCGCTCCATCCAGTACATGGGACATCTGCGCATGATGGCCGCGGTCCAACCCTTCATTTCCGGCGCTATCTCCAAGACCGTCAACCTGCCGCACGAGGCCACGGTCGAGGACGTCATGCAGGCCTACGTCGAATCGTGGAAGCTCGGCTTGAAGGCGGTGGCCATTTACCGCGACGGTTCCAAGCGCCAGCAGCCGCTCACGACCTCGCTGAATACGGACCAGTCCAAGCAGGGAGCAAATAAGGTTGAAGCCGCCCCGGCCGTCGCCGCAGCGCCGGTTGCCGCCCCGACGGATGCGCCGCGCCGCCGCCGTCTGCCGGACGAACGCAAGTCGCTGACACACAAGTTTTCGATCGCCGGGCACGACGGCTTCATCACGGTCGGCCTGTACGACGACGGGACGCCGGGCGAGCTGTTCATCCGCATGAGCAAGGAAGGCAGCACCATCGCCGGGCTGATGGACTCCTTCGCCACGACCGTCTCGATCGGGCTGCAGTACGGCGTGCCGCTCAAGGTGCTCGTCAACAAGTTCGCGCACGTCCGCTTCGAACCGTCCGGCTTCACCAACAACCCCAAGATCCGCATCGCCAAGTCGGTCGTCGACTACATCTTCCGCTGGATGGCCAGCAAGTTCCTCTCCGTGGACGACCAGCGCGCCGTGGGCGTGCAGATGGAAGAACCGGTCGCGCTCCTCACCGACCTTCCGGCGGCTGCTCCGGCCGTGGCCGAGATGCCGGCGCCGACCGCGGTGCAGCCGACCATCTTCGATGCGGCGGCCAGCGCCAAACCGGCCAACGACCTGACGATGACCTTCAACAACACGGCCGATGCGCCGGCCTGCCACGCCTGCGGCTCGATGATGGTCAGGAACGCCGCGTGCTACAAGTGCCTCAATTGCGGTGAGACAAGTGGTTGCTCGTGATATGACGCGCGACACCCTCCGCGCCCAGATCCAGAAACTGGATTTGGGCAAGGCAGACGAAGAACTGGCCGGAGAAATCCTGGCGGAGACGCCGGACGAGGAACTCGACACCCTGGCCGCGGTCGTCGCCGACCGCGAGTCGTTGCGCACGCTCATCCGCAACTACCGCGAGGAAGCGGTGGGAGAGAAGGAAGAGGACATCTTCGAGGGCGCGCCTGATTTGATCGGTCACGCCGTGAGCGACGAGGAAACCCAGGTGTAGGGGCGGACCAATGTGTCCGCCCAGACAAGCAATATGAACAATCGCGCCCCCGAGGAGTGGGGGAGACTTCAGGTCTTTACCGGCAACGGCAAAGGCAAGACCACGGCTGCGCTGGGCACGGCACTCCGCGCCTTCGCCGTCGGTAAACGCGTGGCCATCGTCTGGTTCGACAAGGGCGGCACCCACTACAGCGAGCGGACGCTGTTGCGCTGGTTGGCCGAACAGCAAACGCCCATGCACGGCGCGCTGACCTTGGTGGCCTGCGGGCTCGACCGGATCGATCCGGTGACCGGTCGTTTCCGGTTCGGCGTGACCGACGAGGACAAGGCCGAAGCGGCCCGCGGCTGGGCCGAAGCGGAGCGCTTCATCCGGAGCGGGGAGCATGATCTGATCGTTTTGGACGAGATCAACTGCACCATGGCGCTGGGCATGCTGCCTGAGGCGCCCGTGCTAGCGGCCCTTGACGCGCGGCCTGCAAACGTGGAGATAATCTGCACCGGCCGCGACGCCTCGGAAGCGCTGCGCGAGCGCGCTGACCTGGTGACCGAGATGAGGCTCGTCAAGCACTATTTCTACAAGGGCGCCTCGGCCCGTGAAGGACTGGATTATTGATATGAAAGCCAAACTTGCCGCCGCCTTCATCGTCGTTGCCGCCGCGTCGTTCCTGCTCGGCTGGAGCTTTGGGCCTGCCCTGAGCCGCGTCGAAGGGCCCGTTGTGAATGCCCCGGCATCCGAGACGGCTGCGCAGTCCGTCTCCCTGATGTTCGATTACGGCGATGGGACGGTCAAAACGTACGAGAACGTTGCTTTTACCGAGGGGCAAACCCTGTTTGACGCCACCAAGACGGCCATCGAAGGAGATGGGCTGACGTTCAAATTCCAGCCGCCCGGCCCGTACGGCATTCTGATCGACCAGATCGGCTCCATGGCCGGCGGCACCGACGGCAAATACTGGCTGTGGTACGAGAACAACCGCATGGGCCAGGTCGCCTCGGACGCCTACAAGCTTCAAAATGGGGACGTCATCGAGTGGAAGTTCATCAACCTGAAGATGTGATCGCCATGAACATCCTCGTCGCCGTCATCCTGGCGCTCGCCACCTACATCCTGCGTGTCGCCGACCACCCCTGGAACGTCGCGCCGACCGCCGCGGCCATGTTGTTCGCGGGTGCCGTCTTGCCGCGCCGCTGGGGCTGGATCGCGCCCTTGGCCGGTTCCTTTGCCGCCGACGCGGTGATCGGCTTCGACCGGTGGCAAATGACGACGAGCATCGCGCTGGTCTACGCCGCAGTGTGGGGCGCAGGCGCGCTCCTGGCACGGTTCGAGGGACGCTCTCTGGGCTCCTTGGCTCGTCGCAACGGCGTCATCGCGCTGGCCGGTTCGGTCCTGTTCTACCTGGTCACCAACTGGGCGGTCTGGATGTGGTCGCCGTTGTACGCCCCGACCTGGGCCGGGCTGGCCGAGTCCTACGCCATGGCCATTCCGTTTTTCCGCAATACGCTCCTGGGCGACCTGCTGTTCACCGGCGTGTTCTTTGGTTGCTACGCGGCGGCCTCCTGGGCCGTGCAGCATCGTGAAGGGTTGCTCGATCGCCGCGTCTTGGTGCGCCACGACGACGCTTAATCGCGGGAATCCAAAAAAAGACGCCCTCCTGCCTAGGAGGGCGTTCGCGTTCCTGCCGTCATGCGGCGGAGGCGGGCGTGGAGCCGCTGCGCCGGTTCCTCCCGGTTCATGGTGAACAGGTGGACCCCCGGTGCGCCGCACCGCGGCAGCGCGACGGCGAGTTCCGCGGCGTGCGTGAGCCCCGCCAGCTCACCTCCTTGCGCTTCTTCAATCCGGAACCAGCTCGGCAGCCCCCGCGGCAGACGGACGCCGCAGCGCTGCGCGAAACGCTGGATCTGGGCCGCGCCTGCCGGGACGAGGATGCCGGGTAGGACGGGGACGCCGACACCGGCCGTCCGCGCCCGCCGCAGGAATGCCGTGAAGGTCGCGACGTCGAAGATGGCCTGCGTCACCAGGAAGTCCGCGCCGGCATCGACCTTCTCGCGCAGGTGCCGCAGATCGGCATCCGCATTTGCCGCCTCGGGATGGCCCTGCGGGTGGCAGGCCGCGCCGATGCACAACGGCAGGCGCAGCGTGCGCAGCTCCGCGATGAGCTCGGCGGCGTGCCGGAAGCCGACGCTCGGCGCGCCCGTGCGGGGCATGTCGCCGCGCAGCGCCAGGATATTGGCGACGCCGGCGTCCAGCAATGTCTCGACTTCGCGCCGAAGCGCGTCCCGGGACTGCCCGAGGCAGGTCAGGTGCGCGATGACCGGCGTGTCGGTCTCCCTCTGGATGCGCGCCGCCCAATCCAGCGTCGCGGGCCGCCGGTCGGCTTCGTTCCCGCAGGTGAGCGAGAAGAACGCCGGTCGGCAGGAGGCGAGCGCCGTGATGGTCTGGCGGAACGCGGCGGCGTGTTCCGGCCGCGGCGGGAAGACCTCCATGGAGAACGTCGGCGGCGCGTCCGCCGAGGACCACAAGCGAGTTGCGAACATCTTTCCTCCTGATGTGAACGCAAACGCCCATCCGGAAAGGATGGGCGGAGCGCCGATATCCCATCTTTCCTCGGAACGAGGCCGAACGGAGCACCTTGTCGAAACAGGTTGCCGGACTGGTCTGACGGGTCGGTTCCCGTTCCTTGCGGATCCCAGTCGCTCTGGATGGATTCGGTTGTCGAGAGAGCTGCGGACAGTATAGCGGACCGCCCGGATTCAGGAAAGGTCGTTCACTTTGGTGATCAGCATGACGACGCGGCCGCCGCGGGCGTCCATCTGGTGGGGGACGCCGCGGGGGATGGAAACGGTGTCGCCGACATTGGCGCGGATCGTTTTGCCGCCCTCGATCCGTTCGGCCTTGTGTTCACCCGGCTTGGCGATGCGGTCGTTGATCGGGGCGCCGCCGAGGGTGAAGGTGACGCCGCCCTCGACGACCGTGAAGACGTCCGCCGCGGCTTCATGGATTTCTGCTTCGGGCATCACGTCGTTCAAGACGATCACGGCCACGGCGTAGCGTTCGGAAAAATCACCTGCCAGAAGCTTCACGTGCTTGCCGGGTTCCGTCAGCACGGCGGCTGTTTCCGCGATGCGCGCGGCGGGGATGGGACCGTGTTCCATGTCAGGCGGCGACGGGAGCAGGCGTGCGGCTCTTGCGCCAGGCAAGGACGGCCAGCGCGGCGATGGTGAGCGTCATGCCCTGGGAGAACAGGCAGACGATGCAGAAGGCCCCGAGCAGGAAGAATTCGATGCCCGTGAGGTACAGCGAGAATCCCAGCGCGCCGAGCGCCAGCGCCAGGTAGAGCACGGCGGCGTTGCGCGGATGGCGCAACAGCCACAAGCCCGCTGCCAGCAAAGCGATGTTGCCAACGATGCCGATGAGGGCCACTGGAACGCCCATGAATTCAGAAAACGGGCTTTTATTGACAATGTCGCAGGAAAACGTGGCGGAGAGGTTGCAGAACGCCGAACCCGCCGGCGCGTAGTGCTGCCAGAGGGCGTAGCCGGCGTTGGCGGTGCCGATGCCGGTGATGGCGGTATTTGCGGCGGCGATCTTTTTCATGTCAGGAAGGGAGCGCGCAGCCCGTCTTTTCGGCGAGCGTCTGGAGGGGAATTTCCCCGCTCAGCCGGGAAGCGTCGGCGAAGACCCAGGTCGGGTAGCCTTTGACCTCGGCATCGGTGCAGACCTGCGTCTGGGCGCTGGTGTTGCCGGCGACGCCGCACTCGATGTAAGGGAGCTTTTTGGCGGATTTGCCGAACAGCTTCTTCTGGTTGGCGCAATGCGGGCACCAGAAGGCGCCGTAAAACTTGGCGCCCTTCTCGCCCAAGCAGGACGCAAAACCGTCCAGCGCGCCGGGCTGGGTGTTGGTGTACCAGATGCCGCCACCGATACCGCCGGCGGCGAGGACCACGAGCAGGGCGATGAGAACGGGGAATTTCATGCGGGTGAAGAAAAATGACGTCGGTACTATACGCTGTAGTAAGGGTTTTTGCAATCGTCAATGCTCGGCAGGCGCAGACCAGGAGCTTGGGGTCGAACCTCGCGATCATAACACAAAGCCCGCCGTACGGCGGGTTCGGGTGATTTCTCTGTCTTGAACGCGAAGCACTCTCAATGTAAGATGTTTTTTGTTGAAAGCGCTATCTCGTATACGGCATTATGGCGAAACCACAGAAAAAAGATACACTCAAAAAAATAAAAAAATTGCAGGAGTACGTTCTTCTTCGTCGCGAGCAGCTTCTGGCGCGGAAGCAGCAATTGGCGGGAAAGCCATGAGAGAGCGCCCGTCTCAAGAACTTCAAAAGATAGTGGAAAACGCTTCAGTCCGGGCGGAAATTTTTTTTGACGAGACTTCCGACGAAGCGACCCTTGCATTACAACTTGAATCTCTTGATTCGCTTCTTGGAACGATCAAGCCCCTCATCGAGCGTCTTGAAAGGGATCAGGAAGATGAAGTGGCAAATCGTGAAGCGGAAAGTATTTTAAAAAAGTTCGGCCCCGATGCTCGTGAGGAAAAACAGGAGTGGTGTCGCAAGGTTATTGACGATCGTTTTGACACAGTGGTCGATGTGCCTCATCAGAGGCCGATCTGCAAACTCACATACATTGATCACGTCAATCCGGCCGATCAGCGCGATGCATATATTGAAAAATACGGTTTTCGGTTTGAAACATTTTCAGATCTCTTACGGGAGAGCGGTTTTTGGCAAAGGGTGGGGCCGGCGCTCGATCAAGCCGGCGTCGTCAAAAACAAAAGAGATTGGGCCGATTACAGCCTCTCTATAAGAGATCCGGATTTCGGTGCGATTTTCAATGCTTTGAATGGCGGTGCTCCTATTGATTACGAATCACTCTTTCCGGAGGCAAGAGACCTCGGTCTGTTGCTGAAAGAAGAAAAATTTCATCATCCGAAAAACAGTTTGGCATATCCGGAGCGGCCGAGCCGACTTTCCGTGTCGGATATTTTTGCTGCCTTTGTCATTGAGAAACTCAATGCATCGCTTTCTCCGGCCGACCAGGATCGAGCCCGAGAACTTTCTGCAAAGATTCTTGATAACGCTGTTCACAACAAAGAACGGGTTGCGATGTACAAAGAACTCGACGAACTCTACGGTGCTCATCCGTCAGAGAAAGAAAATATAAAACTGAGCGATCTTCTTGAACGTTCAATGGAAAACTTATCGCTTCCCGAGAATCACCCCGGGAAGGCGAACTCACTTGAAGACATCAAAGAGAAGTGGGGGAGCGTCGATGCTGTCGTCGTTCTTGCGTCCTATGAGGGCGGACTCCAGGGCTATTTTGCTCGCGAACCACTGAATGCGTTTCCTGAAGCCTTTGCAATTCCGGCGGGGAAGCAGCAACCCCATGACGTCAAAGAGGATGGCGGGGCTCGGGCACAGTTTAGCGAGGCGGATGAAACCATCGCTGCTCTGTTGGTTGACACATACGATCAAAAATTCAAAGGAATGCCCGGGCTTAAGCCGTTGGGAGATTTCCCTCCGGTTGTTCCGTTCGATATTTTAATTCCCGACGAGCAATCCGTAGACACGGAAGGGAATGCTCGTTTCGTCGCAAGACGTCTCGAAGCGCTGGCAAAAATAAAAGGGAGATCGCTGAACGTTCTTGTCACTGCTAACTCGGCACATGCGTCTCGCGTCTACGCTGAATTCCGGCGCGTTGTGCCGGAATCTGTTGCTCCGCGGCTGGCGGTCTATGCGCATAGCGGTTATCCACCAATCACGAATATTGGAGAACGTAGGAAACCGGAAGGCATCACGTACATGTTCTCAGAGTATGTAAAGCGTCTGTATATGACGAGCTTACAGCACGTTTAGATCATGTATCATTGAGATGTCCGGCCGCCGGACGGCAACGATCAGCGCCAGCAGAACGGCCGGCTTTTGAGGGAGCTCTCACGCATCGCCGCTTATTGTCTTGGGCATACGCCCTTATGATAACAAAAACCCGCCAGATGGCGGGTTTTGCTGATCAGCTGCCGAGTCGGGCTAGTGGGACTCGAACCCACGGCCTCTTCGTCCCGAACGAAGCGCGCTACCAACTGCGCTATAGCCCGACTCGATTTCTGATCGGGGTGAGTATAATATGCCTTTCCGCCTATGCCAAGCCCCGCACCGCTTACCCACCTCGGCATCATTCTGGACGGCAACCGCACCTGGGCCCGCGCCCGGGGGCTGCCGACCTTGGAAGGTCACCGCCGCGGCTACGACCGGCTCAAGGAGTTCGGCGACTGGTGCATCGCCCGCCGCATACCGGTCATCACGGCCTTCGTTTTTTCCACGGAGAACTGGGACCGGCCACCCGAAGAGGTCGCCTATCTGATGGACCTGCTCGAAGGCGCCTTGACCCGCGAGGTGGGGGAGTTCGACAAGCGCGGCATCCGGCTCAAGATCATCGGCCGACGCGAACGGCTGGCGCCGTCCATCGTGCGAGCCATCGACGCCGCCGAAGCGCGCACTGCCAAGAACGACAAGATCACGCTGCGGCTCGCCATGAACTACGGCGGCCGGGCCGAGATTGTTGACGCAGCCAAGAAGGCGATTGCCGCAGGCGCCGCGCCGGAGTCGCTGACCGAGGAGTCTTTCCGAAACTTCTTGTACGAGCCGGAGACGCCGGACCCGGACATGATTATCCGCACGGCGGACCAGA
Source organism: Patescibacteria group bacterium (assembly GCA_004297205.1). GTDB lineage: Bacteria > Patescibacteriota > Patescibacteriia > 2-12-FULL-57-11 > 2-12-FULL-57-11 > SCUL01. The sequence continues at coordinate 208,673 of SCUL01000002.1, read as the reverse complement.
AGCGCCTGTCCGGCTTCCTGTTGTGGGGCGCGGCCTACAGCGAGTTTTACTTCACCCCGACGCTCTGGCCGGATTTCTCCGAACAGGATTTGGACGCGGCGCTCGCGGAGTACGCCAACCGCACCCGGAAATTCGGGAAGTAGGATATACTTTCCAGGTATGTCCTACTTCACACACCTGCTCGATCAAACGATGTCGAATTCGAATTTCCGGACGGTGCTGTTCACGGGCCCCAAGAGCCAGCTCGTGCTCATGAACATTCCGGCCGGCGGCGAGATCGGAGAAGAGACGCATGCCCACGTCGAACAGACGCTGTTCTTCGTCTCCGGAAAGGGCGAAGCCGTTTTGAACGGCGAGACGCGGCCGCTTTCGGCCGGCGACGTCGTCGTGGTGACGCCGGGCGTCCGGCATAACTTCCGGAACACCGGCAGCGAACCGCTCAAGCTGTACACCGTCTACGTGCCGCCGAACCACATCGACGGTCGCGTCCATGTCACGAAAGCCGATGCGGACGCGGATGCGGAGGACGAAGCGTTCGGCGAAGCCAACAAATAGCGGACGGATTGACAGGAACCGCTTCGTCGTGCACATTCCGGCCAGGAGGAAACTTTGTCGGAGAACATTTTCATAGACCGACATGGCGAGAAGCATCAGAAGCCGCCGGATGTGGCCATACACGAACGCCCGTCGGGGTATGCGTTCATCCGCGAACACGACGGCCTGATCCTGATGGTGCAGCCGGCGTGGCGCCCGATCTGGGAGTTGCCCGGCGGCGGCATTGAGCAGGGTGAGGACATGCTGGCCGGCATTCATCGCGAGCTCATGGAAGAAACGGGCTACCGCGCCGTCTTGTCTGAGCGGCCGATCTACGAAGCCTTCGTGCGCTTCTACGACATCGACGGCGGGGAGCGACGGTACTGCCACGCCCGCATTCGCGTGCACGCCGGCAGCCTCCTCGGACCTCGTCGCGACCACGACCCGGTCCCGGCTGCAGCGGTCGGAGAGATCGTGCGTATCGGTTGGCTGTCGCGGCAGGACCTCACGGAGCAGAACTGCCAACGCGTCCACTGGCCGATGCTCGAGCGCCTGCGCTGATCCCGCCGGCTTTTTTCTTTTCTAGAGGCGGCGTACTCTCAGGAAGCTATGGCCGACTTGTTTGATCACAAATTGCAAAAGGACACGGCAAGAACCGCGCCTTTGGCCGACCGCATGCGGCCGCGGACCTTGGACGAGCTTGTGGGCCAGCGCCAACTCGTCGGCCCGGGGGCGCCCATCCGTGTCTTGATCGAAGCCGACCAGACGCCGTCGATGCTTTTGTGGGGTCCGCCCGGCTCCGGCAAGACCACGCTGGCCCGCATCATCGCCAAGCTCACCAAGTCGACCTTCGTGCCGCTCTCGGCCGTGGCCTCCGGCATCGCCGACCTCAAAAAAGTCGTGGCGGAAGCCACGGAGCGCCGCAAGCTGTTCAGCCTGCGAACGATTTTGTTCGTGGACGAAATCCACCGCTGGAACAAAGCGCAGCAAGACGCGCTGTTGCCCTACGTCGAGGACGGGACGGTGACGTTGATCGGCGCGACCACGGAAAATCCGAGTTTCTCCGTGAACGCCGCCTTGCTCTCGCGCTGCCGGGTGTTCCTTTTGGAGATGCTGGCAACAGAAGACCTGCGGGCACTCCTGGAGCGCGCCCTGGCCGACAAGGACCGCGGGCTTGCAGGCTTCGACGTGCGGCTCACGGACGAGGCGCTCGACTACCTGGCGCATATCGCCAACGGCGACGCCCGCACGGCGCTCTCCATGCTGGAAATCGCCGTGACGTCGGCCAAAAAGAAGGATGCCGGTGTGGTAGAATTGGGATTGGCCGAGGTATCGGCCGCCGTTCAAAAGACGCACCTCCTCTACGACAAAACCGGAGAGGAGCATTTCAACATCATCAGCGCGCTCCACAAGACGATGCGCGCCTCGGATCCCGATGCCGCGATCTACTGGCTCGGCCGGATGCTCGAGGCGGGGGAGGATCCACTCTACGTGGCGCGACGGCTGATCCGTTTCGCATCGGAGGATATCGGCCTGGCCGATCCGCAGGCGCTGGTGCAAGCGATTGCGGCGTATGAAGCGGCGCACAAGATCGGCATGCCGGAGTGCAACGTCAATCTGGCGCAGTGCGTGGCATACTTGGCCCGGGCGCCGAAGTCGCGGGCCATCGACAGCGCCTATGCCGCCGTGAAGCGCGATATCGCCGAACAACAGAACGACCCGGTGCCGCTGCATCTGCGCAACGTCCAGCCGCTCGGGAAGCAGGGCGAGCAGAAGAAGCCCTCGAATCTGCCTGAACGTCTCAGCGGGAAGAAGTACCTGTCATGAAAAAGCTGATCATCATCATTTCCGCGCTCGCCTTCATCGTCGCGGCGGCAGCCATGCTCGTGTGGGCCGCGATGTCCTTTTTCCGTTTTCCTTCGCTCGAGGAATCGATGCGGAAGACGGCCATGGAAGATCCGGTCGGCGTCATCTTTTCCCAATACCTCGATAGTTTTCCGTCATGGGCCGTGAGCGCGTGCCGTCTGCCCAACGACTACTGCGGCGGGTATCCTTCCTGTCGTGTGTATGTGCCCGTGACGACCGCCGTCGGCCGCACGGGTGGCCCGGCCACCGAAGGAACGATTTCCTTATTGAATGGCCGGTCGATCGCGAGTTCGACATTCGTCGTGATCGGCGACAACGCGTATGCGCGGTGCGGACGGGGTCCGTGGCAGGCTTCCCAGGTTACGCCTTCCTCGACCGGACCGGTGGCCTGGGCCTCGCTCATCCGCAACGCCGCCGCCCGCGACGAGCTCGTCGATCTTTTCGTGAAGTCACGCATCATTCGTACCACGGGCATACCCAAGCGGACCTTCTATTACGGCGACGATGAATGGCGGATTCCCGTCCGCATCGACCAGGCAGCGCTGCGCTCGTTCCTCGGCGTCGTTGGCTTCAGTGAAGAGCTCCCTCCGGCGTCGCCGAACATGTTTGAAGGAAGTGCATACGTCAACCCCTTTAGCTTCCGGATCGACCATCTCGTTTTTGGTCCCGTGGAACCACATGAGGGCGCGCGGATTCAAATGACGTTTTCGGCCCGTGTCGACCAAGTGGTGCCGCCTGGCGTCTTTCTTTCGAACGAGCGGCTGCGGCCCTCGTCGGCGGCGACAGGCGGCCGGATCACAGCATCCAGCTCCACCGTCTCGGGCTTGACGCTCGCCGGCGGTTCCGCGACCTCGACGCCTCAAGGCGACGACACCGACCAGGACAACGACGGCCTGCCGGATGTTCTTGAAGGTTTCTACGGCAGCGACCCACGCAACCCGGACACCGACGGCGACGGCGTCATGGACGGCGCCGAAGTCGACGCCGGTCGTGATCCGCTCGGCCCCGGCCTGCTCTACGATTTCCGCGCCTCATGATCCGCATCGCCCGCACCACCCACCGCGAGCGCAGCGCCCAGCGGCGCGGTCCGCTGACGCGCTTCATGATCTTCCGTTACGCCCTGGCGGCGGCCGCGGCGTTCCTCGTGCTCCGACTCCTCGTTTTGCAGATCGTCGAGCACGGTTTTTACGAGGCGCTCGCCAGCGGCCAGCACGACCTGTTCACGCAGCTCTTTCCGGAACGCGGCGACATCCTGCTCAAGGACCGTTTCGAGGACAAATACTATCCGGCGGCGACCAATCAGCAGCTCACCTTGATTTACGCCGACACGCGCACCATCGACGATCCCTCCAAGACGGCGGCGGCGCTCTCGCCGCTCATCAACCGCCCGCCGGAAGAACTGTTGCCCATCCTCTCCAAGAAGGACGATCCCTACGAACCGCTGCTGCACTACGCCTCCGACGCCGTGGCCGACCAGGTGCGCGCCCTGAAGCTGCCGGGCATCGCCTTTGCGCCGGAGAAGGCGCGCGTCTATCCGGAAGCGGGCATCGGCGGGCACCTGCTCGGTTTCCTGGGCTGGGATGACACCGGCGCGCGCAAAGGCCGCTACGGCTTGGAAGGGAAGTGGGACGCGGAGCTGGCCGGTTCGCCCGGCGTGCTGCGCGCGGAAAAGGACTCCGGCGGCCGCTGGATCACCGTCACCGACCGCGAGTTCGTGCCGGCAAAAGACGGGGATACGGTCGTTCTGACCATCGACCGCACCATCCAGTACTTCGCCTGCCAGAAGATCAAGGAAGCCGTGCGCCGCAACGGCGCCGCCAGCGGCCAGGTGCTGATCATGGATCCGAAGACCGGCGCCATCCTCGCCATGTGTTCGGAACCGGATTACGACCCCAACACCTACAACGAAGTGCGTGACATCAACGTCTTCTCCAACCCCGCCGTTTCCGGCGCCTGGGAGCCCGGCTCGATCATGAAGCCGGTCACCCTGGCCGCGTCGATGAACGAGGGCAAGATCGGGCCGCGGACGACGTACACGGACGAAGGTTCGGTGAAGTACGGACCCTTCACGGTCAAGAACAGCGACGGCAAGGCCCACGGCGTTGTCGACATGACCACGGTGCTGGAGGAGTCGCTGAACACCGGCGCAATTTTCGCGCAGGAGCGCATCGGGTTGGACCGCTTCCGGGACTACCTGAAGAATTTCGGCTTTGACGATCCCACCGGCATCGAAATTTCCGGCGAGCGCGGCTGGGATTTGTCCTCGCTCGACAAGCGCGGCGAGATTTACGCCGCCACCGCCTCCTACGGGCAGGGCGTCACGGTGACGCCGATCCAGATGCTCCAGGCGTACGGTGCGCTGGCCAACGGCGGATTGATGATGCAACCGCACGTCGTGTCCGAAGTGCGCTCCCCGGACGGCGCCAGCCGTTCGGTGGCGCCGACGCCGGTCCGGCAGGTGGTGAGCGAGCGCACGGCGACCCTCATGGGCGGCATGCTCGTGTCCGTGGTCGAGAACGGCCACGGCAAAAAAGCGGGCGTGGAGGGATACCGCGTGGCCGGCAAAACCGGCACTGCCCAGATCGCCCGCGCCGACGGGCCGGGCTACGAAGCCCAGGCCACGATCGGCTCGTTCGTCGGCTACGCCCCGGTTGACGACCCCAAATTCGTGATGTTGGTGCGCGTCGACCGCCCCCAAACGACCGCCTTCGCCGAAGCCACGGCCGCCCCGGTCTTCGGCGAGATGGCGGCATTCCTCCTCCAATACTTTGGCGTCCCTCCCGGAAGAAGGTAGAATGGCTGCATGAAGTCGCTTCTTGTCTCGCTCCTGACCTGGCTTGCCGCGCGGATCGTCGCCAAATACCAGCCCGCAGTGGTCGGTATCACCGGTTCCGTCGGCAAAACGTCCACCAAAGACGCCGTCTTTGCCGTGTTGAGCCACCGGTTCCGGGTGCGCCGCAGCCGCAAGAACTACAACACGGAGTTCGGCCTGCCGCTCACGATCATCGGCGTGGATTCGCCCGGGCGGAATCCGCTCGGCTGGATCGGCGTCGTGCTGCGCGGGTTCGGCGTCCTGCTGTTCCGCGGCGCCTACCCGGAAATTCTGGTGCTGGAGCTGGGGGTCGACCGGCCGGGCGACATGGCGCGGCACCTGGCCGTGGTCCAGCCCAGGATCGGCGTCCTGACGGCGATTTCGCCGGCCCACCTTTCGCAGTTTTCCTCTTTCGGCGAGTACGCCGCCGAAAAGGAGCAGATGATCGCGGCACTTCCGGCCGACGGCTTGGCCGTCATCAACGCCGACGTGCCCCGCGCCGCGGCCGCCCGCGCCAAAGCGGCGTGTCCTGCGGTGACCTACGGGCTGGCACCGGAGGCCGATCTGCGGGCCGTGGCGCTCGAACCCAAGCTCGACCGGCCGCGCGGCTCCGACGGCATCGCCGTCACCGGCATGACCTTCAAGATTTCATGGCAGGGGCAGATCGTCCCGGTCTTTTTGCGCGAAGCCATCAGCGCGCCGGCCGCGGGGTCCGCGCTCGCCGCGGTGGCCGTCGGCATGCGGCTCGGCATGAACGTGCTCGATTGCGTGGAAGGACTCGACACCTACGTGCCGCCGCCCGGACGGATGCGCGTCATTCCCGGCATCAAATACACCACGCTCATCGACGACACGTACAATTCTTCGCCGCTTGCGGCCAGCGAAGCGCTGCGCACGCTCGCCGCGATCGAGCTGGACGAGGACGATCGGCGCATCGCCGTGCTCGGCGACATGTTGGAACTGGGGCCGACCAGCGAGCAGCTTCACAAAGACCTCGGCGCGGAGACGCACGACCGCGGCGTTGATCTGCTGGTCACGGCCGGGGAGCGCGCGCGCGACATCGCCCGCGGCGCGCGGGATGCCGGCATGGCTGCGGAGGCGGTTCAACAATTCGCCACGCCGGAGGAGGCTGGAAAGTGGCTCCAGGGCCAGATCAAAATCGGCGACGTCCTCCTGGTGAAGGGCTCCCAGGGCGCGCGCATGGAAAAAGTCGTAAAGGAGCTGATGGCCGACCCGCTCCGCGCACCACAGGTCCTGGTACGCCAGGATCCGCCTTGGACGTAACAAAATCCCAAGGAATTCGTAGAAAAGACCGGCGGTACTCCGCTGGTCGTTTTGTTCAGGCCGGTGCCTGTGCCGGCTTGACAAAGCGGCAGAAACCGCGTATGTTGCGCGGTTCCTGGGGCGGTACCGGCGGCAATCGCCGGCATCGTGTCTCCAGGATGTTCTTACGAGCGAGGTCTGACGTGACAGAGAAGAAGGCGAGTCTCCACCTCGTGACCGAGGCGGACACCAAGAAGGTCCAGCAGGACCCGTTCGTCGGCAAGACGCTGAGCAAGAACTACACGCTCATCCGTCTCCTCGGCGAGGGCGGCATGGGCAAGGTGTACCTCGCGATGAACGAGGGGCTCAAGCGCCGCGTGGCCGTCAAGGTCCTCGAGGCCGGCAAGGGCGGCTCGTTGGCGATCGAGCGGTTCAACGCGGAAGCGAAGACCGCCGCGCAGATCGAGTCGCCGCACGTCGTGGCCGTCACCGACCACTTCAGCGACGACGCGGGCAACCACTTCATCGTCATGGAGTTCGTCGACGGCCCGGACATGGAGACGATCCTCGAGGCAGGCGTCTTCACGGTCGAGCGGCTGATGCCGCTGGTGCGCCAGATCGGCCGCGGCCTCGCCGCCGCGCACCGTCTGGGCATCGTGCACCGGGACCTCAAGTGCGAGAACGTCATCGTCATCCGCATGGACGACGAGGGCGAGTTCGCCAAGATCCTCGACTTCGGCATCGCCAAGATCGTCAACGAGGCGATGCAGCAGAAGCTCGAGCGCCGGAAGCTGACCCACGACGACACGCTCTTCCTGGGCACGCCGTGGTACATGGCGCCGGAGCAGGCGCTCGGCAAGGTGGAGGTCGACCAGCGCACGGACGTCTACGCGTTCGGCGTGCTGGTCTACCGCGCCCTCACCGGGCAGTACCCGATCGACGGGCACACCATCACCGAGGTCTACTCGCGCCTCGTCCACGACGAGGACAACGCGACGCCGATCACGGTGTACGCTCCGGAACACGCGCACCTCTGGCCGGTGCTCCACAAGGCCATGGCCAAGGACCGCGACCAGCGGTATCCGGACGCCAAGTCCTTCGTGGATGCGCTCGAGGATGCGGCCGGCGTGCCCCGCCTGTCGCGCACGAGCGGCATGCATGCCGCGGTGTCGATCGGCCACGCGCCGACCCTCGACGTGACCGGCGCCCGCAAGGCGCCGAAGCACGACAAGGAGGCGGCCACGCTCGACGCGCCCGGCACGATGCCGGCGGCGACGCAGGCACCGAGCCTGCGGATGCTCGTGATCGCGCTCGGGGCGCTGCTCACCGTCGCGGTGGGCGCGGCCTACGTCATCACCGGCGCTGCTCCCCGCCGGGAGCCCGCGCCGACGGTGACGGCACCCGTCGCCCCGGATCCGGAGCCGGAAGCGGTTCCCGAACCGGTCGCGCCCGTGGTGCGCCTGCACCCCGTGACGCCGCGTGTCGAAGCGCCGGTCCGCGCGCCGGATCCGCCTGTGCCGAGCCGGGTCGAGGCGCCGCCGCGCGTCGAGGTCCCCGTCGTTCGGACGGAACCGGTCGCGCCCGTGGCCCCGCGCGTGCCTGCCGTGGCTCCGACGATGGAGCTGTCGGAGGCCTGCGAGGCGGCGTTGCGGCGGCGCGGTCGTGGAGCGGGACGCGCGGAATGCGTCCAGTACCACACCGCGGTCTGCGGCGGCGCGCGTCGCACCCCGTGGTGCGATCTGATCGAGGCCACATTGCATCTGCCGCGTCCGCGGTAGGTGCGGGACGATTCGGGAGAGCCTTCATGGGCTCCCGGATCGTCCCCATTTTTTATTCCAGAACGGGGTTGACGACCCCGATTTTCCATGCAAGTGTGCGGGCAACCCGCCCGTCCCTTTGTCTGACGGGAGGTGGAGGTCTCTGACAATGAGCAAAAGCATGCCGCCGGCGCCGCTGACGCCGGACAAAGATCCGTATCTGGGTGCCGTGATCAACGATCACATCACCTTGGGGCGGCTTCTCGGAACCGGTGGCATGAGTCGCGTCTATGCCACCGTGCCGACGCCGGGTCATCCCGTGCGGGCCGTGAAGCTGCTGAACACCGATCTCGGCCAGGTGGCCGAGGCGGTGGCGCGCTTCCAGCGCGAAGCCGACATCATGATGAAGCTCGAGCACCCCAACATCGTGCAGGTGTTCGAGTCCGGGGTGGCCAAGCTGCCGCCCTTCAACGGGATACCGTTCGTCGTGATGAAGCTGGTGCGGGGCAAGACGCTCGAGGAGATGATGGACGAGCTGCGCGACGCGGGGAGCAACGGACGCATCCCGTTCGAGCAGGCCATCATCTACATCAGCCAGGTCTGCGCCGGGCTGATCGACGCCCACGAGAAGGGCATCATCCACCGCGACATCAAGCCGTCGAACGTGTTCGTCGAGACGCACCCGGGCGTGACCCAGGTGCTGATCACGGACTGGGGCATCGGCTGCTTCCAGGACCAGCACGTCGCCAAGGTCACGCTCGCGGACCGCGACGAGGTCATGGGAACGCCGCCGTACATGGCGCCGGAGCAAGCTGCGGGCGAACGGGCGCTGACCGTCAAGGTCGACGTCTACGCCCTGGGCGTGATGGCCTACGAGCTCCTCAGCGGCCGCATGCCGATCGAGGAGCAGGAGCTCGACACCGCGCACAGCTACCTGGTGCGCGTCATCATCGAGCAGCCGGTGCCGCTCAAGCACCGCATGCCGGGCATCACCGACCTGCTCAACGAGCTCGTCATGGGCTGCCTGGCTAAGGATCCGGCCGACCGGCCGACCGTCCGCCAGTTCCGCGACGGGCTGGCCCATGCCACCGGGGCGCGCCTCAACGCGTCGGTCCGTCCGTCGGTGGATGCGCAGGAGTTGACCCCGCTGTCGCGCGTCGACCTGACGCCGCCGCGCGTGCCGCTCGACGTGGTGCCGCCGCGGGCCGTGACTGCGCCGTTCGGCTCGGTCACGGGGTCCGCGCCCCTGCCGCTCCTGTCGCGCAAGACCGCCGAGGATCCCCTCGATACGGCCAAGAAGACCGAGCGCAAGCGGTCGGGCGCGGTGGACCAGCGGCTGATCTCCACCGATCCGCCGTCCCTGCCGATGCGCCGCCTGCCCGTCTGGGCCTGGCTGCTGATCCTCTTGTCGGGCATCGGTGCTGCCGTGGCGATCGTCGCCGCGGCGATCGACGCCAGAGTCGCGTCGAACGCGGCGGCGGCCGGCGCGGAACATCCGCGGAGCGTCCGCGCTGCAGCGGATGCAGCCGCTCCGCTCAGCGGTGCTGCCGTGGCCCGTCGGCCTGACGCCGGCACTGTCACGGTCGTGGCCGTCGCCGCGCCGCGTGACGCGGGCATCGTCCATCCGGACGCGTCCACCCGTCGCGCCGTCGCACCTCCGGTCGTGCGTCCCGTCCCGCTTCCGCCGCCCGACCCGCGGGTGGCGGAGGTGAACGCCCACGGCGCGGCCTGCATGGCTGCGCTCGGCAGCCGCCCGCGGCCCGCCGGCTGGCGGGACCGTTGCCGCGCCTACGCGGCAGCGCGCTGTCCGGCGACGGGCGTGCGGGCGGTCGACTGCGACCTCATCGAGACCATGCTCCGCCGCACGGCCCCGCGTCCGCGGTCCCGCCACGGCGGGATCGAAGACGACGACGAGGAAGACGTCGAGGACGAGGAAGCCGGCGAGCCGACTCCGTAGGGAGCTCGGCTCCTCTTTTTTTCTGCAGGTCAGTTATACACAGCACGACTTTGCATAACGACAAGCCTCAATGGGAGTGTGATATTATGATCCGGAATATAAGTGCTGTTTTTACTTCTGAACACGCATGTTCAGAAAAAACGCACATTTTACAAAAAAATATGAGGAGATTGAAACGGATTGCGGGGAGCGTGGCGGCGCTTTCCTTGGTGCTTGGTCTGGCTGGGCCGATCAGCGTGTCCGCGGCAACGGCGCCAGATCTTGGAGCAGCTGCCACCTATTCGGTGTATGGTGACGCGGGGGTGACGAACGATCTTTCCGCGACGACTCACGTCTGGGGAAACGTCGGTCACAATGGCTTGGGCGCCACGAACCTTGATGATGCGACGCAGGTGGATGGAGTGATAGATGTCGGAGCCGGAGTTGCCGCTGCCGCCTCCGCGGCGTACGACGCATTAGCGGCTCAGGGGGCTACCGGAGCCCTTGACCTGGACGGGGGCGGCAATGTCACGCCAGGCGTGTATACCGTGGGAGCCACGGCGCTGAACGGCACCCTCACGCTCGATGGAGCTGGTGTCTATATCTTCCGAAGCTCGTCGAGCATCTCAACCTCTGGCGCGGCAGTGGTGAATTTGATCAATGGAGCCACTGCGTGCAACGTTTTTTGGCAGATCCCGACCTCCATGACGATTGGTGCCGGTTCGGTGATTGAAGGAACGATCATTACGCAGACAGGGCTTATCTCGCTCGGATCAGGTGCAAGCTTGAAAGGTCGGGCCCTGGCTAAAACGCAAGTGACGTTGATCGCCAACCAAATAACTGAACCGGTGTGCGCGGCGGCGGCTCCTCCTGCTGCCCCCTCAGGGACAACCGAGGGAGCAACGCTCAACGTCGTCAAAACGGTCATCAACGACAATGGTCGTACCAACATCGTCGCCGACTTCCCGTTGTTCGTGAACGGAACGCCGGTCGACTCCGGCGTGACCTACACGTTTCCGCTGACGGGCATGCCCTACGTGGTGACGGAAACTTCCAATCCCAACTACACCCGCACCTTCTCCGGCGATTGCGACGTCAACGGCAACGCTTTCCTCCTTCCGGGTGACCATAAGTTCTGCATCATCACCAATAACGACATCGGCGCGGCCGCAGTGCCGGTCATCCCGCCGATCATCGACGTGATCAAAGTCCCCAGTCCCTTGGCTCTGCCGGCCGGACCCGGACCCGTGACGTACACCTACACGGTCCGCAACATCGGCGTGGTGCCGATGACCAACGTCACCTTGGTCGGCGATACCTGCAGTCCGATCGTCCTGCAATCCGGCGACACCAACGGCAACGCCGTTCTGGAGACAGACGAGGTATGGGTGCACACCTGCACCACGAACCTCACGGCAACGCACACCAACACCGTCGTGGCCACCGGCTGGGCCAACGGCGTCAGCGCCACCGACATTGCCAGCGCCACGGTCGTAGTCGGCGCGCCGCTCGTGCCGCCACTCATCCACATCACGAAAGTGCCGAGTCCGCTGACGCTGAATGCAGCCGGGGGCATGGTGACCTATACCAAAACCGTCACGAATCCGGGAACGGTGCCGCTTCGAAACGTCCGCGTCGCGGATGATAAGTGCGGCCCGGTGTCCTTCACTTCCGGCGACACCAACGGCAATTCGCTGCTGGATCCTTCGGAGTCCTGGATCTACACCTGCCGGACGAACCTGACGAGTACAACGATCAACACCGCCACCGCGGCCGGTGATGCCAATGGCATGATCGCCAGAGACTTCGCGCTGGCCACCGTCGTCGTGGCCGCGGCCGTTCCGGCCTTGCCCGTCACGGGCGCCGCTCCGGCAGGCAGCGCCCTCGTGTGGCTGGCCGCCGCGCTCGGCATCTGCGGCGCTTCGCTCATCCTCTACGGACTGCGGAAGAAGCAGACCGAGTAGTTGATCCTCAGAAGCATTCGCAACGAAGAGCCGCACGCCTGTCGTCCGGCTCTTCTGTTACGGGGTGTATGCGCAAGAAGAAAAAAGCAGCCCATCGACGGCACATCAAGACGCTTGGGATATCCGTCGCCGCAATCGCGGTATTCGGCGTTCCAAGCTGGTACGTCCTCGGGTTTGATGCATCGCCCGTCCAAAGCACCGCCGCTCCCGCCGCCGTTGAACCTGTCCCGATCATTGCTGCGGCTGCCGTGGAAAACATCGGTCTGCCCGAGCGCATCATGATTCCCAGCATTGCCGTCGACGCGGCGGTCGAGAAGGTCGCTGTGGCGGCGGATGGATCAATGGATGTGCCCAAGGATCCTCTCAACACCGCCTGGTATGAGTTGGGCCCTCATCCAGGCGAAAGGGGGAGCGCGGCCATCGCAGGACACGTCAACTGGTGGGGCGGCGAGACCGGGGCGTTTGCCAACCTGCACAAACTCATGCCGGGCGATACCGTCACCGTCCAGGATGATACAGGAGCGGTCATTTCCTTCGTGGTTCGTGAACTCCGCATTCTCGACGCTGCGGCGGACGCGACCGAGGTCTTCACGTCAGATGACAAAAAAGCGCACCTCAACCTGATTACTTGCATCGGGGCCTGGGATAAACGTGCCAAACAATATGCCAAGCGGTTGGTGGTGTTCACCGATCGAGTGATTGAATAGAACGTCAGGGTTATTTCCGGAAGGAACACGCCTTGGGAAGCGTCCTCGGTCCTTGTCAAGAGCGGCCTCTGTTGCTATCTTTCCCGCGCATTCCGCGGCCCCATCGTCTATCGGCTAGGACACTTGGTTCTCATCCAAGAAAGAGGGGTTCGATTCCCCTTGGGGCTACCAAAGACGCCGTCACCATTGTGGTGGCGGCGTCTTTCGTATTGGCGTTGGGGAATCGAACGGGCATGAGGTTGACGAAAAGCCGAAAAAGTGGTAGAGCTGCATCGCCATGTCCCAAAAAGGAGGTGATCATGGCGAAGAAAACACATACGGAGCAGGCGCGGCAAGCGCTCTCGGATCACGAGGTGGAGGGCGCCTTCCAGCACCTCCTCGAACCGAACGGACGCGTGGTGCCGAAGTTCACGCTGCAGACGATCCACGAGATGACCGGGATCATCTGGCGGTTGGCCGCGGTGGGAGTCCTGACGCTGAGGGATGACATCGATCTCCATGCCATCGCCATGCAGGCGTTCCTTCGCCCGCTGCGCAGGCAGGTCATCCGGGTGCGTACCGCGGCCCAACGCGGGGATGTGACCGGGACCATCAGGCCGCTGCGTGCGGCCATGCGCAGATACGGCATCCCGCCGCACCTGATTGGCACCACGCTCCAGGAGCTGGAGGCGTTGCAGCGTCAGGGGTGCGCGGCGCGTGCCCGTAAGACCATCGCCACGGTCCGTGCCGCGGTCGCGCGCGGCGGCATCAACGGCAGGCAATTCGTGGTCCTGTATGAACTCGATGGTTTCATGCAGAGATCAGGCCAGTCGGTGCAGGACTTCGGCTTTGGGACGGAACAGGACTACCGATCGTTCCTGCGGGAGACGGCGTTGCCGTATCTGCGGCAGGAGATCGCAGACGCGAAGCGGGGGGATTCCCTGAGTTTCGGCACGCGGTACTACCTGGGATGCAAGCAGCGGTTCGGCCTGAGCGACGCGGATCTCGGGCTCGAGCCCGGAGAGCTCGAGGAGGTCGAACGGAAGGGCGAGGCCTCCCGGCATTGGCGGCCGTCGCCGCAGTATTTCACCGACTTCATCCTCAGTCTGCGGAAGGGGGAAGCTCAGCACTCGCCCCCGCGTGACATCATCGCGGAATTGCGGAAGAGCGGCTTCCGTCCCCAGGACGTCGGCAGTACGGAAGACGAACTCCGTGAGCTGCTCAGCCAATGGCCGCGCCTGCATGCGCTGTATCATGCGGAGCGATACCGGACCGGGAAGGTCCCGCCCGCGACGTTCTTCAAGGAGATCGACAAGCTCGGCATCCACCCCTCGGTCGTCGGCATCGAACCGGGGGAGCGCGACCTCTTCGCGTAGCGGCACCGTCCGTCGGCTGCCGCTTTTTCTTTTGGCTGACGTTCGCGGGGGGAGCGGCGCGTGGTACACTTGCGGACGGTTATGCTCGTGATCGCCGAGCTGCTTCTGGCGGCGCTGCTGCTTATCGCCACCTGGCACCTGGGAACCCACCTGGTGTCGATTGTCGCGGGCGCGCCGTACGTGCCGTCGACGGACGAACGCGTCCGCATGATGCTGCGCATGTCCCGCATCCAGCCGGGAGAGAAAGTGGCCGACCTCGGCTCCGGCGACGGACGGCTGGTCATCTCCGCCGCCGCGCTCGGTGCTGACGCCGTGGGCTACGAAGTGAATCCGTTTTTGACGTTGCGCGCCCGGGTCATGGCGTGGAAGGCGGGCCTCGGCCGGCGCGTCGGTTTCCGCACCCGGCCGTTCCAGCGCGCCGCGCTCGGCGACTACGACGTGATTTTTTGCTATCTCCTGCCGTCGCTGATGGCCAAGGTGGAGAAAAAACTGGAGCGCGAACTCAAACCGGGCGGCCGGGTCGTCGTCAACGCCTTCCCGCTGCCGACGTGGAAACCGCTCGCGGTGCGCGACCACGTCTACGTCTATGAACGGCAATAATGGATTGACCCCGGGGCACAAGCGGCCTACGATGGGCGCTCCTATGGATCCCCACGCACCCGCCGGGCACACCCACGTCGTTCCCCGCAAATCCAAGCGCCGTTTCACGAAACGCCAGCTGATCACGGCGGCGGTTGTCGTCGGCGCGATTGCGCTCGCCGCCGCCGGCGCCTTCGCCTGGAGCCGTCGTCCGGCCGCGAAGGACACCTACGAAACCGCCGTGGTCCGCCGCGGCACGCTGGAGCGCACCGTGGAAGCCACCGGCGCGGTCAAAGCCGCGTCCGAGTTTTCGCTCGACTTCGACACCTCCGGCCGCGTCAAAGACGTCTTCGTCAAAGTCGGGGACGCCGTGACGACCGGACAGGTTCTGGCCGAGCTCGACGTCACCGACATCGACATCGAAGTGCGCCGCGCCCGCGCCCAGCTGGCCGTGGCCGTCGCCACCCTCAACCAGAAGGCGGCCGGGGAGTCGCCCGAAGCGATCCGCGTCAGCGAAGCCGAAGTCGCCAAAGCCGACGCCAATCTGTCCGAAGCGCGCACCACGCTCGCCAATACGGAACGCACTTCCGCGCTCGACGTGAACAACGCCGAGCTCGACGTCCGGTCCAAGGATACGGCGCTCGTCCAGGCCAAGCGCGAGCGCGACGACCACGCCCGGCTGGCCGCGGAGACGCTTGCCAAACGCTACGACACGGCGCGCGCCGACCTCCTCAAGGCGGTGGTCAGCTTCTCCACGTCCATGAACGACATGGACCTCCTGCTCGGCATCGACAGCACGTCCGCCAATGACGCCTTTGAATCCATCCTGGGGTCGCAGAACCCGGCCAGCATCGAGACGGCCAAGGGCGCCTACCGCACCGCCAAGGAAAAACAGGCGGCGGCCGAACGCGCCGTGCAGGGGTTCGGCTCGGCCGGACAGCCGGTCATCGATGCGGCCTTTGCACCGGTGCTCGCGGCCAGCGAAGCGGTCTTCGACGCGCTGTCCAAGACCCGCGCCGTGCTCGACGCCACCGCGCCGTCGTCCCAGCTCACGCTGTCCGAGCTCAACACCAAGAAGACGACCCTGACGACGGACCGCACCACCGTGGCCACCGACTACGGCACGGTCTTGGCCGACCGCAGCACCATCGCTTCGACCAAGATCGAGAACGCCAACGCCGTGAACACCGACGCGGCGGCCGTGGAGGACGCCGAGATCGACTTGACCCAGGCCAAGTTCGACTTGGAAACCGCCAAGCTCGACGCCGAGACGCAGGTGCTGTCCCAGCGCGCCGCCGTGGCCGTGATGTCGGCCGCGCGCGACGGCGCCGTGGCCGCGCTCGACCTGAAGAAGGCCGGCCTGCGCGCCGTGGACCGCGCCCCGCTCGAGGCGTCCGTGGAAGAAGCGCGCGCCTCGCTGGCCATCGCCGAAGAAGGCTTGCGCAAGGCCCGCATCATCGCGCCGGCCGACGGCATCGTCACCGACGTGGCCGTTTCGACCGGCGAGGACGCCGTGCCGCGCATTTCCGCCTCCGGCTCCGTGCAGTCCACGTCGGCCGTGACCATGCTCGGCATCAACGCCGAAATCGAAGCCGACATTTCCGAGAACGACATCATCCACGTCCGTGTCGGCCAGGAGCTGGTCGCGACGTTTGACGCGCTGGGGCCGGACCGCCCGTTCACGGGAAACGTGATCTCCGTGAATCCGGCCGAGACGGTCATCCAGGACGTCGTCTATTACAAAGTGCGCATCGCCTTGTCCGAGAGTTCGCCGGACGTGAAGCCGGGCATGACCGCGACGGTGGTGCTCTCCGGCACGCGCCGTGAGAACGCGCTGATCGTCCCGTTCCGCGCCGTGCGCGAAGTCGCGGGCGCGCGCGTGGTCCGCGTGCTCAAGGCGGACAACACGATCGAAGAGCGCGCCGTCACCCTCGGCGAGCGCGGCGACCAGGGCACGGTCGAAATCGTGGCCGGGCTGCTGGAAGGCGAAACGATCGTCGTCAGCATCCGGCCCGCGACATGAGTCTCATCGACATCCACGACCTGCGGAAAGACTACGTGTCCGGCGACCAGCTGACGCCGGTCTTGAAGGGCGTCGATCTGGTCATCGAGAAAGGGGAGTTCGTGGCCATCATGGGTCCGTCCGGCTCCGGGAAGTCGACGCTCATGCACATCCTGGGCTTCCTGGACACGCTGACCGACGGTTCCTACCACTTCAACGGCATCGACGTCAGCCGCTTGTCCGACGCGGAGCTGGCGCACATGCGCCGCACCCAGGTCGGCTTCGTCTTCCAGGCGTTCTTCCTGCTGCCGAAGATGACGGTGCTCGAGAACGTCATGTTGCCGCTCGGCTACGACAGCCTGTCCGCGACCGAACGGCACACCAAGGCCGTCGCCGCGGTCGAGGCCGTCGGCCTGTCGCACCGGCGCGATTATCCGGCGGTGAAGCTGTCCGGCGGCGAGAAGCAGCGCGTGGCCATCGCCCGCGCGTTCGTCGCCGACCCCCAGGTGCTTTTCGCGGACGAGCCGACCGGCAACCTCGACTCCAAATCCGGCGCGCAAGTGATGGCGCTCTTGGACGAGCTGCACCGCGCCGGGCGCACCATCATCGTCGTGACGCATGAGACGGCCACGGCCGAACACGCCGAACGCATCATCCGCATCCGCGACGGCCAGATTTTGTCCGACGAGAAGGTCACGAACCGCCGCCGGGCCGCCGACGACAACGGCGAGCTCGGCAAATGATATGCGATTCACCGACGTGGTCCGCACCGCGGCGGTCGGGTTGCGGCAGAACCTCTTCCGCTCGCTGCTGGCCGCGCTCGGCATCGTCATCGGCATCGGTTCGGTGATCGTCATGCTGTCCCTCGGCAAGGGCGCCGAAGGTCTCATCCTGGGACAGGTGTCGAGCTTCGGTCCGAATACCATTTTCATCCAGCCCGGCGGCGGCGAATCCGGTCCGCCGCGTCCCGGCGCGCTCACCACCATCAAGTACCGCGACTGGCAGGCCATCCGCCGGCGCACCGACGTGCTGTCCGCGATCGCGCCGGTGTCGCTGCTCGAGGTCAGCGCCACCTTCGGCAGCGAAAAAAAGACCGTCAGCCTGAACGGCACCACGTCGGACATCGCGGCCGTCAACAACCTGCGCATGGCGGAAGGCGGCTTCTTCACGGACGACGACCTGGACGCCGCGCGCAGCGTCGCGGTGATCGGCACGCAGATCGCCACGGACCTGTTCGGCGACCGCGATCCTCTCGGCGAGCGCATCCGCCTCAACCGCAAGAGTTTCACGGTGGTCGGGGTGGTCGCGCCGCAGGGCACCCAGTTTTTCCAGAATCTCGACGAGCGCATCTACATTCCGATCACGGCCATGCGCAAGGAGCTGTCCGCGCCGGATTACGTGAACTTCATCGCCGGCGTGGCCGCCATTCCCGTGCCTGCCGCGCAGGAGGAGCTGCGGCTCGAAATGCGCGACCTGCACGGCATCGCCAATCCCACCGGCGACACCGCCAAGGACGATTTCCGCGTTGGCAGCTCGGTGGAAGCGGCGGCCGTCTTCGGCAGCATCGCCACGGTGCTGACCTTGTTCCTGACGGCCATCGCATCCGTGTCGCTCCTGGTCGGCGGTATCGGCATCATGAACATCATGCTGGTCTCCGTCACCGAGCGGACGCGCGAGATCGGTTTGCGCATGGCGGTGGGCGCGGCACGGCGCGACGTGCTCGGACAATTTCTGGCCGAGGCCGTATTGCTGACCGTCGGCGGGGGCATCATCGGGGTGGCCGGCGGCGCGCTCTTCTCGTTCCTGGCCGGGTTGATCATCGAGCGTTTCCAGAGCGGCTGGTTGTTCGCGGTGCCGCTCGACGCGGTGCTGCTTGCCGTCGGGACGGCCGCGGCGGCGGGCCTGGCCTTTGGCTTCTATCCGGCGTTGCGCGCCTCGCGTCTCGATCCGATCGTCGCCTTGCGCTTCGAATAATATGCGCACCACCGACGCCTTTCTCGACGCGCTGCGCGGCCTGCGGCAGAAACCGGGCCGCTCCCTGCTGACCACGCTCGGCATCATCATCGGCGTGGCCGCGGTCATCGTCATGCTGTCCCTCGGCAAGGGCGCGGAGAGCGTCATCCTTTCCGAGCTGGAAAGTTTCGGGCCGGATACGTTGTTTTTGGAACCGGGAGGAACGGAAGGTGTCTCGCAGCTCGCGTCATTCACCGCGCTCAAGCAATCGGACGCGGCGACGCTGACCGCGTTGCCGGAAACGGGAGCCCTGGCGCCGGTCTTGTTCATCGAGGAAGTCGCCAACGCCGGCGGCGAGCAGGTCAACGCCACCGTCTTCGGCACCACGCCCGCCCTGCGCGAGATAGAAAGTTTCGAGATGCAAGCCGGTGTCTTCCTGGCGCCGGAAGACGCCGGCGCCTCGGTGGTCGTGCTCGGCAGCAAGATCGCCGGTGAACTGTTCGGTGCTCCGGCCGACGCGCTCGGCCAGGAAATCCGGCTCGGGCGCCGCGCCTTCCGCGTCGTCGGCGTGGCCGAGCCGCGCGGTTCGCAGTTCTTCCTGGACCTCGACACCTACGTCTACGTGCTCCTGCAGACCGCGGCCGACAAGTTGTTCGGCGTCGATTACCTGACGTACGTGATGCTGACGCCGGCGCCGGGCGTCACCGCGGACCAGCTCAAGGAGGCCGTCACCGCCAAGATCCGGGAACGCCACCGCATCGAGGATCCTGCCGACGACGACTTCCACATCACCACGGCGCAGGAGGCCGCGGCCATCGTCTCGTCCGTGACGTTGGCGCTGACCCTGTTCCTGACGGCGGTGGCCGGCATTTCGCTCGTCGTCGGCGGCATCGGGATCATGAACATCATGCTGGTCTCCGTCACCGAGCGGACGCGCGAGATCGGTTTGCGCATGGCCGTGGGTGCGACGCGGCGTGACATCCAGCGGCAGTTTCTGTCCGAAGCGGTGGTCCTGACCGGCGTCGGCGGATTGCTCGGCATCGGGCTGGGCATCGGCGCCGCGTTCCTGGCATCGGTCGCGATCGCGCAGTTCCAGGACGGCTGGGAGTTCGCGATCTCTCCGGAAGCCGTGGTCATCTCGTTCGTGGTGGCTGCGGGTACCGGCCTCGTCTTCGGCATTTCTCCGGCGCGGCGCGCCTCCCGCCTCAATCCGATCGATGCCTTGCGGTACGAGTAGGCCCGGAGTAGCGTACCCCGTCCTTACGAGATGAATCCGCTGTTCGCCCTGCGTGTCCGCCTATGGAGTCTCAGGCATCTCTCCATTGGGATGACTCTGCGTATGGGCGTGCGTTTTCGGTGATATGGCCCGCGTCGCAACGTCGCTTCGACAGATATGTCTGGAATCGCAGGACGCCTCACACTCTTTTGCCGGCGTCTCTTCCGGGTATGTGAAGCCGCAAGTTCCACATACATAGACCTCGCGGTTGTCCATCATGACTTTCTGAACCATATAAAATCGGGTTATCACAACGCCTGCACGTTATACGCCGCGGCACCGATGCCTTCAGCGTATGTCGGGTATGCGTGGATCATTTTTGCAACCGTCGCATACGGGACATCGGCGAACATGGCGAGCGCGATTTCGTGCACGATTTCGGCCGCGGCCGCGCCGACCACGTGACCGCCGAGGATCAGGCCGGAGTCCATGTCCGCGATGATCTTTACGAGCCCGTCCGTTTCGCCGCTGACCAGCGCCTTGCCGAGCGTCGCGTACGCCGCGGAACCGACGCCGACCCGCACGCCGGCGGCGCGTGCTTCAGTCTCCGTCATGCCGACGGACCCGACTTCCGGAGAAATGAACGTCCCGCGGGGGACGATCCGCAGGTCGCTCGTCACGGTATCCCCTCCGACCGCGTTTGTAGCCGCGAGGATGCCCTGTTCGTGGGCGACGTGCGTGAACAGCATCTGCCCGGCCGCATCTCCCGCGACATACACCGCGGGGTTACTCGTCTGTAAAAATTCGTTCAGCTTCGGCCGGCCCCGTTTATCGACTTCAATGCCCGCTTTTTCCGGTTTGAGCGGTGTGATGACGGGACGCTTGCCGATGGCCACGAGAACCGCTTCCGCCGCGAGCGTCTTCCGTTTTTTTTCGATGCCGATCTCGACGACGACCCGACGTCCGCCATTTTTCTTTTCGACGCGTACCGCCTGCGTCGCCGTAAATACGATCATGCCTCGTTTTTGGAACGCCGAGGAAACGATGTCCGCGATGTCGTCGTCTTCGCGGGGCAGGAGATGCGCGGCGAATTCGACGATCGTCACGCGTACGCCTAGTTCCGAAAGGATCTGCGCGGACTCGACGCCGATCGGGCCGCCGCCGATGATGATGATCGATTTTGGCAGGCGCTTCAGCGTGACGATGCCTTCGCTGGTCAGGTATCCGGACTCCTGGAGTCCGGGAATGGGCGGGATGACCGCCTCTGAACCCGTGGCGACGATGAAACGCTTCGCGCCGTACCGTTTGTTGCCGACGGCGATGCTGCCGGGAGAAACAAAAGACGCCGTTCCGCGGATCACCTCGACGCCCAGACGTTTGAGCACGCCCTCGATGCGCCCGCCGCCCGTGAGCGCGTCGGTGATGCGGACTTTTCGTTTCATGATGTTCCGCAGTTGGAAATCCGCGCGTGGAATCCGAAGACCGAACTCCCCCGCGCGCCGCGCGAGGGAGAGGATTTCCGTGGACCGCAAGAGCGCCTTGGTCGGGACGCACCCCCGATTCGGGCACTCACCGCCAAGCCGCTTGGCGGAATCGACGATCGCGACCGATCGGGTTCCGCGTTCACGGGCGGTTTCCGCGGCCGAGATGCCCGCCGAACCCGAACCGACGATGATGAGATCGAAGATGCGCATGCCTAGGCCGCGCCATGTTCGTGAGGAACGCCCCGTGCGCATTTTTCGCACGTTTCAGCCGGGGCTTTCTTCGTTTGCGCGCCCGCGCAATTCCGGCAGAGTTCCGCCTCGTTCTCCGGTTTCACTGGAGCAGTGATCGCCGTTCCGCACGCCGTGCATGTCTTACCCATATAAAAAAATGAAGAATGATGCTCCCAGGGTATCAAGGAGGGAGGGATGGCCGCTGTAGTGAAAGCTACAGGGTGGCATGCTGTTCTGTGCATAACCGTGCTAGACTCCCGTTCGTATGGATCGGATTTGGTACATCAAGAATTTGGACATCTTCGCCGGAATCCCCCGGGAAGAAATCATGAAACTGGCCGGTTCCGCCGAGGACACGCGTCACGTGAGCCGTGCCCTGTTGTATTCGCCCCACATGCACGAGACGCGCCTGTTTCTTGTGAAGGAAGGCGAGGTGTCCCTGTACCATACCCGCGACGGAAAGCGTTTCGTATTCGACGTGATCGGGCCGGGCACGCTTTTCGGGAACGTCGGTTTTCAGGACGCGCCGCTCTCGCACTTTGCCGAGGCCGTCGAGGGCACGCGTATCTGCGCCTTCTCGTCGCACGATTTTCAACGCATCATCGCCGCGTATCCTGTCATCGTGATGCGGGCGCTTTCGACGCTCGGGAACCGCCTCGAGGACTACGAGAAAAAGCTTTCCGAGACGCTCGTCGATGCGAAGGGAAAAATCCTCCATGAAATTCAGCGCTACGAAAAGAAGCGCATGCCGAGATTCCTCGAACGGTTCTCGAGCGCCGCAGCGGAACGCCGCCTGACCCATGAACGCCTCGCGCATCTGACGGGACTGAACCGCGTGACGGTGTCGCGCGCGATCCGCGATTTGCAGACGGAAGGGAAGGTCGGCGTGGATCAGGACGGAAAAATCATTATCCACAACGTGCCGTAGCATTTGTTACCGACGCGTTCCTACGGTGCCGCTACAGTGGCACCGTATGAAAAACATTCTTTTTGCGGTCGTCGGTGTCGTTCTCTTTTCCGGTCTCGGATACGCCGTCATCCATGGGCAGGGTGCCGGATCCGCGTCGCTCGCGGCCGTCGTAACGGCGAACGATGCGTCCTACCGCGCCGGTGCCTACCAGGATTTTTCGCGGGCCGCCTATGACCGGGCGCTTGCCGATGGAAAAACCGTGATCCTCGACTTTCATGCCGACTGGTGTCCGACCTGTCGGGCGAACGAACCGGTCATCAGGAGGACGTTCGAATTGAACACGGACGCAAATCTCGTCGGCTTCAAGGTCAATTACGACACGGAAGTCGCGTTGAAACGCACGTTCCACGTGACAAGCCAGTCGACCATCATCAAAACGTCCGTCGAAAAAATCCCGGAGCGGCTCGGTCCGGGTCCGGTGACCGCGGAAAGCCTCGCCTTCTTCATCCGATCCTGACGGATATGGGGATGTTCTTTCTGGCGCTCGCCGCCGGCGCCGTGACCGTCACGTCGCCGTGCATTATCCCCATCCTGCCGATCATCCTCGGCTCCGTTCTCAAGGATCATAAGTGGTATCCCGTCTACCTCGTGCTGGGCATGTCGACGACGTTCACCGTGCTCGGAATCCTGTTCGGCGCGTTCGGTAGCCACCTGCCCGTCGACCGCATCTTTCTGAACCAGCTCGCCATGTGGCTCATCGGCCTGATGGGCGTCGCGCTTCTCGTCAAGCCCGTCGGCGACCTGTTTTCACGAGGAACTTCCGCGCTCACTTCGTGGCTCGGCGCGCGCGGCCCGAAGGCGAATGCACTCGGTCAGCCGGGCGAAGCGTTCGCTCTTGGCTCGCTCCTCGGCATCGTGTGGGCGCCCTGTGCCGGACCGATTCTCGGTTCGATCATCCTGCTCGCGTCTTCGACCGGAAGCGCCGCGCGGGCGGGGCTGCTCCTCTTCACGTACTCGGTCGGCGCGGGGATTCCCATGCTGGTCATCGCCTATGGGGGAAAGCACGCCGTTGCCGGACGCCGCTTCGTTCAGGAACGTTCCGGTCGGCTCAAAGCGGCGTTCGGCGCCGTTCTCGTACTGACGGCGATTCTCATGGCGACGGGCGTTTTGCGGAAGTTCGAGTACCTGGCGGTTCCGTACGTTCCGCTGTGGAGTTCTCGATTCTAATCAAAAATGTATAACCCATGTCCGTTATGTCGTTGTTTGAATTCTACGGCGCGGAGTGTCCGCATTGTCAGACGGTGGCTCCCGTGGTCGAAAGGTTGAAGAAGGAGGGGTTCGCGATCGAACAGTTTGAAACGTGGCACGACGAGAAAAACGCGCGCATGTTGGAAAAGTTCGACAAGGGATTTTGCGGCGGCGTGCCGTTCTTCATCAATACGGAGAGCGGGAAATGGATCTGCGGATCCGAATCGTATGAGAAGCTCCGAGCGTGGGCCGAGGGAAAGTGACGGACGGACGATTCATTCATGCATGACTGACGTATGAAAAACATGATGATGGGCCTGATGGGCGTACTCGTGGCGGCCGCGTTCGTATTCATCGGACAAGGAATTGTCATGCACCAGCGGGTCGCGACGGAAGAAGCGTCATTCCATGCGCTTCAGGCCGGATATTTCACCTTGAGCAAAGCGGAGCGCGAAGCCGCGGCCACCGGATCCGAACTGAACGCGCAGCTCGTTCGGATACAGAACTATCCGTCGGAACTGCTCCGTTTGAAGCTCGTCGGCATCGGCAAAATTCTGACGGGCATATTCATCCTTCTTCTTGGCGTCCTCATGGCCCTCGTCATGATGCCGGTGCGGCTCGCGAAAATCATCAAGAGGTAGTGTGGGGAGGTTCCTGTTCGTGTATCGGGCGAATTCCGGAATCATCGGCAACATTCCCGGCGCGCTCGCGAAGGTGTTCGGCGGGAAGAGCACATGCACGTTATGCGACATTACGCACGGTCCCGTCCGTGAAAAGCCGGAGTGGGAGCGGTTCATAACGTCGCTTCGGGAAATGCCGGAGACCTATCACGCGGACGACATGCCCGTCGACGTGGCCGCGTATCTTCAAAGAAACGGCCTCCGCCTCCCCGTCGTCCTCGAACGGAACGGCGACCGCCTCCGTCTCGCGGCGTCGTCCGCCGACATTGCCTCCTGCCGTGCGGACGCCGGTTGTCTCATTGCTCGACTTCGGTCATACGGCGAACGGCCCTCCTGCGCCGGCGGGGCGTGCGCAACGAAGAAACCTGAACGATGAATCTATGCTGGGAAAAACGTTAGAGGTGCTGGGCGAGCTCTGCATCGGATATCTCGCCACCCGCGTTCACGGCCGTGTCATGAAGGAACGCCGCATCGACGATGTCGTCCTGAAGGAAATGCGGCGCGAAAAGCACATCGGCACCGTCGGCATCACGCTGATCGTCGTCGGATTCGTTTTGGAACTAACAATGCGGATATGAAGGCTCTCGCCCTTGTCGGTACGTTGAAACACGGCCCTGAAGCGTCGAATACCGACGAACTCGTCTCGCGGGTATTCGAGCGGCTGGCTGCGTATGGGGTCGAGACGAAGACGGTTCGTTTGGTCGACCGTGACATCAAACACGGTTTGATGACGGACATGGACGACGACTGGAAAGACGTGAACGGCGACATTCTCGACGCGGACATCGTGGTGTTCGCGACGCCGATCTGGTGGGGCCAGCCGTCGTCGCTCATCCAGAAGGCCATCGAACGCATGGACCAGCTGGACAACGAATACATGATGACGGGAACGTCAAGACTTTTCGGCAAGGTCGGCGGCATGGTGGTCACCGGGCATGAGGACGGCGTCCAGCACGTCATCGGCACGCTCGCGAA
The DNA here is from genome assembly GCA_004297205.1 of Patescibacteria group bacterium. Lineage (GTDB taxonomy): Bacteria > Patescibacteriota > Patescibacteriia > 2-12-FULL-57-11 > 2-12-FULL-57-11 > SCUL01. The sequence goes on along the minus strand of SCUL01000002.1, from coordinate 183,201 downwards.
CGCGCTCATCTGGTACGGCTTTACGTTGCCGCCCGAGTGCGCGGCGTACTGGGTCGGCGAGGCGGGACCGCCGATGGATAAGGACGCGGAAAAGCGCCGCAAGAACACGGCGACGGACATGATGGTCGGCACCATGGCGCACAACCTGCATCAGTTGGCGAAGCTGCTGTCGGAACAGAAGTCGTCGCTTCGTCAGCTCCCTCCGTCGGGTGGTGCGAAGATGAAGACGTTCCGGCATCCGTGAGATGCCTTGCGGTACGAGTAGGCCCGGAGTAGCGTACCCGTCCGTATGACCTGGTTGTGGGACAACGTCCTGTACGGCCCGCTCCTGAACGCGCTGATGTGGCTGTACAACACCGCGGCCGGGGAAAACCTGGGGCTTGCCGTGGTGCTGCTGACCGTGGCGCTGCGCCTCGTGCTTTTGCCGCTCTCGGTCATCGCCGAGCGCGACAGCTACGAGTTCGACAAGCTCTCTCCGGACATCGAACGCATCAACCAGGAGACGATGCATGACGCCGTGCAACGCCGGGAGCATATCCGCGAACTCCTGAAGGAGCGGAGGCTGCATCCGTGGGCCAAGGTCTGGGGCATCCTCGTCCAGGCGTTGGTGCTCGTCGTGCTCTATCGCGTGTTCGTCGACGGCATCCGCCTCCACCTCGGCGACCTCTATCCCTGGGTGACGCGGCCGACCGACGTCAACACGGTGTTCCTCGGCCAGGACATCGGCGTGCGCAGCCCGCTGTGGGCGGCGGTCGTCGGCATCACGCTGTTCGCGGAAATCCTGATCGAACAGAAGCGCGCGCCCGGCCAGCTGACGCGAAACGACGTGCTGTACGCGCTGTTCTTCCCACTCTTCACCTTCCTGGTGTTGTGGTGGCTGCCGGCGGTCAAATCGCTGTTCATCTACACCTCGATGCTGTTTTCGTTCGGGATCGTCCTGCTGCGCCACATGATCTGGCCGGTACCCTCGACAAAACCGCCCGCAAAGGCATAGGATACCGTCCGTGATATGGCCGATTCGCTCGACAAACTGATGTACACGTTCGTGATGGAGGACGTCCTCAAGGGACTCTTCATCTACGTGCCGCCGGGCTATGTGGCCTGCGTCTACGACCTCGGTCGCGGCGTGTTGCGCAAGGTCATGACGCCGGGGCTGCATCTGAAAATTCCGTTCTGGCAGAAGGCCAAACTCTTCAACACGCAGACGCTGGAGTACTCCATTTCCAAAACCTTCAACGCCGCCAACATCCGCGGCCTCGGCGACCAGCCGATCCTGACGCAAACCGCCGACGGACGGAAGTTGATGATCGAAGGAACGATCCTGCTGCGGCTCGACGTCAACCAGATCCCCACCATCTGGCAGACCATCGGCGAAGACTTCGTGGCCAAGATCGTGCGGCCGACGATCCAGAGCCGCCTGCGCATGGTGGCCAGCCGGTTCCACAGCGACGACGTGCTCGGCACGCAGCGCGACACGGTGGAACACGAAACCAAATCGGAACTGGAACGGATTTTTTACCCGCGCGGCATCTTCGTGGAGAACGTGCTGCTCTCCGATCTGGGCCTGCACGAAGAGCGTCGTTCGTAGCGAGGCGACAGAGACGGCGAGGTGCGCCGCGCGGAGCGCATGAGGCGACCGCTTCAGCGGGCGCCCGAACCCGGCGGGTCGAGTTCACCTCGACATCCGCGAGGGCGAGGGACCGAAGAGCACCGCCGCGGCCGCCGAGTCGTCCATCTGTAGATGAGCGGAGTGGCCTTGACGGCCCTTTTTCGTTTTGGCACTCTATGGGCGAGAGTGCTAATCAGCACACCATGCTCACTGAGCGCCAGGAAAACCTGCTCTTCGCCCTGATCCGCGAGCACATCCGCTCGGCGGAGCCCGTGGGATCCTCGACCATCGTGGAGAAGCACGGTTTTGACGTTTCCCCGGCCACCATCCGCATCGAGCTCGGCGCGCTGGAGGACCAGGGCTACATCACCCAGCCGCATACCTCGGCCGGCCGCATCCCCACGGAAGCCGGCTACCGGCACTTCGTGGAGCGCATGCTCGCCAAAGGCGAGACGCTGCCGGCGGCAAAAATGAAAGTGACGCTGCCTAAAGATGCGGAGCAGGCCGTGAAAGTTGTTGCCAAGCAGCTCGCCGAAGGCACGGGCACCGCGGTCTTCGTCGGCTTCCGCCCGCGCCACGTCTACTACACCGGCTTGTCGCTGCTGTTCAGCCAGCCGGAGTTCCAGGAGCTCGGCCGCATCGCCAGTTTCTCCGCGGTCATCGACAAGCTCGATGAAGTGGTGGAGCGCGTTTTTCCCAAGGTCGACAGCAAGGTCACGGTCTGGTTGGGCCGCGAGAATCCGTTCGGCGGCCTGTGCGCCACGGTCGTGACGCGGTACGGCAGCGGACAGCATGCCGGCGTGATCGGCCTGCTCGGTCCGCTCCGGATGGATTACGAACGGAACTGGCAATTGCTCAGCGCCGCACAACACCTTTTGGAACGCGTATGACGGACGAACTGAAACCCCAGACGCCGGAAGAAACGCCCGCTGATCTCGAGGCCTGCCTGAAGCAGCGCGACGAGTATCTTGCCGGTTGGAAGCGCGCGCTGGCCGATTACGCCAACCGCGAGAAGGAGTTGGCGCGCGAGAAGCAGGCCATGGCCGGCTATGCCACCGAAGACGCCATCCAGAGTTTTCTCCCGGTCTTGGACAACATGAAGTCCGCGATGGCACACGTCCCAGCCGAACACGCCGGGAGCGAATGGGTCAAAGGCGTCGGTTTCATCGTCAAACAGTTCGAAGGCGTCTTGAACGGCTACGGCGTGCGCGCTTTTGAAACCGTCGGCAAGCCGTTCGATCCGACGCGGCACGAAGCCGCCGGTGAAGACGACGCGGGCGACGTGCCGCCCGGCACCGTGGCGCGCGAAGTGCAGTCCGGCTACGAACTCGACGGCCGCGTCATCCGCCCGGCCAAAGTGATCCTCAAGAAATAACTATGTCCCTGATCCGCTTTTCTCCGTTCGAGATGATGCCCGATCCGGGCGCGCTCATCCCGCCGGTCGACGTCTATGAGACGGAGACGGCCGTGGTGGTGGAGTCGCCGGTGCCGGGCGTGGAGGTCGACAAGATCAGCGTGAGCGTCGCCGACGGCGTGCTCACCATCCGCGGCGAAGACGAACGCAGCTCCGAAGTCGACGAGAAGAATTATTACCGCAAGGAAGTGCGCCACGGCAGCTTCTCGCGCTCGGTGGCGCTGCCGGTGAACGTCCTCGGCGACAAGGCCGAGACGAGCGTGGAGAAGGGGATCCTCCGCATCTCCATTCCGAAAGCGGACCTCAAGAAATAAACCTATGCCTAAGATCCTGGGAATTGATTTGGGGACCACCAACTCGTGCATGGCCGTCGTCGAAGGCGGCCAGCCGAAGGTGGTCGAAAATAAAGAGGGCGCGCGCACTACGCCGTCCATGGTTGCGGCGTCCAAGACCGGCGAACGGCTCGTCGGCCAGCTGGCCAAGCGCCAGTCCGTGACCAATCCGGAGAACACGCTGTTCTCGGTGAAGCGCCTGATCGGCCGTCGCTACTCGGACGCCGAAGTGCAGCGCGACCAGAAGCTGATGCCGTACAAGATCGTCCAGGCGGGCGAAGGCGTGAAGGTTGTGATGGGCGGACAGCAGCATTCGCCGCAGGAAATTTCGGCGATGGTGCTGCAGAAGCTCAAGGTCGATGCCGAGGAGAAGCTCGGCGAGAAGATCGAGGAGGCCGTCATCACCGTGCCGGCCTACTTCGACGACGCGCAGCGCCAGGCGACGAAAGATGCCGGCGAGATTGCCGGCCTCAAAGTGCGCCGTATCCTGAACGAACCGACCGCGGCGGCGCTGGCCTACGGTTTTGACCGCAAGAAGGACGAAAAGATCGTGGTCTATGATTTGGGCGGCGGCACCTTCGACGTGTCGGTACTTGAAATCGCTTACGATGCGGCAGCCGCGCAGAACACCGTGGAAGTCCGCGCCACGAACGGCGACACGCACCTGGGCGGCGACGACTTCGACCAGCGCATTATTTCCTGGATCATCGACCAGTTCAAAAAGGAAAACGGCATCGATCTCTCCAAGGATCCACTGGCATTGCAGCGCATCAAGGAAGCGGCGGAGAAAGCCAAGATCGAACTGTCGAGCTCCGTGGAAACGGAAGTCAACCAGCCGTTCATCACCTCGGACGCCACCGGTCCGCGGCATCTCTCCGTCAAATTGACGCGCGCCAAACTGGAAGAACTGGTCGGCGACCTGATCGACAAGACGCTCGAGCCGTGCCGCAAAGCGCTGGCCGACGCCAAGATCGACGTCAAAGACATCAACGAAGTGGTCATGGTCGGCGGCATGACGCGCATGCCGCTCGTCCTCGCCACCGTCGAAAAGTTTTTCGGCAAGAAGCCGAACATCTCGGTGAACCCGGACGAAGTCGTGGCTATCGGCGCGGCGCTCCAGGCCGGCAACATGCAGGGCGACATCAAGGGCGAGCTGCTGCTCCTGGACGTGACCCCGTTGTCGCTCGGCATCGAAACGCTCGGCGGCGTCATGACCAAGGTCATCGACCGCAATTCGACCATCCCGATTTCCAAAAGCCAGGTGTTCTCCACGGCCGCGGACAACCAGCCGCAGGTGGAAATCCACGTTCTCCAGGGCGAACGCGAAATGACCGGCGACAACAAGTCGCTCGGCCGGTTCGTGCTCGACGGCATTCCGCCGGCGCCGCGCGGCGTGCCGCAGGTCGAAGTCACCTTCGACATCGACGCCAACGGCATCCTGTCCGTGAAAGCCAAGGACCGCGCCACCAACAAGGAACAGAAGATCACCATCACGGCCTCGTCCGGACTTTCCAAGGACGAAGTCGAGAAGATGAAGAAGGACGCCGAGCTGCACGCCGCGGACGACAAGAAGAAGCGCGAGCTGATCGAGTCGCGCAACGTGGCCGACAGCATGGTCTACACGTCCGAGAAGATGCTGAAGGAAAACGAAGCCAAGATTTCTGCCGAAGACAAGAAAGCCGTCGAAGAAAAAATCGAGGCGCTGAAGAAGGTGAAGGACGGCGACGACCATGAAGCCATCAAAGCGGCGGGCGAAGCGCTCGGCCAGGTGGCGCAGCAGGTCGGTGGCAAACTGTATCAGGCCGAACAACAGGCCAAAGGCGCGGAGCAGCCCAAGGCCGAGGACGCCAAGAAGGACGAAGCGCCGATTGAGGGCGAGTTTGTCGAGAAGAAAGAATAGTCTCCAACATGGGAAGGTTCCTCCCGGACAACAACCTCAACTACCCAGTGTTGATAGAGCTTCCCCGAGGTACTGGCAGCGGTTTCTTCTTGAATTGGAAGGGAGAAGCCATGTACCTTGTAACCGCTCATCACGTTTTGTTTGTTCGAAACCAAGTCGACAATGTATTTGGGTTGATAGCAGAGAAGGTCAAGCTGACTGCATACGATGAAAATGACACGCTCTCGGTAAAAAAGACTGTACTTGAGGTTGACCTGACAAAGGCAGAGATTCAGAAAAGTGAAAAGGCAGACATTGTGCTTGTTAAGCTAGGTGTTCTTAGTGAAATGGGAGCTGGCATGTCTAATTGTAAATACATGCCCTATGTATCAGTGGTATCCAAACTCGGTAAGCTAACTGTTGTGACGGAGGAAACTTTAAAAATGTTCGCTGACGTACTAGTCTCAAACGAGGTTGTGGTGATTGGCTACCCAAGCTCGCTAAGCAATAAGAATCCAGGAGTACTCGAATACGACAAGCCGCTGCTGCGTCGCGGATCAGTCGCTGGAAAGAACGTCTCGAATAGAACCATTATTCTTGATTGCCCGGTATATTTTGGAAACAGTGGTGGCCTGGCCATTGAGGCTGAGGAGATCGCTCCAGGACAGAGAAAATTTAGTGTTATTGGAGTAGTAACAAAGTACGTTCCTTTTGTGGAAGAGATGTACAGTCGTCAGAATCAATACACAAATCACAATGTCGAAAACTCTGGCTATTCGATTGTGGTGCCCGCTGACGAAATTTTAGATTTAATCGGTAAGTCAGGTGATGCAGATAATACAATGAAAGCCGCGTGAAGTTAGCCATCTTATGCCAACCCCTTTCACTGGCCCAGCAGGCGAACACTACGTTCTTTATCGGTTGCTTCAGCGCGAGTACGTCGCGGGGTTGGCGCCCGAGAACGCTCCGAACTCCGACATCATCGCAACGAACGTGAAAGGAACCAAAGCGGCCGCGATCCAGGTGAAGACCCGACGGCCTCTGGGTTCCGACGATGGTTGGCACATGAAAGACAAGCACGAGGAGCTTGTCGGTGAGCGTATGTTCTATTGCTTCGTCGACCTCAAGCAGGAGGCGACCAAGTCTCCTGATGTTTATATTTTACCAAGCCGCGTCGTTGCGACAGTACTAAAAGAAACAAATCGTATTTGGCTTCACCAACCTGGAAAGAATGGTCAGAAGCACAAAGAAACTGTCATGCGACGCCTGCTCCCTGATTACTCGAAAACACTTCGACTTAGCGATGCTCAGAAGAAACGTTTTGGGAAAGGCTGGATCGAGAAGTACAAAGAAGACTGGTCGATTCTCGGTTTGGACTAGTCATGTCCAAGGACTACTACAAGACCCTCGGCGCAGAGAAGGGCGCGAGTCCGGAAGAGCTGAAAAAGGCCTTCCGGTCTTTGGCGCATCAGTACCACCCCGACAAAGGCGGCGATCCGGAGAAATTCAAGGAAGTGAACGAGGCCTACCAGGTGCTTGGCGATCCGCAGAAGCGCCAGCGCTACGACCAGTTCGGCAGCGCGGCCTTTGAGCAGGGCGGCATGGGCGGCGGCGGATTCCCCGGCGGATTTTCCGGCGCGGGCTTTGAGGACTTGTCCGATTTGTTCGGCGAAATGTTCGGCGGCGGGGGAGGGCGGCAGCGGCGTTCCCGCGGCGAGGACATCCAGGTGGACGTGACGCTGACCTTTCGCGAGGCGGCTTTCGGCGTGCAGCGCGATCTGGAGCTGTACAAGACGCTGCGCTGCGAGCATTGCTCCGGGGATGGCGCCGAGCCGGGCAGCAGCAAGAGGACCTGCGCCACCTGCGGCGGCGCCAGACAGATCACCGCCAACCAGCGCACCGTGTTCGGCACGTTCCAGACGCGCCGTCCCTGCACCACCTGCCATGGGCGCGGCAGCGTCGTGGAGAAGCCGTGCGGCAAATGCCGCGGCTCCGGCGCGGTCAAGGGCATGCGCAAGATGCGCGTCACGCTCCCGGCCGGCATCGACCACGGCGAGCTCATCCGTCTGAGTGGAGAAGGGGAGTACGGCGGCATCGGCACCGAACCGGGCGATTTGTACCTGCGCGTTAGCGTGAAGCGCGACACGCAGTTCGAGCGCGACGGCAACGATTTGCGCATCACGCAGGAGATCGGTTTTTCCACGGCGGCGCTCGGTGGAACGGTCGACGTGCCGACCTTGGAGTCCAAGGCCGAGCTGAAGATTCCGGCAGGCACGCAGAGCGGCACGGTCATCCGGCTGCGCGGCAAAGGCATTGCCGACCCACGCACCGGCCAGATCGGGGACCAGTACGTGCTCGTCGTCGTCAAAACGCCGGACAAGCTTTCCAAGGAACAAAAGAAACTGCTTGAGGATTTGGGGTTGAAGTAGGGGCGGTTGACACCGCCGTCATCTTTAAGTAGGGTGCCCTGTCGTCCGGACCGCCGGGCGCATTGACAACAGAAAGGAGCGGACGCCATGTCCGATCATCTCCTCCCATCGTACGAATCGTGCAACGCGGACACACCGGTGTTTGTCCGAGGGCATGGCAGCGAGATCGAGACGACGCAGCGGTCGTTTCTCGATTTTCTCTGCGGTGCCTACTGCAGCGCAATGCTTGGCCACGGCGATCGCGACGTGCGCAAAGCCATGATGCGGGGCTTCTCGGCCGATCTGATCGGCGGCCTGCATCAGCCCGCGCTCGATCTGGCGGCGGAACTCTGCAGCCGGACCGGCTACGCGCGGGTGAGCTACGGCACCTCCGGGTCGGAGGCGGCCGACGCGGCGATCCGCATGGTCTACCAGTGCCAGCGAACGGCCGGATACGGCAAGGACGGCAAGAGCATCTTCGTGACGCTCAAGAACGGCTTCCATGGGACGACCCTGGCGACGCTGACCACCTCCGGTTTCCGTCGCCGCGCGGAGACTCTTCCCGCGCCGGTCGAGACCCGCATTCTTGGTCCCTGGGTCACCGATCCGGCGATCGGTTCGACGGAGCAGGCACGCGAGGCGTTGGCGGCAGAAGCGGTCGAGCGTGAGGGTCTGTGGCCGCACGTCGGCGGCTTCCTGTTCGAACCCATCCAGGGGGTCGCCGGTATCCGTTCCGTGAATCCGCACTGCTACCGCGTCATTGCGGAGCGATGCCGGGAACATGGCGTCTTGATCGTTGCTGACGAGATCACGACGGGCGTGGGGCGGACCGGGCGATTCCTCGCGTCGGAAACCTTCGAGCCGCGGCCGGACATCGTCCTGCTGGGCAAGGCGCTGACCAACGGCGAGTTCCCGCTCTCGGCCGTCCTCATCACCGAGGAGGTCTGGCGGAAGCTCGACGGCATGTCGGACGATCCTTCGGAAAAGTATTTGTTCGGCTCGACGTTCGCCGGACACCCGACGGGCTGTCTGGCGGCCCTCGCCGTGCTCAAGAAGCTCGACGCCAAAAAGATGGCCTGGATCACCACTTTGGGCGAAATGACCGGCGCGCTGCTCGGTCGCCTGCGCCAGTACCAAGCCGTTCGCGCCATTCGCGGTGTCGGGTTGATGTGGGGGATCGAGCTCCGAGACGCACACGAGAGCGCGGCGGTCGTCGCCGAGCTCCTGCGCAGCGGCATCCGCTGCAGTGCGGAGGGAAAGGTGCTGGTCATCTTTCCGAACCTGAGAATGAACACGGAGCTTCTCCAGCTGGTGGAGAGACTCCAAGAGATTCTCGCAGTCCGCTGACGGAAACGTCGGCGGCTCTCTTTTTTATTCCGGACGCGACAGGTGTATACTTTCCCCATGCCCGACATCGACTTTGGCGCGTTGCTCTCCGGTGCAGGATCCATGGCCGGATCCGCCGCCGGCGCCATCAACTTGTCCGATCCGTCCTGGGACCTGTTCATCTTGCTGTTTTTCGTGGTCGGCGCGCTGCTGTACGGCTTCACGCTGGGCCGCGAGCGCGTCATCGTCCTGATCGTCTCCATGTACATGGCGCTGGCCGTGATCGGCAACGCGCCCTGGCTCCACAGTTTCCAGACCAAGATCGAGCTGGGGAACATGTTCGCCTTCCAGATCACGACCTTCTTGGGCGTCTTCCTGCTGCTGTTCTTCTTCCTCTCGCGCAGCGCCCTGATGCGTTCACTCACCCTCGGCGACGAAGGCCGCTGGTGGCATGTGCTCCTGTTCAGCTTCCTGCAGGTCGGGCTGCTGATTTCCATGACGCTGTCGTACCTGCCGCGGGAAGCCACCGACCGCCTGCTTGAACCCACCCGATTGATTTTCGTGTCCGCCGAAGGGCGGTTCACTTGGATCGTCCTGCCCATCGTGGCCATGATGATTCTGCGCGGAAAGAAGGAAAAAGAGTGATTGTCAGGAGGGGTACCCGGGGGTAACCTTTTTGGGTTTTCCGGGTATTTTTGATTGCTGGCATGAGCAAACCCGACTTCCGCCAGTTCTACGAGCGGCATGTGGATAAGATCCATCGGTTCCTCCTGCTGCGCGTGGGGGGAAACCGGCCGCTGGCCGAAGACCTCACTTCAGAGGTCTTTCTCAAGGCGCTCGAGGCCTACGACCGCTACGACCCGGCGATTTCCGGATCGGCCTGGATATACACCATCGCCCGCAACCATTTGGCGAACCACTGGCGGACGAGCGGGCGCATCGTGGACGACGACATCAGCGAGCTGCCGATTGCCGCGGACGATTTCTTGGAAGGCGTGACGGCGGAAGAGGACCGGCGGTTCATACGCGAGGCGCTCGGCGAACTGAACCCGGAGCAGCGGCAGCTGATCGAGATGAAGCACCTGCTCGGCTACGCCCACAAAGAGATCGCCGCCATCACCGGAAAGACCGTCATCGCCACCAAAGTCGCCACGCATCGCGCCATGAAACGTTTCACCGAGATATGTACCAGCCGCTCAAAACCCGCCTGACGCTCGCCAAGCTCCGCCGCGCCACCGCGCCCCGGCCGGAGTTTCGTCACGCCCTGGCGCTGCGCCTCGAAGCCGAGCGGTTCCTGCACGGCGCGCCGCCGCGTTTCTTCTGGTTGTTGAGCCCGCAGACCGTGGCCGTGCCGCTCATCATCGTCCTGGTGTTGGCCGCCAGCGGCACCACCAGCTACGCCTACGCCAGCGATTCGGTGACCGACGGGCACCCCTTGTACGGCGTGAAACGCGCCGTCGAAGGCGCCTCCGTGGCCGCCGCGCCCACCTCGGCCATGAAAGCCCGGATGGAGGCGCAGCTTGCCGAGCGGCGGATGCGCGAACTGGAACAGCTGTTCGACAAACGCGTCGCGCCGGTCCGGACCATGGAAGCGGCGGACGCCGCGTTGGAGCGCGCCGGCGACGCCGCGTTCCGCCTGCCGCCGACGCAGCGCCCGCAGATCCTGATCCGCATCCACCGCGCCGACCAACACGCCACCCGCACCTTCGAACTGTTGATGGTGGAGCGGCCGGACGATGCCGCGCTCATCCGCCGCCACATGGAGGCCAACGTCGCCCGCATGCGCGAGCGCGCCCTGGCCCTCCAAGAAGCGGAACGCCGCGCCGTGCTCGAGGAACGTCTTGAGCGCCGCGCCCAGATTCTGGAGCGGCTGCTGGCCACGACCGGGACGCCGGCGTACTAGTTCAGAACCCTCCCTACCCTCCCTTGACAAGGGAGGGATACACACGAGAGTTCCCCTCCTTGTCAAGGAGGGGATGGGGTGGTCGACACAAGGGCCCCGCTGTGGCGGGGCTCTTGGTGTTTACTGGGAAGCGGTTGCGGTGCGCGTGATGCGTTCAGCGACGATGGGGTCCGAGTCCGGGTCGAGCGTCGTGAGCGTGACGCGGTCGCCGGAGCGCAGGTCGCTGAGCGCGATGGTGCGCTGTTCCTCCGGCGCGGGCGGGGGAGCGGTGTTGTTCGGGTCGCGCTGGCGCTCCCGGTTGTAGGCGTCGAGTTCCTGCTCCAGCACGGCCGGGTCTTTTGCTTCGAGGCCGACCACCACGCCGCCGTCGCCAACGATTACGAGGCGCGTTGGACCGGGCGTGCTCGAGCCGGGAAGTTCTTCGGTGATCGTCAGGGTGTCCGCCGTGGCGCTCTGGACGATGCCGACGACGGTGATCGGTTCCGGCGCTTCTTCCTCTTGGACGTCCGCTGGGGGCGTGAGACCGCGCTCTTCGAGGGCGGCTTCGTAGCCGGCGTTGTAGGCGTCCTTGCCGATCTTTTGCGCGTTGCCAAGGCCGGCCAGATAGGCCGTCGACAGCAGGATGGCAAAAACGATGAGCAACAGTCCTGCGCGCATCAGTCGGAAGATGTTCGGGGCCATACCACGGGTGGTTCGTCCGCAGTATACCGCGCCGCATCGTTTCCCGCGGCGCCCGCCGCGTGTGGATAACCCCGAGAAGGGCTGCGCGTGCTATACTGTCCGTGATTTATGGTAGCCCTTCGAGCCGCTTCGCTCGCTCAGGGAAACGTTGTTTGAGGATATGCCCGCGATTCCCGTGATCACCCCGGTGCGTCTGGCGCGCGTGGCGCTCGCCGGTCTTGTGGTCGCCGGCCTGGCCAGCTCCGGCTTGGCGTTTGCCGCGGGTTGGACCGGCCCGTCGTCTCCGGCGCCGCTCAACAACACGCCGGAACTGATTTGGAACGCACAGGAGACCGGCTTCACGCCGCAGAACGCCAGTTTCAACATCACCGGCAGCGGCGTCCTCGGCCAGTTCGCGGCCGGCGGCTTCGGCCTCGACGCCTCCGGCATCGCCATCACCGCGCCCTCCCTTTGGGCCACCAACCTGGGTGCCGGAGACGCCGTTGTCTACGGCGATCTGGCGATTGATCCGGGGACGGGAAGCCTGACCTTGGGCGGCGAAACGCGCACCACGTGGCCCGTTTCGGCCGGCGGCGACATCACCGGCATCAGCGCCGGTCCGAACCTGGTCGGCGGCGGCGATACCGGTGACGTTTCTCTCGACCTTTCACCGACGCCCACGGTGGACACGCTGCAGGTGAACACGAGCGCGGCCATTCCGAGCGTCGATTTTTCCGGCACCGGCGCCGGCCGCCTGTTCTGGAGCGGGACCTTCAGCCGTCTTGAATTCTCCTCGCAACCGTTCTTTTCCCAGGGGCTGACCACCGGGTCCGGCACCGTTTCCACCTTCAGCGGTCCGCTCAACGTGACCGGCCCCGCCGGCATGTTGACGGCCCAGGCCGGCGTGCGCGCCACGAACGTCTGCACGTTCGGCGGCACGGCCTGCAGCGGCGCACCCTACTCCGGTTCCGACAAAGTCAGCACCTCGGAAATCTGCATCGGCAGCGACTGCCGCACCTCCTGGCCGGCAGGCGGCGGCGGGGGCGCCGGCACCGTGACGTCCATCAGCAGCGGCACCGGCATCACCGCCACGCCCAGTCCGATTACCGGCGCCGGCACCATCGCCTTCGACCAGGCCTACGGCGACGGCCGCTACGTGAACGCCGCCGGCGACCTCACCATGGCCGGCTCCTACCAGATCAATACCGGCACCCTGAACGTCGTCGCCAACAGCGCCAGCGACGCGGTCCGCGGCGGAAACAGCGGCGCCGGGCCTGGCGTGCGCGGCGACGCCCAAGGCGGCGTCGGCGTGCTCGGGAGCAGCGTCAGCAACACCGGGGTGTACGGATCCTCTTCCAGCGGCATCGGCATCCGCGGGTTGAGCACCAGCAACTACGGCGTGCTGGGCCAGGGGTCGATCGGCGGCCGTTTCCTGAACAGCGCCGGCGGCATCACGACCAGCATCGCGACCTCGGCGGAAGGGGTCACGTCCAACGGCCGCATCCAGGCGCCGGAATACTGCATCGGCGCGTCTTGCATCACGGATTGGCCGGCCGGCGGCGCGGGCGGCGGCGGAACCGTCACCTCCGTCGGCAGCGGCGTCGGAATCACCGGCGGCCCCATCACGGGCGCGGGAACCCTGGCGCTGGACACGGTCTACGCCGACGGGCTGTACCTCAATCATGACGGCGACGAGACGAAAACCGGTTCTTTGGCGATCAGCAAGAGCACCGCTGATCCAGTCCCGGTGTTGAGAGTCAACAACACCGGATCAGGCCAGGGCTTGTTCGTGGATTCGTTCTCGGGAACGGCGATCCGAGCGACCGGATTCACGTCAGCCGGATCTTTTGGGAACACCTCGGGAGCGGGAACGACCGCCACGCTCGCCGCCAACACTTCCGCCGGCAGCTTCACCCGCGGGGCAACGACCGTTTCTTTGGCAACGGCAACGCGGGGCGTGGACGCCAACCAGCCCATCCAGGCGCCGCAGTTCTGCATCGGCGCGTCCTGCATCAGCGCCTGGCCCGCAGGCGGGAGCGGAACCGTGACCTCGATCACGGCCGGCTCCGGTCTCACGGCCACGCCGGCCCCGATCACGGGCGCCGGCACGATTTCCCTCGACACGTCGTTCTCCGACAGCCGCTACCTGAACAACACCGGACCGGACCAAATCATCGGCGAGTTCGGGGTGAACTCCACCAGCGGTTTCCAGTCGCTCGACGTGAACAACACGGGAACCGGCAGCGGCGCCCGCATCCGCAGCAGCTCCGGGATCAGCCTGGTCGTTCAAAACAGTGCCGCGGCCGGCGCTGCCGGCTACTTCAGCAACGGCAGCGGCCTCTACACCTACATCGCCTGGGGCGGCACCTACGGCGTCTACACCACGGGCCGCATCCGCGCCGGAACGGGCATCGAACTGGGCGGCGTCTTCAAGACGGCCTGGCCGACCATCACGCAGGTCACCCGTACCAACGTCGCCATCGCCGCCGGTTGGAACAACGCGCCGACCGCGTGTCCGGTGGGTAGCGTCGTCGCCGGCATCTCCTGTTTCAACTGGGATGCGGGCCGCAACTATCCGGGCTGCACCTCACGAGGCAAGGCCCTGACCCCAGGGGAGCCCGGCTACCCCACGCCCGACAACAACGTGCAGTTGTACGGCGGCGGTTTCAACGTCTCGTACACGCTGTTCTGCCTCCAGTAAAGAAATGACGAACGCCGCCCTCTCGGGCGGCGCTTTTGTTTATCACACGTAGCGAGGCGGGGTGGCAGCGCGATCGACGCATTCAACATCCCGCGTGAGCGGGGCTGCCGATGCGGTCGAGCGTCCGCCCCCAGTGTCTAGCGGAAGCCGGACGCGACCCGGCAGCACCTATGGAGAACGCGGAGAGACGCTGCCGACCCGCCGAGCGCCTAGAACCAGCGTTGCTTCCGGAAAAACGCCACGAGTCCGACGGCAATCGCGCCGATCGTGGCAACGATGAAGAAAAAACCGTACGGCCCGCCGATGACGCCCGGATACTCCACGTTCATGCCGAAGACGCCGACGATCAAGGAGAGCGGCAGCAGGATGACGGAGAAGACCGTCAGCGTGCGCATGATTTCGTTGGTGCGCATGCTGATGAGCGAGATGTTGGTCTCCTGCAGGGCGTCGAGCGTTTCTTTGTGGCTTTCCAGCAGGTTCCAGACCTCCTTGGTCATGTCCAAGAGCCGGTGGTATTCCAGTTCCGGGATTTTGCCGGCCGGCGAGCCGTGCAGGTGCACGCGCTCGATGATGTGCTTGTAGGCCATCATGGCGCGGCGGCAGTTGGTGACGTTGCTCTTCACGCGCAGGATGTCGTGGATGAGCCGCGTGTTCTGCGCGTCGAACAAGTCGCCCTCCAGGTTGTCGATGTCTTCGCCGATATGGACGAGCATCGGGAAGACGCTCCCGAGCATCTGATCCAGCAGGAGCGTGAAGAGCTGCACCGGCGAGCCGGACATGCAGGCGCGGCGTTCCCCGGCATCGCGGGAACAGCGGCCCACGAGTTCCGTCATCGCCCGGATGCGGTTGCCTTGGTTGACCGTCACCAGGTAATCCTTGCCGATGAAGAAGTCGGCCTCGGTGATCTGGATTTCCCTTTTGGCGCGGTCGAAGGTCGGGAACAGCAGGATGACGAAGGTGTAGGCATCCCGCAGGGCGGCCTTGGGGCGCTGGGTCGGCGGGGGAATGTCGCGCAGGTCGGCCTCGGGAAACCGAAAACGCCGGCGCAGCACGTCGAGCTCCTTCGGTCCCGTGGCCGACAGGTGCATCCAGACGGCGCGCCCCTGGCTGATTTCAGTGATGGAACGTCCCTCCTTGGCCATGATGGAACGAGTATATCATGAGTGGTATACTTGACGCATGGCTGATCTGGGAGGAGCGATGCGTCCGGAAACGCGCCCGCCGGTTCCTGAGACCGTCGGCGAGATTGCTGCGCCCGAAACGTCGCCGGAACACGCCGCAGCGCCGGAAACGGGCGCCGACATCGCCGAACAGGCCGCCGAGAACGCCACCGTCGAGCAGGAACGCGTCCAAGCCGCGCCGACCCCGGTCGTGACCGCGCCGCCGCGCAAGGATCCGGTCCTGGCCGACGTGGAGCGCGTCCTCGAGGCCGGTCTGGCCGAGACCTACGCCGGTCTGCCGCCGGCCGCCAAACAGAAGTTCCGCGCCAAGGGTGAAATCGCCGCCGGCCGCATCCGGCAGATGCTCTCCCGCGGGCACCTCAAGCTCAAAGACGTCTGGAAGCTGCTGCGCGACTGGCTGCGCGTCATCCCCGGCGTTTCCCGCTTCTTCGTGGAACAGGAAGCCAAGATCAAAACCGACCGCATTATCCGCCTCGCGGAAAAACAAAAGCGCCAATAAGTATGCTGCTCCAGCTCACCCTGGACGTCACCGAGTCCGCCCCGGTCGTCGTGGACGCCGGCGGGTTCTTGAATGATCCGATCATCCTCGCGGTGGTCGCGGGCGTCGCCGCGCTCTTCGGGCTCGGCCTGTTTTTTGCGGTGCTGCGCGCCGTGCTGCACGGCTCCTTCCGCGCCCGCCACGGGTTCGACATGGCGGTGATGCTGGTGACGTTGCCCAAGGAATCGGCGGAGAAGAAAGGGGAGCAGGAGCGCACCAAGTCGCTGCAGGAAATCCAGGAAGACATTTCCGTGGCCGAGACGCTGTTCTCGACGCTTGGCGGTTTGCGCGCCGAACGCGGGTTGACGGCCTGGCTGCGCGGCCGCAAGGACCACTTCGCGTTCGAGATCGTTGCCCGCGACGGTCTGGTGGAGTTTTACGTGGCCACGCCCAAGCGCTACGCCCAGTACCTCGTGCAGCAGATCCAGACGCTGCATGCCAACGCCCAGATCGAGGACGTCGACGACTACAACATCTTCGTGCCGCAGGGCGCCACGGTCGGCGGTTTCCTGAAGCTGAAGCGCCACCATCTCTATCCGCTCAAAACCTACCGTCAGATCGAAGCCGATCCGGTCGATGCCATCACCAACGCGCTCTCCAAAGTGGTGAAGGGCGAAGGCGCGGCCGTGCAGTTCGTGGTGCGCTCGGCGCGCGGGGAATGGCGCCGCAAGGGGGTGCGCGTGGCCAATGAAATGAACCGCGGCAAATCCGCGAGCGAGGCCGTTGCTTCGACCTCGCTGATGGGTTCCTTGTTCGGTTCCGGCGCCAAGAAAACGGCCAAACCGGGGGAAACGCCGGAGCACCGGACGCTCTCGCCGCTCGAGCAGGAGATGCAGAAGGCCGTGCAGGAGAAGAGCTCCAAGGCCGGGCTGGACGTCATCGTGCGCGTCGTGGCCTCGGCCAAGGATCCGGTGCGGGCCCAGGGCATTCTCGCCAACATCACGGACACCTTCGGCCAGTACAACCTCTACGAGTACGGGAACAGCTTCGTGAAAGGCGCGCCGGGCAACCGCGCCGCCTTCCTGCGCGACTTCATCTTCCGCAGCTTCCGGGAGAAGCACTCCTTCGTGCTGGCCGCGCACGAAATGGCCTCGCTCTACCACTTCCCGCTGCCCTCGACGGAGACGCCGAACATCCGCTGGCTGACGGCAAGGAAGGCGCCGCCGCCCTCCAACATGCCCGCGGAGGGCATCGTGCTCGGCGCGGTGAATTACCGCGGTGAGGACACGCTGGTGCGCATCAAGAAGCCGGACCGCCGCCGCCACGTGTACATCATCGGTAAGTCCGGCTCCGGTAAGTCGGTGTTGATCGAAAACATGGCGCTGCAGGACATCGCCAACGGCGACGGCGTCTGCGTGGTGGACCCGCACGGCGACTTGGTGGAGCACATCCTCGAGCAGATGCCGGAGAACCGCATCGACGACGTCATCGTCTTCGACCCGTCCGACCTGGACCGGCCGATCGGTTTGAACATGCTGGAAGTCGAGAGCGAGGAGCAGAAGGACTTCGCCGTCCAGGAGATGATCGCCATCTTCTACAAGTTGTTCCCGCCGGAGATGATCGGCCCGATGTTCGAGCACAACATGCGCAACGTCATGCTGACCCTCATGGCCGACGCCGAGGAGTCCGGCACCATCGCGGAGATCCCGCGCATGTTCTCGGATGCGGATTTCCAGAAGCAATGGGTTGCCAAGGTCACGGACCCGGTGGTCCGCGCCTTCTGGGAAAAGGAAATGGCCAAGACCTCCGACTTTCACAAGTCGGAAATGCTCGGCTACCTGATTTCCAAAGTCGGCCGCTTCGTGGAAAACACCATGATGCGCAACATCATCGGCCAGCGCCTCTCCGGTTTCAGCATCCGCGAGGCCATGGACAAGAAGAAGGTGCTGCTCGTGAACCTATCCAAGGGCAAAACCGGCGAGGTCAACGCCAACCTGCTCGGCCTCATCATCGTCTCCAAGTTGCAGATGGCGGCGCTGTCCCGCGCCGACCTGCCGGAAGACCAGCGGCACGACTTTTACCTGTACATCGACGAATTCCAGAACTTCATCACCGACTCGATCGCCACCATCCTGTCCGAGGCCCGCAAGTACCGGCTCAACCTCATCATCGCCCACCAATACATGGGCCAGCTGGTGCAGAACAACGACACTAAGATCCGTGACGCCGTGATCGGCAACGTCGGCACGATGATGCTGTTCCGCATCGGCATCGAGGACGCCGAGATGCTGGAGAAGGAGTTTGCGCCGACCTTCAACGCCTACGACCTGATCAACGTGGAGCAGTACACGGCCTATGTGAAGCTCCTGATCGACAACACCGCCTCCAAACCGTTCAACATGGGGACGCTGCCGCCGCGCAAAGGCAATCCGGAGCTGGCCGCGGCCATCAAGGAACTCTCGCGCTTCAAGCACGGCAAGGACCGGGCCCGCGTCGAGGCCGACATCCTGGAACGCACCCAGCTCGGCGCGTCGGCGCCGACGCCGCCGCTCCGCGAACGCTCCGTGTAATATGGAACTCGACCCCCGCCTTCTCCGCGGCGAGCATGAGCACGTCCGCACGCGCATCGGCCTGTTCCAGGACGAGTACAAGAACACCGCCGATCCCGACCGGCGCGACGAACTGCAGCGCGAGATGCTGCAGGCGGCGCGCGAATCGGCGGAGCTGGTGCGGCGCATCGAAGTGCCCCGCCTGGCCGAACTGGTGCGCGCGAACGGGGCCGACGCGCTTCCGGCGCGCTACGCCTTCGAGGTATCCCTGCCCGCGCTGCGTCCCGGCATCGTCATCGCGCTCTACACGGACGGTCCGCGCAACGACCAGGGCCGGGTCATGACGGTCGGGGAGCTGCGGGCGGAAGGCGATCCGTTGGCCGCCTGCGCGCGCCGGCTCGCCGCGCAGGTACGCGGCATGGATTTCGTCCGCAGCGAACGGCGCCGCACGCTGATGGAGCGTCACGGCCGCGAGCGCGCCCAAGCCATCCGCGACGAAATGAAAGCCTTCCTCCAAGAGTTCAACGAATACAAAAACGTGCGTGCATAAAAAACTATGGATACCGAAAAAAACGAAAACCAAAAAATCACCGTCGCCCGCAAAGTCCTGAAATCGGTCCACGAAGCGGTCGGCAACGTGCTGCGGCTGCTCGAGGAATCCGAACCGATGAAGCCGGAACAGGTCGACCAGCTGATGAGCGAGCTGCGCGCGGCCGTGCCGGCTGCGGAAAACGGCGGACGCGTCGTCGAAGGCGTCTTCGACGGCCAACACATGGTCGGCGACGACGGCAAGCAGTACCACGTGCCGCCCAACTACGCTTCCAAGTCGAAACTCGTAGAAGGGGACCGGCTCAAGGTCACGATTTCGCCGAGCGGCCAGTTCCTGTTCAAGCAGATCGGCCCGGCGCCGCGCGAACGCCTGGTCGGCAAACTGGTCCAGGACCCCACCAGCCGGCTGTTCGCGGTCGTGGCCAACGACCACAAGTGGAACGTCATCACCGCCAGCATCACCTATTTCCGCGGCGAGGCCGGGGACGAGGTCATGATCGTGGTGCCGCAGGGCACGTCCTCCAAGTGGGCGGCCGTGGACCATGTGATCAAAGCCTGACTGCAGATTTTCGCGCATCGCTGCGTTGCGGGGCCCCGCTCGTCGCTCACCGTACGGGATCGGTACGGCTCGCGCCTCGCTTTCCCCGCGCCTTGCGCTGCATCAAAAATTTGCAGTCATTTGGCCCTTGCGCTCGTTGATCCCGGGCCGTAAAATCCGGGCGCTATGGGCTTGGCGCTGTACCGCAAATACCGGCCGCAGACCTTCGGGGACCTCACGGACCAGGTCCACGTCCGCGTCACCCTCCAGAACGAAATCGGCGCGGGCAAGATCGCCCATGCCTACCTGTTTGCCGGCCCCCGCGGGATCGGCAAGACCACCACGGCCCGCATCTTCGCCAAGGTCATCAACTGCACGGACCGCAAAGGGAACGAACCCTGCCTGGCCTGCGAGGCCTGCTTGTCGATCCAGGACAACAAGGCCGTGGACATCCTGGAGATCGACGCCGCCTCCCACACCGGCGTGGATGCGGTGCGCGAGAACATCATCGAGAGCGTGCGCTTCACCCCGGCCCGGCTGAAGTACAAGGTGTTCATCATCGACGAAGTCCACATGCTTTCGACGGCGGCCTTCAATGCGCTCTTGAAGACGCTGGAGGAGCCGCCGGCCCACGCCATTTTCATCCTGGCGACCACGGAGACGCATAAAGTCCCGGCCACCATCCTCTCCCGCTGCCAGCGTTTCGACTTCCGGAAGATCGGCGTACCCGATTTGGTGAAGCGCCTGGCGACGCTCGCCTCCAAAGAAGAAGTCGACGTGGACACCGAGGTGCTCAAGGACATTGCCCGGGCTGCCGGCGGTTCCTTGCGCGATGCCGAGTCGATGCTCGGCCAGATCCTGGCGCTCGGGGAAAAGCGCGTCACGCGCGACGAAGCCGCGCTGGTGCTGCCGCATTCCGATCTCGACTTGGCGCGGCAGTTTTTGGACGTCATCCACCGCGGCCGGGGCGGCGATGCGTTGCAGCTGATCGACAAACTCGTTGCCGACGGCGTGGACTTCGCGCGCTTCCTGGAAGACACGCAGCGGCTGTTGCGTCTCGGTCTGCTCGCGGCGATGGGGGAGACGTCCGGCCTCAGCGAGCTCGACGAACCCGGCGCGGCGCTCGTCTCCGGTCCGCTTGCCGGCTGGGGCACGCCGCGTTTGCTCGCCGCCATTGAAACGATCATGACCGCGCAGGAGCGCGTGAAGCGCGGCGACGGTTCGCCGCTGCCGCTTGAAATCGTCGTGGCCACGCTGCTGGCGCCGCCACCTGCCGCTGCACCGACCGTGTCGATGCCGGCGCCGGTTGCGCCGAAACCGGTTGCACCGCCACCCGTAAAAAAAGCACCCGCGGAGGCTAGCTTCGGCGCGCCCGAGAACATTCTCCCCCTTGCGAAGGGCGAGCCACTCGTCCCGCCGCAGGCGGGAGAGGGGGTGTCGTCCCCGTCCGCCATCACGCTCCCGCTCGAGGCCTTCCGCGAGAAGTGGCAACAGTTGATCGTCGCTGCTGGAGAAGTCAGCCACTCGCTTTCCTATGTGCTGAACGGCAGCAAGCCGGAAGCCATCGAGGCGGAGAAGCTGATCATCGGCGTACCCTTCGCCTTCCACCGCGACCGGCTGAATGACCACAAGAACCGCCGCACCGTGGAGGACGCCTGCGAGAAAATCTTCGGCTGCAAGGTCTGCATCGAGGGCCTGGTCGTGGAAGGATTGCAGAACCCGGCCAGCGAGGTTGTCTCCGTCTCCATGGAGGATCCGGTCATCAAGAACGTGCTCGATGCCTTCGGGGGGCGGGTCGTCTCTTGATTCCCTCGCCAGGCTTTGCTATCCTCGTGCCGTATTGGGAGATCGTCTAATGGCCCCGCCACCCCTCTCAGACTTTCAAAGTCGGCGGGGTCCCGCTGCGGCGGGATAGGACACCAATATGTATTCCGTGTATATCCTGAAGAGCCAAGTAGACCTCCGGTACTACATTGGCCAGACGGAGAATCTGGAAGCGCGAATCTTGCTTCATAATCAGGGCGGGGTGCCGTCAACCAAATCACGACGCCCGCTTGAGTTGGTGAAGAGCGAATCGTTTGCGACACGGACGGAGGCGAGGAAAAGGGAAAACTACCTGAAGAGTTTGAAAGGTGGGAATGAGTTTAGGAAGATCGTTGAAATGACGTGATTATTGGGAGATCGTCTAATGGTAGGACAACAGGTTCTGGCCCTGTTTATCTAGGTTCGAATCCTAGTCTCCCAGCCAAAGCCACCGACTTTTGTCGGGGGCTTTTTGTTTGTGTTAGGATTGGCTCGGTAAGTCGTGATAGAGGTACTTCGTTTGAGTTGCGGATCAGGGACCCGGCCGTTACGTGTTTATATGAACAAACAAGAAATATTGGAGGAAATCAAACGCACGGCCACCCAGAACGGTGGTAATCCTTTGGGGATGAACAGATTTGAAAAGGAAACCGGAATCAAGCCTCATGAATGGGGGAAGTATTGGGCCCGCTTTAGCCAGGCGCAAACGGAGGCAGGTTTTACACCGAACCGGCTTCAGACCGCTTACTCAGACGAATTCTTGATTAAGAAAGCAATTGAGCTCACCTCCAAGTTGGGGAAGTTTCCGACATTCAAAGAGTTTCGCGTGGCAGAAAATACCGACGAAGGTTTTCCAAGTTCGAAAGTCTTTATGCGTTTTGGATCGAAAGAAGAGCTTGTTAGGAGGGTAGTTAAATTTTGTAAAACTGAAGGTGGCAACGAAGATATCATCGGTCTTTGTCAGTCTATTCTTGAAAAACATGACAAGCGGGCCGATACCACGGAAGGCAACCTGAATGAGAGGCTAGGGAGCGTGTATTTGTTCAAATCGGGCAGGTACTACAAGATTGGTAAGACATTCGATACAGTACGCCGCGGAAATGAAATTCGAATTCAATTGCCCGAGCGTCTCGATTTGATTCACTCGATTAATACCGACGACCCTAGTGGGGTTGAGGCATACTGGCATAGAAGGTTTGATGGAAAACGCATGAATGGCGAATGGTTCGATTTGAGCACTGCAGATATTAAAAGTTTCAGGCGTTGGAAACGAATCTATTGAGTCAGTGACTGTCCGCCCGGCATCGCCGGGCGCTTTTGATGTGCTACCATCTGATCATGGAAAGGATCGCCTACATCATTCCCGGCTTTGGCCATTCACCGCTGCGGCAGCGCGGGTATAAAGCCATCGGCGGATTCTTCGAGCGGCAGGGGATCACGCCGCGATATGTCCTGATCGACTGGCACCGGAAGACGCCCCGGACGTTCACCGACTTCGTGCGGCAGTTCCTGAAGCACCATGACGGACGAAAACGGCAGGAGACGTACGTGCTCGGCTTTTCGTATGGCGCGACCATCGCCTTCCTGAGCGCCACAAAGATCAAGCCGAAGGCGCTGATCCTCTGTTCGCTGTCACCGTACTTCGAGGAGGACATGAAGAATCTAAAACCGTCGTGGATCCGTTGGTGGCGAAAGCACTTCAAGGACAGCGACTACTCGTTTGCCGCAATGGCGCCGAGGATTCGCGTCAAAACGTATGTGGTGTACGGGAGCAAGGAGCACTTTTCGGTTGCGGTTCGGGCGAAGGATGCACGCGCTCGTATCCCAAGAAGTTCGTTGCGTGTTAGTCGGGGTGCCGAACATAAGATTCATCGGCGGGAGTACCTGAGAACGTTGGAGCGACTCATTAAGACGCTGTGAAGGCTCCGCCAGTTCCTCGGCCAAACGTCTTCGACATCTACTGGCGCTTCGCTGCCGAGCGGCAGCGCATCTTTGAGCGGCGCGTGGCAGGGGAGCCGGGACCGTGGACCGACGATCCGATTTTGCAGACCTACAAGTTTTGCAACGTATTCCGCGCCGCTGACCGTGTTTCGCAATATCTGATCCGCGAGGTCGCCTATCACGGTGAGCCGTGTACGCCGGAGGATCGGCTGTTTCAGATCACAGCCTTCCGCACCTTCAGCGACATCGACACCTGGAACAGCGTACGTAAAACGCTCGGCCGCACGCCGACGCTCGGCGACCTGCGCGACGGCTCGTTTGAGAAGGCGCTGGATGCGGCCAAGCGTGAGAACGGCGGCCTCTACACCGGCGCCTTCATCCTGTGCGCCAACAAGGCCTACGGGTTCGATGAGAAGCACCGCAACCACGTCGCCCTGTTTCAAGACATGTTCCTCAAACAGAACTTAGGCGCGCGGCTGCTGGCGGTGCCATCGCTCGCGGCCGTCTTCCATCTGCTGCGCAGCTTCCCGCTGATCGGCGACTTCATGGCCTATCAAATCGCCATCGACCTGAATTATTCGGACCTCATCAACTTTTCGGAAAACGATTTTACAAAGCCGGGCCCAGGTGCGCTGCGCGGCCTGAAAAAAGTTTTCACCTCGCTCGGCGACCATTCACCGGCTGAGGCGATTCTTTGGATGGTCGAACGGCAACAGCAGGAATTTGAACGGCTCGGGTTGGGGTTTCACGGCTTGTGGGGACGACCGATCCAGGCCATCGACGCGCAAGGCCTGTTCTGCGAGACGGATAAGTATTGCCGCGTGGCCGTG
The DNA here is from genome assembly GCA_004297205.1 of Patescibacteria group bacterium. Classification (GTDB taxonomy): domain Bacteria; phylum Patescibacteriota; class Patescibacteriia; order 2-12-FULL-57-11; family 2-12-FULL-57-11; genus SCUL01. The sequence continues at coordinate 159,100 of SCUL01000002.1, read as the reverse complement.
CCGGAACTGGCCAGCGCCCGCAAAAAAATAAAGGCCCGCTTTGTTGCGGCGCCGGAACCCATCCACTTCTTCTTCCCGCCGAAGTGGGGGATCAACGCGTCGGTTGTTCGGACTGCGTGACCACTGCCGGGAGATCGAGCTCCGGCACCGCGATGCCGTGGCGCGTGAAAAACGCGGCCGGATCGATCCAGTCCGAAAGCTCCTTGGAGTCGTTGAGATAGCCGGCCGTGCGCAGCTCGTGTCCGGGATAGAGGCCGAAGTGGAGATGCTTGCGGCGGCCGTCGGTTTCTTTGCTGAATCCCCGGCCCAGGTTGGCCAGGAGCTGCCCGCGTGCGACGCGGTCTCCGGCCGTGAGCGTCGAGGAGCCGAGGTTGACGTGCCCGTAGATGGCGGAAATGTCCTCGCCGTCCACGTCATGCGCCACGACGATCAGGCCGCCGTAGCCCGTAGCCCAGCCGACGAACAACACCGTGCCGTCGGCGATGGCGTGCACCGGCACGTCGGCCTTCTCCAAAACGAACTCCACGTCTTCGCCGGCGTGGTAGCCCACAAAGCGGTCGTCGTCCACGTAGGTGCCGAACGTCTTGAGCGTCCGACGCACGGCGTATCCGTCGATCGGCAGGTCCACCGAGGCCGTCGCGGCCTGGACGACCGGAACGTCGGCCGCCACGCGCAAACCATCCGCGGCCGGAGCGGGCGCGGTGAAGGCGGTGATGATGGCGGCGGGCGCGTAGAGCGGCCGCGCACCGACAATGCCGGCACCTGCAATCGAAAACAGGACGACCAGCGTGGTGGTCAAGGCAATGGCAAGACGCATACTGCTCTTGTCATAGCGGAAAAATCGGCCCTTGTCAATGTGGTATACTCGACTCGTTCACTCATCCACACCCTATGGACGTCGTCGTTCCGATCAATTATGTGGCGGTTTTGGCCGCTGCCGTGGCCAGCATCGTGCTCGGCTTTTTGTGGTACGGCCCGATCTTCGGCAAGCCCTGGATGAAGATGATGGGCTTCACCAAGGATTCGATGGACGCCGCCAAGAAGAAGGGGATGGTCAAGAGCTACCTCCTCATGTCCATCGGTTCGCTCGTCATGGCCTACGTGCTGGCGCACTCCCTGGTATTCGCTTCGGCCTACACCAAGACGGTCGGCGTGTCCGCCGGGTTAATGGTCGGTTTCTGGAGCTGGTTGGGTTTCGTCGCGCCGGTCAAAATGGGCGACCAGCTGTGGGGCGGCAAGCCGTGGATGCTGTTCGTGATCGAAGCGGGCTACTACTTCGTCTCGCTGTGCGCGATGGGCGTCATCTTGGCGATGATGTAAAAAAAGAGAGCGACACCGGAGTGTCGCCCACGCGGCCCCGCCCGAACGGCGGGGCTTCTGCGTTATCCGTCGCCTCAGCGGCGACGGAAGAAGTGGCGGATCCGCAGCCGGTTGATCAACCGCTGGGAGCGGAAACGGATGAGCGCTGCCTGCGCCCGGAAGCGGCGTGCCACGGCGATCATCGGTGCCGCGGTCACTTCAGGTCCACGTTCATCTGTCGGATCAGCTTCGGATCGACGTTCACCATGAACGCCGGGACGCTGAATTCCCGCCCCGTGTGGTCCGTGCAGGACAGGCTCATGTTCCTCATCGTGTCGTCCTGGACGATCTCGGTCAGGAGCCGGACGTGTTTGGGGGTGGCTCCGAAGTGCTTGAGAATCACGATGCCCCGTTTTTCCGTCTGTACGTGCAGCACGATCCCTCCTTACCCCGACGGTTCCCTCACTCATTGCTTGGAGGGTTCGGCGGGGCTCGCCGGCATCCTAAAGAAGGCCTGTGGATTCCGCAAGACCGTCGGGCATGCCACAATGGGACCGTATTCACGCTAAACCCCCTATGGTCGAGAATCTCGAATACAGCCCCGAAGAGTTGTACGGCGCGGTCCGCGAGCGGGCCGAAGCCGAAGGCGTCACCTCGCAGGAACAATGGGATGACATGGTCGAGGTGGTCCTGAACGAGAAGGTGGATTGGGCCGAAGTGGAGGACGACGACAACATCTCCCAGCTGCGCGACGACCTGCGCAGCCGTTACGCCGACTACAAGCGCGGCGCCGAGAAGGGCGCGGTGTGAAACTGACGTTCTTCGGCGCGGCCGGCGAGGTCACCGGCTCCCAGATGCTGATCGAGACGGCCAAGGCGCGCGTCCTGGTTGACTGCGGCCTGTTCCAGGGGATGCGCACCGCCAACGAGCGCAACCGCGAAGCCTTCCCGTACGACGTGCGCGGTCTTGATGCCGTGATCGTGACGCACGCCCACACCGACCACACGGGGCGCATTCCGGTGCTGGCGCACCTCGGCAGCACCGCGCCGGTCTACGCCACGCCGCCCACGGCGCAACTCATGGAGCTGCTCTGGGAAGACACGCTCCACGTCATGCAGGAAGACTGGGAGCGGGAAAAAGAGTGGGAGCCGCTCTACGACGGCGCCGCCATGCAGGAAGCCAAGCGCCTGGTGCGCACCGTGCCCTACGGCCAGGAAACCAAAGTCGCGCCGGGCGTGACCGCGGTGTTCCATGACGCCGGACATATTCTCGGCTCGAGTTTCGTCGAAATCTGGGCCGACGGGAAGTCGGTCGTCTTTTCCGGCGACCTCGGCAACCGCAACGTGCCGATCATGCGGCCCACGGAGCGGCTGCCCGCGGCCGATGCGGTGGTCATCGAGGCGACCTACGGCGGCCGCAAGCACGAAGATCCGCGCGAGCGCTCGGAGAAACTGCAGCGCGTCATTTTGGAAACCGTGAAGCTGGGCGGGACGGTGCTCATCCCGGCCTTTGCGCTCGAACGCACCCAGGAGCTGCTCTACGAGCTGAACCATCTGGTCGAGCACAACCACATCCCGCGGATTCCGGTTTTTCTGGATTCGCCGCTGGCCATCAAAGCCACGGAAGTCTTCCGCCGCAACGAGACCTATTTCAACCGCAAGGCGGCCTGCATCGTGGATTGCGGCGACGACTTCTTCAAGTTTCCGGGGCTGACCATGACGCCGAGCCGCGAGGAGTCCAAGCGCGTCAATGACGCGCCGCAACCCAAGATCATCATCGCCGGCAGCGGCATGATGAACGGCGGCCGCATCCTGCACCACTTGAAGCGCGTCCTGCCGGACAAGAACTCGTCGGTGCTGGTCATCGGCTACCAGGCCGCGGGGACGCTCGGGCGCCGCATCTACGACGGCGAGAGCGTGGTGCGCATCCACGGCGACAAGATCCGCGTCCGCTGCCGCGTCGTGGCCATCGGCGCCTACAGCGCCCACGCCGACCAGGACAAGCTTTTGGAATGGTTGCGCGGCGGCATGCCCAAGCACGTCTACGTCTCCCACGCCGACCGTCCCGTGGCCGACAGCTTCTCCCAGCGCGTGGCCCAGGACCTGATGCTTCCGGTCACTCCCGCCGCGCCGGGGGAGACGTACGAGATTTAAAAAAAGAACGCGAGTCGTGACCGACTGCGTTCAGCCCTGCGTCTGTTCGCGCAGGCGCCTGCGGAGATCGCGCTCCGTTGGGCACTCCGCGAGGGTCTTGTTCAGATAGGCCTGGAACGAGACGCCTTTGCCGCTCTTCATGTACGCCTTGACGATCAGCGGCATCAGCCGCTTGACCGTCTCGTCGCCGATGCCGCGGCCGCCCGGGGGCGGCATGGGCACCGACGGCGCCTTCGTACCTGCGCCGAGCTGCAGCTCGATGACGTCGTCCCCGTGCGGGACGAGCGTGCCCTGTTGGGCGTGCGTCGTGATCCCGAGCGCCTCGGAGACCCGGCCCGGCCCCTGCACGACCGCGCCATCCACCTCGATCGTCCGGAGCAGGATGCAGCCGCCCGGTTCGCCGCCGTCGCGGCAGGCGATCAGGGTCAGGATCGCGTTCCGACGCCGCGGGCAGTAGACGCTGCCCGGGGGGAGCGCAAGCAGCGGCCGGTAGAGCGGATCGCTGTTCTCCTTGCGGGAGTACCCCTGCGCCTCCAGAATCGTCGCGGCCACGCCGCCGACGATCAGCTGTGCGCCCATGAGCTGGCGGGCCAGCTCCTTGTGATTCATATCCAGTAGCGTCACCTGCACCTCCGTTTTGTGACGAATCGTCATTACCGGACTTGAAGCGAACTGTCAATGATAAAAAAAGAGACGGACCGAAGTCCGTCCCAGGCCGTTCAGACCTGGATGATGCCAAGCTCGTGGAGCCGGCGCAAGACGCGCCAGTCGCTGCCGAGTTCCTCGAGGAGTATCGAGGCGTCCCGGCCGAGACGGCGGTCGCGCACGCCCTGCGCCGCCCACCTGCTGACCTCCCGCAGGATGGACTGCCGCGAGGCTTCGGCATCCGTCACCGCGCCGTCGGCGGTGAGGACCTCGAAGCGCTCGTGCTGGATTCGCCGCTTCTTGGGCGGCGTCCCTCCGTTTCCGTTTCCGCCGCGCTTCCTGCGGACGCGCTCCAGTTCGAAGGCGAACCGGAAATCGTCCACGCGCGGGAAACGCGGCTCGAGGCCGTTCGGTGAGAACGCCAGCGACCAGAAGGCGAACGGCTGTTCGCGATGGTCGGTGGCGCGCACCAGTCCGCACAGCCCGGGGACGAGCGACATACCCGTGCGGGCAATCGCGTCGCTCCAGGCGGCGAGCGTCTGGTCGGTGTGCGTGCTCTCGTTCCAGGTCAGCCAGATCATCCCGTGAGGATGGGCGACGCGGACGAGTTCGCGCAGGATCCGCAGCCGCTCCGGACCGTCCGCCCCGCCAGCGTCGATGCTGGAGAAGTCGAGGACGAGCGACGCGCACACGAGGTGGAAGGCATGCTTCCACATCTTAGGCATCGCGGAGAGCCGTCCGACGGAGGCGTTCTTCCCCTGATGCGGGGACAAGGCCTTCCCGAGTTCGATCATGTGGGGGTTCATGTCGATCCCGTGCACCGGCGCGTTCAGCCGGCGCTCGAGCGTCAGCGGACCGCAGCCGCCGTCGAGGATCCGGTCCGGATCGACCATGCCGACTGCAGTCATGCGGTCAATCACGGTCTTCTGGAACCGCGCGACGTGGCCGGACGTCGCGAAGTCCTCGATCTCCACGAAGTGACGGGCGAACGCTTCGGCTCTCGAGGTGGCGCCGTAGGCACCGCCGTAGACCCGGTCGCATCCGTCCTCGCCCCGACCGCGGAGCATCGCGGCGATCATGTTGACGTGCTCGAAGGCGTCACGCAGGAGTTCCCGCATGGCGTCGCCGGCGTCGATCCGCAGGTAGGCGAGCTCGCGGTCCGTGACCGGCACCAGCGCTCGGAAGAGCTGCTGGGCATGCCACTTCGCGCGGTTCAGCCGCAGCAGATCGTCGTCGATCGTTCCGACCAGCACCGGCACGCGGTACTCGACCGGAACGCCCTGCCCCTGCCTCCAGAAGCGGCCGAGGAACTGTTTCCACGGCTTCCATCCGAAGGACAGCGCGGTGATGGCGAGCCGCTCCACGCCGGGCAGGCGCCCGACGGTGAGGTTCACCGAGTCCGGACAGGCCTGCATAGAGACGAGGAGGATCCGGGCGTCCGGATCCGTCCGCCAGCGCCGGATCAGTAACTCGCGGGGGCTCGCCTCGCCGGCACTACCGTGCAGACCGACCGTCCCGTCGAGCACCAGCACCTGGTCCTTGCCGAACCAGGTCCTGAGCTGCTGCGCGACCCACGGCGTCTCATCGTCCTCGCTGCTCATGCGGGTGATGCCTTCGGCATACAGCCCCGAGCCGATGACGATCTTCTGGGTGGCGATGCGCTCCGTGATGAAGCGCTTCAGCCAGTCCAGCTTGGTGGACACCCGCCAGTCCTTGAGCGGCTCCATCGCGTGGGTGGGCCAGGTGACCCGTCCGGCGAGGAGCGGCGGATGCGTCGCTGCCAGGAGAAGGCGCAGCGCCTTCTCGGCGGGACGCAGCTTTTCGCTCTCGTCGTCATGGACGCGGGCGTAGATGGCCCGGTGGCGCGGGAAGGGCTGCACCGGCACGGCGCCGAACAGGTCTTCCCAGGGCCTTGGAGTGATCGGCGGGAGGTCGGTGACCTCGCGCAGCTCGATCTCCAGGATCTGCTCGCTGAAGAGCTCGCGCAGCAAACGCGGGTTCTTTGCCGCGCCGCTGGCCAGGAAGCTCTCCGGCGTCGAGAACAGCTCCGGACGGAGCGCCACGGCCAGCGCGGCGATCTCCTCCGGGCGGTTTTCCCAGGGCGTCGCCGAGAGCGCGGTGAAGCGCTTCAGCGGCAGCTCCCGGGTGAGCCGCAGCGTCGCCAGGGCCCTCTTGGCCGCTCCGGTGCCGATGCTCTTCCCGTACTGGCACTCGTCCTGGATGAGTCCGTCGTAGCCGCCCGCACAGAGCGAGGTGACGGTCTCCTCGTGGACCAGCGCGGAGTAGCCGACGATCGTGAACTCTTCGCCGGTGTCGAGGTCGAGATCCTTGCGGTTCTCGACGACGCGCACCGACGGCTCGTCCTCGGCCGTGAAGTACCCCAGCAGCTCGCGCTGCCAGTTCTCGCGCGCGTGGGGGGCGCACAGCACGAGCGTCCGCTTGCAGCCGAAGACGCGCATCGCGATGGCCGCGAAGGACGTCTTGTAGCTTCCGGTGTCGCCCATGTTGAGCAGCCGCGGCCGCGTGCGGGCGGCGTCGAGCCACCAGCGCACGTGGAGCCCGGGGAACGGCGAACCGTTGAACTCGGTCCGTACCCCCGGCAGCGGCATCTTGATCAGATCCGCCGCCAGCTTCCGCGCGGCACGCAGGACGCGCCGCTCGTGGCCGGTCTGCGCGCGGGAGATTTCCTCGTCGAGGAGCGAGAGCCCTTCGTCGAAGCTCCGGTTGAAGAAGTAAAGGTGTTCGCGGAAGCGGCACTCCACTTCGAGACCGAAGATATTTTGCTCCACGGCCTGCGGCAGGCCGGCGAGGGGCGCATCGGGTGCGCTTCCACCCCCGCCTGCGCCCGGGTGCCGCGGCGGCACCCAAACGATGCCGAGATCCGCCCGCAGCTTGAGCGACAGGCGGAAGGCGAAGCCGTAGCAGTAGAAGATCTCCGGACGCGCCTGGACGAGCGCACGGGCGAGGTATGCGGGGCGGTCGCGGAACCGTTCCCACAGGAACCGCAGGACCTCGTCGCTGCGGATCACCTCGGCGTAGCTGTCCAGGTTCTTCTCGATGTCGCCGGCCATGATCTCCGCGACATCGTGTTCCGTGACCTCGCCCGAGACGAGCAGCTCGTTGATGAACGAACGCTTTTCCTCGGGGGAGAGACGGCTGCCGGCGATGAGCGCCAGCATGTGTCGCTTTCCCTTGACCTGGTTCATCGAGATTCCGATCCTTTCTTCCGCTCGGTTGTTAATGAACGAGGGCGTAGTAAAGCCGAAAACAGGCTTCCTGTCAACGGTTGACGGGATGGTTGACAGGAACCTGAAAAAATGTTAGGCATACGCGCGTGGACCCACAAATTGGAGGTGGAAAATGTCCATGCGAAGACTCGTGGCGAGCAAGTTCATCATGTCCTTGCCGAGCACGCTGGTCACCAGGATCCACCGTTCGGTCAAGGGAAAGTACGATAGTGTGGCCGAGCGCCAGCTCACGAACGCGCTTCTTCCGCTCGTGGTCCGCTCTGAACCCCGTGCGACCGCTGCGCTGATGTGGAAGCTCTACTTGGGGGTTCAGCGCAAGTTCGGAGACTTCGCTGATCTCCAGGCGCCGTACAAGCCGGAGTATCATCACGTCGATCGCCTGATGGAGCAGGTCGAGACGCGCGCGATGATGCGCTTCCGCGCAGATGCGCTGGAGGGCTTTCTCCGCGGACAGTTCGGAGATCTTGGTCTGCCTGCGGGTCCGGATCTCAACATCCGTGAGGTGATGCTCACCACAGATGCCGGGCTGGGCGCGCACTTCAATGCAGGTTTGGACGGCGTCGACATGAGGTTCCTTGACGGGGTGATCCGCATCCCGTCTCGGCTGCTCGAGACCATCAGGCTCGCACAGGTCGTCGAGGCGCGTGCCGAACGTCTGGACATGGACGAGCTGAACCAGTGGGGGGACGCCATGTGGGAGAAGATTCGTCTGGAGCGCCGCACCGGCGTGAAGGCGTGCTACTCTCACTCTGACCTTCTCGTGCCCCCCAACGACGTCATCGCATTCGCGGAACAGGACGACGGAGGGAACGAGTGGGTGAACGATCGCTTCGGCGAGCGAACCTGCTGTCTCATCTTCTCCTGCGACATGCGTCGGGCTCGAAATGCACGGCCGCGCGCGGCGAACTCGCTCGAGCTTCACGGCCAGCCTGTTTGCGCGGATCGTGTATGGTCGTGGGGAGAGGACGTCGTGACATGGTCGCTGTGGAACCTGGGTCTCGATGGCCATCTCTCCATGGGGTTCTCCCAGGTGGGAGTCCGCGAGGTCTGTGAGGCGAACGGTCTCCATAAGGCCTACCCTCTTTGGCGACTGCTGTTGCTCACCCGCGTGCACGACCTGGTGGTGCCGGTGTCCGTTGCGGATGCTCTGCCGCCCGTAGACGCTCTTGAGCGGGAGCTGGCCGCCGGCGGGGGCATCCCCGAAGCAATCACGGCGCGTCTGGCGGCGACCGTGATGCCTCGGATCCAGCGTCCTCCGAGCGACGCTGGTTCGATCGAGCAGCCGCTCCGCACGGTGCGGCGGCACGGCGTGACCTGGTTCGTCCGTCAGCTGCCAAAGAGCTATCATCCGTCTCTAAGGGCGGTTGCTCTCGCTGCGGAGCACGGCATCGCTCTCGGCGAGCACGAGACCTTCGTGCGCGCCCACGAGCGCGGTACCGGTGACGAGCCGCTTCCCGTGCGGGAGGTGAAGTTCGACCGCTGACGTCCCTCGGGACAGAGGCGGTCTCTTTTTTATCCCAACTCTTGACGCGTGGCTCTTTTTGCGGTACCGAGGGAGCAGGCGTACCATCGCCTGTCTGGAGGCATCATGGCCGGATCCACGGCCGACACGCAGTTCGAGGACTTCATCGTCAAGATCGCCCGCGCCCGGATGAACGAACGGCTGAGCGACGCGACGGCCCGGGAGATCTGCGCCGGATTCAACGATCCGCTGCCGGATCTGCCGGCCACGGACGAGGACGGTGACCTCATCAAGGTCGAGCTGGTCATCCGGCTGGCCCGCGCCAACGGGCGCGGCGAGCTCACCGCCGAACGGATGCAGGAGATCGTCACCCGTTTGACCCGCGCTTCGGAGCGTCCGGCGCGCGTCTCGATGGGCCCCGAGCTGATCTACGAATCGGCGCCCGAGGAGGACGACGGCCTCGACGACGAGCCGCTGGCCGACGAGAACGACGTCATGGAGGTCGAGGACGGCGAGGTCACGACGGTCGAGCGGGAATCGGATACCGATCCGCCCCCGCCCGCGGACAGCTGATCGCGCTGTCCGTTCTTTTTATTCAGGGGCTGTGCTAGGGTAGGAGAAATCCCCAGTGGGCCAGGGAGGACGCCCGCGCGGGCTGATTTTTGGTATGGATTTCAAGATTTCCACCGAGTACAAACCCGCAGGAGACCAGCCCAAAGCCATTGCCGGGTTGGTTGAGAGCATCCAAAAGGGCCACCGCTACCAGACGCTTTTGGGCGTCACCGGCTCCGGCAAAACCTTCACCATGGCCAACGTCATCGCCCAGGTAAAGCGGCCGACCTTGGTGATCGCCCACAACAAAACGCTGGCCGCGCAACTCTGCAACGAGTTCCGCGAGTTCTTCCCCAAGAACGCCGTGGAATACTTCGTGTCGTACTACGACTACTACCAGCCGGAAGCGTATTTGCCGCGCACCGACACCTACATCGAGAAGGAAGCCATGATCAACGAAGAGATCGACCGGCTGCGCCATGCCGCGACGCAGGCGATTCTCACGCGCCGCGACGTCATCATCGTGGCCTCGGTCTCCTGCATTTACGGTCTCGGCAGTCCGCAGAACTATGAGGGGAGCACGCTGCACATCGTGCGCGGCGGCAAGGCCGGACGCAGCGACGTGCTGCGCCGGCTGATCGAGATGCAATTCACGCGCACCACGGCCGACCTCGTCCGCGGCAGCTTCCGCGCGGTCGGGGAGACGATCGACGTCATGCCCGCCAATGAAGAGATCGTCTACCGCATCATGTCGCGCTCCGGCCAGGTCACGGAGATTTTGATGATCGATCCGGTGACGCGCAAGACCAAGGACAGCATCGAGGACGTCTGGATCTTCCCGGCCAAGCACTACATGACGACCGGCCCGGAGCGGCAGCGTGCCATCAAGGAGATCCGCACCGAGTTGGACAGCCAGCTCAAGAAATTCGAGAAGGAAGGCAAACTGCTCGAGGCCGAGCGGCTGGAACGCCGCACCAAGTTCGATTTGGAGATGATCGAGAACATCGGTTTCTGCCACGGCATCGAAAATTACAGCCGCGCCTTTGACGGACGCGCGCCGGGCCAGCCGCCGGACACGCTCTTGTCCTACTTCCCGAAAGATTTCCTGACGGTCATCGACGAATCGCACGTCACGGTCTCCCAGATCGGCGGCATGTACGAGGGCGATGCCAGCCGCAAGCGCACCCTGATCGAGTACGGCTTCCGCCTGCCGCTGGCCGCCGACAACCGGCCGCTCAAGGCGGATGAATTCGAACAGCGCGTCGGACAGGTGATTTTCATGTCGGCCACGCCGGGCGTCTACGAACGCAAAGTCTCGGAGCAGATCGTGGAGCAGATCATCCGTCCGACCGGTTTGATCGATCCGGCGGTCGACGTGCGTCCGGTGACGGGCGTGAAGGGAAAGACCAAGAGCCAGGTCGAAGACCTGATTGGCGAGATCCGCACCCGCGTCGACAAACAGGAGCGCGTCATGGTGACGACGCTGACCAAGAAGATGGCGGAGGACCTGACCGAATACCTCACGGAACGCGAGAAAGTCAAAGCCAAGTACTTGCACAGTGACGTCGACACCTTGCAGCGCATTGCGCTTCTGACCGACTTCCGGAAGGGGACCTTCGACGTGCTGGTGGGCGTGAACCTGCTGCGCGAAGGGCTCGACCTGCCGGAAGTGACGCTCGTCGCCATCCTCGACGCCGACAAGGAAGGCTTCCTGCGTTCGGAAACGTCGCTCATGCAAACCGCGGGACGCGCCGCCCGCAACGTCAGCGGGGTGGTGCTGATGTATGCGGACGAAGTGACCGGCTCGATGCGCCGCGCGCTCGATGAAATCACCCGCCGCCGCGCTTTGCAGACGGCCTACAACGAGGAACACGGCATCACGCCGCACACCGTCAAAAAGCGCATCAAGGACATCACGGAAGGTTTTGTCCGCAAGAAGGAAGAAGACCTGGCCGCCAAGGCGTTGGCGCTCGAAGCGCAGGCCTCGTCCAAGTCACCGGAGGAGCTCATCAAGGAAAAGGAAAAACAGATGCGCGAGGCGGCCAAGGAGCTACAGTTCGAATTGGCCGCGGTGTTGCGCGACGAAGTGAAGGCGCTGCGCAAGAAGCTGACCGTGCCGGACAAGAACAAGAAGAAATTATGATTAGTTACTGTCATTCTGAGGTGGCAACCGAAGAATCCTGCCAGCTCTTGTCGGAGCTCAGACAAGAACAGGTAGGATCCTTCGCTCCGCTCAGGATGACAGTAATGATCAACGTTTATGTACAAGGGAATTATCATCGAGGAAAGTCTGCGCGAACCTTCAGTCTTGAATGACGTCGATATTTTGGAAACGAACATCGAACAGGTTACGGATTCGCACCAGACACCCTGGCTGAAACAGTGGACCCTGCATACGGTTGAGATTGCAGAAGATAAGGCGGAAAAAGTCGTGCAGAAGCTGTCTACGTCGCTCATTTCGGATCCATCGAGCTGGTACGCGGACTTCAAGAATCCGACGACGCACGTCATCATCTTTCCGGGGAGGATATTCAGAATCAATCGATCGAAACCGGAAGAGTACGACCTGGTGAAAGCGTACGGAATGTCGCTCGGAATCCCCGAGCATCAAGTAGACTTTTCTCCCGAGATTGAGTAACTGTCATTCTGAGTGAAGCGAAGAATCCTGCTAGCCCCGTTCACGGGTCTTGACATGAGCACATACTGGGTCTACATCCTGACGAACGATTTGAACTCGGTGCTGTACATCGGCGTTACGAATGATCTGACACGTCGAATCGAGGAGCATCGTCAGAAGCTCGTGCCCGGCTTCACGGCGAAGTACAATCTATCGAAACTCATCCATTTCGAGGAAACAAACGACATTCGATCGGCCGTCGAGCGCGAAAAGCAGCTCAAGGGTTGGACACGGAAACGTAAGAACGTGCTCATTGATGGTGTGAACCCTCAATGGAACGATTTAAACCCGAGCGGTCGCTGGAATGATCCTTCGCTCCGCTCAGGATGACAGAATTTGCATGAAAGGCATCGTCACAACAATCTTTGCAGTGCTTCTGCTCGGCGCCGGATGCGCGCCGGCTTCGTCGTTGCCGCAGGGGACGCTGTGGGGCGTGTCGCTGTCACCGGCGAGCTTCTCCGCCACCGACTTCCCGGCGTTCTTTGCCAAAGCCAAAGAAGCGGGCGGCCTGCTGACCTGGGGCGGACGCTGGCAGGACCTGACGCAGCCCGCGGGCGCGCCGCACGTGGTGGCGCAGGAGGGGCGACGGCAGGGGTTGGCCATCGCCATCGTCACCCAGCCGACGCCGGCTGAGATCGCCAATCCGGTCCAGCGCGCGGCATTCCGCGATGCCGTTGTGGCGTTCGCTAAGGAACGGAAACCGGACTTCATCGGACTCGGCAACGAGATCAACCGCGAGTACGACGACAAGACGCTGCGGTCGTTCGCGGAATTGTTCACGGAGACGCGCGCTGCGGTGAAGCAGTCGGCACCGGACGCGCAGGTCTTCCCGGTATTCCAGTACGAGTGGCTGCTCGGCCGGCGCGGCGGGCTCTATGGCGGCAAGGACGATCCCTCCAAAGCGCAGTGGGAGCTGTTGGCGCTGTTTCCGGACGCCGACCTGATTGCCTTCACGTTCTATCCGGCGCTGGCCTTCAAGGAACCGTCCGACATTCCTGCCGATTACTTTTCGCAGGTCCGTTCGCACACCAACAAGCGCATCGCGGTGACGGAAACCGGCTGGTTCCGCCAGGGTGCGGGTGGCGGCTGGGAGAGCGATGCCAAGGAGGCCGCCGACTACGTGCGGCGTCTGCCGGAACTCGTCGGCGGCGCGGATCCGCGCTTTGTCGTCTGGTCGTTCCTCTACGATCAGGCCGCCGCGCCCCGTCCGTTCGGCTCGGCCGGTTTGCTCGGCGCCGGGCAAACGACGAGTCCTGCCTGGGAGGCCTGGAAGGAAATAACGCATTGACATGCAGGACAAGATCGTCATCAAAGGCGCGCGCGAGCACAACTTGAAGAACATCAACCTGGAATTGCCGCGCGGCAAGATGGTGGTATTTACCGGCCTCTCCGGATCGGGGAAGTCTTCTTTGGCGTTCGATACGATTTTCGCGGAAGGCCAGCGCCGCTACGTGGAATCGCTGTCCGCCTACGCCCGCCAGTTCCTGGGCCAGATGGACAAGCCGGACGTGGATGAAATCGAAGGGCTGTCGCCGGCCATTTCCATCGACCAGAAAGCGCACAGCGCCAATCCGCGCTCCACGGTCGCGACCATCACCGAAATTTACGATTACCTGCGCGTGTTGTTCGCCCGCATCGGCCAGCCGCGCTGTCCGCTCGACGACGAGCCGATCAAGAAGATGACGGTCGAGGAAATGACCGACCGCATCGTCAAACGCGAGATCGAAATCCATGGTGGCGACAAACCGGGCAAGAAGACGGACGAAGTGGTGATCCTGGCTCCGGTGGTGCGCGGCCGAAAAGGGGAGTACCACCAGCTGCTGTACGACCTGTACAACGCCGGCTTCGGCGAGGTCCGCGTCGACGGCAAACTGCGCTCGCTGCGCGGCCGCCTCGTGCTCAGCCGTTTCAAGCAGCACACCATCGAGCTCGTCGTCGACCGCATTCCGCTCGGCTGGCCGCTTGAGGGCAACAAGGCCTTCCGCGGCCGCGTCGCCGAGGCGCTCGAGATCGCGCTCGACCGCGCCAACCAGGTGGCCGGCGTGATCTACGACGACGGTTCGGAGCAGGTCATGAGCGCCAAATTCTCCTGCCCCAACGACGGCTTCTCCTTCCCGGACATCGAGCCGCGCCTTTTCTCGTTCAACAGTCCGTACGGCGCCTGCGAATTGTGCCACGGGCTCGGCACCGAATCGCTCTTCTCGGACGTGGTCTGCCCGAAGTGCCACGGCAAGCGGCTGCGTCTCGAAGCGCTGCACGTCTTCGTCGGCGGCAAAAACATCGTGGAGCTGGCGGAAATGTCGATCGCCAAGGCTGCTGATTTTTTCCTCGGCTTGGAGATGACGCCGACGGAGAAGGAAATCGCCGAGTCTGTGATGAAGGAAGTGGTCAACCGCATTTCGTTCATGCTCGATGTCGGTCTCGACTACCTGACGTTGAACCGCCAGGCCGGGACGCTGTCCGGCGGCGAAGCGCAGCGCATCCGCCTGGCCTCGCAGATCGGCTCGCGGCTCGTGGGCGCGCTGTACGTGCTCGACGAGCCGACCATCGGCCTGCATCAGCGCGACAACGAACGGCTGGTGGACACGCTCAAGCAGCTGCGCGATTTGGGGAATACGGTCATCGTCGTCGAACACGACGAGGACACCATCCGTGCCGCCGACTGGCTGGTGGATTTCGGGCCGGGTGCGGGCAAGCACGGCGGGCACGTGGTGGCCGCCGGACCGATGCCGAAGATCCTGGAAGACAAGAAATCGCTGACCTGCGCCTACCTGCGCGGCGACGAGAAGGTGCCTGTTCCGGAGAAGCGCCGCATCTCCTCGCGCGAATCCATCAAGATCGTCGGCGCGTCGGAGAACAACCTGCGCGGCGTCGACGTCCAGATCCCGCTCAAGCGCATGGTCTGCATCACCGGCGTCTCCGGTTCCGGCAAGTCGTCGCTCATGAACGACACGCTCTATCCGGCGCTGGCCAACAAGCTGAACGGCGCCTCGCTCAAGGTCGGCAAACAGAAGGCCATCATCGGGCTCGAGTGGCTCGACAAGGTCGTGGACATCGACCAGTCGCCGATCGGCCGCACGCCGCGCTCCAACCCGGCCACCTACACCGGCGCCTGGACGCACATCCGCGAGCTGTTCGCCGAAACGCCGGAAGCCAAAGTGCGCGGCTACAAGCCCGGCCGCTTCAGCTTCAACGTGCCCGGCGGCCGTTGCGAGAACTGCGAGGGCAACGGCCAGATCGCCATCGAGATGCATTTCCTGCCGACGGTCTACGTGCAGTGCGAAGTCTGCCGCGGCCGGCGCTTCGACCGCGAGACGCTCGAAGTGACCTACAAAGGCAAGAACATCCACGACATCCTGACCATGACCGTGGAAGACGCCGACGTCTTTTTCCGCGACATCCCCTGGATCCACGACAAGCTGAAGATGCTGGCCGAAGTCGGGCTCGATTACCTGGAGCTCGGCCAGAGCGCCACAACGCTCTCCGGCGGCGAAGCGCAGCGCGTCAAACTGTCGTCCGAACTCGCCAAGCGGCAAACCGGCAGGACCATCTACCTGCTCGACGAGCCCACGGTCGGCCTGCACTTCGAGGACGTGAAGCGGCTGATCGACGTCTTGAACCGCCTGGTCGCGACCGGTAACTCGGTCATCGTCATCGAGCACAACCTGGACGTCATCAAGTGCGCCGACTACCTGATCGACATGGGGCCGGAAGGGGGAGACAAGGGCGGTACCGTGATCGCCACCGGCACGCCGGAAGAAATCGCCAAGAACCCCAAATCCTACACCGGCCAGTACCTCAAAAAGTCCCTGCGGAAACAATCACGCAGGTTCTGATATGTCTAGACAGTCAGATCACCAGGTGTACGCACGGCCACTGATCATTGCTTTCTTCGTCTTTTGGGCAATCTTCGGAGGAGTGACGGCTCTGCAATTCCACTCAGGTCTCCCCGGACGGTTTGATC
Source organism: Patescibacteria group bacterium (assembly GCA_004297205.1). Classification (GTDB taxonomy): domain Bacteria; phylum Patescibacteriota; class Patescibacteriia; order 2-12-FULL-57-11; family 2-12-FULL-57-11; genus SCUL01. Next base: position 143,100 of record SCUL01000002.1, on the reverse strand, counting down.
CAAAAACAATTGATGGGAAGGGTTCGTGGGTCGGTGAAGAAGACTACCGCTGCAGTGCTCCGGGCGGTCTGTATCATACGTGCGATAAAGACAGGTATCTTCGGCAATGGAAGTTAGCGATCATGCTGCGAGCGATCGTGGCGTTCCCATTGATGGTTCTCTACCTGGCGATCGTAGCGGCGGTGAACACGCTTCTCATTGTTGGTCGACGACCCAAAGTGCCGGAGTCGCACACCGGCTGACTCGGAAAAAAAAGAGATCCCCGTGGGGATCAGTTCGGCTGCGCGCCGACGATGTCCGCGCGCGCGACGCGGATGATGTCGCGGAGGCCCTCCGCGTCCGGCGGGTCGTGCCGGGACAACGAGTTCTTGATGACCCGACGGAGCAGTCGCTCGCGCTGCTCCTTGGGGCTCTGCGCAAGCTCCGTACCGACGACCACGATGATCTCCGGGTCGGCCATGAGCGAAGCCCAATGGATCATGTCCGACTCGACCTGGCCGAGTACGTCGCGGAGCAGCCCGACGACCGGTTCCTCGCGCGACGTCTCCGGGGTCCGGGCGGGGTGCTGGCCGGTCAGCACGTGCTGCAGCGTCGATTGCACGCTGCGCACGCTCTCGCGGCAGTTCGGGCACCGGCCGAGGTGGCGGAGGTGGCTCGCCTTCGAGCGCTTGTGCCAGTCCGGATGCAGTCGTCGGACGATGCCGATGACGTGACCGGCCACGTACGCGGGCGTCGCCGACCGCGCCATGCGCGGCGCCCGCAGGCCCATGCAGACAGCGGTCTCCTTGATGGCCGAGCGGACCGCGGACTCGGTCGTCCTGCCGCGAAGCAGGTCGCGTTCCTCCTCGACCGTCTCCATCGCGAACGGGACGCCGACTTGCCGGTCCAGCTCCTTGGCGAGCTGCTCGGCGAAGGTCAACAGGTTCATGACACCTCCTGCAGACGGAATACCACCGGAAGGCCGCGATGTCAAGGCGCGCCAGCAGGAAAAGAAAGCCGCCGACGGTCAGTTGGCGGCGCTGCGCAACAGCGACTGGAACAGCTCGTACGACATGACCTCCCTGACATCCGCGTTGCGTTTGCGGATGAGTTCGATGATCGTCTTTTGCTCGGCTTCCGGTTTCGCTTCAAGGAAGTCAGCCAAAGCGATGATGTGCAAGGGGTCCATCATCGTCTGTCCCCAACGGGACGTCTCGTGATCCGGCGCGGCCAGTGCCCGTGTCTGTTCGACCGCCTCGCGCATCAACGCTGCGGCGATCTGCTTCTGATCTTCGTCCGGACGCCCGCGCAGGAAATCCGCGATTTCCCGTACGCCGGACGGTTCCGACATGCAGCGGCCCCAGACAGCGACCATGTGTCGGAACAACTTTACGACATCGTCGGTCATTGCTCCTCCTCCGCTTCCGCTCTACCAAAAAAAGAACCGCCGGTCAAGGCTCAAGCCTTGGCGGCGGGGACGGCGGCGTACGTCTTGAGCCGCCTCGCGAAGTCGTCGAGCGTCACCTCGGGCAGGTCCACGATGTCGTCGCGGATCGCTTCGAGGACCGTCTGGCGGTCGGCCGTGGTGCGCAGCGAGCGCAGCCGGTCGGCGAGGGCCATGATGTAGGCCGCATCGCCTGTGATGTTGCCCCACTGCAAGCAGGCGTTCTCCTGGTCCGTGAGCTTCGGGGCCCGGGTCGCGGGCCGCTCCCAATTCCTGGGTGCGGCGCCGCTGCACAGGTCGGCCGTCAGGTGCCGCATGGCCGCGGCCAGGTGGCTCTGGAGCACCGGGCTCTGTTGCCAGACATCGCGCGGAATCCTGTATCCGCAGGTCACGACGTCGACCACCAGGAACTGCGCCATGGACCGGCTCGAGAACGGCACCGAGATCAGCGCCACCTCCTCGTGCGGGGCGAACGTCTGCAGCATCCGATGGAACGCCGCACGGAACTCGTTTTCGTTGAGCACGCGGTTGAGGACGGGAGCGTGCTCTTCGACCAGGTCTTTGCAGACGGCCACGCCGACGCGCTGGTCGGCGTGCCGCGCCAAGGCGCGGCAGTAGTCGTACAGGTTCATCCGGACCTCCGCCCCCGTGCTATCATGAAAAGCGAGGCATGTCAATTCCCGATCGCGTACAACTCCCGGCCGGCGGCCTGCCGGAAAAGCCCGGCGTCTACCTGATGAGGGACGCCGGCGGGCGGGTCATCTACGTCGGCAAAGCCACCTCGCTCAAGCGGCGGGTCACTTCGTATTGGCGCATCCAGGAACAGATCAGCCGCTACCAGGTGGCCGACCTGATTGCTGCAGTCGACCGGATCGAGGTGCAACCGACGCGCAACGTCCTGGAGGCGTTGATCCTCGAGGCCAATCTCATCAAGAAGCACTTGCCGAAGTACAACATCATGCAGAAGGACGACAAGTCCTTCCTGTATTTGGCAATCAGCAACGATCCGTATCCCAAGCCGCTGTTCGTACGCGGACATGAGTTGGAGCGGGAAGGGAAACGGCGGTACAAGGCGGTGTTCGGTCCGTACCTGCAGCCGGCGGCGTTGCGCGCGGCGCTGAAGCTGGTGCGCAAGTTCATTCCGTGGAGTACGTGCGAACCCCCGCCAACTTCCCCCCTTGTCAAGGGGGGACCAAGAGGGGTCCGCGGCCGGCCGTGCTTCGACTACCACATCGGCGCCTGCCCTGGGGTGTGCGTCGGCGCCATCTCGAAGCGCGACTACGCCAAGATCATCCGCCGGCTCATCCTGTTTTTCGAAGGCAAGACGGAACGGGTGGAGCGCGCATTGGAACGTGACATGAAAAAGGCCGCGGCCGAAGAGCGCTACGAGGACGCCGAGAAGGCCAAGCGCCAGCTCTACGCGCTGCGCCACATCAATGACATCGCCGTGCTGTCCCGCGACGAAGGCGGCATGTTCGGCCATCCGCGCCAGCACGATCTGCCCATCAACATCTTCGGTCGCATCGAGGGCTACGACATTTCCAACATCTCCGGCACCTCGGCCGTCGGCTCGATGGTCGTCTTTGAGGACGGCGAGCCGAAGAAGTCGGAGTACCGCAAGTTCAAGATCAAAACCGTCAAAGGCGCGAACGACTACGCCATGCTGGCCGAAGTGCTGCGCCGCCGCTTCGCCCGGGCAACAGCCGTAGGGGCCGACCGACGTGTCGGCCCGGGCGCACACATCGGTGCGCCCCTACAGGATGGATGGGCATTACCAGATTTAATCATGATCGACGGCGGTTGGGGGCAGGTGAACATCGCCAAAGAGATCCTCCGCGAGAAAAAACTGACGATTCCGGTCGTCGGTATCGCCAAGGGCTTCGATCGCAAGCAGGATCGTCTGATCTATCCCAAGGACGCGCTCGAGCTCGGCCGCGTCGTGGAGCAGTACAAGGTCATCCTCCAGCGGCTGCGCGACGAGGCCCATCGCTTTGCCATCGGCTACCACAGGAAGCTGCGGGGAAAACGTACCTGATTGAACCAACATGCGCCCCTTATCCGGGGGGCGCTTTTGTTATCCACAGCCGAGTGGGGGAACGGGGTTGAAGGTGGGGGAGTTGTGGTGTAAAATGGGGGTCAGTGGGTGTAAATGGGGAACAGGTCGAATGCGAGGACGGCCTCTTATGTTTATTGGCGAATATCAGCACGCCATGGACGACAAGGGCCGGCTCGCAGTGCCGGTCAAGTTCCGTGCGCGTCTTGCCAAAGGCCTGGTGGTCACCAGAGGGATCGATGCTTGTCTCTCTCTATACCCAAAGGCCGAGTGGGAAACGCTCGCCAAGAAACTGGCCGCGCTGCCGACCTCCCAAGCCAACACCCGCGCGTTTGCCCGTTTGCTCTTGTCCGGCGCCATGGACGTGGTGCCGGACAAGCAAGGCCGCATCCTCGTTCCCGAGTACCTGCGTGCGTACGCAAGTCTCGGCAAGGAGGTCGTGGTTGCCGGGCTCTACAACCGATTGGAAGTCTGGGACACGGCTGCCTGGGCCACGTACCGGAAGTCCACCGAAGCTGCCGCCGGCGACATCGCCGAGAAGCTCGGAGACCTGGGCGTCTGATATGGCGCATCTCCCCGTGCTCCTCGCCGAGGTGCTTGACGGCTTGGCGCTCGATCCGGGTGACGATGCCATCGACGGCACGCTCGGAGACGGGGGACACGCCGCCGCCATCCTGAAGCAGACCGCTCCGGACGGCCGGCTGCTCGGGATCGACCTGGATCCGGACGCCCGCCGCGCCGCCGCCGAACGGCTCAAGCCGTTCGAGAAGCGGACGGTCATCGCCGCCGGGAACTACGCCGACATGGCGCAGCTCGCGGCCGCACACGGCTTCCGCGACGTGGCCGGCATCGTGCTGGACGTCGGCATCCGTTCCGAACAGCTGGAGGAAAGCGGCAGGGGGTTCAGCTTCAAGCGCGACGAACCGTTGCGCATGACGTTTTCCCCGGACGCGGACACGACCGCGGCCGAACTCGTGAACGGCATGTCCGAGGTCGAACTGACCCGGCTGCTGCGCGAGTACGGCGAGGAACGGCACGCCCTGGCCGTCGCCAAAGCGATCGTCCGGCGCCGTCGGAAGCAACGCATCCTGACCACGACCCAGCTCGTCGAGATCATCGGCTCGGCCGTGCCTGCAGGCTACCGCCGCGCCAAGCTCCACTTCGCCACCCGCACCTTCCAGGCCCTGCGCATCGCCGTGAACGGCGAGCTGGAGAACCTGGACCGCGGACTCGCGGCAGCCCTGACGCTGCTCGCCCCCGGCGGACGCCTCGCGGTCATCAGTTTCCACTCCCTCGAAGACCGCATCGTCAAACATGCCTTTCAGCGCTGGACCCAGGAGGGCCGCGCCACCATCCTCACCAAGAAACCTTTGACTGCAACGCCGAACGAAACCAAAACAAACCCCCGCAGCCGGAGCGCGAAGCTCCGCGTCGCGGAAAAAATCTCATGAACCGCTACCTCCAAACGTGCGACAAGTCCGTCATCGCCCCGCCCGCGGCCTCGCACGCCCGCGCCGCGGTTTTTCCGCATGTCGGGCGTTTCCTGCCGTATGTGCTGGCCACCCTCGTGGCCGCGCTCGGCGTCGCCTACCTGATCCAGCTCAACGTCGTGGCTGCGCAGGGTTTTGCGCTGCGTGCGGCCGAGGCGCGTTTGGCCGACATGAAGGAACGGAACAAGAAGTTGCAGGTGGAACTCGCCCAGAAGGAATCGCTGGCCGGCATGGCCGAGGAAATCGCCACGCTCGGCATGGTGCCGGTGCACCGGGTAGAGTATCTGGTGGCGCCGGGCGGCGAAGTCGCCTTGCGCTAAGCCATGAAAGACCTTCGCACCCTTTTTTCTGAAAACCAGATCAGCATCGTTCTGATCGGACTCGTCGCCGGGCTCATGGCGCCCGGCGTCTTTGCATTCTTCCATCCCTGGAACACCCTGCTCCTGCAGATCATCTTCTTCTTGTCGGCGCTGCGGGTGAACATGAAGGACATCAAGGAGTACGCGGTGGATTGGAAGATGCACATCCTGACCGCCGGTTTCATGCTTGTGGCGCTGCCGGCTGCCGTCTACTTTCCCCTCGCGCCCATCGCGCCGGATTGGGCGCTGGCCTTCCTGATCGCGCTTTCCGGCCCCACCGGCATGACCATCGCGCTCATCGCCGACTTCTTCGGCGGCAAGACGTCGCTGGCGTTGATCATCGTGCTGGTGACTTCGCTGCTTGCGCCGTTCACGATTCCGCTCGTGATGCAGCTCAGCGTCGGTCAGAGCGTGCCGATCGACGCGCTCGGCATGCTGCGCTCGCTGGCCGAGGCCATCATCCTCCCGTTCGCCATCGCCTACGCGTTCCAGCGCGTCGCCCCCAAGATCGTCGCCAAGGGCGACGCGGTCTGGCGCACCGCGTCCGTCGTCGTGTTCGGCGTGCTGATCGCCTCCATCGTCAGCAAGACGACCGCCTCGGGCACGGGCGGCGGCATCGCGCTCGCCGTGGATGGGCGCACGGTCGGGATCCTGGTCGTCACGTTTTTCTGGCTGGCGTTCCTGATCTGGTTGTCCTACCGGATGGTGTACTGGCGTTCGGTCGGGGAGCGCATCACCATCGCGCTGTGCATGGTGTACATGAACTTCACGCTGTCGCTCTACATCGCCGACCGCTTCTTTCCGGAACAGCGCGTCGTCCCCAAGCTCGTCGTCATCCTGCTCGTCTTGAACCTGATGTTGCCGTTCTTTAAAGTGGCCGCAGCCCGCATGACCCATCGTCGCGTAACCACCTGAGCATGCCCTTGCCCTCCGTCGGTCAGCCCGCACCCGCCTTTTCCCTGCAGGACCAGAAGGGCGAGACGCACACGCTCCAGGAACACGCCGGTTCCTGGGTCCTGCTGTACTTCTATCCGAAGGACGACACGCCGGGCTGTACCAAGGAAGCCTGCGGCGTACGCGACAACTTCACGCAATTTCGTTCGCTCGATCTGACCGTGCTCGGGGTGAGTACCGATTCCGTGGCCAGCCACAAGAAGTTCGCAGACAAGTACGCATTGCCCTTCACGCTGCTCGCGGACGTCGATAAGAAGACCGTCCAGGATTACGGCGTGTGGGGCGAGAAAAAGTTCATGGGCCGCACGTTCAACGGCATCCGCCGTACCTCGTTCCTGATCACCCCGGAGGGCAAGATCGCCAAAGTCTACGAGAACGTCAAAGCCGACGGGCACGCCGGTGAAGTGCTCAAGGATTTGCAGGAGCTGAAGAAGTGACGTTTTCGGCGGCGTGTGCTATACACGCCCCATGTTCGCGGTCGGTACGTCTTCAAAGAACAGCGCGGCGCGCACCGGCACGCTGACGCTCGCCCACGGCGTTGTGGAAACGCCGTGTTTCATGACGATCGCCACCAAGGGCGCGGTCAAAACGATCGACGTGCCGGATCTGGAGGCGGCGGGTGCGCAGATCATCCTCTCCAACACTTACCACCTGATGCTGCGGCCGGGGGTGGAGACGTTGCGCGCCCTGGGCGGCTCGCACGGGCTGATGGGCTGGCAGAAACCGATTCTGACCGACTCCGGCGGGTATCAGGTGCTGTCGCTCGCCTCGATGCGCAAAGTCTCCGACGACGGCGTGGTCTTCCGTTCGCACATCGACGGTAGTCCGCAGCTGCTCACCCCGGAAAAGTCGCAGGAGGTCCAGCAGGCCATCGGTTCCGACATCGCCATGATCTTGGACGACCTGGTTGATTTTCCGGTGACGGAACAACAGGCCGCGGCGGCGCTGGAGCGCACCCTCGGCTGGGCCAAGCGCCAGCGCAGCTGGTGGGACAAGCACGAACGGGGAACACGAAGATTGTTCGGCATCGTGCAGGGTTCGACGTTTGCGAACCTGCGCCGCCGCTCGGCCGAAGAGCTGATCAAGATCGGCTTTGACGGCTACGCCCACGGCGGGCTGTCGGTGGGGGAGCCGCGCCCGGAGAGTTACGCCCTGACCGAACTCGTGAACGGCATCCTGCCGCAGGACAAGCCGCGCTATTGGATGGGCGCCGGCCAGCCGCATGAGATCGTGGAATACGTGAAGCGCGGCTGCGACATGTTTGATTGCGTGTTGCCGACGCGCAACGCCCGCCACGGGACGCTCTACGTCTGGAAGGACGCCGCGCTGCTCGGAAAGTCGCCCGACTTTTACGAACTGTTGCACATCACCAACGAACAGTTCACCACCGATGCCGCGCCGGTCGATGCGACCTGCGGCTGTTTCACCTGCAAAAACCATTCCCGCGCCTACGTGCGCCATCTCTTTTCCGTGGACGAACCGCTCGCTGCGCGTCTGGCCACGATCCACAACGTGTATTTTTACCAGGAGCTGATGCGCCGGATCCGCGCCGACATCCAACGCGGCGCGCTGTAACGGTTGACAGTCCGTCAAAAAATCGGTACGTTCGCGGCACCAACGCAGGAGGTATCGTGGGACGACTCGTACTGTTCGGGATCCGGGTGATCGGCGGCGCGGCGTTGCTGATCCTGGATGTGTGGGACTGGTGGAAGCTGCCGGGCGCGGTGCGTGCGGAGATCCGCGCGCTCCGGGCGATCGGCGCGGAGGTGGAGCCGGTCAGCCGCGTGCCGGGAGAGACCGTGCACCTGGTGCGGCTGGAGGGTCGGGAGATGCTGCTCGTCGGCGCGTCTCTCTATTGCGCGGGGCGACAGGGACGGTGGTCGATGGGGGCGAACCTGGAGATCAACACCGCGTCGATCCGTATCGTGGACGGGCAGCCGCTCTTCTGGGCGCGCGACGAGTACGGTTGGCACCCGACGCACGGAGACAAGACGCGGACCTTCCGCTTCCTGCAGATCGCGGTGCGCGGCACGGACGAGGATGGCAACATCATCGTCTGGGCCAAGGACGTGGTCGGCTGGCACCTCTGTCTGGGCATGCAGCGCGTGGATGGGCCGTTCCCGGAAGCGCCGTACGGCCAGCGCGTCGAGGGCGGCAAGGTGATTCCGCTGTTCGCCGAGGACGACGTCGTCGTGACCAGCGCAGCCGACACCGCGACGAACTGAGCGCAGACGCGCTCTTCTTTTTTTCGCCGGAACGAGACGCAAACTGCTTTGCGTCGAGACGGCGAAAAGGGCGGCGCGATGCCCATGTGCAGCGCCGCCCGCCTGCAGCAGCAGGCATCGCGGCAGCACTTTTTTTCTGTTACACTTTCTCCATATGGCCCAGAATGCCGCCGTGGCTGCCGTGCGGTTCGTCGCCCTCGACCTCGTCGGTGACGCTTTGGCGTTCCCAGTCTGGTGGTACACGGCCGGTTTCCTGAAGTTCCTGGGCTGGTTGGGGATGCAGGCACGCGCCCAGTGGCACACCATCGGGCTGGGCGTCTGGCTCAAAAACCTGTTCGTGCCGATGTTCGGCCAGACCGACATCTGGGGCCGCATCATCAGCTTCTTCATGCGTCTCGGCCAGATCATCGTCCGTGGCGTCTGGTATCTGGCCACGCTGGTGCTGATCGTGGTGGCTGCGGTGGTGTGGGTGGCGTTCCCGCCGGCGCTGGTGGCGCTCCTGGTGTTCCAGTTCGCCGCGCTTGCATCGCCGCCGCGTTGATATGCTGTCCACCGAACTCTCCCGCGCCGCGCTCAAGGTCGGCGACCGCTACCTGGTGTGGCGGACGCCGATCGACCGTCTGAGCATCGTGGAACGCCGGGCCGAGCGGACCGTCCGCGGCGCCGTGAACTTCGTCTTGCTCGTGTTCGGCGTCGTTGCCGCCGCCTTTTTCGGCTGGCTTCTGCTGAGCAGCGGCCCGCTGGTCGTCCTGAACGCCGACTTTTGGCTGAAGACCGGGAGCTGGTACACCACCGTCTTCCTGATCTCCTTGTGGGCCGATGCCTATCTCGGCTATCGCATCGTCAAAGAGTCCGAGGCCTTCGGCGTCGTCCGTCGTCAGAAGTACGGCGAGGGCGAGGCCGACGCGCCGCAGGAAGTGGAATGGTCCGAAGTGGAACGCGCCGCCGCCGCCAAAAAGGACGACGTGGCCCGCACCTACACGGCCGAGGCCGTGGAGGCCGTCGAAACCGCCTTTGAGCTGGCCGCCAAATTCGGCCATGGCCGCGTCGCGCCGATCCATCTGCTCGGCGGACTCGTCTCCACGCCGTCCATCGGCTTGTTGATGGCGCGTCTCAGCATCGGCGGCGCACCGATGAAGGAGCGCATCGAACGGGCGCTGGGCGGCGAAGCCGGCGCCGACGGTCCGCTGCGCTTTTCCCCGGAAGCGGTGCGCGCCCTGTTCGATGCCTATCTCGAAGCCTCGCGCGCCCGGCAGAGCCGCGTCCGCCCGACGGAGGTGCTGCTCGCCCTGGTCCGTCCGGCCGGGATCGTCCAGGAGATTTTCCTCGATCTGGCCTGCCCGCCGGAAAAGGTGGAGAACGCCGCGGCCTGGATCCGCGTGGCCACCGAATTGCGCGAGCGCTGGCACGCCGGCCGGAAGCGCGCCAGCTTCCGGCCCAAAGGTCCGGTCAACCGGGCCATGACGTCCTTGGCCACGCCCTACCTCGACCGGCTGTCCGACGACCTCACGTCGTTCGCGCTGGCCGGATACCTGCCGCCGTTCGTGGAGCGCGACGACTTGGTGACGCGCGTCTTCCGCGTGCTCGAAGGCGGCGGACGGCCGGTGCTGCTTGTGGGCCCGCACGGTACCGGCAAGGAGGCGCTGCTGTTCGGCATCGCCCAGCGCATGGTGGAAGAAGACGTGCCGCAGGTCCTGTCCGACAAGCGGCTGATCGCGCTGTCCGTGCCCAAAGTCGTGGCCGGCGCCACGCCGTCCGAAGCGGCCGAGCGCCTGGAGAACGTCTTCGCCGAAGCACGCCGCGCCGGCAACGTCGTCCTCGCCATCCACAACATCCACGGTTTGATCGGCATTTCGGCCGGCGGAGGGCGGAGCATCGATTTGTCCGACGTCGTGGCCGACGGGCTGCAGAAGTACGGCCTGTTGGCCATCGCCACGACCACGCCGGAAGACGACGCCGCGGCCGTGCAGCGCTCGGCCGTCGGTCAGACCTTTGAGCGCGTCCCGGTGGACGAGCCGGACACCAATTCGGCCATCCGCATTTTGGAAGCCAAAGCCGGCGCCATCGAACATCAGAACAAAGTCTATTTCTCCTACGATGCCGTGGAAAAAGCCGTGGTGCTCTCGGAGCGCTACATGCATGAGCGCGCCCTGCCGGAGAAAGCCATCGAAGTGCTGAAGGAAGTGGCCAACGCCGTGCGCGGCAGCCGCGGCGAGAAGGCCGTGGTGACCGGCGACGACGTGGCCGCGCTCGTTTCCGAAAAGGCCAAGGTGCCGGTGACGGCCGTGACCCAGGACGAGGGTGCCAAGCTGCTGAACCTGGAGGAAGAGATGCATCGCCGCATGGTCGGCCAGGATGAAGCGGTCAGTGCCGTGGCCCGCGCCATCCGCCGCGCCCGCGCCGAACTGCGCAGCGTCAACCGGCCGATCGCCAACTTCCTGTTCCTGGGGCCGACCGGCGTCGGAAAAACCGAACTTGCCAAGACCGTGGCCGAAACCTACTTCGGCAGCGAAGAGGCCATGGTCCGGCTCGACATGTCGGAATACCAGGACGCCCAAGCCATGTACCGGCTCGTGGGCGTGCCGGGCTCCGGGCAGGGCGGCTTGCTGACGGAAGCGGTGCGCACGCGGCCGTTCGCGCTGCTGCTCCTGGACGAACTCGAAAAGGCCAGCCCGGAAGTGCTCAACGCCTTCCTGCAGGTGATGGACGACGGCCGGCTGACCGACGCCGCCGGACGCACCGTGGATTTCACGAACGTCGTTCTGGTTGCCACCTCGAACGCCGGCGCGCAGTTCATCCAGGACGGCATCCGCCAGAACCGCACGCTTGATGACATGCGCCAGGAGCTCATGGACAAGGAACTGCGCCCGCATTTCCGTCCGGAATTCCTGAACCGTTTCGACGGCATCATCCTGTTCCGCCCGCTGACCGAGGACGAAATCCGCGAAGTGGCGCGCCGCATGCTGGTGGGCGTCGCCAAACAGCTCTCGGAAAAGGGCATCACCCTGCAAGTCTCGGAGGATGCGGTCGTCGAGCTGGCTGCCGCCGGGTTCGATCCGGTTTTCGGCGCCCGACCGCTGCGCCGCGTCATCCAGGAACGGGTCCAGGACGCGCTGGCCGAATTCCTGCTGTCCAACAAGATCAGCCGCCGCGACACGGTGGTGTTCGGCGCCGGCGGACAGATCACCGTGAACAAGGCGCCGGCCGTCTAGTCTTGTATGGACGCGACATTCGGCATGTTCCTGCTGGCGGGTTCGGCAGCGGCCTTTCTCGGCGCGCTGCTGCTGACGCCGGCCGTGGCGGCGCTGGCGCGCGGCACCGGCGCCGTGGACCATCCGGCGGGGGAGCGCAAGAAGCACGGACGCGACGTGCCGCTCTTGGGCGGGATCGCCATTTTCGCGCCGCTCGTCGTCGTGCTCCTCGTGTTCGTGGAGCAGGGCGTCTTCAACGGCGTCCTCTTCAATCCGGCCATTCCCACGCGCTCCATCATCGGGCTCATCCTGGGCGGCGCCATCCTGATGATCGGCGGCTGGCTCGACGACCGCTACAACCTGAAGCCGGCGGTGCAGTTCCTCTTCCCGGTGGCGGCCGCGCTGACCGCCGTGGCCTGCGGCATCCACATTCCCTACGTCCGCAGCCCGTTCGGCGGCGACATCCTGAGTTTTGAGGCGGCCCGCATCGCCCTGCCGTTCGGCAGCATCCTGTTTCCCGCGGATCCGTTGACCGTGCTGTGGCTGCTCCTGCTGATGTACACGACGAAGTTCCTCGACGGCCTCGACGGCCTGGTAACCGGACTCACGGGCATCGCCGCCGTCGTCATGTTCTTCGTGGCGCTGCGGCCGGAGGTCGGCCAGACGGCAACGGCGATTTTGGCCTTGGTCATTGCCGGCGCCTTCCTGGGTTTCCTTCCTTGGAACTGGTCGCCGGCGAAGGTCTTCCTCGGCGAGGGCGGCTCACTGTTCGCCGGTTACGCCATCGGCATCCTGGCCGTTATTTCCGGCAGCAAGGTGGCCACGACGCTGCTCGTCTTGGGCATTCCGCTGCTCGATCTGATCGGCGTCATCCTGCAACGCGTGGCCCAACGCCTGCCGCCGACGCGCGGCGACCGCCGTCATCTGCATTTCCGTTTGGTGGACGCCGGTTTGCCAGTGCCCACAGCCGTGCTGTCGCTCTACGCCATCGCCCTCGTCTTCGGGCTGATCGGTCTGTTCGCACAGACGCGCACCAAGGCCGCGGCCTTCGTCGTCCTGATCATCTTGATGGCTTCCATGGCCGCGTCGCTCTACCACGGCGTCCGGCATAAGCACTGACATGCGTTACGTCCTGATCATCGTGGCCGCGGCCTTTGCACTCTCCTTCGTCGGGTTGCGCGTTTCGCAGGAGTGGTATGGGAAGGGGGAGGCGCGTTTCGGCGAGACCGTGGTCCAGGTCGAGATCGCCGCCAGCATTCCCACGCAGCGCCGCGGCCTCTCCAACCGCGAGAGCCTGCCGGACGGCACGGGCATGGCGTTCCTCTTCCGGTCGCCGGCAAAGCACGCCATCTGGATGAAGGACATGCGTTTCGCCATCGACATCGTCTGGGCGCGCGACGGGAAGATCGTGGACATCGCGCCGAACGTGCCGCCGCCGGCCATGCCGGAGGAACCCCTCCCGACCTACCTGCCGCGCTTGGAGTCGGACACGGTCATCGAACTGCCGGCCGGATTCGCGGCGGAGCACGGCCTCAAGATCGGCGATCCAGTGGAGATCATGCGGTCTTGACAGGGAACGATTGTTGTGACGGGCGGCGGAGAGACGTATTGTTGGTGTGTATGAATGAGGAAAGAATCATCAGGGAACTGGTCGAGATCAAGGAGATCGTTTCGGATCTCCGTCCGCTCCGGCAGGAGTTCAATGAGTTTCGAGATTTTGTCACGACGACGCTCGATCTCCATACCGGCATGCTCCAGCGTCTGGACCAAGAACGGCTGTCCCAGCATATCCGATCGGACCGCATCGAGGTCCGCGTTGACCGGCTCGAAAAGCACACGGGTTTAGTCTGAAACAGCCCCCAGCTTGGCCCCAGTTTGCCCCCTTGACCGCCGCACGGCGGTCTTGTATCATTGCACCGATCCTGAACCGAAACCTATGACGTTCGCCATCGTCCGCACCGGCGGCAAACAGTACAAAGTGGCCGAGGGCCAGACCCTCCGCATCGAAAAAGTCCCCGTCAAAGAGGGTGACGTGCTTGATATGGACGTGCTGCTCGTCGCCGACGGCGAGGGCAAAGCCGTCCAGATCGGCCAGCCGGTCCTGACCGGCGCCAAGGTCACGGCGCGCGTCGTCTCCCACGGCGTCGGCGACAAAGTCTCCGTCGTGAAGTACAAGCCGAAGACCCGCTACAAGCGGCGCGTCGGCCACCGCCAGCCGGAAACCATGGTCAAGATTGAAAAGATCGCCTGATACGAACGCCGCTCCTCAAAAGGGCGGCGTTTTGCTAGAGTATCCGCGTTTGTTCATGATCCTCCGCTATGCCGGAAATGCAGGAACACGTCCCTCAAGATGCGGAAACGCAGGATCGGTGGGAATCAGGCCGGCCGACCCCCGAGGACTTCCGCGCCAAGATGGAGTTGTACGTCAACGACGCGCGGGCGGAGGCAAACGCCACGGACCGCCTGACCGCCAAAAACCTGATGGTCTCCGTGGCGCGCAAGTTCGACGAGGTTGCCGCCGCCCTCAACAAGCATCTCGTCCAACCGGAGAGCGGCCAGTATCACGGCATCATGTTCACGCAAGGTTGGAAGGCCGACGACTACCGCACGTTCGCGGACATGCTGCGTGAGCGCGCCGAGACCGAGTACCCCGAGATGCTGCACTGAAATCAAAAACCGGCCCCGCGAAGGGCCGGTTTTGTTATGCCTCCCGTCGTCCGGTGAGTGCGTCGGAGAGCGTCGTCTCATCGGCGTACTCCAGGTCGCCGCCCACTGGGAGTCCGCGGGCCAAGCGGGTGAGGCGGACGGGGAGTGCGGCCAGGCGTTTGCGCAGATAGAGAAGCGTGGTTTCACCGTCCATGTCCGGGTCGAGCGCCAGAATCACTTCTTCCGGCTTCCCCTTCTTGATGCGCTCCTCAAGCTGGGTGACGGTCAGGTCTTCCGGTCGCAGGCCGTCGAGCGGGCGGATGACGCCGCCGAGCACGTGGTAGCGGCCTTTGTAGGCGCCGGTGGCTTCGATGGCCAGCAAGTCCTGCGGCTCGGCCACCACGCAGATGGTGCGGTTGCTGCGCTCCGGATCCGCACAATACATGCAGGGATCGTTGCCGGCCACGTGGAAGCAGGTGGAGCAGACCAACCGCCCGCGGTTCAGATCGGTCAGCGCCTGAGCAAAGGCGGCGCGGTCCACGGCCGGCGCGCGCAGCAACGCAAAGGCGTAGCGCAGGGCGGTTTTCTGCCCGACGCCGGGCAGCCGCCGCAGCGACTGCAGGAGGTTCTCAATCGCGGGAGGAAACGACGGACGCATTCTTACGGCTGCGGCGCGACGGCGCCCATCTCCTGGGCCTTCTTGGCCATGATCTGGAGGGCGTTGCGCACGGCGTTGGTGCCGGCTTCCTTGATGGCCGCTTCGAGCTTGTCCTTCTCTTCCGGCTTCATCAGTTCCGGGTCGACGGTCACGGACACGAACTCCATGGCGCCGTTGACGACGATCTTCACTTTGCCCCAGCTACCGCTGCCTTCGGCGCGTTCGCCGGACAGCTTGCTGTGGAGCTCCTTGGCCTGCTTGAACTGTTTGAGTTTGGAAAACATAGCGAGGGTTAGAAGGGGGTTGTGGGCGGTTTGGCCGGCGGCGGGGCGATCGGCCGGGGCGCGTTCATGAGGCCGGTCGCGGCCGGCGGCAGCGGCGGGAGCGCCGTGGTGCGCGTGTCCAGGCTCTTGAACGAGGCGCGTTCCTCGTCGAAGTACAGTTTGACCATGCCGGTCGGGCCGTTGCGGTGTTTGGCGACGTGGACTTCGGCGATGTGCCGTTCTTCCGGGGCCAGCTCGTCGCGGCGGTAGTTGGGGTCGGCGGCTTTGCGGTAGATGAAGAGTACCACGTCGGCGTCCTGTTCGATGGATCCGGACTCGCGCAGGTGGGCCAGGCGGGGGATGGCCGGCTTGGAGAGTTCGGCGGCGCGGGCCAGCTGGGAGAGTGCAATGACCGGGATATTGAGCTCGCGGGCGATGCCCTTGAGACCGCGGGAGATCTCGGCGATTTCCTGGACGCGGTTGTCGCCCTTGCTGCCGCCGTGCGATTCCATGAGCTGCAGGTAGTCGAGCACGATCATGCCCAACCCGTGCTCCATCTGGAGGCGCCGCGCCTTGGTGCGGATCTCCATGATGTTGGCGTTGGGTTGGTCGTCGATGTAGATGGGCGCCTCGGACAGCACGCCCATGGCGCTGCCGATGCGGGAGAAGTCGGAATGCTGGTCGTTGTCGGACAGCTTGCCGGTGCGCATGCGCCACAGGTCGACGCCGGCTTCGGCGCACAGCAGGCGGTCGACGAGCTGCTCCTTGCTCATTTCGAGCGAGAAGATGCCGACCGCGGTCCGGCCGCGCACCGCCACGTGCCGGGCGATGTCCAGCGCCAGCGAGGTTTTTCCGACGGACGGACGGGCGGCGAGAATGATCAGGTCGGAACGCTGCAAGCCGGCCAGCAGGTTGTCCATGTCCTTGAAGCCGCTGGGCACGCCGCGCAGTTTCCCCTTATCGCGGTGCAGCTCGTCGATGCGCTCGAAGGCCGCTTCGAGCACGTCGGTAATCGGCACGAACGACTGCTTGAGGTATTTCTGGGAGACGTTGAAGAGTTTCTGTTCGGCCTTGTCGAGCAGCACTTCGACCTCTTCCGATTCGTCGAAGCCGAGTCCGGTGATGTCCTGCGAGGCGCGGATCAGGCGGCGCAGCGTGGCTTTCTTTTGGACGATGTTGGCGTAATGGACGACGTTCGAGGCCGTGGGCACGGCATTGGCCAGCTCCGCCAGCGCGGCGCGTCCGCCCACGCCTTCGAGCTCCTGGCGCTCCTCCAGCCGGTTGGCCAAGGACAGCAGGTCGATCGGCTGGCGCTTGCGGAACAGCTCCATCATGGCCTCGAAGACCCGGCGGTTGCCGTCCGTGTAGAAGTCCTCGGGTTGCACCAAATCGCCCACTTTGATGATGGCGTCGCGGTCGATCAAAAGCGAACCCAGGAGGGATTGCTCCGCCTCTATATTGTGCGGCGGGATGTATTCCTTCGAGCCAGCCATAGTAGGGCAATCTTAGGGAACCGCACTGGCCGTGTCGAGGGCCCCGTGATGGCTGTTTTTTGCTACAATGCACACGTCATGCACAGGAGGATTTCCCCGGCGCTCATCGGCATCGGCACCATGGTCGGCTACATCGTCGGCGTGGGCCTTTTTGGCGTGCCGTACGTCTACGTGCACGGCGGCGTGTGGTGGGGGGTGGCGGTGACGATATTCGCCGGCGTCATCATGATGACGCTGCACGTCATGTTCCTGCAGACCATGGCGGCCTCCACGGAACGGATGCGGGACGTCAAAATGGCCGGCACGTATCTCGGCCCCTGGGCGCGGCGGCTGGCCTTCGTCACAACCACGCTGGCGGCCTATGGCACGCTGCTGGCCTACACCATCGCCTCCGGACGCTTCGGCGCCACCCTGCTCGCCCCGTTTACCACGAGCATTGACCCGTTCTGGGTGTCGCTTCTCTTTTTCGCGTTTTTCACGGCCCTCGTCCTGCGCGGCCGGGTGTTCATGGCGCGTGCCGAAACGTTTTTCACCGTCCTCCTGATCCTGGCCATCCTGGTGCTGCTCGGCATCATCCTGCCCGCGGAACGGCCGGAGAACTTCACGTGGCTCGCGCCGCGCGGGATGTTCGCGGTGTTCGGCGTCGTCCTGTATGCGCTCGGCGGCGCCGCGGCCGTGCCGACGGTGTTCGAGCTCCTCAAACCCGACCACCGCGCCGCGACCTGGGCCGTCGTCCGCGGCACATCCATCGCCGTCGGACTGACGGCCGCGTTCGGCCTGGTCGTCGCCGGCGCGGGCGGTCTGCGGACCACGGAGGAGGGCCTGACCGGCCTGGCCGTCATCGTCGGACCGGGCATCGCCTCGATCGGCGCCGTGTTCGGGCTGCTCGGCATCCTGACCTCGTTCCTGCCGTTGTCGATCTATCTGCGCGACGTCTTTCTTCTGGATTACAAACTGCCCAAGCCGTGGGCCTGGGCCTTGACGCTGCTGCCGCCGCTCCTGATGTTCCTGCTCGGCGCCCGGAGTTTCATCCAGGTCATCGGCTTCACGGGCGGGGTCGTCGGCGGCCTCGGCGGCGTGCTCATCGCGGCATCCTATCTCGCGGCCCGCACGCAGCTGGGCGTCCGCGCGGCAGGCATCATGCGCGTGCCGCCCTTTGCGGCCTTCCTGGTGATGCTGGCCTTTGGCGCGGCCGTTCTGGTCGAAGTCACGAACATCGCCCTCAGTGCCGGGCGCGGTTGAGCGCGACGACGTTCTCCGTGAGCGCGGCCACGGTCACGGGTCCGACGCCGCCGGGCACCGGCGTCAGCCAGCCCGGTTTGGCTTCGGCCCCTTCCGCATCCACGTCGCCGACGTAGCTGCCGTCCGGCAGCCAGTTCGTTCCCACGTCGATGAGCACGGCGCCGTCTTTGCAATCCTTGGCGCGGACGTAGGCCGGTTTCCCCACGGCCACGATGACCACGTCGGCTCCGGCCACGGTCGGCGCGGTGTCGGCCAGGTTTTTTCCGAGTGACGTCGTGACATGCATGCCGCGGGCCTCGAGCGCCACGCGCAGCGGTTCGGCGAAGATCGTGGAATTGGCGAAGACGGCCGCCCGCGCGCCGGGCAGGGGAATGCCGGTGGCGGCAATGAGCTGCAACAGGCCGTTGACGATGACCGGCGTGACGATCGGTTCGCCGGCCAAAAAGCGTTTCAGGTTGTCCGGATGGAACCCGTCGACGTCCTTGGCCGGGTCCATGGCGGCGATGACGGCGTTTTCGTCCATGCCGTCGGGCAAGGGGAGCTGGACGAGCACGGCGTCGATGTCGGCGCGGTCGTTGTAGGCGCGGACCGCGGCCAACACGTCGTCCTGCGCGGCGGCGGCCGGAATCAGCGTGCGTTCGAAGCGGATGCCGACTTCGGCGCAGGCCTTCTCCTTGAGGCGGACATAGGTGTGGCTGGCCGGATCGGTGCCCACCAGGACGACGCCCAGGCCCGGCGTGCCATGCCTGCCGGCAGGCAGGCGGCCGAGTGCCGCAACCTCCGCTTTGACCCGAGCGCGGATGTCCGCGGCGATTTTTTTACCGTCCAAAATCGTCACAGGACGCTGTAGCCGGGATAGAGCGGGTGCGCGTCGGCGATCTCTTTGACCTTGGCGCGGACGCGCTCGCGGACACTCGCGTCTTCCGGCGCGCGCAGCACCTGGCCGATCAGCGCGGCGATGACCGCCACGTCCTTCTCGTCGCAGCCGCGGGTGGTGAGCGCGGGCGTGCCCAGGCGCAGCCCGGACGGATCGAACGGCGTGCGGGGGTCGAACGGGATCATGTTTTTGTTGCCGTAGAGGCAGACCGCATCGAGCGCTTTCTCGGCGGCGTTGCCGGTGATGCCGAGCGGGGTCAGGTCGGCGAGGACCAGGTGGTTGTCCGTCCCACCGGAGATGATACGCAGCCCCTGTTCCGCGAGCGCTTCGGCCAGGACGGTCGCATTCTTCAGCACCTGCTTCTGGTAGGTCACGAACTCCGGGCGCATCGCTTCTTTGAAAGCCACGGCTTTGGCGGCCACCGCATGATCCAACGGGCCGCCCTGGGTGCCGGGGAAAACGGCCGAGTCGATGCGCTGGGCCAAGGTCTTCACTTTGGTCTTGTTGTCGGTGCGGTTGCCGGCCAGCCGATCTTCGGTCTTGCACAGGATCATGGCGCCGCGCGGACCGCGGAGTGTCTTGTGCGTCGTGGTCGTGACCACGTCGGCGTAGGGGATGGGGTCGGGATGGAGCTTGGCGGCGACCAGCCCCGCGAAGTGGGCCATGTCGACGAGGAGATAGGCGCCGACTTCCTCGGCGATGGCGCGGAAGCGGGCGAAGTCGAGGTGGCGCGGGTAGGCGGAAAAACCGGCGATGATCATTTTCGGCTTCTCACGGATGGCGATCTCGCGTACCTCGTCCATGTCGATGCGTTCCGTCTCCTTGGAAACGCCGTAGGGAACGACGCGGTAGAGCTGGCCGGAAAAGTTGACCGGCGAGCCGTGCGTGAGGTGGCCGCCGTGGGCCAGGTTCATGGCCAGCACGGTGTCGCCGGGTTTGACCAGCGCGAAGTAGGCCGCCAGATTGGCCTGGGAGCCGGCATGCGGCTGGACGTTGGCGTGTTCGGCGCCGAACAGCTTCTTGGCGCGTTCGATGGCCGCCACCTCGATCCGGTCGATGAATTCGTTGCCACCGTAGTAGCGTTTGGAAAAGTACCCTTCGCTGTATTTGTTGGTCAGGGGGGTGCCGAGCGCCTCGATGACCGCCCGGGACACGATGTTCTCGGACGCGATCAACTCCAATCCGTCCCGCTGGCGCTGGATTTCCTGTTCGATGTCTTGGGCGATTTCTGGATCCGCGTCGGAAAGGAAGGACATAGGGTCGCGGCGCAGTGTAGCGCAGGCGCGGTGATTGATGAAGGGGGCGCTTGACCCGGCGCGTCAACGGGCGTAGGTTCGGCGGCGAGGAGGTACTCGTGACCATTGCGATTCGAAGGAGTCCGCTGATCATCGCGGCGGACCAGATGGGGCGCAGCGACATCTTGCGTCTCGCCCACGCCCTGCGCGACCTGAAGCTCGGCGGTTGGAAGCTGGGCTCGGTGCTGTTCCGCAAGGGATGCGGCCCCGAGATGCTCGGGTGGATGAAGACCGAGACCGGCGGGGGCCGGATCTTCGCGGACACGAAGATCCACAACACGCCGGACGTGATGAAGGAGACGGCCGCGTACCTGGCCGAGGCTGGGGCGGACATGATGACGGTGATGGCCGCTTCGGGCATCGCCGGCATCCGCGCCGCCTGCGACGGGGCGCCGGAGGAGGTCGACATCTACGTGGTCGGCGTGTTGACGACGATGGAGGAGGACGACTGCAGCCTCGTCTTCGACCGCCGCCCGAACGAGCAGCAGCACCGCTTCTTCCTGCTGACGGAAAAGGCCTTCAAGGGGCTCAAGGATCCCCGGCGACCGTGCCTGATCTGTTCGCCGCAGGACCTCGACTTGGTGAAGATCGTCTCGTGGACGCAGAAGCCGAATACGGCAACGCCGGGGGTGCGTTCCCCGGGCGCCGACCCGCACGATCAGTACCGCATCGGGACGCCCGCACACGCCGTCGCCAGCGGCGCCACGAACATCATCATGGGCCGGCAGATCACGCAGGCCAAGGATCCGGTGGGCGCGGTCAAGAACATCTACGAGGAGATCGGGTTCGACTGGACCCGGTAGGCGGGCGCTCTGCGCCCCGGCGGCTTCGGCTGCCGTCTTTTTTTTGCCTCCGATTCCCGGTAGAATACTCACGATATGGAGCTTGGTTCCCTCAAACGGGTGCATTGCGTCGGCATCGGCGGCATCGGCATGTCGGCCATCGCCAAGTACCTCAAAGTGAAAGGCGTGACCGTGACCGGTTCCGATTCGGCGCACTCCGAGATCACCCACGAGCTCATCGCCTTGGGCATTCCGGTGGCCGTGCCGTACGCCCAGTCCGGCGTGCCGCGCATGGCCGATCTTTTGATCTACTCGGAAGCCGTGCCCACGGAGAATCCGGACCGTGAAGCGGCAAAGAGCCGCGACGTGCCGGAGCGCTCCGGCGGCGAATTTCTGGGCATCCTGTCCGCCGGCATGAAAACCGTGGCCATTGCCGGGACGAACGGCAAAAGCACGACCACGGCCATGGTCGGCCTGATCCTGGAAGCCGCGGGCGTGGATCCGACCATCATCGTCGGCAGCAAAGTGCCGTCGCTGCCCATGGGCAACGTGCGCGTCGGCGCGTCCGAATGGCTGGTGCTCGAAGCCGACGAATACCGGGCCAAGTTTTTGCAGTACGCGCCCTACCTGGCCGCGATCACCAACATCGAGGCCGATCACTTCGACTTTTACAGCGGCATCGACGAAATCACCAAGGCCTTCCAACAGTTCATCGAGCATGTGCCGGAATCGGGCATCGTCATCCTGAATGCCGACGATCCGATTTCGCGCGACGACCTGCAGCTGACCGTGCCGCCCGTGACCTACGGCTTCAACGGCAGCGCCTCGCTCGTGGCCGAGGACATCGTGGTCCAGGCGGGACGGCAGCGGTTCAAGGTCCGCCATACCGAGGGGCACGGCAAAGTGCTCGGCGAGATCACTCTGCGCATCCCCGGCTGCTTCAACGTCATGAACGCGCTCTGCGCCACGGCCGTGGGTCTGTCGCTCGGCGTGCGCTTCGACGTCATCGCCGACACGTTGGGCCGTTTTCCCGGCATCTGGCGGCGCTTCGAGTACGTCGGCAAGGTTCCGCAGCGGGTGCTGCCGGCGCGCGAGCCGGACCGGCCGGTCGTCATTTCCGACTACGGCCACCATCCCACGGCCATCACCGGCACGATCGCGGCGGCTCGCGAGTTTTATCCGGGGCGGCGCATCGTCCTTTTGTTCCAGCCGCACCAACACACCCGCACGGCGCGCCTCTTCGACCAGTTCGCCGCCGCCCTGCGTCATCCCGACGTGGCCGTGATTTCCGACGTCTACGCCGTGTCCGGCCGCGAAGAAGGGGAGACGGTCTCGAGCGCCGATCTTGCCGCCGCCGCCAACCGTGAAGGCGCCCAGGCGCTCTACGGCGGCGATGTGGATGCCAGCGCGCAGACCTTGCGCAGCCACCTGCGTCCGGGCGACGTGGTCATCGTGATGGGCGCGGGCAACGTCGACCGCGTGGCGCGCGAATTGGTGCGGACCTGAACCGGACGGCGTGCCGCCCTCGCCCGCGGCGGCCCGATGTGGTAGGATTGCGGCGCTTTTGACGACTGATCGTATGGCTGACTCCCGCGCCGAACTGGCCGAACGCTTCGGCGACCGGCTCAAGAAAGACGAACCGCTCGCCAAACACGTGAACTTCCGCATCGGCGGACCTGCGGACGCGTACCTGGAAGCGAAAACGACGCAGGACGCGGTTGATGCCATCCGCATTGCGCGCAGCCGGAACATTCCCTGGGTGATCATCGGCGGCGGTTCCAACGTGCTCATCGCGGACGCCGGTTTCCGCGGGCTCGTCATCCAGACGGCCTTCCGCGGCTGGCGGCAGGACGGCAACCGCGTCACCGCGGATGCCGGCGTGCTCTCCGCGTTTTTGGCGCGGGCCACGGTCGACGCCGGACTGACGGGCTTTGAGTGGGCCATCGGCCTGCCGGGCACGATCGGCGGCGCGGTGCGCGGCAATGCCGGCTGTTTCGGCGGCGAAATGAAGGACAGCGTGGAAACGGTCCGCATCTACGACCCGGGCAGCGACGCCGAGCGGCTGATGACCTGGGCCGAGTGCAAGTTCAAATACCGCGACAGCATCATCAAGCACATGAATCCGGCGCCGGTGGTGCTCGACGTGACGTTGACGCTCGGACCCGGCGACAAGAAGGTCGGCAAGTCGCGCCTTGATGAGATCATCCGCGCCCGCAAGGAAAAGCAGCCGCAGGGGGCGAGCTCCGCGGGCTGCATGTTCAAGAACGTCACGCTCAACGGGAAGGAAGATTTGTGGAAGCTGCGCCAGGAAACGGACATTCCGTCCGAGTTCATGGAGGCCAAGTCGATTCCGGCCGGCTGGCTGATCGACCAAGCCGATCTGAAGGGCACCAAGATCGGGGACGCCGAGGTTTCCGACAAGCACGGCAACTTCTGCCTGAACCGCGGCGCTGCCACGGCCGATCAGGTCATGCAGCTCGTCTCGCTCATCAAGACCAAGATCCGCAACCGTTTTGGGGTACAATTGGAGGAGGAGGTCCAGTTGATTGGTTTCGATTCGTAATTTCGCGCACATTCGTATTTTCGTAGGCCTATGGACATCGCTAAGATGAAAGCAGGCGGCTTCGAGCTGACGCCGGCCATCGCCCAGTACGCCGAGGAGAAAATCCGGCACATGGAGAAGTTCCTGTCTTCCGTGCAGGAGCCGAAGCGCGCCTCGATCGAGGTGGAGAAGACGACGAACCACCATAACAAGGGGCAGATTTTCCGGGCCGAGGTGATGCTCGAGCTTCCTGGCAAGACGCTGCGCGCCGAAGCCACGGACGAAGACCTGTACGCCGCCATCGACGCCATGAAGGACGCGCTGGAGCGGCAGGTCATCCAATACAAGGAGACGCGGTAAGGGATGCCTGTTTGACGCGCCGGATTGATTTGCATACGCTGCCGATCAGAGGAGGTTTATCGAATGGACTACGCAATCATCGGGGTACTCGCATACTTCGGGCCATTGGTGTTGATCGTTTACTTGGCGGTCGGGGGTGCCATCGGCTCGTGGTTCTGGGAGGAATTCGCACCCGAACAGATCGGTTGGGAGTGCGAAGGTTCGACGCGGGTGGTCGCTGTGGGGGTGGTGGCCCTGCTGTGGCCGGCGGTGCTCGTCTGCCTGCCTCTCATCGTCGTGCTCCGGCTCAGCTTTTCATGGGTCTCACGAGCGCTCTCCGCTGATCGGCCCTGATCCGCGTCACATCGGCCGTTTCGTCGGCAAAGGCCGCCAGCTGACGCTGCGCGGTCCCTTTTTTATCTGCAAGCAGGATTCTCACCCCTCCTTGACAAGGAGGGGTCGGGGGAGGTGGGGGCGGTACTTGACACGGACGCTGCCTGGTGCAAGGCGGCGTTCGTTCGTATCATGGTTGTGTATGAATCAGGAGGAGACGATAAAGACAATCAGGACCGACGTGAGCGAACTTCAGGTCGACGTTCGTGAAATCCGAAAAGATACCTCCGAAATTCGTCGGCAGGTGGGTCGTTTGTATGATTTGGCTGACGGCCATGAAGATCGATTGAAATGGCTTGAGGAGAATGTCTTCACCAAGGAGGATCAGAGGAAAATGATGAACGCCCTTGATTTTCTCGTTGGTCAATTCAAGCTTCTTGACGAGGAATGGTTTGCCGCCACAGAGTGGCTGAAGAGGCACGAATCACGCATCGAGCGGCTCGAGACGCACACGGGATTGGCCTGATTTCAGAACCATGCTGCCACAGGGGGAGGCCTTGTTTTGTTTTGCTTTTTCCCGTAGGATTTCCCCGTTCCGTATGTCTTTGTTGACCAAGATTTTCGGCGACCCCAACGCCCGCGTCGTGAAGCAGCTCCAGCCGCTGGTCGACGCGACGAACGGCCACGCCGCCGCATACAAAGCGCTGTCCGACGCCGATCTTCACGGCAAAACCGCCGCCTTCCGCGAACGGTTGGCCAAAGGGGAGACCATCGACCAGCTCCTGCCCGAGGCCTTTGCCGCGGTCCGTGAAGCCGGCAAGCGTACGCTCGGCCAGTTCCACTATGACGTCCAGCTCCTGGGCGGCATGGTGCTGCACCGCGGCCAGATCGCCGAAATGCGCACCGGTGAGGGGAAAACGCTGACCGCGACCCTCGCGGTCTACCTGAATGCGCTCACCGGCAAGGGCGTCCACGTCGTGACGGTCAACGACTACCTGGCCAAACGCGACGCCGTCTGGATGGGCCAGATTTACCACGCGCTCGGCATGAGCGTGGGCGTCATCCAGCACGAGGTGGCCTTCCGTTACGATCCGGACTACCGCGTGCCGGTTGAACCGGAGAAAGAAGCGACTGGCGTGCATGAGGGGAGCGAGGAAGACAAGGAACGCGACACGCGCGGCGTGTACCGCGTGGAAATGTCGTTCCTGCGTCCGGTGCCGCGCCGCGAGGCCTATGGCGCGGACATCACGTATGGCACCAACAACGAATTCGGGTTCGACTACCTGCGCGACAACATGGCGCCGCGCACGGAAGACATGGTGCAACGCGGACTCCACTACGCCATCGTCGACGAAGTCGACTCGATTTTGATCGACGAAGCGCGCACCCCGCTCATCATCAGCGCGCCGGCCGAAGAATCCACGCAGCTCTATTACCGCTTCGCCGATTTGGCGCGCTCCCTCGTCAAAGACGCCGACTACAACGTCGACGAAAAGCTGCGCGCGTCGACCTTCACCGAAGCGGGGCAGGAACACGTCGCCAAGCTCCTCGGTGAGGACCCATGGGTCGCCTCCGACGTGCGGACCGTCCACCACCTGGAGCAGGCGTTGCGCGCCGAGGCGCTCTACCGCAGGGACAAGGAATACGTGGTCAAG
The DNA here is from genome assembly GCA_004297205.1 of Patescibacteria group bacterium. GTDB lineage: Bacteria > Patescibacteriota > Patescibacteriia > 2-12-FULL-57-11 > 2-12-FULL-57-11 > SCUL01. The sequence continues at coordinate 117,280 of SCUL01000002.1, read as the reverse complement.
GACGGCCAGGTCATCATCGTCGACGAGTTCACCGGCCGCATGATGCACGGCCGCCGCTACAGCGAGGGGTTGCACCAGGCCATCGAGGCCAAGGAAGGCGTGGCCATCCAGCGGGAAAGCCGCACGCTCGCCACCGTCACCTTCCAGAACCTGTTCCGTCTGTACGACAAGCTGGCCGGCATGACCGGCACGGCCGCCACCGAAGCCGAAGAATTTTCCAAGATCTACAAACTCGAAGTCGTGCAGGTGCCCACCCATCGCCCCAACGCCCGCGTCGACCAGGTCGACAAGATCTTCAAGACGGAAGCGGGCAAGCTGAAGGCCTTGGTGGCGCAGGTCAAAGCGTTGCAGGAGAAGGGACAGCCGGTCTTGATCGGCACGGTCTCGATTGAAAAGAACGAGCGGCTCTCCGCCATGTTGACGCTTGAAGGCGTGCCGCACAGCGTTCTGAACGCCAAGAACCACGAGAAGGAAGGCGAAATCATCGCTCAGGCCGGACGCAAAGGCGCGGTCACCGTGGCCACCAACATGGCCGGTCGCGGCGTCGACATCATCCTCGGCGGCAACCCGCCGGACAAAACCATGGCCGACGAGGTGCGCGCCACCGGCGGCCTGTTCGTGCTCGGCACGGAGCGCCACGAGAGCCGTCGCATCGACAACCAGCTGCGCGGCCGCTCGGCCCGCCAGGGCGACCCGGGCGTGTCCGAGTTCTTCCTGTCGCTCGAGGACGATTTGATGCGCATTTTCGGTGCCGAGGGCCGCATCAAGTCGGTCATGAACATGTTCAAGGTGCCGGAGGACGTGCCGATCGATTCCAAGATGGTGGCCAAGACCATCGAAGGCGCGCAGAAGCGCGTCGAAGGCCACAACTTCGACATCCGCAAACACCTCCTCGAATACGACGACGTGCTGAACCGCCACCGCGAAACCATCTACAAGCGCCGCCGTGAACTGCTCGAGGCCGCTTCCCAACAGGACGTCGAGGCCGGCATCGCGCTGCTGCGGGCGCGCGTCATGGACATGGTGAGCGAGGAGCTGGAAACGGTCGTCGCCTTCCACACCTCCGCCGGAGGCGGATCCGCCTTTGGCGGAAACGCCGAATCCGGCGGCGACTGGAACTTCAAGGAAATTTTCGAAGTGGCCGACACCATCTTCCCGGTCACGCCGGCCACGCGCGATCACTTCGTTCCCCAGCCCAAGAACGGCGCATCCAAACTCCAGGACGCCGAACTGCGCACCGCCATCCTGGAAGCGCTCGAAGCCGACGCCGCGGCCGCCATGGCCATGCTCGAGAAGCGCCTGCCGGACCGCGTCATGCTCCGCAGCATTTTGCGCGGCATCATGCTCCAGGCCATTGACCGGCTCTGGATGGAGCATCTCGACAACATGGACCATCTGCGGCAGGGGATCGGCCTGCGCGGCTACGGCCAGCGCGACCCGCTCGTCGAGTACAAGCGCGAGTCCTTCCAGATGTTCCGCCAGCTCACGGAAGAAATCCAAAAGCAGATCGTCTACAGCGTCTTCAAGATCGGCCAGGCCGCCGCGCTGGCCCAGGAGCAGATGCGCCAGATGCAGGTGCGCGGCGACATGACGCTCTCCGGCGCAGCCAAGACGAGCGACCAGCTCACGAGCGGCAACCAGGCCGCGCCGCCCACCGCCGCTCCCGATGCCGACAAAGTCGGCCGCAACGATCCCTGCCCGTGCGGGTCAGGCAAGAAGTTCAAGAAGTGCCATGGGGCGTGATATGTCTGAGCGGTCTGGACAGAATCCAGAAGCAATCGATGCACGCGAGCAGAAGCAGCGCGCCGATTTCGATAGGCTTGTGGCGATTGTCGAATTTCTTCGTCAAGAAGGATTTCGGGTGTGTGACGATTTGGTGACTTACGAAATGATGACCTCGGAAATCGCCCAGCGCCATGCTACGCCGATGGTTTGGGATGGGTCGCAGGGAATCAGGTACAAGTACGATCCTTACCGCGGTCTAATCATTTCATTCACAAACGGCTTTGAAGAGCCGGACGATCCGCGTCGTGTACGCATTGTGAAGTGGGCGAAAGAGAAGGGTTTTGGTGATATTGTCGTCGGTGGTCAGGACTATGACCCAACAAGGTCATTTTGAATGCCAGTGCCTGCCCACCAATAGGCGGGAATCCAGATTGACCTGAAAACGTGCCATGGCGCGTGAACCAATCTTCATCGGGAATCTGTCGGACGACCTGCATTGTTTGCAGGCCTGCATTCGGATGTTCGGTGAAACGATCGGTCGCCCGATATCCTGGGCGGAGGCCGACGCAATCACGGGATTCCAGAAAGACCTGTACACGTGGCCTGCGCGGAGCATCATTGAATTGAACACGCTGTTTCCCGGCACGCGCTATTGGACGGATTTCGATTACGGTCGCTTTTGCCGTGAAGGACGTGCCTACCTGCTGAGCTACTTTCACGGTGATGTGGCATGGGTCGACGACCAGGAGGCGCATGCAAGTCCGGGTTTTGAAAAAGAAATGCGCGACGCTCAGCGGATGGTCGAGGCGCAGCTGGTGGAGCGTCGGAATCCTTCCGCAAGCGATTGGAAAGATATTCTTGCAGCGCATTATGTGATCGCCTTCGTGGATTCTGGCGTGCTGCATGAAAGGGAAAGAGGCATTGGTCACTCGGTCCTCCTGTACGGCGTCGATGGCGGCGAACTTCTGCTCCACGACCCTGGACTGCCTCCTCGACCCTCCGTCCGCGTTCCCGTGGAACGGTTCATGAAGGCCTATCGCAACGGTGCGACAGTCATTCCTTTGCCGAACAGGTAACGGTCATTCCCGTGGGAGTCCAGAAAGACATGAAGGTTTTCATCGAAAAAGAACGCGGGTCGTGATAGAAGCTGGGGCTATATGAATCTCGTGATCATCAACGGGCCTTGTGGCGTAGGAAAGAGTACCGTGGCATCCGCTCTGCATCAGACGATGCCGCTTTCGCTTCTTGTTGACATCGATGCCATTCGCAGACAGATCAGTGGATACAGAGAACACGCAGATGAAAGTAACCGGTTTTCTTTTTTGCTCGTGCTGGCGATGATCGACGCCTACATGCAGACCGGTCATGATGTAATCGTGGAAAAAATGATGTTCGATGAGACGCGACTTGATCGCATGATCGCGCTCGCCAAGCAGCGGAACGCGCATGTGACGGAAGTCATTCTTTGGGCAAGCAAGGATGTTGTTTTGAAACGCGCGGCTGATCGCGGATACAGAGAAGATGGTCTATTGACGCCGGAGAAGTGCGAACGTTTTTGGAACGAGATGAATGAGCTGAAGGCAAAACGACCGCATGCAACTATCATCGACGTGGAAGACCTTTCACCTGACGAGGTTGTCGAACGTGTAAAAACGGCAATAGAGGCCTAAATCTGTCTTCAAAAACAAACCGCCCCCATGTAGGGCGGTTTGTGCTCGCGTACGGTGCAATCCTTGCCAGGACCTCTTGACAATAGCAGAAAAGTGTGTGGCCGGTCAATGTCCCGGTTCAGGGCTACGATGAAGGAACCTGGGGGTGGCAGGCGCGGCGCTTTCCTTGCCAGGATGGCTGCCCGGGGTGCAATTCCCCGCACCTCCAGGTAGTATTCCTGACATCTATGGCCGAGAAAGCAAAATATTGGGTCTCGTTGAAACTCATCTTGCGCCGCGGCGACGAGGTGCTCGGCCTGCTTGCCAGAAACACCGGTGAGTATTCGGGTTTCTACGATTTTCCGGGCGGGCGCATCCATATCGATGAGCTCGCTGCGCCGTTCCATGACGTCTTGAATCGCGAAGTGCAGGAAGAGATCGGTGAGGTGCGGTATCGTCTCCATCCTGCGCCTGTGGCAATCGGTCGCCATGTGACCAAAAATGGCGACGCCATCCTCTACGTGTTTTTCATCGGTGATTACGAAAGCGGTGAACCGATGCTCAGTCATGAACACGAAGGTTCTGCGTGGCTACGTGTCGACCCCTCGAATCTGGAGAAGTATTTCACCAGCGGCATTCTTGAAGGAGTGCGCACCTACCTGTCATCCCGAACGGCAGTGAAGGATCCTTCATGAAGGTTTTCATCGAAAACGAGCGCGGATCGCGGACTAAGAACATCTTCAATGAGAAGACGTTGGAGTTCCGTAAGAGTGTCGAGGTCTCACGGGCCTATCCCTACGCCTACGGCTTCGTGATCGGCACCACGAGCGGCGACGGAGACAATCTCGACTGCTTCGTGTTGACGGCGAAGCCGCTCAAGAGCGGGGAGACAATCGATGTCGAACCGATCGGCATGTTCGAGATGGACGACACGGGTGAGAACGATCCAAAGATACTCGCAACGCTTCCTGGAGAATCTCCCATTGTTGACGAGCGTGTTCAGACCGAGCTTCGCAATTTCATTGCACACGTTTTTGATCACCTGCCAGGGAAAAAGCTCGTGGTTGGTCAATTCTTCGGCAAGGATGAAGCAGTTGCTCTCGTGCAGCAGTCCACAGATATTTCTGGATCCCCGCCTCCGCGGGAATGACAATGATGAAGTACTACCTCGGCGGCATCAACGGGGCGGGGAAGACGACGTTACTGCATGCGATCAAAGAAGCGGCACCTGGTTTCGAAATCATCAAGGGGTCGCACGCCTTCATGGACTACCTCGGTATCCCCGGTGATTACGACGCGTTGCGTAAACTGAGCCACAATGACGATGCGGACCGGAAGTTTCAGGAAATGCTGACGAACATCACCTCTCGCCCGGGTGACGTTGTATTCGACGGCCATTACCTCAACATCGTCCGCGGTGACGTCTTTCCCATCGCCGGAAGCGGCATCGCCGGATTCGACGCCATCTTGCTGCTGCGTATTTCGACGGACACCGTGCTGCGCCGCATCGAAGCCGACCAGCACAAGCGCGACCGTGCGCTGTTTCCGGACGGAGCCACGCCGGAGGAGCGCCGCGCCATCCTCGACGACTACATCGCAAAGTACGAAGCCGAGTTCAACCGCTGCGCCACGGGGTACGGTTTGAAGTCCAAAGTCCTCGATGCGGAGAAACCCACCGCGGAAATCCTTAAGGACTTTCTTGCATTCGACCGCGAGCTGCGGAAATAAAAGAACCCGTCGGAGCTGCATCAGACGCAATGCGTGAACACAGCGTCTGAATCCGACGGGTGGCGGGTACGCTCGGTCGCCCAAAGAGGGTATGGTAGCCCCGATGGGAGCCGGAAGGATGCCAACCCTCCCGCGAGCAGGTGTATTGAATCACCCGGCCTGCGCCTGTCATAGAACCAGCTTGCTGTCAAGACCCCGTGGTGGCACCCTGAATCCCGTATGAAGGACCTCGAGAAAGACGTTTATCAACACCTCAAGGACCGACGTTGGGACACCCTGCGTCCGGTTGATATCGCCAAGTCGATCATGATCGAAGGCGCGGAGTTGTTGGAATTGTTCCAGTGGGAAAACCTGTCGCTCGAAGACGTGCGCAAGAATCCGGAGAAGGTGCAGCAGATCAAAAAAGAGCTTGCTGACGTGCTGATCTACGCATTGGAGATGTCCGTGCTGCTGAATCTCGACACCGAACAGATCGTTCGTGAAAAGCTGGCGCACGTGGCCAAGAAGTATCCGGCGGAGCTGATGCGCAACCGGACGGAGGAGCCGGGCACGGAGAGCATGTATTGGCAGATCAAGAAGGAATACCGGGAGAAGGGGTTGTCGTAACGACCAATGGAAACTTTTTCCGGAGATAAGAAAGTAGGCGCGTCGCTGCTGCATCCATTGGAGCGGCGTTTTGTGGAATGGGCGGTGACGAAAGTTCCCAAGCCCGTCGAAACGTACCACCTGACGCTCGCGACCATCCCGATTTGCGGACTGCTCGTGCTTTTCAGCTTTTTGGCGGTGGACGACATCCGCTGGCTGTGGGGCATGTCGGCGATGATCGCCCTGCAGTGGCTGACCGACTCTTTGGACGGCGCGGTCGGCCGCCTGCGCAAGACCGGACTCGTCCGCTGGGGCTACTACATGGACCACCTGCTCGATTACTTTTTTCTGGCCGCGTTGATGGTGGGGTACATGATCCTGTTGCCCGACAAATCCAAGTGGGTCTTCTTTTTCGTGTTCGCGCTCTTTGCCGGCTACATGGTCAACGCCTATTTGGTGATGGCCGCGACGAACAAATTCCGCATCTCGCATCTCGGCATCGGTCCGACCGAAGTCCGCCTGCTGTTCATCCTGATCAATACGCTGCTGATCGCCTTTGGAAAAACGAACCTCGTGTTCGCCCTGCCGTATACGCTGGGCGCGGCATTCGTCGGTTTGTTGTACGTGATTTACCGCGAGCAAAAAGAGATCTGGGCGCTCGATATGGGAAAGAGGCAGCAGCACTTCCAGGATCCAGCTTGAAGGATTCTTCGCTGCCCCTCAGAATGACAAATGATTTATGCCTGACGCAAAAAAAGACCCGCTTGATCAGATCACGAACTTCGTGTACGAAACGAGCATCCACAGCAAGACGCCGCGCTCGGGGTTGTGGTTTTTGGGCAGCGGCAGCCAGTCGGTGGCCGAGCACCTCTTCCACACGGCGCTCATCGCCTACGCGCTGTGCCACCTCGAGCCGCGCGTCGACAAGAACAAGGTCGTGCTCATGGCGCTCGTGCATGACTTGGGCGAAGGCAGGACGTCGGACCTGAACTACATCCATCAGCGGTACGGTCGCCTTGCCGAAGGGCACGCCGTCGCCGACATTGCGGCGAGCGTTCCCTTTGGGAAGGAGATCGCCGACCTGTACACGGAAGAACAGGCCAAGGAGACCCTGGAAGCGAAGATCGTCAAGGATGCCGACAACCTGGAGTGGATCGCCACACTGCGCGCCGAGGAGGTGAAAGGGAACATCAAAGCCACCGAGTGGATCGCCATTGCCGTGAAACGGCTGAAGACCGACGCCGGCAGGAAACTGGGGGAGCGGATGCTCGCCACGCACCCGGATGCCTGGTGGTTCGACGCCTCCGACCAATGGTTCGTCGACCGCGCGCAGGAAACGCGCGCCTGGAAAAAAGAATGAAGACCCTCAAGTTGTTCGACCATCTCGTGCCGTTGGTGCTGTCTGGTGAGAAGAAATCCACCTGGCGGATGTTTGATGACAAGGATCTCCGTGTCGGCGATGAGCTTTCGCTTGTGAATAAGTCCACCGGAGAAGAGTTTGCGTCGGCGCGTATCACGGCCATCAAGGAGAAGCGCCTCGGCGGGATCACGGATGCGGATTTTGTCGGGCATGAGCGGTTTGAAAGCAGCAAAAAGATGTTCGAGGCATACAAGAAGTATTACGGCGACCGGGTGACGTTGGACACGCCCGTGAAGATGATCACCTTCGAGTTGCGGGGGCCGTGATCTCTCATATGCTTTTCGTCAAAACACGACTGGAGAAAAGTCCCGTACACGGCATCGGTCTTTTTGCCGATCAACGCGTCGCCAAGGGTTCGTTGGTGTACAAAATGAGTTCGAATTTGGACGTTGATATTTCCGATGCCGATTTCCAGAAGCTGGATGTTTTTTCCCAGAAACAGATCCGTCATTACGGATACTTCAACGATGGCACCTGGCATCTAGCGTTCGATGACATCCGCTTCTGCAACCATGCGGACGTCGGGAACATCACGGTTGACGCCGGTGCGCCCGAGTATCGGCTTGTCGCCGTCAGAGACATCGAGGCCGGAGAGGAGCTCCTGCAAGATTATGGAGAGTTCGAACAGGGGAGGCCCTGACGGGGCTGGCAGGCGTCGCCGTATTGCATCGTGTTGACGGCACGCGTCCGTGTGCTAGTTTTAGAGAAGAGGTGAAGATGAACGTTCGTGATTTCGTCGTCGGTTCGTTGGCGGCGCAGCGGGCGCGCAAGAAGCTGGCACGCGAGCGGGTCACGCGGTGCGAGACCGACCTACCGGAGAAACGGGTGCGGCTTCCGCCGTCGACGAAACGCTCCGTGAAGCTGCAGACGTCGCACCGCCTGCGCCAGAGGTGAGGGGCGCTCCGCAGCGCCGCTGACCGTCGCCGGGCGGGCGTCGCGCGTGCAGGAGGCACGCGTCTTTTTTTCTTTCCGCGTTTCTGTCATTCTGAAAGCCATATGAAACGCGCTTTCCTGATCCACGGCTGGAGCGGAACACCTGAGCATGGCTGGTTCCCGTGGTTGAAGCGGGAACTCGAATCCCGCGGGTTCGCCGTGGAAGCACCGGAGATGCCGGAGACCGACACGCCGCGCATCGGCACCTGGGTGCCGTTTCTTGCGACCGTTGTCGGCACGGCGGACGAGGAGACAATCTTGGTCGGGCACAGCATGGGCTGTCAGGCAATCTTGCGGTACCTCGCCGACCTTTCGGACGATCAACGCGTCGGCGGCGCCTATCTCGTGGCGGGGTTCCTCAACCACCTGACGAATGCGGACAGCGATGAAGAACGGCCGATCGCCGCGGAGTGGTTGCGGACGCCGCTCGACACCGAGCGTGCAAAACGCGCCGCAGGCCGGATCGAGGCGATTTTTTCCGACAACGACCGCTACGTGCCGTTGGAGAACGAAGTCGCGATGCGTAATAAGCTCGGTGCCAAAACGATCATCCTCGAAGAGATGGGGCATTTCTCAGGGGACGATGGCGTGACCGAGCTGCCGGTGCTGCTCGACGAGATCCTGAAGGCACAAGGCTGATATGCTGCAATCCCTCGTCGTCATCTTCGGGCTGGTCGTCTTCGAGGTCATCAGCTCGGTCGACAACGCCATCGTCAACGCCCACGTCCTGAAGACCCTGCCGGAGAAGTACCGGAAGTTTTTCCTGTTCTGGGGGCTGCTCTTGGCCGTGTTCGTGGTGCGCGGCGTGCTGCCGTTCCTCATTGTCTGGCTTGCCAATACCAACATCCCGCTGCCGGAGCTGATGCGTCTGGTGTTCACGGAACCGGACAAGGTCAGTGCGGCGCTTGAGCATTCCAAGCCGTTGTTGCTGCTGGCCGGCGGCGTCTACCTCGTCTTCGTTTTTCTCGGCTGGCTGTTCATGGAGGAGAAGAAGTACGCCTTCTTTGTCGAGCACTTCATCCACCGCCAGAGCGTCTGGTTCTACGCCTTCGCCTCGATTTTCATCACCAAGGTCATCGCCCTGGCGGTGCGCGAGAATCCCATCCTGGCGCTGTCCGCCTCCATCGGCGCCACGGCCTTCTTCGTGACCGACGGTTTCCGGCGCAACGCCGAGGAGACGGAGAAGAAACTGCACACCGCGCATCTGAGCGCCTGGAGCAAACTGCTGTACCTCGAAGTGCTCGACGCGTCGTTCTCCATCGACGGCGTGATCGGCGCCTTCGCCTTCACGCTGTCCGTGGTGCTCATCCTGATCGGCAACGGCATCGGCGCGCTCGTCGTCCGCGAGGTGACGGTGCGCGGCATCGATGTCATTTCCAAGTTCGCCTATCTCAAGAACGGCGCCATGTATTCCATCGGCATGCTTGGCGGCCTGATGGTGCTGGAAAGTTTCGGACGCGAGTTCGGCTTCTGGGTCGCGCCGCTCAACACCGTCCTGCTGCTCGCGTTGTTCCTCGGCCTGTCGATCCGTGAGTCGCAGCTTGCCAAGGTAAAGATTCCGGTATGAAACTCGTAGTGTAAGATGATGGCATATGAGATCTGGAGAATATTTTCCGAGTCCGGAGGTAGAGAAACCCGAGCCCATCAAGCTGAAAGGAATTGATTTTGACATCGAGGACATTGAACGAGCCTGGGAACGCGATAGGCCCCTGCAGCTGAGTATTTCCTTTCCACGAGAGAAGTGTAATTTGAACTGCGTGTATTGTTTTACCGATGCGTACAGAGAAAAGACGCAACAATCGGTTGATGTCGCAAAAAGCGTTGAATTGTTGGAGGAAGCAAAGAATCTCGGGATTACGAATCTGTTGTTGGCGGGCCACGGCGAGCCCTTTTCAAATAAAGAGATTTGGCCGCTTCTCGAAAAAGCCAGAGAGCTGGATCTGCATGTCACGGTATTTACGAACGGCGCTCTATTGAATGCGACCGCAATTGAAAAATTAAGGGAGTATCCCGTTTCCTTCGTCGTGAAAGTGAATAGTTTTGACCCCGAAAAAGAGAACAGAATCTCCGGTGTTAAGAAATATGCGGAAAAAAGAGATGAGGCGATACGTGCCATGATCGATGCCGGATTCAACAAACCGGATAAAAACGGATTCACGAGAATGGGTGTTTCCATCATGGTGTACAAAGACAACGCCGATGATGCCGGTGAGGTAATTGACTGGGCGCTTGAACGCCGTATTCTGCCGATGGTTTCAGGGACGGCATTGACGGGCAAAGCCGTGAAACACCTCGACATTTTAGGGAATCAGGAAGACCTGAAAGCCGCGTTTCGGTCGGTTGAGGAACGAGTACACATGCGTTCGCCCGAGCTTCATAAACAATTGTTCACCCCAAGATCCGGGCAGGTGGTGTTCAATACCTTGACGGTTTTTGTTGAATATCCGTCCGGTTCCGTGATCAGTAACGTCGTGCAGCGTCAAAACATCGGTCACGTGAAGGAAACATTGTCTGCTATCTGGGAAAGAAACGAGAAAGAAAGAGAAAAACAGATAGAAATGAGCAGGGATAGGATTAATGCACTGAGATGAGCATCGGCATGTCCCCCGATCTCCCGCCGCTCTCCGACGCCGCGCAACGGTTCCGCCCCGGCATCTACCGCCACTACAAAGGCGGCGTGTATCATGCGCGGTTCGTCGGGCGCAGCAGCGAGGACCCGGCGCAGGAGTTCGTGGTGTACTAGTCGTTGATCGATCCGGGTCTGTATTGGATCCGACCGCTCGGCATGTTCCTCGAGCACGTCGAAGTGGGGGAGTACAAAGGCCCGCGGTTCGCCTGGGTGCGTGAGGTATGAAACAGATTTCCTTCCGGCTCCGGCCGGGACAACTGCTGAAGGAAGAGATCGAACGCATCGCCCGTGAACGAAGGATCGGCGCGGGCGTGTTGTTGTCCCTGGTCGGCGGGGTGCGCACGGCGGTTTTGCGGATGGCCGGCGCCACGCCGGACGCGCAAATCGTCCGTACGATCGCGGGACCGCTCGAAATCGTTTCCGGAACCGGAACGATCGCCGCGGACGGCTGTCACATCCACGTCAGCCTTTCGGACAAGGACGGTGCCGTTATCGGCGGCCACCTCAAGGACGGCTGCGTTGTGGATACCACGGCCGAGGTTGTGTTCGGCATCTTCGACGACGTCGTGTATCGTCGGATTCATGACGAGGCAACGGGTTTTCCCGAATTCCATGTCACATCCTGAACGTATGGCCGGCCTCCCCGAGCTCCAGCGATTCTATGCGATGCTCACCGCCTACCGGCGCGTGATCCGCGAGATTTTCATCATCGGCGAGGAGCGTTTGGAAAACGACGTCGAGCACAGCTATTCACTGGCCATGTTGGCGTGGTATACGGTCTCGACATTGAAGCTGCCGCTGGATCAGGACAAGGTGTTGCGGTACGCGCTTATTCATGACCTTGTTGAGGTTTACGCCGGCGACGTTTTCGCCTACACGAAGGACGCCAAGGCCCGGGCCGAGAAATCGGCGAGTGAACACGCAGCGGCGGAACGGCTGCGCAGGGAGTTTTCAGAATTTCCCGACCTCCACGACGCCATTGCCGCCTACGAGCGCCGCGAGGATCCGGAAAGCCGCTTCATTTACGCGCTCGACAAGTTGGAACCGATGCTTGCGACGACCGCGGACGGCGGTCGCATCTGGAAGAAACACGGACTGGCGTTCGAGGAGGTGCTTGCCCTGAAGCGCAGCAAGATGGCCGGTCAACCAGAACTGCTCGCCTACCTCGAAGAACTTGCGGCTCACGTCGAGTCACGTCACCAGGATTTTTTTGGAGAAGTCGCGGGAGACGTGCCGCTTACTTGAGCTTCGGGGCGAGGGCCTCGGCGATCTTCGTTGCAAGAACCCGGTTATTGGTTGCAGTCACAATCAACCACGTTTGACCTCGCAGAACCGACAGCTGGCCGAAAGACGGAGACCACAGCGCCTGGTCGCCGAGGCCGGAGATCGGCTGTCCATCGGTATAGGTGGCGGTTTTGCTCGCTTCGAAGATTTCATTGACTTCCACAGTCGATGCGGCGGAGCGCGTCAGGATGGTAAAGGGCTTGATGCCCGTGGTCCGTTCGTTGGTGTAAAAAGTGCAGGTGGTCACGACGGTTGTGCCCATCGTCGTTGCTTTCGCATCACGCACGGCATAGGCAAGACCGGAAACCTGCTGCGCTTCAGCGAGGGTCAAGAGGGCATCGCACCGCGGCTCCGGATCGGCTGCCGCCCGCGGCGCGTTCGTGGACGGAGTTGCGGGAGACGCGCAGCCCGCACCGAGCAACAGGACCGCGGCCAAGATCGGCAGATATTTTTTCATAAGATTACGTCATGCGTTACACGTGAATGGTATCGATACGCATGATACTTTGCCAAGCATGGAAAGCAGGAAAAAAAGACCGCCTGGACCAGAGGAAGAGAGAACCCTGGAACTGGCGGTGGTCGCAGCGCCCGGCATCGTCTGGGGGGGCGGACGATACACACGGGTAAAGGACGTCCGAGCGACCAACGTCCCGCTAAGGGGGGACCGCCACCGCGACGTCGGCGTTGCCAAGAGGGGGGTGCAACGCCGCACGCGGTGGGGGTCTTGGGTCCAGCATGCCCACAGACCCCGGAGGAAGGCAAGGGGACGGCCGGGACGACCCTTGCGCCTCCCGGTTCGGCTCGGGTACCATTCCGCCCGTTATGGCCACTCCCTCCAACCCCCTCGGCATGCTGTTCCGCGCCCCGGCGGCCCGCCTGCGCTGGGTCGCGCTTTTGCTCCTCGTTGTCGGCGCGCTGGCCGGCCTGTTCGTGGATCCCTCCGTCTGGAACCGCATCCGCGGTCCGTTGCCGGAGTTCCCGACCAAGGCCTTCCGGCTCGGTCTCGACCTTCAAGGCGGCTCCCACCTCGTCTACGAGGCCGACATGCAGAGCGTGCCGGAAGCCGACCGCCGCGAACAGCTCAATGGTCTGCGCGAGGTGATCGAGCGGCGCGTCAACGCCTTTGGCGTGTCCGAACCGTTGGTGCAGACCGCGATCGTCGGCGACAAGTACCGCCTGATCGTGGACCTGGCCGGCATCCTGGACGTGAATGAGGCCATCCGCCAGATCGGCGAAACGCCGCTGTTGGAGTTCAAGGAAGTCAGCACGGAACCGGCCCGCCCGCTGACCGCCGAGGAAAAGAAACAGCTTGCCGACAGCGACGCCGAAGCCAAGAAGAAAGCGCAGGACGCCTTGAAGCGCGTGCGGGAGCCCGGCGCCGACTTTGCCGCGCTGGCCAAGGAACTGTCCGACGACCCGGGCAGCAAGGACAACGGCGGCGACCTCGACTGGTTCACCGCCGGCACCACCGTGCCCGAATTCGAAACCGCCGTGGCCGCGTTGAAGGTGGACGAGATCAGCAAGACGCCGGTGGCGACCGCCTTCGGCTACCACATCATCAAAAAGACCGGGGAGCGCGAAGCGGCCGGTCCGGAGCTCGAGCTGTCCGACGGCACCACGGCCACTTCCACCGTACCCGAGTACCGCGCCAGCCACATCCTGTTCAAGAAGCTGGCGGAGACAGACATCGTGCCACCTGAACAGTGGAAAAACAGCGGACTCACCGGCGCCCATCTGCGCCGCGCCAACGTCCTGTTCGACCAACAGACCGGCGTCGTCCAGATCGGCCTTCAGTTCAACGACGAGGGGACGAAGCTGTTCGGCGAAATCACCAAACGGAACGTCGGCAAACCGGTCGCCATCTTCCTGGACGGCGTGCTGCTGTCGGATCCGGTGGTCCAGCAGGAAATCCTGGTGGGCGAAGCCGTCATCACCGGCCGGTACACCATTCCGGAAGCCAAGCAGATGGTGCGCAACCTGAACGCCGGCGCCCTGCCGGTGCCGATCACGCTGGTCAACCAGCAGACGGTCGGCGCGTCGCTCGGCGCGGAGTCGCTCGCCAAGTCGCTGATGGCCGGGCTGCTCGGCTTCGCCGTCGTGGCGCTGTTCATGTTCGTCATCTACCGCTTCCTGGGCGTCGTGGCCACGGTGGCGCTCGTCGTCTACGCCGCGCTGACCTTGGCGGTGTTCAAGATGATCGGCGTGACGCTGACCCTGGCCGGCATCGCCGGGTTCATCTTGTCGCTGGGCATGGCCGTGGACGCCAACATCCTGATTTTCGAACGCATGAAGGAGGAATTGCGGAGCGGGAAGGCCATCCGCGACGCCATGGATGAAGGCTTCCGCCGCGCTTGGCTGTCGATCCGCGACTCCAACGCCTCCTCGCTCATCACCTGCGCCATCCTGGCCTGGCTGGGCACCTCGCTCGTCAAAGGTTTCGCCGTCACGCTGGCCATCGGCATCCTGGTGTCCATGTTCACGGCCATCATCGTGACCCGTACCTTCCTGCGGGCGCTGGCCGGCCGCTGGATGGAAAAGCACTTGTGGATCTTCGGTGTTGCCAAGCGTTCCTGACGCACCCCCTATGAAGTTCAACGTCATCGCCACCCGCAAGATCTGGTACGCGCTGTCCGCCGTGATGGTCGCGGCTTCGATCGGCGCCATCGCGCTGTGGGGGCTCAAACTCGGCATCGACTTCACCGGCGGCGCGCTCCTGCAGGTCCGCTTCGCGGCGCGTCCGGCGGTGCAGGAGATCGAACGGCGCGCCACGGAGGCCGGGGTCGGCACCGTCCACGTCCAGCCGGTAGGGGACAATGAAGCCATCCTGCGCCTCCAGGCCACGGACGACGCCAGCCGCCAGAAGGTGTTGACCGCGCTCGGTGCCGGCGACGACGCTTCCGTGACCCAGCAGTCCTACGAGACGGTCGGTCCGTCGGTGGGCTCGGAGCTGCGCTCCCGCTCCATCCGCGGCATGCTCCTCGTGCTCGCGGCCATCGTCGCCTACATTGCTTTCGCCTTCCGCTCCGTCTCCAAGCCGGTCTCTTCCTGGAAGTACGGGATCGTCGCCATCATCGCCCTGCTCCACGACGTGATCATCCCGACCGGCGTGTTCGCCGCCCTCGGTCATTTCGCTGGCGTGGAAATCGACGTGCTGTTCGTGACGGCGGTGCTGACCGTGCTCGGCTTCTCGGTCCACGACACCATCGTGGTGTTCGACCGCATCCGGGAGAATCTCCGCCGCCGCGCCGGCCAGCCGTTCGAGGACGTGGTGGCCGAGTCGGTCCGCGAAACCTTCGTCCGCTCCCTCAATACCTCGCTGACCGTCTTCCTGGTGCTCCTGGCCGTTTATCTGTTCGGCGGCGTCTCGACCCGGAACTTCATCCTGGCACTGCTCATCGGCATCGTGGCGGGCACGTATTCCTCGATTTTCATCGCTTCGCCGCTCCTCGTCACCTGGCAGAAGCTGTCGTCCCGGCGGTAACAGTATCCACACGGGGAGGGGCATGGCAGACCATGCCCCTCTTTGTTTTCCATGTGTTATACTATGTGCGCCTATGCCGTCGATCACCATCGACGTTGCCGCCATTCTCGTCTGGATGGATTGGCTCGGAGCGCAGCACCCCTTGATCATCATGTGGGAGCTTTTCCGTGCCGGCGGCTGGATCCCCATGCTCATCGTCATGTTGCGCGGGTTCTGGTGGATCTGGATCAACGAGCGGCAGTTCAAGTTCATGCAGAGCGTGAACCCGGTGCTGCTGGCCATCGACGTGCCGAAGTCCACGGAACAGACGCCGAAGGCCGTCGAAAACATCTTCGCGCACCTCTTGGGCGCGCACTCGACCCACACGCGCAAGGAAAAGTACTGGGAAGGCAAAATGCACCCGGTGTTCAGTTTCGAAATCGTCTCCATCGAAGGCTACGTCCAGTTCCTGATCCGCGTCTGGTCCAAATACCGCGACCTCGTGGAAGCCATCGTCTACGCGCAGTACCCGGAAGCGGAAATCACCGAGGTCGAGGACTACGTGCTGAACGCGCCCCAGAAGTGGCCGTGGCCGAACAAGGAGTGGGGCCTGTTCGGTTCGGAGTTCGTGCTGAGCAAGCCGGAATACTACCCGCTCAAGACCCATGCGGATTTCACCGACCCGGTCTCCGGCGAGTTCAAGGATCCCATGGCCGGACTGTTGGAGTCGTTGGCCA
This sequence comes from Patescibacteria group bacterium, assembly GCA_004297205.1. GTDB lineage: Bacteria > Patescibacteriota > Patescibacteriia > 2-12-FULL-57-11 > 2-12-FULL-57-11 > SCUL01. The sequence continues at coordinate 101,130 of SCUL01000002.1, read as the reverse complement.
TGCTGCAGCCGGGCGAGCAGGTGTGGCTGCAGATGCTCGTGACCACGACCAAGCAGGACTGGCAGGAGAAGGGCGAGAAGCTGGTCAAGAAACTGATCGGCACCAAGGTCACGCCCAAAGCGACGATGCTCGACAAAGCCATGGACCTGCCGCTGCACGCGCTCGACTTGGGCGTGCAAGGACTGGTCGGCGGCGAGTCCGCCAAGCCGGTGCAGAAGAAGGACGACGTGCGTTCCCAGATGCTCTACCTCTCGCCGGGCGAACGGTTCGTCGTGGAACGCGTCGAACAGAAGCTGTCCAAGATCGGCCTGCACACCAAGATTCGTTTCATCTACATCGCGCCGAAGAAGAAGTTCCGCACCGGCACGATCATCTCCTTCGTGCGCGGCGCGCTGCAGCAGTTCACGACGCTGAACATGAACAAGCTCGGGTTCGCGGGCTCCGTCACCACGAAGTACGACTATTTCTGGCAGCTCAACCCGATCTTTTTCTACCTGTCCGGCACGTTCTACAAGACGACGAACGAGCGCATCAAGTCGATCTTCCTGGCGTACAAGTACCGTTCCAACTGGCGCGGCGCCCAGCACTACATCCTGTCCACCGAGGAGCTCGCTTCGATCTGGCACTTCCCGTCGCTCCTGGTGAAGACGCCGTCCCTGAAGAAGGCCGAATCCAAGCGCGCCGAACCGCCGATCCGCCTGCCGGTCGAGCGGCCGCCGGTATTCACCCCCAAGCAGGCCCCGACCGCCGCGACGGGGGAGCCCCCGGCGAACCTGCCCGGCGCGTAGACTATGGCGTCCTACCCGCACGACCACGAGAGCGAGATCAACCTCTTCGCCGAGACCAACTACCGCAACGCGCGGCGCAAGTTCGGCATCAAGACGGACGACCGGCGCCGGCACGTCTACGTGCTCGGCAAAACCGGCATGGGCAAGACGACGCTCCTCGAAAACATGATCCTGAACGACATCAACGCCGGCCACGGCGTGGCCTATGTCGACCCGCACGGCGACACGGCGGAGCGCCTGCTCGACTTCATCCCGCCGGAGCGCATCAACGACGTCGTCTACTTCAACCCCGCGGACATCGAATATCCGATCGGCTTCAACCTGCTCGAGGCCGTGGACGAAGCCAACCGGCCGCTCGTGGCGCAGGGGCTGATGGGCGTCTTCAAGAAGATCTGGCCGGACGTCTGGAGCGCGCGCATGGAGCACATCCTCAACCAGTGCATCCTGTCGCTCCTGGAATATCCCGATTCCACGCTGCTCGGCATCAACCGCATCCTGGTCGACAAGGAATTCCGCAAGCGCGTCGTCTCCGTACTGAAGGATCCGGTGGTGAAGGCCTTCTGGGTCGATGAATACGCGCGTTGGGAGGACCGCTTCCGCAACGAGGCCATCGCCCCGATCCAGAACAAGGTCGGTCAGTTTTTGGCGGCCACCATCATCCGCAACATCGTCGCCCAAGTGAAGTCCACGATCAACATGCGGGAGATCATGGACGAGGGAAAGATCCTGATCATAAACCTGGCCAAGGGACGCATCGGCGAAGACTCCTCGCGCCTGTTGGGCGGCATGCTCATCACCCAGCTGCAGCTCGCCGTCATGGAGCGCGTCGACATGGCCGAGGAGGAGCGCCGCGATTTTTACCTGTACGTCGACGAATTCCAGAATTTCGCCACGGCCAGCTTCGCCAATATTCTGTCCGAGGCCCGCAAATACCGGCTCAACCTGATCGTCGCCCACCAGTACATCGAACAGCTCGACGAGGACTACGTGCGTCCGGCCGTCTTCGGCAACGTCGGCACGATGATTTTCTTCCGCGTCGGCGCCGCGGACGCCCTTTTCCTGGAGCAGGAAGTCGCGCCGCGCTTCATTCCGGAGGATTTGACCAACCTGACGAAGTTCGAGGTCTACATCAAATTGATGATCGACGGCGTGGCCTCGGAGATTTTTTCCGCCAACACGCTGCCGCCGATCAATGCGCGCACCGGCAGCACGGAGCGCGTCATCAAGGTGTCCCGCGAGCGCTACGCCCAGCCGCGCGCCGTGGTCGAGGAAAAGATCCTGCGTTGGGCCGGATTCCTCGGCGCGGCACCGACCGTATCGGCCGCGGCTCCGGCTGCCGCCGCGCCCCGGCCCGCGGCGCCGCGGTTCGTGGTCGCAGCCGCCGCGCCCGCGTTGCGCGCCCCGGCGCCCCGCCCTGCCGCGCCGCGTCCCACGACGCCTGTGGCGCCTCCGCCTCCCGCAAAGGCCGCCTCCGCCCCGGCTGCCGCCGCCAAACCGGCCGCGAAGCCCGCCGCGCCGAAGCCGGGCAAGCAGGCCTATGACGCGGTCTGCGCGCGCTGCGGCAAAACCATGCAGCTGACCTTCCAGCCGGATCCGAGCCGGCCGTACTTCTGCGACGACTGTTTCAAAATCGTAAAAGAGGAGCGCAAGCAAGCGGCGGCAATTCCCGTCGAGTCCGCGCCGCCGGAACCGGCCAAGAACGTCCCCCTGTCCGCAATCCCCGCCGCCACACCGGTGCCGTTCCAGAAAGCGGGAGGCCGCCCCGCGCCGGGCGAAGTCGTCTCGTTCGATGACCCGCAGCAGCCATGAAGCGCCTGGTCGCCATCCTCCTGTTCTGTCTGACGCTCGCGCCCGCCTCGGTGCAGGCGCGGGATTTTTCCGACCTGCGGACGGATCTCGCGGCCGCGCCGTACCGCCTCGCAACTGCCGTCGCGGATTTCCATCCGCTGGCCGCGCTCTCGGACTCGATGCGTCGCGGCATGGCCTCGTGGGACGAGGTCACGCTGCGCGCCGAAGACGTGCTGGTGATCGGCTGGGGCCGTTTGGCGCTCGGCGCCGAAGAAGTCCGTTCTTCCGCCGACCGCGGACTGGTGGCCGTCTTCGACCGGATTTTTGCCTCCCCGGTGCCTGCCGCCGCCATTCCGGCAGCCATTGGTACCGCCGCTCCGCCCGTTCCGAGCCGCGTCGAGGGACAGGATCCTGACGCCGTCCGCTGGGTGGACGAGGTGGAGCGTTTGTTCCGTTCATCACCGTAAGCATGAAAACCGCCCCTGCCGATCTGCGGGCAGCGCTGCCCGCCGTCTTTGTTGCTTTGGCCGTTGCCGCGGCCCTTTTTGCGTATCTGCCCGGTGCGGCCGATCCGGTCGGCGACGCCCGCGCCGCGCTCGTTTTGGCGCTGGTCCTTGCCGCCTGCACCGCGGGGCGCGAGGCCCTGCTGCGTCCGCGGCCGGACCGCGTCTTTCTGGTCGGACTCGGCGTCTTCGTCCTGGCCGTGCTCGTGTCGCTCGCGGCGGGCGGAAATCCCGGCCGCGCCTTTTGGGGGAGTGCGGCGCTGTGGACCGGTTCCGCGACGCTGCTGCTGGCCGTTGCGGGCGCTTTCCTCGTCGCCGCCGCCGTCACCGGCCGGGCACGGAGCGTGCTGCCGGCCGTCGTGCTTGGCCTCCTGACGGCGCATCAAGCGTTGTTCCTGCTGAAGACGTTCCTGCCGGCCGTGCCGGTGCCCGCGGCCTTCGCTGCAGCGGCACCGACCGCCGTGGCGCTGCTCTCCGTCATCGCGATGCCGCTTGCCTTCGGGTACGCCCTGGCCGCCGGACGCGCCGTGCCGGCCCGCGCCGTGGCGCTCGTCGCCGTCCTGCTGCATCTGGCCGTGCTTGTCCGCGCCGATCGCGCGGCCGCTTGGGCGGCCCTGTTCGTCGGTCTGGTCGTGCTGCTCATCCACGTCGTGCGGCGCTTCGACCAGGTCCACCGGCCGACCACCCAGGCCGCTTTCGTCGCGGCGGCCGCGGCCCTGGTGCTGTCCTTCGTCCGCCTGCCACCGCCGCTTGTCGCCGATCTCCCGGTGGAGATCAACGTCCGTCAGTCGGAAACCGCCGCGGCCCTGGCGCGCCTCTGGACGCAGGAGCCAGCGACCTTCGCCGGCGTCGGACCCGGCGGTTTCGCCGAGGCCTTCGCCCGCGTCCGCCCCGAGTTGTTGAACACGACCGCGCTCTGGAACGTGCGCATTCCGGTTCCGGCCTCGACGCTGTTGCAGTTCCTGTATGAACTCGGTCCGGTCGGGACGCTGGCGCTGGCCGTCTCGCTCGGCGCGTCGTTTGCCGCCGGGTGGAAACTGATCGGCGCGCCGCCCCAGGTCAAAGGCATCCGCCGCGTCTTCGCCCGCCGCGTCACGCCGGATGCGGACGGCGCGGCACTGGCCGCCGGCGTCTTTGCCGCCGCCGCAGCCGCGACCTTTGCCGCAGGCATCCTTCTGCTGCCCCAAGCTGCCCTGCTGACCCTGGCGCTCCTGGCCGGCTGGCTGGTCGCGCGAGACACGGAATCCGCCGCCAAGACCGGCGGCCGACAGGCGCTCCTGGCCGGCTGGCTGACGGCGGGCCTGCTGGCCCTGACCGTGCTCCTCCTGGCCGCTGCCGTCTGGTTGGCGGCAGCCCAGAACGCCGCGGGACGCTTGCTGCGGGCCACCGATCCGGCCGCGCAGGATGAGGCCTATGCCGCCCTTCTGCGCTGGAACGCGGCGCCGGAGTGGCAGGCGATCGGCGCGTTGCAGGCGCTCTTCCGCGCGGACGGCGCGACGGATGAAGCGGGCCTGAAGACCACGCTGGAAACGGCGCTGGCACGGACCCGCGCCGCGGTCAGCGGCACGCAAAGCGCGGCCACCTTGGAAGCGGCGATCACGGTCGGCATGCAGCTGACGGCCGCGGGCGCGGACGTTTCGGAACTCAGCGGTTGGATCGCCGCCGCCCGCGTGCGTGAACCGAGCAACCCGACGTTTGCCGTCGCGGCCGGGGACTTCGCCGACCTGAGCGGGGACACCGCGGCCGCCGAAGCCGCCTATCGCGACGCCGTGCGCATCGCGCCGGCACTGCTCATCGCCCGCGCCCGCCTCGCCGGGCTGCTGGCCCGGACCGGCCGCATTGATGAGGCGGTCCGCGTGGCCGAAGAGATCGCGGCCAGCGCCTCCGCCGCCGGCGGCGACCCGTCCGCCTACCTCCTGCTGGCCCAGCTCCTCGAGCAGCGCGGCAGCACCGCCGACGCGGTGCGTTGGTACGAGGCCGCCGCGGCGCTCGCGCCCGGCAACCGTGAACTGCAGGCCCGCATCGAGCGGCTGACCGGCGCCACGTCCACGCCGGCCGAGGATCTGCCGCAACCCGCATCGCCATGACCACTGTGACGTTCGTCACCGACGACGGCGTCCGCATCGTCGGCACGGTCCGCGAAGCGGGGGACGGCAAACGCTGGGCGCTGCTGTTGCACATGATGCCCGCAACCAAGGAGTCCTACGCGCCGCTCATGGAAGCGCTCGCCGTGCGCGGCGTCTCGTCCCTGGCCATCGACTTCCGTGGACACGGCAAAAGCACCGAAACAACCGACGGTCGGACGCTCGACTACACGACGTTCGCGCATCCAGAGCATCAGGCCAAGATCAAAGACGTCGAAGCGGCGGTCGCGTTCCTTGAAAAGACGCACGGCGTCAGAACCGTCGACCTCGTGCTGGTCGGCGCTTCCATCGGCGCCAACCTTGCCTTGCAATACGCGGCCGCGCACGCCGACGTTCCGGGTGCGGTGCTGCTTTCGCCCGGTTTGAATTACCGCGACGTCGCCACCATGCCGCTCATCCAGTCCCTGACGCGCGACCGCCATGTTTTTTTGGCCAGCAGCGCCGACGACGAGATTTCCGGTCCGAGCGTCGAGAAGTTGATGGAACGTTCGTTGGCAAAAACGGACGTTAAACAGTTCGCCGACGCCGGGCACGGCACGCGGATGTTTGAAACGTATCCCGCGTTTCTGGAACAGGTTGCTGACTGGGTGACAGCGCGTCTGGAGGGTTGACGCGGCGGTTTTTTGGTGTTAGGGTTGCTTCTTCCCTGGAGGAGGGAAGCAACATGAACGACGACCACCAGAAGTTCCGGGTGTTCCGCGTCCTCCCGGGGCTGGTCGAGATGACGCAGGGAGGAGCGGGCGAACGGCGGGTCTGCGCGCTGTTCCCGAATGATACCGTGGCCGAGTACCTCGAAGGACCGATGGGTCCCGAACAGGGCGCGGTGCGGGTCTTCGAAAAGGACGAGCTGATCCACTACATGAAGATGCCCGGCGAGGTGGTCAAGAAGGCCATCGAGGACCAGCCGAAGGTGTTCCGCATCGTCACCAGCCGTATCCGCACCGACAAGCGCGAAGGGCGGGGACGCGAGTGGATCATCGAGCGGATCGTCCAGCCGGACTGCGGTTTGGTGTTCGGCCTCCTCGAGGATGCCGGCGACGCCGAGATCATCTGTCCCCCGTGGGCCGTCGAGGAGCTGACCGGGGACAGCAGGTACACGCTTGTGGCGCTGCTCCGGCGGTATCGAGAGCTGTTCGAGCATCTCCGCGATTCGTGAGGGCCGCATCGTGTGCGCTGCCCTCTCTTTTTTGAAACACATGGAAACGGCCACGCGACCCATCAGCGAACGGCGCGTCCTCGTCGGCATGTCCGGCGGGGTGGATTCGTCGTTGGCAGCGGCGTTGCTCCTCGAGCAGGGCAATGACGTGGTCGGTTGTTTTTTGAAGAACTGGTCGGACACCAAGGACGAGAGCGGCGCCTGCGCCTGGCGCAGCGAACGGCGTGACGCGCTGGCCGTGGCCGCCAAACTCGGCATCCCGCTCGTTACGGTCGATGCCGAAGAGGTCTACCGCGCCGCGGTCGTGGAGCCGCTGTATGCCGAATATGCCGCCGGCCGCACCCCGAATCCGGACGTGCGTTGCAATGAATTCGTGAAGTTTCCGGCGCTGGCCGCGGAAGCGAAGCGCCAGGGGTGTGCCTGGATCGCCACCGGACACTACGCGCAGGTGCGGCACCCTTCCAGGGCAGGTGCGGAAGGGGAGAGCCTGCTGCTTCAGGCTGCCGATGCGGAAAAAGATCAGACCTATTTTTTGTGCCGTCTGCCGCAGAAGCTCCTGGCGCAGACGCTGTTTCCGATCGGTCATCTCACCAAGCCGCAGGTCCGGGATGAAGCGCGTCGCCGTGGTCTGCCGACGGCCGAGAAGGAAGAGTCGATGGGCATCTGCTTCGTCGGCAAAGTGGCGCTGCCGGATTTTCTGCGCCAGCGCATTCCCGACGCGCCCGGCGAGATCGTCTCCGTGGACAGTGCGGTGCTCGGGCGGCACGGCGGCGTCCACCGCTTCACCGTCGGCCAGCGGCACGGGCTCGGCATCTCCGCCAAAGGCGGATCCGCCTCCGGCGGAGGCGGCGGCGAGCCGTGGTACGTCGTCGCGACGGACCCCGCGTCACGTCGCGTGGTCGTCTCCCGGAACGAGCAGGACTTGTTTTCCGATCAGATGCAGGTCGGCGGCGCGCGTTGGATTGCCGCGACGCCGGCACTGCCGGCACGCCTTGGCGTGCGCATCCGCCATCGTCAGGAGATCGTGGCCGCCGAAGTCACAGCGGTGGGAGACATGTTGCGCGTCCGCTTCTCGACGCCGGTGCGCGCCATCACGTCCGGCCAGGCCGCCGTCTTTTATGACGGCGACGTCTGCCTGGGCGGGGGAGTCATCGGTGGCTGAGGACGATCGGTTCCGTAAAAACAAAACACCCCCGACCGGGGGTGTTTTGCGTCGCTCGTTAGCGCGTCAGGCTGATCGAGGAGCCGAGCTCGGCCGAAGGGGCGTCGAGCGTGATGCGGCCGTCAGCTCCGCGTGAAATGGCGTAGCCGGAGGCGTAGGTGCTGGTCGACGTCCAAATCGCGGCCGGGTCGGACGGATCGACCGGCATGGACGAGATGAAGTTCGTCACAAGGCACGGGGCGATGTTGTAGCCGCCCGTGGAGGCCATGAGGGTCGACGTCGCCGGGATGGCGCCGCTGGCGCAGGTGAACGTCCCGCGGTTCTCCGCCATGTTGGAGCTGATGGCGCTCATGACGGTGTTGAGGTGCGCGTACCGCGTCGAATTGCGCGCGGAAGCGAATTGGCGGGCGGGATTGAGTGCGACGACGACGATACCTATCAAAATGGCGATAAGCGCCATCACGATGAGGATTTCGAGCAGCGTGAAACCTCGCCGGCGTTTGAGAATGCTCATACCTGGGAAAAAAGACTTATCAACAGATAACCTATCATGTTTTTCCACATGACACAACTATTTTTTCCACCGTCAATCGCGTATACTGTGTATGAATGTCATGCACATGCCGCAAATGAAACCCCGGGCGGCCGAGACAAAAGAAAAGGGAACCATCGAAGTGCAATTGCGGAAATCCGTTCAGGACTCCCAGCAGATTTTAGCGCTCCGCGGCATCCAGAAACTGGAAAACACGACGATCAAGGATCTCGCGGACGGCATCGTCCGGTACGCGTATTCCTCGCGGGCCTCGGACGTCCACGTGGAGCCGGAGGAAGCGTTCATCGTCATCCGCTACCGCATTGACGGCATTCTGCACGACGTCCTGATGCTGCCGAAGGCCGTCCATGCCATGCTCATTACGCGCGTGAAGGTCCTTTCGGAGCTGCGCACGGACGCGCACCTTGAGGCCCAGGACGGCCGCTTCCGCATGGTGTTCGACGACATGCCGGTGGACGTCCGCGTCTCCATTACGCCGACCTACCACGGGGAGAACATCGTCATGCGTCTGTTGGTCGGTCAGGCCAAGTCCCTCGCGTTGCACGAACTGGGGATGTCGGAGAAGGATTTGCGGACGGTGGAAAGCAGCCTCCACAAGTCCTATGGGATGATCCTGGCCACCGGACCGACGGGTTCCGGAAAGACAACCACCCTGTACTCCATCCTGCAGGTGCTGAACACGCGGCAGCGCTCGATCATCACCATCGAGGACCCCATCGAGTACGCCATGGCCGGCGTCACGCAGATTCCCGTGAACGTCCGCACCAACCTGACGTTCGCGCAGGGGCTGCGCTCTATCGTCCGTCAGGATCCGAACATCATCATGGTGGGGGAGATCCGCGACCAGGAGACCGCCGGCATCGCCGTCAACGCGGCCATGACCGGACACTTGCTGCTCTCGACCCTGCATACCAACGACGCCGCCGTCACGCTGCCGCGCCTGCTGGACATGGGCATCGAACCCTTCCTGATCGCCTCCACCGTCAACGTGGCCATCGGTCAGCGTCTGGTCCGGAAACTGTGCACGGCCTGCGCCACGAAACGGGTCCTGACCGCCGTGGAACGCAACAGCCTCAAGGACGTCCTTCCCGCGGACATGCTGACGAAAAACACCCTGTTTGCGGAACCCGTCGGCTGCAAGGAATGCAACAACACGGGGTACTCCGGCCGCATAGGCATCTATGAGGTGATGGAGATCACCGAGCAAATCCGGCACATGATCATGCAGCGCGAGAACGCCGACGCCATCCGCAAGGCGGCCGTTCTGGGCGGCATGACGACCATGGTCATGGACGGGGTCAGGAAAGCCGCGGACGGCATGACGTCCATCGCGGAGGTCTTGCGCGTCATCCAGGAGTAGCCGTATGGCCCGCGACAAAAAAGAGGAACGGCAGCCATGGTCGACCCGTCTCCCGAAGTTCGCCTGGATTTCTTCGAAGGAGCGGATCACGCTTTTCAAATACCTCGGCATCATGACGGAATCCGGCGTGCCCCTCGAACGGAGCCTGCTGGCCATGCACAACCAAGTGCGGTCGAAGACGATGCACCAGGTGCTGCACATCATGCTCAGCGACGTTTCTTCCGGCCAGTTCCTATCCTCGAGCATGAAGAAGATGCCCCGCCTGTTCAACAACCTTTTGACGCAACTCGTGTCCGTCGGCGAAGAATCCGGGACGATGACCGAAAGTTTCCTTCACATCAGCGCCTATTTGGAAAAGTCGCACGATCTGCAGTCCAAGATTCGCAGCGCCATGCTGTATCCGGTGATCGTCATCGCGGGAACGGTGGCGATCGCCGTGTACATGCTCTTCGTCCTGCTCCCGCAGCTGCAGCCGCTCTTCATTTCCCTGAACGTGAAGTTGCCATGGACGACCCAGCTCGTTTTGGACCTGTCGCGGTTCCTGATTTCCTACGGCGTCTACGTTCTGGCGGGTTCCATCGTCTTCGTCATCGCCTTCGTCCTGTTGCTGCGGCTGCCGCGCTTCCATTACGTCATCGACGCGATCCTCCTTCGCGCGCCGATTCTCGGACAGGTCATCATCAAGACGGAGATCACCCAGCTTTCCGCCGTCATCTCGACGCTGCTGAAATCCGGCATTCCGATCGTCGAGGGGTTTTCAATCGCCAGCGTCGCCATCAACAACCGCGTCTACCAGCACGAACTCAGCATGATCGGGGAGACGGTGCAGGAGGGGAGGAACGTTTCGGAGCAGATGCTCAAAAATCCCCGTCTCTTCCCGCCATTCGTCAGCCAGATGATCAGCGTGGGCGAGGAAACCGGGCGGCTCGACGAGTGTTTCCAGTACCTGTCCACCGTCATGGAACGGGAGGTCGATGACGCCACCAAAAATCTCACCACGATCCTCGAACCGTTGCTCATGGTGCTGATCGGCGTCTTGGTCGGGTTCATCGCCATCTCCATCATCACGCCGATCTACCAGCTGACGCAGGGAATAAACACGGTGCGTTGACGGGCATGCGCGGCTTCACCCTCATCGAAACGACCGTCGTGCTCGCGCTCATGCTCATGCTCGCGGGACTCGGCGCCACGTTGTCCTTCGCCTTCCTGAGCACGCAACGGTTGGCCGCCGCCGCGGAGACCGTTGCGGCGGAGATCGCCCAAGCGCGATCGGACGCCTTCACGCAAACCGACGATCAGGCGCACGGGGTCGCGGTGTTCACGGATCACGTCGTGCGTTTCGCGGGCACGACCTACGCGACGCGCGTCCCGAGCAAGGACGTGACCACCGATCTGCCGGGCCCCGTTACCCTCTCCGGCCTCACGGAAATCGTCTTTCCTTCGGGATCGCTCCGGCCGGTCATGGACGGAACGTTCACGCTTAAAGACGGCGATCAATCGTACTTCATCCATGTTTCACCCTATGGCGTGGTCGAGTGGGAGAAGGGGACAGAGTAGCGTCGAAGTCATGATCGCGCTCGCGCTGTTCGTCCTCCTGACGATGGCGGCGTTCACGTTGTTCGGCACGGCCCTGTCCCAGGATGCGCTCAGCCGCCAGCGACAGGCCGCTCAGAACCTGGCGCAGGAGGGCCAGGAGGCGGCGCGGCAGATCCGCAATACCGACTGGGACGCCCTTGCCGTCGGTACCCATGGGTTGGTTCTGAACGGGAACGTTTGGTCGTTCAGCGGATCGGAGGACGTCCAGGACGGCATCTACCATCGTTCCGTGGTCGTGATTGCCGTCGGCGACGACGCCCGGGAGGTGGTCGTGACGGTGCAATGGACGTCGGCGGGGGGCGGCAACGCGGTCGCCTCCGCAACCTCCCGCCTCACCCACTGGCAGGGCCTACCCCTGCCGCTTGCCAGCAACTGCCGCTCGACGTTTTCCGCCACGGGAGATTGGTCCAATCCGGTCGTACTCGGTTCGGCGGACATCGGTTCCGGAAACCAAGGAACGGACATCGCCGTCAAGCTGCCGTACGCCTTCGTGAGCGGCGTCGCGGCCAGCGCGTCCAAGCCCGACCTCTTCGTCTTCGACGTGTCGAATCCCGCGGCACCGACATTGGTCACGAGCGTCGACATCGGCTCCGGCGGCATCAACTCCCTGTCGTTGTCCGGCAACACGCTGTACGCCGCTTCACCCAACGACGGCAAGGAGCTGATCGTCTTCGACGTGACGACGCCCACCTCAACGGCGAGCATCGGTTCGGTCAACATGTCGGGAAGCGCCAACGCCCTGTCGGTGCTGGCGTCGGACGGGTGGGTCGCGGTCGGCCGCGCCGAGGGATCCTCCAGCGAAATCGTCATCTATTCTGTGTCGAATCCCGCGAGTCCCGTGGTGGAGGCCAGCTACGGCATCAGCGGCGACATCAACGACTTCGCCGTCAGCGCCACCAACCTCTACGCCGTCAGCGAGTCCGCTTCCCAGGACATCACCACCATCGACATGACCGACCCGGCGAATCCTTCCTTGGTGGGGAGTTTCGACCTCCATGACGGACTTGCCGACATCAGCATCGCCTTCCAGGACCCGAATACGATTTTCACGGGAAACGTGGACGGCAAAATCATCGTCCTCGACTCGACGAACCCGACGGACATGACGATCGTCGACGAATACAACACGCAGGGGAACGTAAACGACATCCTGTGCGTCGTGAACAACCTGATCTTTGCCGGTACCACCAACAGCAACAAGGAATTCCAGATCCTCAACATTTCCGATCTGCTCAACATCACGGAGTACGCATCCCTGAACTTCCCGCAGATGGCGACGGGCGTCGACTTCGCGGACAACAACATCTACGTGTCCGTCCGGAGCAACGACGCCTTGCGCATCCTCACCTCGACTCCGTAACCCCCGTCGTGTGCGACACGGCTTCACGCTCATCGAAACCGTCATCTACACCGCCCTGCTGGTTTCCGGCATGGCGGTGCTGACGACGATTCTGCTGTCCGGACTCAACACCCGCTCGCTCATCACCGGCGAGCAGCAGTTGGTGTCGAACCAGCAGCTTGCGGAACTCACCATCGTGGAACGGCTGGGGCAGGCGGGGGCGGTGATCACCCCTGCGTCCGCCACCTCGACGCAGCTCGTCATCAACTCGCCGACCCCATCGGACGACCCCGTCACGTTCCAAGTGACCGACGGCGTCATGACCATGACGCTCGGTCTGCAGGCGCCGGTCGCGCTCACCAGCGATGCCGTCCGCGTCTCCGCCTTCACGGTGACGCGGTTGACGGCCACGCCGCCGTCGGTGCGGATCGCCGTCACGTATGAAACGGACACGGCGTCCGGCGCAACGCCCCGCATCGACTCGGCGTTCACGTATACGCTTCGCCATGAATAACCGACCCGGTTTCAGCTTGATCATCAGCGTCACCATCATCGGCACCGTATTGATGTTGGTCGCGATTTCCGCGACCCGCGTGCTGCTCCAACAGCTTTCCACGTCGGTCGGGCTGGACGACCACATCGCCGCAAAATACCTGGCGGAGGGCTGCGCGGAGCAGGCGTTGCTCCGGTTGAGCGAGGATGCGCAGTACGCCGGCAACGAGACCATCATCATCGACGGACTGTCGTGTACGATCCGGCCCAAAGAACTGAGCGGTTCCAATACCGTTTTTACGACCGAGGTGGAAGTGAACGCCCGCCTCTACCGTCTGCGGGTCGAGCTCTCCAGCACCAACCCGATCACGATTCTTTCCTGGGAACGCGTGGCTTCTTTTTGAGCTGAAGCCGGTCGTCAGCCGGTCGTAAAATCGGGACGCAGCGTCACCGGGTGCGGCAGCTCGGCACCGAGGAAGACGATGCAGTGCATCTCGGAGTCGCGGCGGATGCTGCCCGCCAGCTGCTTCATTTCCGGCAGGAACATCCGTCCGTAAACCGTCATTTTCCAACGCCCCTTGTCTTCGGTCAGGTGGGCGACCTTCCAATGCAGCGTGCGGCGGCGGATCATGCCGAACAGGGGCGTGCGTCGCTGCTTTTTGATGACCCAGAACCGCAACGCGTCCGGCAGCGGCCAGGCAATACCCGCGCCCTCCGCGATGGCCAGGCCATATCCGTTGGCGCGCACGATATCTTGCACGACCTTCATACCTATTTTCCGTACCATGCCGCCCCCCGGTGCGGTCAACCGGATCTTTCCACAGGCGGGGGTATTTGTTATTGTTTTGCCATGAGGTATCGCACCGCTGCAGTCATTTTGGCTGGGATCTCCGTGCTTCTCCCGCAGGTCGCGGCCGCCGCGCCCGCGGCGCCGGCCCTCAAAACGGGGTACGCCAAGTACCTGCGGGAGACGCTGACCGTGAAATCGGCCATCGTCATCGACGCTGCCACGGGCGAGGCGCTCTTCGAGCATCGCGCCGACGATCCGCGCGTCATCGCCTCGCTGACCAAGCTGATGACCGCGGTCATCGCGCTCGAACAGAAGCCCGTCTGGAGCCGGGCGGTCACGCTCGCCTCGGCCGACGAAGTGGGCGGGGGGCGGCTGCGCCTGAACGCGGGTGCACGCTTCACGTGGCGCGACGCCTTTGCCAGCACCATGATCGCCTCGACCAATAACACGGCGATGCTCCTGATGCGCACCTCGGGGCTGACGCCCCAGGTCTTTCTGCGCGAGATGAACATCCGCGCCGCCACGCTCGGCATGAAGGATACCGTCTTCCACGACCCGTCCGGCATGGACGCGCGCAATGTTTCCTCGGCGCGAGACCTGGCCCGGCTGGCGCGCTACGCCTTCGCCAACCCCAACATCCGCCGCTACACCACCACGGGGAAATACACCTTCACGGCCTACGCGCCCACGTCGGTCGCCAAAGAGGTCAAGAACACCAACCGCCTGCTCGTGGTGGACCCGGACATCTATATCACCGGCGGAAAAACCGGTTATCTGGAGGAGTCGATGTATAATCTTGCCGTCCGGGCGCGGTTGAACGGCCGCGAGGTGATCGTGGTGACGCTCGGCGCGGACAGCCGCGCCAAATCTTTTGATGAAACGAAGTCACTTGCTCATTGGGCTTTCCAAAACTATGTCTGGCAATAAACTTCTCGCACTCGTCGTCGGTCTCACGCTGATCGGTGCAGGTTGCGGTCCGTCCGCGCCGTCCAGGCCGACGCCGTCCACCACGGCCGAAGCGGCTTACGTGCTGACGGCCATGAGCGATACCACGGCCTACGACCGTTCTCCCGTGGCCACGACCTTCGGCTGCGAAGACCGGCTCATGTTGCAGCGCGTCATCGTGTCGCGTTCCGACCGTCCGGCACTTGAGACGAACCTGAACACGATGTTCGCCGTGCGCCACGCCGACGCCGAAAGGCTCGGCCTCTACACGCCGTTCGGCGCGCAGGAGGTCCGCGCCACGGTGACGGAGGAGGACGGCAAAACGGTCGTCGACATCTCGCCGCAGCCGATTTCGGCCGGCACCTGCGACGATCCGCGCATCAAGGAAATGATCGTGAAGACGATTGCATTGTCGACCACCGACGAGGTGCAGATCCGCGTCGAAGGGTCCGAGAAAACCTGGCGCTGCATGGGCGACATGAGCGGTTTGTGCCGCTAAGCCGCTGTTGCTAGGATGCGGCGGCTATGACCGGTTCCGAACTGCGTGCCTTGTTCCTGCGTTTCTACCAGGAGCGCGGACACACCATCATCCCGAGCGCCTCGCTCGTCCCCGAGAACGACCCCTCGGTGCTGTTTACGACGGCGGGCATGCACCCGCTCGTCCCGTTTCTGTTGGGCGAACCGCACCCCGGCGGCACCCGTCTCGCCGACGTGCAGAAGTGCATCCGCACCGGCGACATTGAGGAAGTGGGGGACAACCGCCACCTGACGTTCTTCGAAATGCTCGGCAACTGGTCCTTGGGCGACTACTTCAAGGACGACGCCATCCGCTGGAGCTGGGAATTTTTGACCGGCAAAAAGTGGCTGAATATCAAGCCGGCAAAGCTCGCCGTGACTGTGTTCGCGGGTGATCCCGACGCGCCGCGCGACGAGGAGTCCGCCGCCATCTGGAAATCGCTCGGCGTGCCCGAGACGCGCATCGCCTACCTCGGCAAGGACGACAACTGGTGGCCGGCCGGCGGCAAGCACCCGGGGCCGCAGGGTCCGGACACGGAAATGTTCTACTGGACGGGCGACGCGCCCGCGCCCGAAACGTTCGATCCCAAAGACGAGCGCTGGGTGGAAATCTGGAACGACGTCTTCATGCAGTTCGCCAAGACGCCGGAAGGGACGCTCGTGCCGCTCGCCAAGAAGAACGTGGACACGGGGCTGGGCTTGGAGCGCACCGTGGCCGTCTTGAGCGGCAAGAAGACGGTGTTCGAGACGGATCTGTTCCTGCCGTTGTTCGCCGTGCTCGAAACGCTGTCCGGAAAAAACTACGGTGCTGATGAGGCTACAACCCGCGCCATGCGCATCGTCGCTGACCATGTCAAAGCAGCGGTCATGATCCTCGGCGACGACCGCGGCGTCACTCCGTCCAACGTCGACCAGGGCTATGTGCTGCGTCGTCTGATCCGCCGGGCGGTCCGTTTCGGCCGCCAGCTCGGCATTCAGGGAGAATTCTGCGTGCCGCTGGCCGACGAGGTCGTACGGATGTATCAGGACGCCTACCCCGACGTCGGCCGGAATCGGGAGCGCGTGGCCACGGAGCTGCTGAAGGAAGAGCAGAAGTTCCGCCGCACCCTGGAGCACGGCCTCAAGGAGTTTGAGAAGCTCTTTGCCAAGAACGGCGCCATCACCGGCGAGGACGCCTTCGTTCTATATACGACCTACGGGTTTCCTCTTGAGTTGACGGAAGAGTTGGCCCGAGAGCGCGGCCAGGGCGTCGACCGCGAAAGCTTCCAGGCGGAGTTCAAGAAGCACCAGGACTTGTCGCGCGCCGGCAGCGAACAGAAATTTGCCGGCGGTTTGGCCGATCACTCGGAAGAAGTCGTCCGTTTGCACACCGCCACGCACCTGCTGCACCGCGCCCTGAAGAACGTGCTCGGCGACCACGTCATGCAGAAGGGGAGCAACATCACGCGCGAGCGGCTGCGCTTCGATTTCACCAACCCCGAGAAGGTCACGGCCGAGCAGCTCGCGGAGGTCGAACGCCAGGTCAACCAGGCCATCGCCGACGACCTGCCCATGAACTACGACGAGATGACCACGGAGGAGGCCAAGGCCGCGGGTGCCATCGGCTACTTTGACGACAAGTACGCCCAGCTGGGCGGCAAGATCAAAGTCTACCGGGCCGGTTCGCCGGACAAGGGCTACTTCTCCGTGGAAATCTGCGGGGGCCCGCACGTCACCCACACCGGGGATTTGGGCGGCTTTAAGATCCAAAAGGAAGAAGCCGTGGCCGCGGGGATCCGTCGCATCAAGGCCGCCGTGACCGGTCCGAAGGCCTAAAATCGCTCAATGCAGCCCCCGATTTCCGTCCCCACCCGCTCTATTGACGGGTTTTTGGCATCCAGGTATAGTTTGCCCAGTTTCGAGGCCTGGGCGTCTTGCCCAAGCATTTCTGTCGTGTTAGATTCTCCCGCACATGGGTGAAGCGCAAAGTCCGTCTAAGGACTTCATCGAGGTGAAAGGCACCGTCACGGAGCTGCTTCCGGCGGCCGCCTTCAAGATCACTCTCGAAAACGGTCATACCATCATTGGTCACCTGTCGGGGAAGATGCGCATGAACCGCATCCGCCTGCTGCCCGGCGACCAGGTCAAAGTCGAACTCACGCCGTACGACCTCACCAAAGGGCGGGTCGTATATAGGTTTTAGGTCCATTTTTTTATCGCATGAAAGTCCGTTCGTCGGTCAAACCAATCTGCCGCGACTGCAAAGTCATCCGCCGCAACCGCAAGCTGGTGGTGATTTGCAAAATCGCCAAGCATAAACAGCGGCAGGGCTAAGCCGCTTTTTCCTGATATGGCTCTCGCCCGCATCGCCGGTGTCACTCTTCCCCAGAACAAGCGCGTCATCATCGCGCTGCAGTATGTCTATGGCGTCGGCGCCACGCGCGCCAAGGACGTCTTGGCGAAAGTCGGCATCGACGGCAATAAGCGCGTCCAGACCCTGACCGAGGACGAGATCAACAAGCTGCGCGACCACATCGAGAAACAGTACCGCGTGGAGGGCGAACTGCGCCGCGAGGTGATGTCCAACATCAAGCGTCTCAAGGAAATCGGCAGCTACCGCGGCACCCGCCACATCAAGCGCCTGCCGTTGCGCGGCCAGCGCACCAAGACGAACTCCCGCACCGTCCGCGGCAATGTCCGCAAGACGATGGGCAGCGGCCGCATCAAAGCCGGCATGAAGACCTAATGGATCTATGGAAGAGCTTGATGTGATCACTCCACCCGCCGCCGACGCGAAGGCCGATGAGGGCGGCGCCTCCGCCAAAGGCGGATTCGCCTCCGGCGGAAAGAAAGGCGTCGTCCGCGCCCGCAAGAAGAAAGCGGTGCGCACGGTTCCGATCGGCCGCGTCTACGTCCAGGCGACCTACAACAACACGATCATCACGCTGACCGACCCACACGGCAACGTGCTCGGTTGGTCGTCCTCCGGGAAGATGGGTTTCACCGGTCCGAAGAAGGCCACACCGTACGCCGCCTCCATCACCGTGAAGGACGTCTGCGACAAGTTGAAGGACGTCGGTCTGCGCGAGGTCGCGGTGTTCGTGAAGGGCATCGGTGCCGGCCGCGAAGGCGCCATCCGCGCCCTGAACGCCAACGGTTTGACCGTCACCACCATCAAGGACGTGACGCCGATCCCGCATAACGGCTGCCGCCCGCCGGGCGCGCGCCGCATCTGATATGCCGCGTACCGTCATCACCACCTGCAAACCCTGCCGCCGCGCCGGCGTCTCCCTCTGCGGCCGCAAGAAGTGCGCCGCGCTGAAGCGGAGCTTCCCGCCGGGCGCCCACGGGCCGACCCGCCGCATCCGGCTCACGCCCTACGGCATCCAGCTGCGCGAAAAGCAGATGGCCAAGCAGATTTACGGCGTCAAAGAGACGCAGTTTTACAACTATTTCAAGAAGTCGACCCGCATCCGCGGCAACACCGCCGAGATGCTCGTGCGCATGCTCGAAATGCGTCTCGACAACGTCGTCTTCCGCCTCGGTTTCTGCGTCAACCGCTTCCAGGCGCGCCAGATGGTCTCCCACGGCCACTTCGACGTGAACGGCAAGCGCGTCGACGTGGCGAGCGCCCAGGTCCGTCCGGGCGACGTCATCAGCGTCCGTCCCAAGAGCCGCACCTCGCCGTTCTTCACGGCCGCCGCGGAACAGCTCAAGAACACCCAGCTCCCGAGCTGGCTCTCCCTCGACGCCGGCGCCTTGTCCGGGAAAGTCGTGGCCGAGCCGGCGGGTGAGGAGTTGCGCCAGCCGTTCGACCCCAAAGTTATCGTCGAATTCTATAGCCGCTAATGCTATGGAGGACATCCTCTACCCGTCGAAAATCGAATTGCGCGACGGCACCCAGCCCCACGAGGCGGTGCTGACCGTCGAGCCCTGCACGCAGGGCTACGGCACCACGGTGGGCAATGCGCTCCGCCGCGTGCTTCTGACGTCGCTCCCGGGCGCCGCCATCACGGCCGTCCGCATCAAGGGCGTGCAGCACGAATTTTCCGGCATGCCGAACGTCAAGGAAGACGTGCTCGAGCTCGTGCTGAACCTCAAGCAGGTCCGCCTGAAGTGCTACTCCGAGGAACCGGTCAAGCTCAGCTTGAACGTGACCGGCGAAAAGAAGGTCACGGCTGGCGATTTTGAGAAGAACTCGGACATCGAGATCGTGAACCCGGACCTCCACATCGCCACGTTGACCGACAAGAAGGCGGTGTTGGAAATGGAAGTGACCATCGAACGCGGCCGCGGTTACCGCCCCACGGAAGAGCGCAGCAAGGAAAAGATGGAGCTCGGCACGATCGCGGTGGACGCCCTGTTTTCTCCGGTCCGCAACGTCGGCTTCGCCGTGGAGAACGTCCGCGTCGGCGACGTCACCAACTTCGACAAGCTCGTCATGACCATTGAGACCGACGGTTCGATCACGCCGAAGGAGGCCGTGCTCGAAGCCAATAAGATCGTGCTGCGCCACTTCGCGCTCATCAACGATCTCGAGGGTTCCGGCGCCGCAGCGGTTCCGGTCGACGTGGCCGCGGACGACACGCTGATGCTGGCCGCACCGGCCGAGGCGGAATCGCCGGCCGAAGACGGCGAAGATAAACCCAAGAAGAAGACCGCCAAAAAGAAGGCCTCCTGATCCTGATTATGCGCCACCGGAATACTGGAAAAGTTCTCTCCCGCGAGCTCGCCCCGCGCACCGCGCTGCTCCGGGGTTTGGCCACGAGCGTGGTGTTGTACGAGAAGGTCCGCACCACCAAGGCCAAGGCCCAGGCCGTGCAGCCGCTGGTGGAGCGGATGATTACGCTTGCCAAAGCCAAGACGCCGGTTTCGGCACGTCGGCTGGGGGAGACCTTGTATACCGAGGGTGCCGTGAAAAAGGCCGTGGAAGTCCTGGGCCCGCGCTATGCCGCGCGCGTCGGTGGCTACACGCGCATCACCAAGATCGGCCGCCGCCAGGGCGACGCCGCCGAGATGGTGATTCTGGAATTCGTTTAATATGCAGCCGAAAATTACCCGCACCGTGCACACCATCGACGCGTCCGGCCAGGTTTTGGGCCGGCTGGCGACGCGCGTCGCCACGCTTCTCATGGGCAAGCACAAGCCGAGCTATGCCCCGCACATGGATGCCGGCGACAGCATCGTCATCGTCAACGCCGCCAAGATCGTCGTCACCGGCAAGAAGGAAGAGAAGAAGGTCTACAAGCACTACACCGGCTACCAGGGCGGCCTCAAGGAGACGCCGTTCCGCCGCCTCAAGGAGAAGAAGCCGACCGAAATCGTGCGCAAAGCCGTTTTGAACATGTTGCCCCACAACCGGCTGCGGGCGCCGCGCATGAAGCGGTTGAAGATCAGCGCCTGACGCCTTGTCCTTTCGGTTCTCTTAACGAAACTTGATGGTACGAAAGGATATGGAAAAAAAGACTCCCGCCAAGAAGCCCGCCGCGAAGAAAACGCTGGTGCGCACCGCAAAGCCGGTCGTGAAGAAGGTCGTGAAGGAAGCGCCCCCGGTCATCGACATGAAGACCGAAGGGATGCTGAAGACGCTCGGCCGCCGCAAGGAAGCGGTCGCCCAGGTTCGCGTCATGCCCGGCACGGGCAAGATCGTGATCAACGGCCGCGCCGTCGGAGACTACTTCACGGTTCCGGAATTGCTCCACATCGTGAGCTCGGCCCAAAAAGCCGTCGGCCAGGATGCCACCATCGACGTCTCCGTCCTGGTGAAGGGCGGCGGCATCCGCGGCCAGGCCGAAGCGGTCCGCCTGGGCATCGCCCGCGCGCTGATCACCATGAACGAGGCCTACCGCCCGACGTTGCGCAAGATGGGCTATTTGACCCGCGACGCGCGCGTCAAAGAGCGCAAGAAGTACGGACTCAAGTCCGCACGCCGCGCCCCCCAGTTCAGCAAGCGCTAAACCGTCCGGAAAAAAAGAGCCCCGCCATCATCTTCTGCAAAGAAGGGTGGCGGGGTTTACGTCTGCGGCGCCTCCGGAGCTTTCTCCGGCTGCAGGATGATGCGGAAGGTCCGCGGCGCGCCGCAGTTGGTGCAGTAGGCGGACTTCTTCAGGAAGTCGATTTGTCGGGCAACGCCCGCGCGTGCCTCGAGTCCGGCGGCGTTCGTCGAGACCGGCGCGCACGCTGCGCCCATGACACAGGCTGCGACGATCGTCAGCGAGTAGGTGACTTTGGCCATGGCCTCCTCGGGCCAGTCCTACGTGAAAGCAGGCGGTTTGTCAATGACCCGTGAATCTGCGAAAATAGGCGGGAATTCATGGCGCATTCCGCTGGGTCCATCGTCCGCAACACCGTGTGGTACACGGGGGCCGTCGTCGGTCAGAAAGTCATCTCTTTCGGCTACTTTTGGCTGCTTTCGAGCCGCCTGGCTCCGGAGACGCTCGGCGTCTACCTCGGCGTTCTGTCCGTCGTCTCGCTGGCCGCGGTCGGCACCGACCTGGGCCTGCTCCCGCTCCTGACACGGGAAGCCGCCAAGCATGAGGAGGAAGCCGTGCCGCTGGCGCGCACCGCGCTGGCCATCAAGCTGCCGCTCGTGGCGCTGACCGGCATCGTGCTGTGGGTCGTGATGATGGTGCGCGGCGAATCGTTGGTGCTGGAGTTGCTCGTGCCCGCCTCGTTCATTCTGCTGTTCGACGCCGTCTCCAGCGTGTTCTATGCGCTGTTCCGGGCGCGACAGATGGTCTGGATCGAAGCCTGGTCGCTGATCGTCTTCCAGACGACGACGCTCGTGCTGGGGACGACCGCGCTCGTCGCCACCGGCAACCCCGTGATGCTGATGGCGGCGTTGTCCGCGGCCAGCTGCGTCAACATGCTGTTCCTGTTCTCGATGGGGGCGAGGCATCTCGGCAAGATCGTGCGTCCGGATTTCAACCCGGCACGGGCGCGGCACCTGCTGCGTCTCATGCCCGCCTTCGCTTTTTCCAACGTTTTCCAGAAAGTCTACAACGTGGCCGACTCGGTGTTGCTGTTGTTCCTTTCCACGCCGCGCGAACTCGGCACCTACCACGTCGGCATTTACGCCGTGCCGGCCAAAGTCACGACGGCGCTGCAAACGCTCGTTCCCGGCGCCTTTGCCACGGCCATCTACCCGTCCATGTCGAACTACGCGGTACACGCCCGTGAGCGGCTGGCGGTGCTGTTCGAGCGCTCCTTCGCGTACCTGCTCATGCTCGTGCTGCCCATGTCCGCCGGGCTGTTCCTGCTCACGGATCAGATTCTGGCCACCATCTGGCCGCAATACGGCGATGCCCGCTTGCCGTTCCTGATCATGAGCGCGGCGCTGCCCGTGGTCTTTCTGGCCTACCCGACCGGCTCGCTCCTGAACGCCATCGGCATGGAGAAGCGCAACTCCGTGCACCGCGGCATCACCACGGCCGTCAACGTCGGCGTCAACATCGCGTTGATCCCGCGCTTCGGCGTGACCGGCGCGGCGTTGGCCTTCATGGCCTCGAACGTGCTGCTCTTCGGGCTCGACTTTACGGCGACCGCCGGCTATCTCGGGCAGTCCCTGCGTGCTCTGCCCGGCATGGTCGGGCGGATTCTTCTTGCCGCGGCCGTCATGAGCGCGGCCGTCTGGCTGACGCGCGCCTCCCTGCCATTGCCGGCGAGCGTCCTGCTCGGCTTCCTCGTGTACGGCGCGTGTCTGCTCGCTACGCGCGTCCTGACGCCCGCGGAGGTCCGTGTTTTCCTGAACACCATCCGCCGTCGCGGTCCGGAGACGCTATGAAGCGCCTGCTCGCCATCACCGATGAATATCCGCCGGTCCGCGGCGGCGTCGCCAACTATCTGGCCGGCGTGCTCGAAGCATTTTGCACGTACGCGTCGGTCGAACTTTTGGTTCCTGCCGATCTCGCGCCGCAGGTCGTGGCGCCGTTTCCGGTGCACACGGGCACGTTCGCTCATCGTCTGCTCTGGCCGCGCTGGATCCCGCTCGTCCCACGGATCGTCCGCATCGTGACCGAGCGTTCGGTCGATGCCGTTCTCGTCAGCCATGTGCTGCCCTACGGGACCGCGGCCTGGATGGCCGCGCGCATCACGCGCCGGCCGTACATCGTCTGCGTTCACGGGTTGGATCTGGCCCGGGCGGAGGCGCAGTCGCGCAAGAAGGGTCTGACGCAACGGGTGCTGCGCGGCGCGGCGCTGATCGTCGCCAACAGTGAATACACACTGGCGCGCGCGATGGCCCTCGCTCCCGGCGTGAGCGGCGTCGTCGTTCCGCCCTGTCCGGCGATTGATCCGACGCCGGCCGCGACGGTCCCCGAACCGTCCGAACGGTTCATCCTGGCCGTCGGTCGCATGGTGCCGCGCAAGGGATTCCGTACGCTCCTGCGCGCGACCAAGGAGGCGTTGCGCGAGGCGCCGGAGGTGCGCGTCGTGATGGTCGGGGATGGGCCGGAACGCGCCGAAGTGGTGGATGACCGGAAGCGGCTCGGTCTCGAGGGCGCGGTGCAGGTGCGCACGGCCACGGACGACGAGTTGCGCACGCTCTATGCGCAGTGCGCCTTCTTCGTGTTGCCGACGCAGTCGAGCGATTTGGATCCGGAAGGATTCGGGACGGTCTTCCTGGAAGCCAACGGTTTCGGCAAGACGGTCGTCGCCGGCGCGGGCGGCGGCGTCGCGGAGGCCGTGCTCGACGGAAAGACCGGCCTGCTCGTGGATGGTCGGGATCCCAACGACATCGCCCAGGCCATGCTCCGCCTGTGGCGCGATCCGGCCGAGGCGATGCGATTGGGCGAAACCGGTCGGCGCCGCGTGCAGGAACGGTTCCGCTACATCCACGCCATCCAGCCGCTCGTCGACGCCTGGAACGCCCTATGGCGCGTCTGAGCGTCATCGTGCCGGCGCACGACGCCGCAGCGACGCTGCGCGCGTGTCTGGAGAGCGTCCTGGCCCAGACGCTGCCGGCCGATGAGATCATCGTGGTCGACGACGGTTCCACCGACGGCACGGCAGGCATTGCGCGGTCCGTGGACCCACGCATCGTCGTGTGTACGCAGCGGCACGGCGGCGCCGCAGCCGCCCGCAACGAAGGCGTGCGGATGTCTTCCGGCGAGCTGCTGTTCTTCTGCGATGCCGACTTGCTCCTTGATCCGCGGCTTCTGGAGAAGCTCGGTGCCGCGCTCGCGGGTCATCCCGAGGCGTCCTTCGCGTATTGCGGTTTCCGCTGGGGTGGCAAGACCTTCGGCATGCGCGCCTTCGATGCGGAAGCGGTCAAGCGCAACAATTACATCAGCACCATGTCGCTGATCCGACGCGGGGATTTTCCCGGCTTCGATCCTTCGCTGGAACGGTTCCAGGATTGGGACCTCTGGCTGACCATGATCGCCCGCGGCAAAAAAGGCGTCGGCGTGCCGGAGGTGCTCTTCACTGTGCAGACACGGGGGAGCATGAGCCACCGCGGCGGTCTTTCGCGGCTCCGGGCCACGCGCATCATCCGCAAGAAGCACGGACTGCGGATGCGCTTTGCCGATTATCTTGTTGCGCTCAAGGAAGCATTGTCATGAAGGCCTGTTCGTGGTGCGCGCGCCTTGTGGCGAACGTCGGTTTCTGGCACCGTGGACTGCGTTCGTATGCAAACGAAAGCCCGTAAAAGTATTTTGTTCGGCTGGCGCGCCAACCTGCGCATTCTTTCGACTGCCTTCGCGAACTCGCTGGCCTACCGCACCGATCTGTTTTTTTATCGAGTCTTTGACCTGGTGGAGCCGCTCGCGCTCCTGCTGATGTGGAGCGCGCTCTTCGCGACGAACGAGCAGCTGGTCGGCTACACCAAGGCCGAGATGCTGACCTACGTGCTGGCCTCGCGTCTCGCCGACACCGTCGCCATCTCTTGGGTCCACGAAGACGTCGCGACCTCGATCCGTGAGGGGCGCATCACGCAATTCCTGCTCAAGCCGATCTCCCACGTGCGCTACGTGTTTTGGGATGCGCTCGGACATTCCGTGCAGGCAAAAACCATGTCCCTGCTCGTCACCGTCGGGTTGATGGCCCTCTTCCATGCACACATGATCATCGGCTCTCCCGCCCGCGCCGCGGTTGCGTTGCTCCTGGCGCTGGGCGCGTTCATGATCAACGTCCTGTTCAGCGTTTCGTACGGCTACGCCGCGTTTTGGCTCGGCCGGATCAACGGATTCGTTCAATCGTTCTACATCATCCGTTGGATGTTCAACGGTCTGGCCTTCCCGCTCGACATTCTCGGCCAGGGTTTCAGGACGGTCTCGCTGGCGCTGCCCTTCGCCTACTCGGCGTTCGTGCCGGCACAGGTCTATCTCGGTCGCATGGACATGACGCAGGCGTTCCACGCGGCGCTCGTCGAGGGCGTCTGGATCCTGGTGTTGCTGGCGCTCACCCGCGTTCTGTGGCACTTCGGCGTTCGTCGGTACGAAGGCGTCGGCATTTGAACGCTATGCGATGGAAACTCAACCTCCGCATTTTGGAGAACGCCTGGGTCCGGTCGTTCACGTGGCGCGGCGATATTTTCTTTTATCGTCTGCAGGACGTGGTCAATCCGCTGGCCCAGATCATCATTTGGGAATCCGTTTTCCGCACGCGGGACACGTTCGGCGGTTATACGCATGAAACCATGCTGTCCTACGTGCTGGTCTCCACGTTCTTCTTCGCGTTGTCGCGAAACTGGATTACGGGAAACGTCGGCGAGGACATCAAAGAAGGCAAGCTGAACCAGTATCTCGTCAAACCGCTCTCTTACATCACCTACAACGTCTGGATGGGTATCGGTCGAACCGCCTTGGCAACCCTCTTTGCACTCGCCGTGGTCGCCGTGCTGGTCGTCGCGTACCGCGGTTCGCTGTACATCCCCGACCTGCCCCATTTCGCGCTGGCGCTCGCCGTCACGCTCGCCGCGTTCTTCATGAACATGCTCCTGTCGATCGCGTTGGGGCTTGCCGCGTTTTGGATGACGTCGGTCGAAGGATTCGGAAACGCGGTGATGTTCGGACGGAACTTCCTTGCCGGCAGCATGTTCCCGCTCGACATCGTCTCACCGCTCTTCGTTTCCGTTTCTGCCGCGCTGCCGTTCGCGTACACCAGTTACGTGCCGGCGCAGATATTTCTCGGCAAGATGACCATTGCGCAGGGCCTCGCCGCGCTGGCCGTCGTCGGATGCTGGACCATGATCCTGTACATCGTGGTACGGCTCGAGTGGCGATTCGGCATCCGTCGATATGAGGGAACGGGTATATAATGCGCATATGGCAAGCCCCATCATCAGCGTCAAGAAACTCTCAAAGACCTACACCTCGTACCGCAAGCAGCCGGGCTTTTTGGGTTCGGTGAAGTCGCTGTTCTCCCGGGAAAAAGTCCTCTCCGAGGCGGTGAAGGGGATCAGCTTCGAGATCGACAAGGGCGAGATGGTCGGCTTCCTCGGGCCGAACGGCGCCGGCAAGACGACGACGCTCAAAATGCTTTCCGGCATCCTGCATCCGAGCGGCGGCGAGGCACGCATGCTCGGCTACACGCCCTGGGAACGCAAGGCCGACTTCCAGAAGCGTTTCGCGCTTGTCATGGGACAAAAAACGCAGTTGTGGTGGGACCTTCCGGCCATGGAAAGCTTCCTGCTCAACAAGGAGATTTACGGGATCCCCGATGCGCGGTTCAAAAAGACGCTCGACGAGCTGACGACGATGCTGGACATCGCGAAACTCGTCGACGTGCCGGTGCGCAAACTCTCGCTCGGCGAACGCATGAAGTGCGAACTCGTGGCGGCGCTCCTGCACAATCCCGAGGTGCTGCTCCTCGACGAACCGACGATCGGATTGGACGTCACTTCGCAGCTCGCCATCCGCGAATTCCTGCGTCGCTACAACGCTTCTTCGAAAACCACGGTGCTCCTCACCTCGCATTACATGGAGGATGTCGAGGCGCTGTGCGAACGCATCATCGTCATCAATCAGGGACAGAAGGTGTACGACGGCGACTTGGACGAGCTCGTCCACCGCACGTTGACCCACAAGATCCTCACGGTCACCTTCACCGAGAGGGTGGCCAAGGAGCGGTTCGCCGGCATGGGCGACGTGCGCGAACACTCCCCGCAGCGCGTCGTCCTGCACGTGCCGCGCGAACAAGCCAAGGCGGTCGCGGCGCGCGTGCTCACCGAACTGCCGACGGACGACATCCTGATCGACGAACCGCCGATCGAGGACGTCATCCGTCGTGTTTTTGCCGAGACCCATGCCTCCTGACGTTTCTCTCGTCATCGTGAATTACAAAGTGAAGCCGCTCGTGATGCGGCTCCTCTTGTCGATTCGCGCCCATGTCCGTATCCCGCATGAGATTTTCGTGGTGGACAACGCCAGCGGCGACGGCATTGCCGCGGACCTCGCGCGTGACTTTCCGGACGTGCGCGTCATCGCCAATGCCGACAACAGGGGATTTGCCGCCGCAAACAACCAGGCGGCCCGTGCAGCCAAGGGGCGGCATGTCTTGCTACTCAATCCGGACACCGAACTGATCGAGGATTGCGTCACGCCGCTCGTGCAATTCGCCGATGCGCATCCGCAGACCGGCGTCGTCGGCTGCCGCGTGCTGAACCCGGACCGCACGCTCCAGCATTCGGTGCTGGCCTTTCCGACGCTGGGAAGCCAGGTGCCGATCATGCTCAAACTGCACCACCTGTTCCCCCATTTGCCGGCAGTCCGCCGCTACCTGCGCCGCGATTTCGACTATGAGAGAACGCAACAGGTCGACCAGGTGATCGGCGCCTGTTTCCTGATGACGCGCGCCGCGCTCGACACGATCGGCCTGCTCGACGAGCGGTACTTCATCTGGTTCGAGGAGGTCGATTACTGCCGCATGGCGAAGAACGCCGGCCTCGAGGTCTGGTATACGCCGCAGACCCAGATTGTCCATCACGGCGGCCAGAGTTTCGCCCAGGTCTTCGCGCCGCGCCGTCAGCGCTACTTCGACGCTTCTCTGGTGAAGTACATGCGAAAACACCACGGTGCGGGAGCGTCCATGGTCGTCCGCGTGCTGCATCCGTTGGCGCTGTTCCTCGCCTGGATCATCGGCCTGCTCGGCATCAAACGTTCGACGTACGCATGACACTTCCGATTCGACCATTTCTTGTTGCGTGCGGAGGGACGCTTGTCGCCATCCTCGTCTCGTTCGCGCTGCATCGCCTTCCGGTTGCCCAGGCGATCGCGGCGTTCGTGATCGCGGCCGCGGCCGCAGGGGGGTATCGGCGGTCGTTTGCAACGGGAACGGCGGTCGTTCTGGCCGAACTTGCCGCCGGGTCCCTGGGTCGCAGTTTCGTCCTGCCGTGGGGCGGCGTCTCCGTGCGCATGCTGCTGTTCGCCGTCGCGGTGGCCGCGACTGCCGCATATGTCATCCGGAACAAAAACAGCCTTCGCGCGCTCATCACGACACCGGTACGCATCGCCTTCGGCCTGGTTGCCTCAACCGTGGGGTGGGGGATCGTCCGCGGCATCGCGGTGCAGCCGCTCGGCGACGTCGTCGCGGACGCCAACGCCTACGTGTATCTGTTGCTCGCACCGACGTTTTTGATCGCCCTGCGCGACGAGCGCGACCGGCGCATGCTGCTGTCCGTCCTGCTCGGCGCGGCCACGGCCGTGGCGGTGCAGACGCTTGCGATCTTCTTCCTGGCCACGCGCGGTTTCATTCCCACTACCGCGCACCCGCTCTACAAATGGATCCGTGATGCCGGTTTCGGCGAACTGACGCCCGGTGCCTCCGGATTCGCCCGCGTGTTCTTCCAGTCGCATCTCTGGAGCGCGGCGACGGTGCTGCTCGCGCCCGGCTTGTATGTCCTGGCACGTGCTGCAAAGAAGGAGAGGAGGGTAGTCGAAATCAGCGCCGTCCTCAGTTCGGCGGTGCTGTTTATTTCGCTGTCGCGTTCGTTCTGGCTGTCGACGGCAGGCGCGGCCGCGGTCGGGCTCGTGCTCGTCGTGCTGCGGCGGAATTTGCGACCCGGGGCGGCGACGTTCATCGTCTCTCTGGCGGTTTTCACCGCGCTCGGCGTTGCCGTGCCGTATGCGCTCTCGCGCAGCGTCGGCAGCGCCGTCAGCGGACGCGTCACGGCCGTGGCGGGGGAGCCGGCCGCGGACAGCCGCATGAACCTGTTGCGCGTGATGTGGCCGGCGGTGCTGGAGCATCCGGTGCTCGGCTCCGGCTTCGGCAAAGCGCTGACCTACGAGACGCGCGATCCGCGGTTGCTGGCTTACTTCCCGGACGGCCAATACACCACGAGCGCCTTTGAATGGGGCTGGCTCGATTTCTGGTTGAAGATGGGCGTACTCGGTCCGATCGCGTTCGCGACGCTCGTAGTCGTCGTTCTGATGACGTGCTGGCGCGCGCTTTCAGGTGCTGAACCGTGGGTTGCCCTTGGCTTGCTCTTGGCGGTGCTCATGGTCTCCGCGGCGCACGTGCTTTCCCCGTGGCTCAATCATCCGCTCGGGATAGGCCTGATGTTGTTTGCGCTTGGCATTGTTCTCCCGGAAATAAAAAGAACGCCCAAGGACGAATCCCGGGGCGTGCTTACGCAGGCATGATTGCCATGTGTTTCTCCTTCCCCTGGAGCGACGGGCGGATTCCCGGCGATTCAGGTTTCGGAGAGTATACATGAACGCCGCATGCCTGTCAAGGGCCTCAGATCAGTTGATCTTGCCCTGCCAGGGGACCTTGTTCTCGTACTCCAGGCGGAGCGCCGGCTTGCCACCGACCGCCTCGCCCCGGTAGAGGGTCACCGAGGCATTCTCGAACACCCCTTCCCGGTATCGACGCACCGCCTCCTCGATCGAGAAGTGGTGGATCAGGCGCTGCAACAGGATCAGCCAGTGGCCATGACAGACGATGACGACCGTCCGGTCCTCGTAGTCCCGGCTGAGCGTCCCGAGGAAGCTGTGGATGCGCAGCTCGATGTCCGGCCAGTTCTCTCCGCCGGGCGCGCGGTAGTGGTAGAGCCCTTCGCGCCTCTTGCGCTCCACCTCGCCGGGATATTGCCGGGCGATATCCTCCTCGGTCATGGTGTGCCAGATGCCGCGCTGCCCCTCGGCCAGCCGCGGATCTTCGTACGCCTTGAGGCCGGAGCAGACGCGACCCATCGTCTCCTTCGAGCGCCGGTAGTACGAGACGTACCGGACCGCCTCCTCAACGGCGAAGTTCTCCCGGACGAAGCCGCCGGTGACCTCCGCCTGCCGGATGCCCCGTTCCGTCAGCGCGTAGTCGTGGGTCGGGACCTCGTAGTGGGCGCGCTCCTCGACCGAACGGACGTTCCCCTCGGACTCAGCATGCCTGACCAGAACCAGATTTCTCGGCCAACTCATTGTTCCTCCTGACGTCAGTGAATACTAAATTCTGGTCGGCGTCAAAAGAGACTGCTCATGAGGGCAGTCTCTTTACAGGAATCGTCCTTTCAGAAAATCGGGTGAGCCGCGCAGCAGCTCAGGCAAGGTCATCCGCTTCTTCCCTTCGACCTGCAGCATCCCGAACGACACCGATCCCGAACCGGCTCCGACCACGAGCCGGTTTTCCCGTTCGGAGAGCGCTCCCGGCTCCGACGCGGAATTCTCGACGTGCGCATCGAACAGCTTGGCGCGCAACGTCGTCGTGCCGTCCGTCCACTCGGTCCAAACGCCGGGCCAAGGATCGTAGGCACGCTCCAAGCGTTCAATTTCCGCGGCGTTCTTGCTCCAATCGATCCGTCCGCTGTCACGCGTCAGGAGGGTGCAGAAGGTGGCCTTCTCGTGGTCCTGCGGCTTGGGCGTCATGCGCCCGTTCGCGTACCTCGGCAGCGTTTCCGCAAGCAGTTTGGCGCCGGTATGGGCGAGCCGCGTTTCGAGTTCCGGATAACGCTCGGTGCCGCTCAACGGCACGCGCATCTGTGCCAGCAAGGGACCGTGATCCATCTCGGCATCGAGCAGCATGATGCTCACCCCGGTCTCCGGATCGCCTGCGGCGATGGCCGATTGGATGGGGGACGGACCGCGCCAGCGCGGCAGCAAGGACGGGTGCACGTTCAGGGTACTCAACCGCGGAATCGCCAGAACGGCTTCCGGAATGATGCGGCCGTAGGCGGTCACGACGGACATGTCCGGAGAAAGTTCACGCAGCGTGTTTTCAAATTCCTTCGTCTTCACTTTTTCGGGTTGCAGCAGCGGCAGGCCGAGTTCGCGCGCGGCTGCGGCGACGGGCGAGGAGACCGGTTCGGCGTGACGTCCTTGCGGCTTGTCCGGTTGGGCGACGACGGCGACGACCGTGGCGTCAGGCAAGGCCGCCAGCGCGCGCAGCGCAGGCACGGCGAAGGCCGAGGTTCCCCAAAAGACGACGCGCAATGCGGCCATGTCAGTCGGTGGCGTTATCCGCTTCCTTCACTTCGACTGCGCGGTCCACGAAAAGAATGCCGTTGAGGTGGTCCGTCTCATGTTGGATGACGCGGGCGAAGAAACCTTTGGCGGTGAACTTCAGCGGCTTGGCATCGCGGTCCAGCGCCTCAACGTCAATTTCCACGGAGCGGTCCACCAGTCCCCAGACGCCGGGGACGGACAAGCAGCCCTCCTCGCCGCGTTCCGTCTTTTTGACCATCCGCGTCACGACCGGGTTGATCAGCGCGATCGGGCCATCCTTTGTGGAAATGACGGTGACTTGTTTGGCCACGGCAACCTGGACCGCGGCCAGGCCGACGCCGTCGGCCTCGAACATCGTTTTGACCATGTCCTCAAGGAACTTCTGGAAGGCCGGCGTCGTGATTTCCTCGGGGCGCACCGAAGCGGCCTTCTTGCGAAGGATGGGATTCGGCAGGGAAATGACGGGCAGGCGCTTGGCCATGTCAGAAATACTTTTCACGCTCAGGTTCGATGATCCAGTCCGCGGGCAGGGTGTCGAGCGCGGCGGCAACGGCCTCGTCGGGAAGCGCGGTGCGCACCGTGGTCGCAGCGCGGCCTTTGACGGCGCGCCGGCGGTCGTCGCGACCGACCGGGGCGAGTTCCGCATCCGGAAAAGCGGTGCGCAACAGCCGTTCCGGATTCGCGGCGGCGCCCGGGTGGGCGATGAACGAGGTGCGGAACGGCGGATACCCGAACCGTTTGCGGTCGGCGAGCTCGGTTGCTGCCAGTGTTGCGGGTGAACCGCGCTGCACGGCTTGGAGCGCGGCGTGCGGCGCTTCCCAGGTCTGCACCAGAAACGGGCAGCCGTGGCGTCGGGCGGCATTGGCGAGCCGCTCCAGTTCGGCCCAGGCGTGTTCCGCGGCCCGGTAATCGGGGCGGCGCATCGGACCGTCGGCATCCAGGGCGGCGACGAGTCCGAGCGGACGGTCGAGCAGCGGCCGGGCATTTTTGAAGAGCGTTTCCGTGCCGACGAAGATCGACGGAACGGAGTCGTCGGGAAGACCGCGGTCGCGTTGCAGGCCGACGACGCGGGTGCCGGGCAGTTGTTTCTGCAACGCGCGGACCACGGCGTCAACGCCCGGGATGCGACCGCTCAGGCGGATGCCGCCGCACGAGGCGCAGGATGCCGGAACGTCCGCTGTGGTGCCGCAGCGCGCGCAGCGCAGTGTCCCATCGTGGAGAGCGAGTGCGAGACCGCAGGTTGCGCAGCGGCTGAGTGCGCCGCAGTCCTCACAGCGGAGGATGCGGGCATCGGCCGCGCGGTTGAGAAAAGCTATCACGTTTTTGCCTTCTTGTACAGCCCCCCGGGCCGCATCGAGAAAGGTTCCGGATAGCGCCTGCGCCGCCAGGGCGCGCGATTCCTGGCGCATCGGGACGAGCGTCATCGGGGGCGCTTTTTCCACGGGCGCGGTCACGGTCCAGGCCTCCTCGCGGGCGCGCCAGGCCGTGGCAAAGCGCGGCGTCTCCGAGGCGAACAGCAGCGTCGCGCCGGCATCCCGGGCGCGGCGTTCCAGGACCAGCCGGGCGTCGTAGTACGGCGCGGCGTCGCGCTGGACGTGGTCCGGATCGTCTTCCGCGTCGATGATGACGAGTCCCAAGCGCGGCGCGGGCGCCAACACGGCCGCCTTGGTGGCGATCAGGACGTCTGCCGTGCCGGCGGCCAGCGACGTCCAGGCCTTCCAGCGCGCGCCGGCGGCCAGGTCGTGGTGGCAGACGGAGACGGACAAGTCGCGCGCGCGCAGCGCCTCGGCCAGCTCTTCGGCGCGCAGGATGTCCGGGACGGCGAGGATCGTCTGCTGCAAGGCGCGGGACGTTTTCTGGATGCGTGCGGCATACGCCACAACGGCATCGCCGCGGTGGCGCAACAACGCGCCCGAGAACGTGCTGCGCAGCGCCTCGGGACGGACTTCGGCGGGCGTGGCACGCGCCGGGACGGCCGGCAGCAGCGCCGTGAGCAGGGCCGGCACGGTCGCATGGAAGCGGGACGCCGCGTAACGCAAGGAGGAGAGCGTGACGGTGTCGAGCCGCGCCACGACCGGCGTTTCCGCGAGCGTCGTCAGGCGCGCCGGCGGCACGTTGCTCGTTGCGGCCCCTTCAAGGACGAGCGCCGCAACGCGCCGCCCGCGGAAGGGGACGCGGACGATGTCGCCGGGGCCGAGCGGCGCGTCCTCCGGCGCGCCGTAGTCGAGCCAGCCGAAGCGCGGCGGCAGCC
Organism: Patescibacteria group bacterium; assembly: GCA_004297205.1. Classification (GTDB taxonomy): domain Bacteria; phylum Patescibacteriota; class Patescibacteriia; order 2-12-FULL-57-11; family 2-12-FULL-57-11; genus SCUL01. The sequence goes on along the minus strand of SCUL01000002.1, from coordinate 67,395 downwards.
GCAGGGCGGGCGCGAGACGGAGGATGCGCATCTTAGGAAAATTGGAGGTGGCTGACGAGGTAGCCGATGCCGAGGGGTCCTTCGTAAGAGACGAGGCGGGCCGTGTAGTCGATGCCGTCCATGAGTCCGAGCGCGACGAGCATGGCGCGCAGGCCGCACTCTTTGGCTTCGCTGCAGAGCTTCGGATCCATCTGGAGCAGGCCGGGCACGTTGCGTTGGGAAAGCAGCTCCTGCACCTTGGCGTCGAACTCGGCGCCGCGTTTTGAAAACCCGCCGGGGGCGTCTTTCGTGAGCGTGTGCGACAGATCGGCCGAAGCGATGACGGCGACGCGTTTGTTGGAGTTCAGGATTTCGTCGCGCATCGCCTTGCCGAATTCGAAATGTGCCTTGAGGTCCAGGCCGGAGGTGGTGATGGGGATGACGGTCGGGTTCGGGAGGTGTTCCGTCAGCAGGTGGAGCGGGACGCCAAAGCCGTAGTCGAGCGTTTCGTCGCTGTGCAGGACGAGCGGCACGTCCTTGCGGATGGCGCGTTGGATGCGGTCGATCAGCATGAAGTCCGAGCGGAACGTCTTGGACGTCTTGAAGTCGCCGAAGTCCTTGAACGACGTGGCGTACTGCGCCGACAGGTTGATGCCGAAGGCGTCGCCCAACACCTGGCCGTGCGGCGAAATGATGCACAGCGTGTCCGGACGCGTCACGTACAAATGTTGTTCGATGTCGGCCACGCCGGCCACCGTCTGCGCGAGCTTCTTGGCGTTGGTTTTGCCGATGCCCGGGAGGAGCAGCGGCGAGTGGGGGACGATGGCGGAGAAAACGATCATAGGACGGGAGAAAAAGCGCTTTGGACGTCGGAGGGTTTTGGCACGTCGACGGGTTCGCCGGACTCGTGGATCATGACCGCCGGTTCGGTCGTCCAGACGACGTTGGCGAAGTTCCAGCCGTAGGCGCGGAAGGCCGCTTCGGACAGGATCGGCCGCCGCCGGCCCTTGGAGATGATAAAGACGCGCGGTTGACCTTGGATGCCGACCAGCGTTCCGTCGGCAAACGGCACCGGAGTGCCGGAGGCGTACGAATCGAGCGTTTCCGACGACACGACCACGATGCGGTTCCGCGGGAAGTTGACCTTCAGGATCTCCTTGGACATGACGACCTGCCGCACGCCGTCCTTCACCCAGTAGATGGCGCCGCTGGCGCGGTCCTGGAGCAGCGAACCGGTGGGGTAGGCGGAGGCCAGCGTGATCGGCGAGCCCGGCGCGTAGCCGATGAGGTCTTCCGACGGCACGTCGAGCACTTCGTCGAGGGAGAAACCGATGCGCCGGAACGTCTCCATGGAGTCGATGTGTCGGATGGTGTCGCCGTCGAGCAGGGAGATTTTTCCGTCCGGCTCATGAAGCAGCGAGTAGTTCTGGTAGCGGATCGCCGTGCCTTCCTCGTAGTCGCCCAGTTCGTCGGCCGGGATGACCACGGCCTGCGAGGCGCTGTAGCGCGTGAAGAACGCCGTGGCCGAGGCGAACGGCCGCCGCTGCCCGCCGCTGATCAGCCAGAACCGTTTGCCGTCGGACGATTTCACCACCGTGCCGTCCGGATAGCCCTTGGTGAACCAGCGCTTCAGGATGCGGGCGAAGTTCAGGTTGCCGTTCAGGTGCGGCGTGTAGGTGTAGAGGATGGCCGTGGCTTTGTTGGCCGGGGTGACCGCGAGGCCGTCGACGATCTTGGTGATGCCGGGACCCCAACCGGTTTGCGTCGTGCCGCGCACGGCCAAATCCACCAGGTAGTTGTTGCGGATGCGCTGGGCCGCGCCTTCCAGCTGCTTGGCGAAGCCGCGATAGGCGGCCACCAGCGGGTGATCGGCGTCGCAGCTGTCGCAGCGGGCGTACCCGGTGGCCCAGTCGAGCTGGTAGACGCTCGGGTTCGATGCTTCGACGATCGACTGTTCGCGCTGCAACAGCGCCAACAGGAACTTCGGGTTGATCCGATAGTCATGGGCGACGCGCCAGATGATCTCCGCCGCGCTTTTGGTGCTGCCGTCGACGTCCGTGAGTGCCAGCCGGGACAGCCCACCCTTGTTCTGGAGGAAGGTGCGGATCTGGTCGAGCGACATGGCGTCGGCCCGCTCCAACTCGCTGTCCGGGAACAGCAGCTCCGGGTCAACCTCGGCGCGTGCCACCGTAGGAAAAGCCGACGGCAGGGACACCGCCGCGCACAGCGTAAGAATGACGGCCTTGCGAAGCCAGTTCATGCGGGTCAATTCTACCATGCGAAAACCGCCCCGGGCGAGGGGCGGTTTTCGACGCCGTTTACGTGACGGCGGCTTTGACCTTGCGCCGCGCCTTGGTCACGGTCAGCGCGTCCTTCTTCAGGTCCACGAGGGCGGTGTCACCCTCCGCGATTTCGGCGGACAGCAGCGCTTCCGCCAGGCGGTTGCCGATCGCGGTCTGAATGAGGCGGCGGAGCGGCCGCGCCCCGAAGGTGGGGGAGTAGCCGGTCTTCGCCAGATGCGCCTTGGCCGCCGGCGTCACGTCGAGCGTGATGCGCTTGTCGGCCAGGCGGCTTGCCAGACGGGCGACCTGCAGCTCGACGATCTGCGTGATGTCCGTTTCGGTCAGGGCGTGGAAGGTGATGATCTCGTCGATGCGATTCAGGAATTCCGGCCGGAAGCGTTCTTCGAGTTCCTCGCGGATCTTTTCGCGCATCCGTTCCTCCGGCGCGGCGGCGGCCGTGGCGGCATCCGCGAAGCCGAGGTCCGCGGCGGTCGTCAGATGGGTGATGGAACGGCTGCCGACGTTCGAGGTCATGATGATGACGCAGTTTTTGAAGTTCACTTTGCGGCCCTTGGCGTCGGTGACGCGGCCGTCGTCGAGAATTTGGAGCAGCAGGTTGAAAACGTCGGGGTGCGCCTTTTCGATTTCGTCGAACAGGATGACGCTGAACGGCTTGCGGCGGACTTTTTCCGTGAGCTGGCCGCCCTCGTCATAGCCGACGTAGCCCGGCGGCGAACCGATCAGCTTGGCCGTCTCATGCCGCTCCATGTACTCCGACATGTCCACGCGGATCAGCGCGTTCTCGTCGTTGAACAGGTATCCGGCCAGCGAGCGCGCCAGTTCCGTCTTGCCGACGCCGGTCGGTCCCAGGAACAGGAACGAACCGATCGGCCGGTCCATCTCGGCCACGCCGGCGCGGTTGCGGCGGAGGGCGTTGGCGACCGCGGCGATGGCCTCCTTCTGGCCGATGACGCGGCGGCCGAGTTCGGCCTCGAGGTGGAGCAGCTTCTCGCGTTCCGTTTCCAGCATTTTTGTCACGGGAATGCTCGTCCAGCGGGAAACAACGGCGGCGATTTCCTCGGTGCCGACTTTTTCCTTGATGAAGCGCGAGCCCTTCATGCCGCGCAGCTTTTCCTCGAGGCCGGCCATGCGCTTTTCCTGGGCAGGAATCTTGCCGTAGCGCATCTCCGCGGCACGGTCGAGCTCGCCGCGGCGCATGGCGATTTCGCTTTCGGTCTTGAGCTGGTCCAATTCCTTCTGCGCCGTCCGCAGTTCGCCGATGATGGCCTTTTCCTTGGTCCAGACGGCGGACAACGAGGCGATGCGTTCATTCATTTCGGCCAGCTCCTGCGCGACGGTCTTTTTGCGCTCGGCCTGCGTCTGATCGTCTTCCGTTTCAAGCGCGCGCTTTTCAATCTCCAGACGCATGGCATCGCGGCGCAGGCGGTCGATTTCGACCGGCTGGCTGTCGACTTCCATGCGCAACGCGGCCGCGGCTTCGTCGATCAGGTCGACGGCCTTGTCCGGTAGGTAACGGTCGTTGATGTAGCGGTGGCTGAGTTCCGCCGCGGCGACGAGCGCGCCGTCGGTAATCTTCACGCCATGGTGGACTTCGTACTTTTCCTTGATGCCGCGCAAAATAGCGATGGCGTCCTCGACCGACGGCTCGTTGACCACGACCGGCTGGAAGCGGCGTTCCAGCGCCGGATCTTTCTCGATGTGTTTCTGGAATTCGCGCAGCGTGGTGGCGCCGATGGCATGGAGCTCGCCGCGGGCCAGCGCCGGCTTCAGGATGTTCGAAGCGTCGAGCGCGCCGCCTTCGACGGAGCCCGCGCCGACCAGCGTGTGCAGCTCATCGATGAAGATGACGATGCGGCCCTCCGATTTTTCGATCTCCTTGAGCACGCTCTTGAGGCGCTCTTCGAACTCGCCGCGGAATTTGGTGCCGGCCACAAGCGCGCCCAGATCAAGAGCGACGACTTCCTTTTCCATCAACGACTCCGGCACGTCGCCGGCGACGATGCGCTGGGCGAGTCCTTCCACGATCGCGGTTTTACCGACGCCGGCTTCACCCACGAGGATGGGATTGTTCTTGGTGCGACGGCTGAGCACCTGGATGACGCGGCGGATCTCGTCGTCGCGGCCGATGACCGGGTCGAGTTTTTTCTGACGGGCGAGCGCAGTGAGGTTGCGGCCGTATTTTTCCAGGTTACGCGGTTCCTTGCGCTCCTGCGGCCGCTCCGTGCCGGCGGCGCGGGCCGCGGCCAAGGCTTCCTCAAAACGCTTCCGCGTGACGCCGTGCGTGGCAAACAGGGACGCCAAACGCGGCGCCCGTTCCAGCAAGCCGAGGAACATGTGTTCCGTGCTGACGATGGTGTCCCCGAGTTCCTGCGCGGCTTCTTCGGCCGCGGTCAGGGCATCCAGCAGACGGCGCGTCGTACCGAAAACGACCTCGGCCGAGGGTTCATCTTCATGAATGCGGTTGTCGACGTCATCGGCCAACGCGTCCACATTCACGCCCATGCGTTCCAGGACGTTCGGGACGAGCCCGTCGTTCTGATTGATGAGCGATGCCAGCAGGTGGATGTCGTCGATGGCCTGATGCCGATGGCGCTCCGCGATTTCTTTGGCGGTGCGGACGGCTTCGTCGGCTTTGCGGGTGTACCGATCGTTTGCCATGAGGGAAGGGGATTAGCACTCACGGTGCGAGACTGCTAACCAGCATAGCACCGGGAATGGTCGCGTCAAGATGGACGAAAAGGCTTGATTTCCGTATGATTCGGGCATGTCCATGCGCCTGTTTCTTGCCGTTCCGCTGCCTCCTGCCGTCCGTGACGCGCTCTCCGACGTGATGTCGCAGATGCGTCGTTCGGCGCGTGCCCGGGTGCGCTGGGCGGCACCGGGCGGTATCCATGCCACCCTGCATTTTTTGGGCCAGCACGACGACAGCCTGGTCTCGCGTCTCGATGAGCGCATCGCCCCTCTGGCTGGCCGATTCCGCCCCGTGGAAGCGCATCTGAGCGACGTCGGTTTCTTTCCGGATGCGGCGCATCCGCGGGTCGTCTGGGTGGGCATGGAAGAAAACGGGGGAACGCTCCTGGCGTTGCGCGACCGGCTGGGCCGGGAAATCCATGAACTCGGTCTCGATGTCGACCCCCGGCCCTGGAGTCCGCATTTGACGCTGGCGCGGCTCGACGTGCCGCTGCCCTCGAGCGCCTTCGTCGCCAAGGTACCCGAAGTCCGTTTCCTGGTGGACCGTTTCTGCCTGTACCGCAGCGATCTGACTCCGGGAGGCGCCGAGTATACCGAGCTGCGCAGCTATCCGCTGTCCGCGGTATGAGGACCAGCGTTGCCGGCGTCCCGGCCGACGCCCTGCGGCGGTCCGAGGTCGAGCAACGGCTGCGGACGGCCGTGGCCGGACAAGGGAAGCCGCTGCTGGTGCTCAACACCAATCCGGAAATCGTCCTCCAAGCCCGAGCTGATCAAGGATTGCTCGCGGCGCTTAATACCGCCGATCTGTTGCTTCCGGACGGCACCGGGCTCGTTTGGTCCCTGCGCGCCGCCGGGCAGTCTGCAGAACGATATACGGGTGCGGAGGCCCTGGAGTTACTTCTTGCGGAAGCGGCACGGTTGAAACTCCGTGTCTTCGTGGCGCTGCGCCGCGGCGGATTGACGCAGCCCATCGAGTTCTCTGACGCCCTGCGGCGGAGACACCCCGGGTTGCACGTCGATTGTCTGTCCGTGTCGCCGGATGCGTCGCCCGGACCGACGGATGCCGAACTGGTGATCGCCAACTTCGGTGCACCGGAGCAGGAACTTTGGCTGACCCGGCACGCGGCCGCCTTTCCGAAGGCACGCGTCCGGATCGCCGTCGGCGGTGCCTTCGAGTATCTGACCGGCCGATTGTCGCGTGCGCCGCGACTTTTGCAGCAGCTCGGTCTGGAATGGCTGTGGCGGTTGCTTCTTCAGCCCTCGCGGTTGTGGCGCATCGTCCGCGCTGTTATCATTTTCCCGTTCACTGTTGTCGTTTCCTCCATGTTTTCCAGCAAAAAAACATCGAACACCGTTCGTGTTCGGTTCGCGCCCAGTCCGACCGGATACATGCACATCGGTTCCTTGCGGACCGCGCTCTACAACGTCCTGTACGCGCGCCACCACAAAGGCGTCTTTGCGCTGCGTATTGAAGATACCGACCGCGCGCGTCTCGTTCCCGGCGCCACGGAAAAACTGCAGGAGACGCTGCGCGCCATGGGGCTGGCCTGGGACGAAGGGCCGGTCATCCAGTCCGAGCGCCTCGACCTCTACACGTCGTACATCCGGCCGTTGATCGACAACAAGAAGGCCTACCCCTGCTTCTGCACAGCGGAAGAACTCGACGCCATGCGGACCGCGCAGACGGCGCGCAAGCAGGCCCCGATGTACGACGGCCGCTGCCGCAGCCTGACCGAGACGGAGGCCCGCGCCCGGCTTGATGCCGGCACGCCGCACGTCATCCGCTTGGCCGTGCCGCGGGACCGCGCCGACGTCGCCTTCACCGACGCCATCCGCGGCGAAATCCGCACCCCGATCGGTTCGGTGGACGATGCCGTGCTCATCAAGAGCGACGGTTTTCCGACCTACCACTTCGCCAATGTCGTCGACGACCACGACATGCGCATCACGCACGTCATCCGGGCCGAGGAGTGGATTTCGTCGACGCCCAAGCACGTGTTGCTGTACGAAGCCTTCGGCTGGACGCCGCCGACCTTTGCGCATCTGCCGCTGCTCCTGAACAGCGACCGCAGCAAGCTGTCCAAACGCCAGGGCGACGTCGCGGTTGAGGATTACCTCGCCAAGGGCTATCTGCCGGAAGCATTGATCAACTTCGTGGCGCTGCTCGGTTGGAACCCGAGCGGGAAGCAGGAAATCTATACCTTCGAGGAACTCGTGGCCGGTTTTGACCTCTCCAAGGTCAATCCCTCGGGCGCCATCGTGAATTTCGAGAAGCTTGATTGGGTGAACGCGCAGTACCTGAAGCGGCTGCCGGACGCCCGGCTTGCAGAAATGGCCGCGCTGGAGCTGGAAAAAGCGGGAATGATCGCCAAACAGGGGAGTGGTTGGGTCATGCCGGCCTCCGGACGCGTCGTTACTGCCGCCTGGCTGGCCGGCGTGGTAACATTGGAGAAGGAGCGGCTGGTGCGCATGCCGGAATTGCCGGAACGCGTGAAGTTCTTGTTTGCAGCGCCGACGGATTTCGACGCGAAGCTGCTGGTTTGGAAAAAGTCCGACGCGACGCGCGCCAAGCAGGTGCTGACCGAACTCGGTGAATGGTTCGCGGGTTACGGCGGGGGATGGACTCCCGTGGATCTCGAGACCGCCGTGAAAGCCTGGATCGTTGCCAAGGGGTACCAAAACGGCGAAGTGCTCTGGCCGCTGCGCGTGGCTCTCACCGGTCAGGCCGCCTCGCCCGGACCCTTCGAAATCTCCGCGTTGCTTGAAAAGGACGATGTTGTCCGACGCATAAAAACGGCCTCCGCCCGTCTGTGAATCCCGTAGAAACTTCCACCCGCCGCATTGGCTATCTCGGCCTCGCCGCCCTGGCGCTGACCCTGTTCGTCGTCTATTCGGGCTGGCAGGTCTACCAGGTCTTTGCCGAGGAAACGGCCACGGAATCGCCCGCGCCCCTTGCGGAGGACGAAGACCTGACCGCCGCGACGCGGGAAGAAATTTTGCGCCTCAACGACGCCGTGAAGAACAAGAAACAGTCCGTTGAATCGCTCCAGAGCAAGATCAACGCCCTGAACAACGACATCCAGAAGAAGCGCAACGAAACTGTCTCGCTTCAGAACCAGCTCGCGCTGCTCGAAAACCGCCTGGCCAAAACCATTCTCGACATCGAGCAGACGGAAACGGAAATCGAGGAGGTGAATCTGGAAATCGCCGCGCTCGAATTGCGCATCGGCGAGCGATCGCAGCAGATCGAGCGCCGCAAGAGCTACCTGGCGGAGTTCGTCCGCACCATCGCGCGCGCCACGGATCGTTCCGGGCTCGAGGTGCTGCTGATGAACGATTCTTTCAGCGAGTTCTACGACCGCCTGAAATCGACAGAGGAACTCAGCAAAGACCTGGACCGCGCTTTGACCGAGGTGGTGGCCTTCAAACTGGCCCTGGAGACGCAGCAGAACGCCAAAGAGGAGCAGCGCATGCGTCTCGATGAGCTGCGCAAACGTTTGGAAGGTGCCAAGGCCGAACTCGAAGAGACGACCATCGGCAAAAAACAACTGGCCGCCGATCTTGCGCAGGAACAGCTCGGCTTGCAGCAGAACCTGACGGCGCTGCGCTCGCAGCAGCAATCCGCGGACAGCGACATCAAGACGCTGGAAAACACCCTGCGCCGCAAGCTGGAGGCTTCGGATCAGCTGAAGGGCGTCGAAGGCGGCACCGTGCTGTCCTGGCCGGTCGATCCGTCCCGCGGCATCACCGCCTATTTCCACGATCCGGATTACCCGTTCCGCCACGTTTTTGAGCATCCGGCCATCGACATCCGCGCCTACCAAGGGACGCGCATCACGGCGGCCGCGCCGGGCTTCGTGGCCCGCGCTCGCGATGCCGGCATGGGCTACAGCTACATCATGTTGATCCACGACGACGGCATTTCCACGGTCTACGGCCACGTCTCGCGCATCCAGGTGGCCGAAGGGCAGTTCGTGGAGCGGGGAGAGGCGATTGGTCTTTCCGGCGGCACCCCGGGGACTCCCGGAGCAGGCGGTCTCACCACGGGCCCGCACTTGCACTTCGAGACCCGACTGAACGGCATTCCGGTCAACCCGCTGGACTACCTGCTCAAATAGCGCACGTCTTTTATCGACGAGTGTTCTGTGCCGCGAACCGCTTTTGCGATTCGATGGCCAGGCGGACGCATTCCTCGGGATCGTAGCCGAGGTCGTCGCACCAGCGGATCATGGAGAAGATGACGTTGCCCATTTCTTTTTTAAGCTCGTCAGGGGAGTGGGAGGAGGCGTCCTTCTCCGCATTGCGTTCGTAGCGGCACAAATCACCGACGCCGACACCCAAACGGACGATGATCTGGCCAAGCGTCAGCTTCTGGTCGCCCCAGATGGCGCGGCCCTCGCGGAGCATGTCAGGAATGGTTTGCATACGGCGAAAGTATATCGTAGGGTGGGTTCGAGGAGGAGCGCGTGCTCATGATGAATAGACCCGTCTTCATCCGGACAGGTCGTCTGCTCGTCTGGCTGGCGGTTTGCCTGACATCGGGATCGCTCCTGGGGATCGGCGGCTTCATCCTGATCCATGCAGCAGGGGATCGCTGGAACGTCTGGCATACGCTGGCCGTAACAAGCATGGCCCTCGGCGTCGTTCTGCTGGTCGTCGCGCATCTGATCATGCGTCGACTGGATCGCATCCTGGAAGTCGCTCCCGTTCCTTCCATTGCAGTGGAAGAGAGGAGCGGTCGGCAGCACTGAACGTTGCCGTTTCTTTTGTATTAGAGGAGTCGCACAATATATCTTCTGCGACTCTAAGGACTGGCGACTAACCAGAACAGAGTCGCAGAAGATATCGAACGTTTTCCGACATAGTGCTCTGCCGGCGGTCTCATGTCGGAAAACGTTCTCTGCCCCTGCACGCAGCTCATGCGTTGTCTGCACCATCCGTGCTGTCTGATTTACATGGCATCTAGATACGATCTACTTGAAATAGACACGGTCCTGGTAACGCAGGTCTACGTATTGCAGCCGCGACCTGTCCTTCACCTTTTCTCGTAAGACGCTTCCCAGGGCCGCCAGAGGCGCCTCCTGGCTGTACAGTGGATCCATTAGGATGATCCAGCCTTCGCTGGTCACGGCCGTGAACTCATGCAGCCGGCTGCGGTCGTAGATGCCGCCAAGGGCGCTGAAGCCCAGGCGTAGATCTTCGGTCGCCAAAAGAAGCTGCTCGATCAGGGTTCGCACCTTGATCGGAACGATCTCCTCCCCCACGACCGGCGTTGTGATCGATGTGTCGTACAATGTAACGACGGAACTTGTGGCTCGCGCGCGGATCTGGCTCAGCAGATACGAAAGCAGGTGCGTGGACGTACTGACGATGCTCGGCGTCCCCGTCGCGAGCACCTGCACGCCGGCCGTCCCTGAGGCCATCACCGGCCAGCCTCCCCCCTCCCCCGGGAAGATGCCGAAGGCCACGCCGGTCTCGTCGGCACGGACGCGCGCGCCGTTCGTCAGCACGATGAAATAGGCTTCGCGCTCGCGGATGCGGACATGCATCTGATCAGGAAAGGACGTGGAAACGTCCGCCGAGGCGATGTCCGGATGTTTCAGAAGCGCCTCACGGATGCGTTGCGGGCGGACCAGGAAATAATTGCGGCGGGAAAAGATGCCGAAGGCGCGTCCGTCGAGTTCCTCGGCCATGATTGTGTCAACGTCTTGCCGCGTCAGGCGCGCATGTCCTTCCACGGAGAGGCCGGAAATCCGGAACTGCGGCAAGGTCAACAGGGCGATCCAGGCAATGGCAGCGAGTACGGGCACGGCAGCCATGCCGACCAGCGGCGCGAGGCGGACGGCTTTGCGCTGCAGACGTTTGTTGAAATACGGATTCTCCGCCTGCGTGCGGACCTGGCGCGGCGCGCGGTAGATGCGCCGGCCCGGGGGCAGACCGCTTCGTTTGGAAAAAAACGACAGGCGCATCACGGTGTCCGTGCAGGCAGCCACCAGGTGCCGGCCTCACCGGAACGCTCCAAACGCGTCCGGCCCTCGTGGCGCTCGATGGCCAGGCGAACGAGTTCCGTCAGCAGCGCGCGCGGCGCCAGCCCGCTGGCCGTCCAGAGCGACGGATACATGCTGATGTCCGTGAATCCCGGAATGGTGTTGACCTCGTTCAGGACCAGCGCACCCGTGGTGCGCGACAGCAAAAAGTCGACGCGCGCCATGCCGGACAGGTCGAGCGCGCGGAAGGCGCTCTGCGCCATGGCACGGATGCGGGCTGCCGTGCCCTCCGGCAGCTCGGCCGGAATGACGCTGCGCGAGTCTCCATCCACGTACTTCGCCTTGTAGTCGTAAAACTCGCCGGACGGCAGGATTTCGCCGATGCAGGAAAGGCGCGGATCGTCATTGCCGAGCACGGCGATTTCCAATTCGCGCGCCTCCGGTACGGCCGCCTCAGCCAATGCGCGACGGTCGAAGCGCAAGGCCGTTGCCATGGCCGCGCGCAGGTCTTCCTGCCGCTTCACCTTGCTGACGCCGACCGAAGATCCGGCGTTCGCCGGCTTCACGAACAACGGCAGACCCAGCTCAAGGACCCGGCGCTCCGTCGCCTCGCGTTTCGTTTCAACGTCGAATGCCGTGAACGGGACGGCGTCGGCGACGGGAATGCCGGCGTCGCGCAGCAGCGCCTTCTGGATGCTCTTGTCCATGCCCACGGCCGAGCCGAGGACGCCGCAGCCGACATAGGGAACGTCGGCCAATTCAAGCAATCCTTGCAGCGTGCCGTCCTCGCCGTTTGTGCCATGCACCAGCGGAAAAAGCACGTCATACGGCCTCTCGGGGGCAGGCACGGGCGCCAGGGCCGCTCCAGGCCCCAGATGGCCCTCAGGGAGGCTCCCATGGGCCAAATAATGGCTCGCCGGGGCGCCCTGGTGCCAGCGCCCGTCCTTGGCGATCAGTACCGGCTCGGTCTCAAATCGGGCCGGGTCGAGCGCGGCCAGAACGTTCCGCGCCGAAGCGCAGCTCACCTCATGCTCGCCGCTGCGACCGCCGAAGATGACGCCGATGCGGATCTTTTTCATACCAGGAGGCGCGGCAACGTCGGGTTGATGCGCGTCACGACTTCGTAGTTGATGGTGCCGATCTTGGCGGCCAGGTGTTCCACACGAACCTCTCCCCTCCCCTGTCGCCCGATGAGCACCGCCTCGTCGCCCATACGGACGCCCGGGATGCCGCTGACATCGACCATCATCATGTTCATGCAGACGCGTCCCAAAACTTTGGCAGCGCGGCCCCGCACCAGCGTCGTCGCCACCGAAGACAGGCCCCGGTCATAACCGTCCCAATAGCCTACTGGCAGTACGGCAACCTTCCCCGAGCGGGGCATGCGCTCAGTCAGGCCGTAGCTGACGGGCGTACCGGCTTTGACGGTTTTCACCTGCGCGACGGTTGTTTTCCAGGTGAGTGCGGTGCGCAGATCGAGCGGGCGACCGGCGGCGCGTGCGGAGACGAGCGTTTCCTTGCTCGGCCACAGGCCATAGAGCGACACGCCGACGCGCGCCAAGGCGAAATGCGTCTGCGGAAACAAGATCGCCGCGGCCGAGCATGCCGTATGTGGGAGCGGCACCGCGCGACCGAGGATCGTCTCGGCCACGTCGAGCGCTCTGCGGAATCGCGCCAGCTGTCCGCGGGCGTAGCTGTGTTCGGTCGTGTCCTCGATGTTGGCGTAATGGGTGAACAACCCCTCGACGTTCGTCCCGGCGCGACGCAATCGGCGCAGGGTGCCGGGCAGATCTTTCTCCAAGATGCCCAGACGGGTGAATCCGGTTTCAATCTGCAGATGGACCGTCGCTCGCGGCGCCTTGCGCGCGACAAGCGCCGCCTCCTCCGGGCTCGAAACACTCAGACGGATCCCCTTCCGAGCCGCCGAACCGATCCAGGTCGGCAACGACGCACCCAAGACCAAAAAACGCGCTCGGGGGGCGGCCTTCAGCCCCAAGATGGCCTCGGGCACGCTGTCGACGCCGAACCACGGCGTGTGATCTCTGAGCGCCCGGACCGTTTCACTCAATCCATGCCCGTAGGCGTTGCTTTTGACGACGACCATCAAGGCCGTTTTCGGCCCCAGGGCGCGTTTGAACTGACGCGCATTGTGGCGGAGCGCCGCCCGGGACACCTCCACCCAGGTTTTCGGCGGCAGGGCCATGGGAATCAGTCGCGCGGGGCGATGCGTTCCAAGCCGCGCAGATACGGTTTCAAGACGTCCGGGATGCGGATGCCGCCGTTCCTCTCCTGATAGTTTTCCATGATGGCGATCAGCATGCGGCCCATGGCCACGGCGGTGGCGTCGTTCATGTGCACGAGCTGCGTGGTGCCGTCGGCGCGTTTGACGCGCGTGTTGAGCCGACGCGCCTGGAAATCGGTCATGTAATCCGAGGTGTGCGTTTCGCGATAGGTCTGTTGTCCGGGCATCCAGCATTCGATGTCGATCTGCCGGGCGTCGGGCGTGCCCATGTCGCCGGTGCATATCTGCATGACGCGGTACGGGATGCCGAGCGAGGCCACGACGTGTTGCTGAACGGCCACGAACAGTTCCTGTTCGCCCAAGCCGCGTTCCGGCAACGCGAACGATTCCATCTCCATTTTGTCGAACTGGTGGAGGCGCAGAATGCCGCGCGTGTCCTTGCCGTAGCTGCCGGCCTCGCGGCGGAAAGCCGGGGTCAGCGCCACGTAGCGCAGCGGCAGATCGGCTTCGGCCAGGATCTCGTCCATGTGCAACGGTCCGAGCGTATGCTCGGCGCTGCCGATCAGGTAGAGATCGTCGCCGGTGACGTGGTAGCGCTCTTCACGCGGCTCGAGGCGGCCCATGCGGGCGAACACCTCCGGCGTGATCATGAGCGGCGGCACCACAGGGACGAACGGCGTGTCCGGCACGTCGAGTCCCGCTTTCGTGATCAGCGCGCCCAGTGCGGCACGGTCCGTCAGCAGATCCATGACGAGCTGGCCGAGCGCGTTCTGGATGCGGACCAGGTCGCCCATGAGATAGACAAAACGGGCGCCGGAGACGCGCACGGCGCGCTCCTGATCAATGACGCCGAGCGCGGCACCGAGGGCGACATGATCTTTGACGGGAAAATCGAACGCCGTCGGCTCGCCGACGCGGCGCGTTTCGACGTTGCCGCTCTCGTCCGGACCGACCGGGACGTCCGGAAGCGGAATGTTCGGCAGCTGCGCGAGTAACACATCGAGTTCGGCATCGAGTTCGGTCAGGCGCTTTTCCAGCTTGTCGGCGTCGCGGTCGAAATCCTTCATCTCCGCGATCAACCGCTGCTTTTCCTCCGCCGGCGCCTGGGCGATCTTGTCCGAGGCGCGGCGCTTCATGGCGCGGAAATCTTCCACCTTGCGCAGGACGTCGAGACGTTCTTCTTCCAAACGCACCAGCGCGTCGACGTCGACCTTCAGGCGGCGGTCGGCCACGGCCTTGCGGACCAGGGCGGTCTGTTCACGGATGAGTTTGCGGTCGATCATACAGGCGTGCCTTGAACTGTGAGGAGGCGTGATGACGGGGGCCGACGCGCGGCAGCGGGACGATGCGGGGACGGTTCTTGAGCTTGGCGATCTGGCGGACGATGGCCGGCGTGGCGACGGTTTGGTCGTAGCCTAGGGCGACGACCGCGGGCTTGAGGCGCGCCAGGAGCGTCCAGCGGCCGGCCGCTTCGCCGAGTACGGCCTTGTCCACCCAGCGCATGGCCGCGACGAGCGCCAGCCGTTCGCGCTCCCGGAACAGGGGCGCATTCCCCTTTTCCCGCGTGACCCGCGCGTCGCGGGCCACGACGACGACCAGCTCGTCGCCCAGCGCCCGCGCGCGTTTCAGGAACGCGGCATGGCCCGGATGGATCAGGTCGAATACGCCGAAGGCCACGACGCGCTTTTTCATACCGGATGCTCCGGCCGCAGCGTCGGGAAGAGGATGGTCTCTTTGATGTTGTGCGCGCCGGTCAACAGCATGATCAGCCGGTCGACGCCGACGCCGACGCCCGCGGCGGGCGGCATGCCGTGGCCGAGCGCGCGCAGGAACGCTTCATCCATGGGCTGGGCCTCGGCGCTCCCCTGCTCCCGCAACGCTTGTTGTTCCTCGAACCGGCGCCGCTGGTCTTCCGGATCGTTCAGTTCGTGGTAGAAGGCGTTGATGACTTCGGCGCCGCGCACCACGAGCTGGGCCGAGGCGCTCTTGGTGGGATCCTCGGGATGCACGCGGGTCAGCGGCTTCATTTCGATCGGGTAGTCGAGCACCCAGGTCGGACGGATGAGCTGCGGGCGCGCCACGCGCTTGTAGAGTTCGTCGTAGCAGGCACCGAGTCCCACGCAATCGGAAAAGTCGATGTCGAGCTTCTTGCCTTTGGCGGCCTTGGCCAGCGCCTGCGGCGTGCGCAGGGCGTCGATATCCAGGCCGCACGCCTCGAGCACGATCTCGCGGAAGGTGGTACGCGGCCAGGGAGCGGCAAAATCCAGGGTCTCGCCTTCGTAGGTCACCGACGTGCCGCCGGTCGTCTCTTGAAGCACGCGGCCGAGCAATTCCTCGAGGAACGACAGGAATTCCTCCTTGCGCGCATAGGCCCAATAGAGTTCGAGCATCGTGAACTCCGGATTGTGCGAGTAATCGATGCCCTCATTGCGGAAACAACGGCCGATTTCAAAAATCTTCTCGAAGCCGCCGACGAGCAGCCGCTTCAGATACAGTTCCGGCGCGACGCGCAGGTACAATTCGACGCCGAGAGCGTTATGGCGCGTCACGAACGGCCGGGCGCTGGCGCCGCCGGCGATCGGATGCAGCATAGGCGTTTCGACCTCCATGAAACCGCGCCCCTGGAGGAACGCGCGCATGGCGTGCAGGGCGCGCGAACGCAGCACGAAACGTTCCCGCACCTCGGTGTTGGCGATCAGGTCGAGCTCACGTTCGCGGAAGCGCGTCTCCACGTCGGTCAGTCCGTGCCATTTTTCCGGCAACGGCAGGAGCGCCTTGGCCAGCGGCCGCCAAGAACGGACCAGGAGCGTCTGCTCGCCGCGCTTCGTGGTGAAAAGCGTGCCCGTGGCCTCGACGATGTCGGCCGGGTCGATCCGGTCGCGCATCCGGGCAAAGCCGGCGCCGTCCGCATCCTCTTTGAGCGCGATCTGCATGCGCCCGGTGCCATCGCGCAGATCGGCGAAAAGCAGGCCGCCATGAACGCGGATCGTCATGATCCGGCCGGCCAGGGTGATCCCGCGCGCTTCGTCCAGCCAGGCCGCGAAATGCGCCAGGGTTTCTTCGACCGTGGCACTCCGGGCCGCACCGGGCGGATACGGATCCACGCCCTCGGCGCGCAGGGCGTTCAGCTTCTCGAGGCGTGCGACGATTTCATCGGCCATACGTGAAAGCGGATCCAGTATACCGTCGGCGGGGCGGCTAGGAAATGAGCTTGACGGTGTAGGTGACAGCGCCCGACGGCAGCGTGACCTCGATCGTGTCCCCCACCTTTTTCCCGAGCAGGGCCCGGGCCAGCGGCGTCTCGTTGGAGATGCGCCCGGCGGCCGGATCGGCTTCGCTCGAACCGACGATGGTGTAGGTCTTTTTCTGGCCGCCGCCCTCGATCTCCACCGTACAGCCGATGTTGACGACGTCGGTACCGCCGGCTTCGATGATCTTGGAGCGGTTGATGGTGTCCTCCAGCTCGATGATGCGGCCTTCAATGAAGGACATCTCGTCCTTGGCATCGGCGTACTCGGCGTTCTCGGAGAGGTCGCCAAGCTCCTTGGCCTTCTCGATGCGGTTGGCCACTTCGCGTTTGCGCACGGTTTTCAGCTCGTGCAGCTCGGTCTTGAGCTTCTCGAGGCCGGCATGGGTCACGTAGACGTATTCGGACATAGGGATTGAAGAAAACTGACCCCCGGACGGGGTCAGTGCGGTGTTCGCGTTGTTACAAGAACGATATCTGCGGTCTCAGGGGGCGTCAAGCGCATCTGTGGATGGGCCGCGGCGCTCCGGGCTGAAGTACCAGCTCAGGAACTCGCGCGCCACCGGCACGGCGACCGACGAACCCTCGCCGCCTTCCTCGATCAGCACGGCGATGACGATTTCCGGGCGGTCGTACGGGGCGAAGCCGGTGAACCAGGCGTGCGTGGGGCGGTCCGGGCGGCCTTGCGCGGTGCCGGTCTTGCCGGCGACGGGCACCGGCACCGTCTGGAGCGACGGGGCGCTGCCGGCGGTCACGGTCTGCCGCATCCCCTGCCGGATGACGTCGAGGGTCTGGGCGGACAGGAAGTCGTCGGCGATGTTGTTCGGTTGTGCCAGCGCTTCGCCGTGCTTGTCGACGCGGGCCGCCAGCAGATGCGGCGCGTAGACCGTTCCGCCGTTGGCAAAGGCCTGGGTCACCACCGCCATCTGCAGCGGCGTCACCAGCACGTCGCCCTGGCCGATCGCGGCGTGGTAGGTGTCGCCGATCACCCAGGCTTCGCCTTTGACGCGCTCTTTCCATTCGGGCGTCGGCACCAGCCCGGACGCCTCGCCGGGCAGTTCGATGCCGGTCGCCGTGCCCAGGCCGAAGCGTTTGAACCAGACCGACAGCCGGTCGATGCCGAGTCCGGCGAACGTCTCCGTGCCGCCGCCGACCACGTAGAAGAACGTGTTGACCGACTCGGCGATGGCTTTGCGGACGTCGGTCCGGCCGTGGCCGCCGGCTTTCCAGTCCGGAAAGAACCAGGCGCCGTAGCGGATGCCTCCCGTGGACAGCACCGTCGTCTGCGCGGTGACGACGCCCGCTTCCAGCGCCGCCGCGGCGACCAGCGGCTTGATGGTCGACCCGGATGGGTAGAGTCCGGAGATGGCGCGGGCGAAGAGGGGCCGGTCGTCGTCCTCGTTCAGCGCGCGGTAGGTGCTGGAACTGACGCCGCCGGCGAACAGATTCTGATCGTACCCGGGCAGGCTGACGAGCGCGATGACGCCGCCGTCGCGCGGATCGAGCGCCGCCGCGGCGCCGCGGCTGCGTCCGGAGCGTCGGATGGCCGCGCTCAGCACCTGCTCCAGCTTTTCCTGTGCCGCAAGATCCAGCGACAAGCGGATGCTGGCACCGTCGACCGGAGCCTGCTCTGAAATGATGCGCTGTTCCCGTCCCAGCGCGTCGACTTCCACCTGACGCGTGCCGAAGTGTCCGCGCAGCAGCGGCTCAAAAGCCGCCTCGATGCCGCTGCGGCCGATGCGGTCGTTGAGCAGATACGTGCCGGAGACGGCGGCCGCATAGGCCTCTTCCGTGATTTTGCCGACGTAGCCGAAGACATGGCCGAGCGAAACGCTGCCGGACGCGCCGGCATAGTGACGGACGGTGTCCACGGACACGCCCACGCCCGGAAGCTGTTCGGCGCCGACGGCCAGACGCACCGCGTCGTCGTAAAACACGTCGCTTTTTACCGTGACCGGGACGTAAGGCGTCCGGCGCGCTTCCGCCACGGCCGCGTCGAGTTCCGCCCCGTCCATCCGTGCCAAGTGCGCGGCGGCGGCAAGCACCCGCGCCCGCTCCGCAGGATCTTCCGGAAGATCGGCGACGGTCACGGTCAGGATGAACGACGGGACGTTGGAAACGAGCGGCGTTCCCGTGCGGTCGAAAAAGACGCCGCGCACCGCCGGCGTCGGCAGGACGCGGATGCGGTTGCGGTCGGCGCGGGTGCGGTGCTCCTCGCCGGAAAACACCTGGAGCTGCGCGGCGCGGGCCGAAAGGATGCCGAAGGCGCACAGCAATACCAGGAGCAGGACCGACAAACGGCGGCGGCTGATGGCCACACCCAAGTACTGCGGGCGCTCCGCTTCCGCCTCCGGGTCCTGGGCGGCGGCATCGGTCACGTCAAAACGGTCGCCGGCGCGGCGGACCGTGAACTTCGTGGGAAGGGTGCGTTCGTCGGACATGGACGGTTACAGCCAGGAGGCGGCGGGGCGGTGCAGGCGCGCCTCCCGCGAGCGGCGCATCAGCAGGAACGGGATGGAAACGAGCGCCGCGGCCACGGATTGGAAAACGGACGCGGCCAACGCCGATCCCAGCTCGACGCCTGCGCCGCCGCGGACCGTATCGGCCGCGGCCACGGCAACGGGCGGTATCCAGAACACCGTCGCGCACAAGAACGACGTGGCCGCCGCGGAGAGCAGCGAGCGGTGGCTCACATAGGTGCCCGCCACCCGGGCGGTGAGCGCGCCGGCCGCTGCGCCGGCCGCCACCTGGTGCCAGGCGGGCTCGGCGCTGGCCACGCCGATGACGAGGCCCAACACCCCGCCGAACAGCCCGCCCACGGCCGGCGAGGAACCGCGCGCCGCAAACGACAGCGCCACCACCGACATCCAAAAGCCGGCCGAGGCGCCGAGCGACGGCAGCAGGAACAGGTCCGTCCAGGCGCAGACCACGAGCAACGCGCACCAGCCGAGTACCCGCCAGATCATAGTTCGAGCACGGCGTCAGGAATGACCACCGCCACCGTGGCATTGCGTTCCGCGGAGACGATCTGGCTGACCACGGCCGTCTGGAACGGTTCCTGCGGTTCGCGGCTGACACGCTCGACCCGCCCGATGATCAGTCCGCGCGGCACGGCCGGATCGAGTCCGGACGTCACCACGAGCTGTCCCGTTTCCACCTTCTCGTCCTGCGGAATCAAACGCAACGCCATGCCCAATCCCCTGCCCCCCTCCACGTAGCCGACGGTCCGTGCGCCGTTCTGGATGGCCGCGGCCGTGCGGTTGCGTCCGTCGAGCGCCAGCAGCACGACCGCGGTGCGCGGCGCGGTCTTGCGGACCGTGCCGATGTAAAAACCGTCGCCGACGATCACGGCCATGCCCGGCGCCACGCCGTCGTCGCTGCCGCGGTCGATCATGACCGCCTGGATGGCCAGGTCGCCGCTCCGTCCAATGATGCGTGCCGGTTCCAGGCGCTGCCGGGTGCGCTCGCGGTACGACAGGATGCCGCGCAGTTCCTCGGCCTCCTGCGCCTGGATGCGCAAACGCGCGTTCTCCACCACGAGCGCGTCGCGCTCGGTGCGGACCGCGGTGAGTTCTTCCGGCGCCGGCCGCGTCCAGATGGCGGCGATCCGCGCGCCCGTTGCCGAGAGCGCGTCGCCCGGGGCGAGCGCCAGGCGCGACAAGGCGCCGCGCGCCGGTCCGAAGACGGGCAGCGCAACGAACAAGGCGCCGCCGGCAAGGAGGCCGGCGGCGGTGAGAATCAGGAAGGTGCGTCGGCGGGAGGTCATGGTCAGGCGGTGGCCGGTCCGCGGTCGTCGCGGGCCGACGGCACGGCGATGATCTTGAGCAGCGCCGGATTCTCCAGCATGACGCCGGTGCCTCGGACCACGCAGGTCAGCGGATCATCGGCGATACGGACCGGGATCTGCGCGGCGCGGGAAATGGCCTTGTCGAGCCCCTTCAGAAGCGCGCCGCCGCCGGTCAGAACGATGCCGCGCTCGTAAATGTCGGCGACGAGTTCCGGCGGCGTGTTTTCGAGGGTCGCTTTGACGTTTTCGATGATCGTTTTGACGGAGCGCGCCAGCGCTTCGCGGATCTGGCTGTCGGTGACGATGATTTCCTTCGGCAATCCGGAAATGAGGTCGCGGCCGCGCAGCGCCATCTCCAGCGGTTCGTCCAGCTCGGAAGCGGAGCCGATGCGGATTTTCACTTGTTCGGCGTTGCGCTCGCCGAGCAGGATCGAAAACACGTCGCGCGCGTACTGCACGATGTTGCGGGTCAGTTCGTCCCCGGCCACGTGGATCGACTTCCAGGTCACGACGCCGCCCAGCGAAATGACGGCGATCTCCGTGGTGCCGCCGCCGATGTCGATGATCATGTTGCCGATGGCATCCTCGATCGGCAGGCGGGCGCCGATCGCCGCGGCCATCGGCTCCTCGATCAGGTAGACTTCGCGCGCGCCGGCGGACAGCACGGCGTCTTCCACGGCCTTGCGTTCCACTTCCGTGATCTCCAGCGGCACGCCGACGACGACGCGCGGCGCCGGCGCCAGCATGGAGCGGTCGGCGTGCACCTTCTGGATGAAGTACTTGAGCATCTTCTCGGTCACCTCGAAATCCGAGATGACGCCTTTGAGCAGCGGCCGGACCACGGCGATGTGCGCCGGGGTCTTTCCGGCCATCTCCTTGGCCTCGCGGCCGACCGCCAGAATCTGCCCGGTGCGGCTGTTCACGGCGACCACGGACGGCTCGTTGATGACCAGTCCTTTGTCTTTGACAAAGACCAGGGTATTGGCAGTACCCAGGTCAATGCCGATGTCGCGGGAAAATGCGCCGAAAAACCGTTTGATCATACCGTTCCGAAAAAGTGTACTGGCGCAGCCAGACACTGGCAAGGCCGCCGGAAGGCCCCAAAATCAGCCGCGCGGTCGGTACGACAGGAAGAAAAATTCCGTCAAAACGAGCACCGCGAGCAGCAGCGTGGTGTTCAGGACGCTGAGCATCCCGCGGCTTTGCAAAACGAGCGCGGCCACGAGCAGCAGGGCGACGAGAAAACCTTCCCGGAAGGAATGCGTGACCTGTTTGGAGAGCACGTCCTGCGTTCGGACCACCACCGTGCGTACGAACAGCCCGATCAGCGCCAGCGTACCGGAGGTGGCCACGGCCAGCGCCACATAGAAGAAAATAAGGCCGAGGGTGCCGGCCGAAAGCGGATCCACCAAGGCGACGATGAGCAGGAACGCCGCCCAGGCGATCACCGTGCCGAGTCCCATGGCCAGAATGTACTGGCGGAAGGTCATGCCGGCATTTTACGTTCTTAGAGACGGACTCGCAACGACCGCACCACGCCCGGACCGACCTCGTCGCGCAGGGCCGCAAGCAGTTGCGTCTCACGCAGGCGGGTTTCCGCGGCCGCCGCCCCGCTGGCCGCCTTCACGGTCAGCACGCCGTCCCGGAAAGAGACGACCGTGAGACGAGGCGCCAGCGCCGGGAACTTGGCCGTGACCACGTCGCAGGCCCGCAGCACGACGCGCGACGCCTGCACCGGACCGGAGACGCCGGGTTTGGCCTGTATCTGCTTCTTGAGGAGGCTGCCGAGCGGAACAAATGCCATATGTTAGACGGCGCGCGATTCGCAAATCTCGCGGAAATCGCAGAACTTGCAGACCTGCGGGCCGGGCGTCGGATGGAAGTCGCTGGTCCGCATCTTGCCGATCAGTCCTTCGATGCGTCCTTCACATTCAGACAGCTCCTCATTCGTGCCGAGGAAGGTGAACTCACTGTCCCCTTCCAGATAGTGGTAGGTGAGCTTCGACGGCTTCAGGTTCAGCACGCGCAGCGCCGCCAGTTGGTAGATGAGCAATTGGTCGCGGTCAGGATCTTCTTTCGCCTTCCCGGTTTTGTAGTCGATGATCTGGACCGTGCCGTCCGGCAGACGGTCGATGCGGTCGATCCGGCCTTTGACGACGGTCTCGCCGAACTTCAGCGTGAAGCCGACTTCGATCCCGGCCAGCTCGAACGTCTGCTCGGCGATGCGCTTCGCATAACTCATCAGTGCCTTGCGTCCCGTCTCGTAACGCTTCGTCCGCGCTTCAGCGCTGGCATACCACTCGTCGACGAACCGCTCGCGGTACGTCTCGAGCAGCTCTTCCGTGGACACGATTTCGCCGAACGGTTTTTTGACGGCCGCGGGCGCCTGATCGAAGAGCGTCGGCGTGGATGCGGAGGTGCGCGCCCGGTAGCGCTCGAATGCTTCCTGCAGCGTGCCGTGCACGGACTGCCCGAAACTCTGGTTCTCGTTGCCGCGCTTGGGAATGCGCAGCAGGTGCTCGTACTTGTATTGGAGCGGGCATTTCTCGAAGGCCGCGAACTGCGTGAAGCTCATGCGCTCCGGCAACTTCAGGGCACCGAAGGCCGGCCGCGCTTGCGGCGTGACTTCCACGACCGGCTCACGGCTTTCCGCGGCGACCGGCCCGAATCCGGCTTCGCCGAGGAAGCGCGACGGTTTTTTGGCGCGGCTACCGCCGTAGTCGTCGGCCGAGGTCAGGAAGAGCCGGTCGCGGGCGCGGGTCAGCGCCACATAAAACAGACGCCGTTCTTCCTGAAGGTGCGCATCCCCCTTCGGCAGATGCTCCTTGATGAACGGTTCAGGGACGGGAATCGCGTCACGCCGCTCCGAGGTCGGAAAGCGGCGGTCGACCAAGTTGACGATGAAGACGTTGGCGAACTCCAGGCCTTTGGCGGCATGCGCCGTCATGACGCGGACCAGTTCCGGTCCGGCTTCCGGATCGGCCGGCAGAAAACCGGAGTCGCCCGTTTCGAGCTGCATGCGGACATGCGCCAGGAAGCGCGCCGTCGTCGGCTCCGCCTCTTCCGCCGCAAACCGTTCGATGTCCTTCCAAAACTGCTGGAGCACGCGCATGGCCTCGCGGCTCATCTCCTCGCTCTGGTTGGCCAATGCCTTGAGATAGCCGCTCTCATGGAGCATGGCCAGGAGCACCGTCCCGATCGGCGCGCGGCGCGCGTCAAAGCCGTGCCGGTCGATGAGACCGGTGAAGCGGCGCAACGCGGTCAGACTGTCGGCATCCACGCCCGGCACCGATTCCGCGCGTCGGCATGCTTCGAACAACGACATGCTCTTTTTGTCGGCGTGGTGGGTCAGCGCGATCAACGCGTCGTGCGGCAGCCCCGCTGAGCGGGGCTGCACGGATACGACCGGCGTGGTCAGCACGCGATAGCACGACGGCGAGTCGAACGGATCGATCAGCAGCCGCAGGTAGGCCAGGATGTCGAGGGCGATCGGCGCGGTGTACAGGCCGCGCGCGCCCATGAACTCGTGCGGGATGCCGCGCGCCTTCATGGCGTGCAGGAACGGTTCGGCGTGGTCGTTGGCGCGGACCAACACGGCGAAGTCGTTCCAGCTCGTGTCCGGATCGGCATCCTTCAGCGACCGGATTCTCTCGATCACCAGCCGCGCCTCGTCGCCGATGGTTTTGCCGTGCAGCCGTTCGATGATGCCGCCGCTCCCCCGCTCCGCCACCAGGCGCTTGCTGAGCCCCTCGCCGAGCGTCACCTCAAGCCGGTCCGGATTGTTGTTCTGGATGAAGCCGTAGGCGCAATCGAGAATCTCCTGGCGGCTGCGGTAGTTGCGCGTCAGCACGACGCGCGCCACGCCGCCGAAGTCGCGTTCAAAATCGAGAATGTTGGAGACCGAAGCGCCGCGGAACTTGTAGATGGACTGGTCGTCGTCGCCGACCACGGTCACGTTGCGGTCCTCGCCCGTGAGCAGCTTCACCAGTTCGTACTGCGCCCAGTTGGTGTCCTGGAATTCGTCGACCAGGATATAGCGGAAACGTTTCCGGAACTCGGCCAGGATGTGCGGCCGCTCCTTGAACAGGCGAAGCGTCTCGTTGATTAAATCGGAAAAGTCGAGCGCGCCCTCCTCGCGCAAGAGGCGTTTGTAGGCGTGATAGGCTTCGGCCACTTCCGCCAGCCGTTTAGCTTCGGCGGTGCGCTCCTCGCTCGTCGCCGCGTCGCCGTCGAGCGCGGCGGCTTGGGCGTGCTTCAGGTATTCCTCCGGCCCGACCAATTCGTCCTGGACGCGGGAAAAATGCGAGACCAGCGCCTGCAGGAACTTGGTGGGGTTGCCGAGCGGTTTGTAGTAGTCGAGTGCCAGCGCCTCCCATTTCCGGCGCATCAGCATGGCCTGGGCCGTTTCGTCGTAGACCGGAAAGGTCCGCGGCAGGCCGATTTCGAGTCCGCGCTCGCGCAGCACGCGTTCGCCGAAACCGTGGAAGGTGCAGATCCAGAGGTCGCCGTACCCGAGCGGCAGCAGCCGGTCGACGCGCTCTTCCATTTCGCCGGCCGCCTTTTCCGTGAATGTCAGCGCCAGGATCTCCTCGGCCGTGGCCCTGCCGGATGCCATCAGCCAGCCGATGCGCCTGGTGATGACGTTGGTCTTGCCGGTGCCCGCGCCGGCCACGATCAAAAGCGGCCCGCGGTCATGGGTGACGGCGGCCGTCTGTTCGGGGTTCAGGCCGGAAAGAAGGTCCTCGGGCTGCATTGACAGTGGGGTTCGCAGCTGCTATCCTCCCACTTCCCCTTTGCAGGAGGCAATGGCGGATGGAAAAGAGTGACGAAGGACCGAAGAAGGTCTGGCGGATCCTGATCGTCGACGACGACCCGCAGTATCCGTCCGCGATCCGTCGTAGCCTGATGTATCGCCTGAAAGGACAGGTGGTCGTCGAGTTCGCCAGCGACGGCGCGGAGGGACTGGGGAAGGTCGACGCTTCCCTGGACATCCTGATCACCGACTACCAGATGCCGCACATGAACGGGCCGGAGCTCATCAAGCTCGCCCGAGGGATCGCACCTCATCTCAAGGTGGTGCTCATGAGCGGCGACGCAGGCGCGGCCCAGCGGCTCGCACTTGCCGCCAAGGACCCGACCATCCACGCGATGGACAAACCCTTCGGCATCGACGCTCTCCTGGAGCTGATGGCGAAGTTGATGACCCCGCCGTCCCCCTTCCGAAGGTGAGGGACGATGGCGGGGCTCTTTTTTTAGGCGATGCGGAATCCGAGGTGCTTGAGGACGTCCGAGCTTTTTTCAAAAACGTTCCCGTCCGCCTTCAGATTCTTGTACGCCTCGCTCTCATTCAACATTTCGTCGATCAGCGGGTTCACGCTGGAGACAAAGACGTTCTTTCCCTTCGCCTGGATCACCCGGATGATTTCATCCATGGCCTCGGCGCCGTCGATGTCCACGTAATAGACGTCGCGCAGCCGCAAAATGATGTTTTCAAAACCGTTGAGCCTGCGATGGAACCGTTCCAGGTGCGCTTCGCCGTTGACGTAACACAGCAGTCCGCCGATGGAATAGACGATGGTGTTGGACCCCTCCGTAATCTCCTGCAGCTTCTCTCCGGTGATGTGTCGGACGATCTTTTTGTTCTGGTCGTTGACGATCAGGTCGAACTGTCCACGGGAGAGCTTCTCCACCAGGATGAGCAGGGCGATGCCGACTCCCAGGATGATGCCGACGATGGGGTCCACGTAGATCGTCACGAAGGCCACGAAGATGGCGACGAAGAAGCTTTTGCGGTCGTGCGCGAACATCCGCTTGAAGTGCTCGGCTTCGACCATCTGGACGGCGACGTACACGAGGATGGCGGCGATGACCGCCAGCGGGATGTAGGTGAAGTAGCCGAGGAACACCAGGGAGATGACGCCCACGCCGATGCTGCTGATCGTCGCCGACAGCTTGTCGTCGGCGCCGGTTTTGACGTTCAGCGAAGTCCGGGCCAGCGCCGCCGTCGCCGGCATGCCGCCCATGACGCCGGACGCGATGTTGGCCAGCGCCAACCCGCGCATTTCGTTTTGTTTGTGATACTTCGTCTTGGTCATGCCGTCGGCGATTTTGGCCGAAACCATGGTTTCGATGATGGCGATGAGCGCGATGGCGAACGCCGGTGCGATCATGGTCTGTTTGAAAACGAACGTGTACGGCAGGAACAATCCGCCGGCGATGGAGGGATAGAGCGCGCCGAGCGTGGGCAGGTGGAACGGCAGCATGCCTGCCGACCCCGCATAACCGGCGAGGATGCCGAGCGGCGCAAGCAGGATGGCGCCCGGCAGCTTGGGCCGAAACTTTTTGAACAGGAACAGGAACGTCAGCGAGACGGCGAATACCAGGACGACCGGCAGCGAGGCCGAGCCGACGTGCCGCGCGGATTCGACGACGTTCTGGATGAATTTCTCGTGCGTTTCAAGCCCGGACAAACCGAGCGCGAAATTCATCTGGTTCAGGCCGATGATGAAGGCCACGCCGAGCGTGAACCCGTGGATGGCGCTGCCCGGCACCAGCACCAGATAGCGTTCCATGCGCAACAGCTGGGCGATCAGGATCAGCGCGCCGGACAAGAGCGCCAACATCGGGAGGGTGCCCGCGCCATGCGTCATGGCGTACATGGCCAGCAGTCCGGAGAGCGCGCCGGTCGGACCGACGATGTTGAAATTGCTGCCGCCGAACAGCGAGGCGACGAGTCCTGCCCAGACGGCGGTCACGATGCCCATCGACGGCGATGCGTGTGAAGCGACGGCCAGCGAGACGGAGAGCGGAATCGAAACCAACGAAACCGTGACGCCGGATTTCCAGTTCTGTTTCAGTTTCGCGGTGAGAGAACGCATGGAGGAAAGGCAAAATGTCATGCCCGTCTCAGACGGGGGCCAAGATCGTACCGCCGGATCGGGACCGGGTCAATACAAAAAAGCGGCCGGAGGGCCGTTTTTTGTGGATAACGTTACTCCGCGCCCTTCCGTGTGACCGGCGTGGACCGCGGCGCGCGCTTGCGGGCCACCCGCAGACGCGCCATCTCGTGCTCCAGGGCGGCCGCGGCGGCGGCAAAGGCCGTATCGTCCATGCGCGTCTGCTCGCTCAGCGCCTTGCGGGCGCGTTCCTCGGCCGCCTCTATGGCCGTGATGTCCAGTTCGTCGTCGCGCTCGACGGCATCAGCAAGAATGACGACGCGGTCGTCCGGTTGGACCTCGACGAAGCCGCCGGCCACGGCGTAGAAGTGCTGCTCGCCGTTGCGTTTGACGCGCAACTCGCCCGGCACGAGCTCGGCGACGAGCGGGACGTGGCCGGGCAGCACGGTGATCTCCCCCATCGCGGTCGGGATGGAGACCTGGTCGATCTCGTCCTTAAGGACGAGCCGTTCGGGCGACGTGATTTCGAAATGCAACGGCATGATCAGACCTTGGATTCGGCGATCACTTCGTCGATCGACCCCTTCATGTAGAAGGCCTGCTCGGAGACGCCGTCCAACTCGCCGTCCAGGATCATCTTGAAGCCGCGGATGGTATCGGCCAGCGAGACATACTTGCCCGGGCGGCCGGTGAACGTCTCCGCGACGAAGAACGGCTGGGACAGGAATTTCTGGATCTTGCGGGCGCGGGCCACGGTGGACTTGTCCTCGTCGGACAATTCTTCCATGCCGAGGATGGCGATGATGTCCTGCAGGTCCTTGTAGCGCTGCAGCACCTTCTGGACGCGGCGGGCCACGTCGTAGTGGTCGGCGCCGATGATCTGCGGGTCGAGGATGGTCGAGCTCGAATCGAGCGGGTCGACCGCCGGATAAATGCCGAGCTCGGACAGCGGACGGCTCAAGACCACGGTCGAGTCGAGGTGGCCGAAGGTCGTGGCCGGCGCGGGGTCCGTGAGGTCGTCGGCCGGGACGTAGACGGCCTGCACGGACGTGATGGAGCCGCTCTTTGTGGACGTGATGCGTTCCTGGAGCTGGCCCATTTCGGTGGCGAGCGTCGGCTGGTAGCCGACGGCCGAGGGAATGCGACCCAAGAGCGCCGACACTTCGGAGCCGGCCTGGGTGAAGCGGAAGATGTTGTCGATGAACAGCAGCACGTCTTGCTTTTCTTCATCGCGGAAATATTCGGCCATCGACAGGCCGCTCAGCGCGACGCGGGCGCGGGCGCCCGGCGGCTCGTTCATCTGGCCGAAGACCAGCGCGGTCTTGTCGATGACGCCGGACTCTTCCATTTCCAGATACAGCCCGTTGCCTTCGCGGGTGCGTTCCCCCACTCCGCAGAAGACGGAGTAGCCGCCGTGCTGCGTGGCGATGTTGCGGATCAGCTCCATGACGACGACGGTCTTGCCGACGCCGGCGCCGCCGAACAAACCGACCTTGCCGCCTTTCATGAACGGGCAGATCAGGTCGACGACTTTGATGCCCGTCTCGAAGACTTCGGCCTTGGTGGACTGGTCGGCGAAGCTCGGCGCGGCCCGGTGGATCGGGTAGCGCTTCTTGCTGGCGATCGGTCCCTTGCCGTCGATGGGCGCGCCGGTCACGTCCGTCATGCGGCCGAGCACTTCTTTGCCCACCGGCACCTCGATCGGCGCGCCGGTCGGCACGGCTTCCATGCCGCGCGTCAGCCCGTCCGTGGAACTCATGGCCACGGCGCGCACCGTGCGTTCGCCGACGTGAGCGGCGACCTCCAGGACCAGCGTGCCGGCCGGCGTAGCCACGTGGACGGCGTCCAAAATCTTCGGCATGGGGCCGTCGAATTCGACGTCGACCACCGGGCCGATGACCTGGACGATCTTGCCAGGTTTGGATTTTTCTGCGATCTTACTCATAGACGGAGGTTCTCATGGGTAGTCTCATCGATCGTGATTCGTCTCAACCCGCGGTTCGCAGCGTAACGCCGATCGCTCCGCCGCGTCAGGCGCTCCCCCCGGGGGAGACCTTCCGCGTGGTGCAGACCGGACCGCTTCCGGACCGCTGCGGTCAGTGCGGCACCGTGCTCGGCGGCGCCTCCCCTCCCGAGGGGAAGCAGTGCCCGAACTGCGGCCGGCTGAACACGCCCGCGTCCCTCTCGGCGGACTACTAGCCTCGGCTAGCGGTCTCCCGGGAAGGACGCCTCTTTTTTATTCTTGCGCCGCGCTGCCGGCGGCGATCTCGGCGATCTCGCGGGTGATGCCGGCCTGGCGCGCGCCGTTGTAGGTCAAGGTCAGGTCGTCGATCATCTCGCCGGCCGCGTCCGAGGCGTTGCGCATGGCCAGCATGCGCGCCGAGTGTTCGGAGGCGGACGATTCGAGCATCGCCTGGTAGGTCAGCACCTCCACCAACCGCGGCAACATCTGGTCGAGCACGCGCGCCGCGTCCGGTTCGAAGATCGTCTCCTGCTTCGAGAGGGTCGGAGCCGCTTCGTCACCGGCCAGCATCTTTTCCATGTCGACCGGCGAGACCGGCAACACCTGCCGGAACTTCGGCACCTGGACGAGCGACGAGACGAAATCCGTGTAGGCTACCACAACCTTTTCGTACTTCCCCTCCTGGAACTCGCGCATCGCGAGCTGGGCGATGGGCCGCGCTTCGGCCGCGGTCGGGAGGTCGCCGGCGATGCGGAACGAGGCCACCACCGGCACGTTGGCGCGCCGGAAGGCATCCTCGCCTTTGCGGCCCACGGCCACCACGTTCACGGCCACGTTGCCGACGGGCAGGATGTCCGCGGTGCCGGCCACGCGCTGCACGGCCATGCGCTCCGGCGATTTGGCCTGGGCCACGGCGCGCCGCAGGATGTTGGCGTTGAAGCCGCCGCACAAGCCGCGATGGCTGGTGATGACGATGAGCAGGATCCGTTCGACCGGCTTCGCGGCGAGCAGCACGTGCGCTTCCGGTTCGGTCACGGCGGCAAGGTGCGCCAACATGTCGCGGGCCAGGCCGGCGTAGGCTTTGGAGCGCTGCGAGGCGGCCACGGCACGGCGCATTTTGGCCGCGGCCACGAGTTCCATGGCGCGGGTGATCTTGCGGGTGTTGGCGACGGACTTGATGCGCCGCCGGATGATGCGCGGGGAAATCGCCATGGTTACGTCCAGGATGCGCGGAAGGTCGCGATCGCTTTTTCCAGCTTCGGTACGATGACCTTGTCCCAGTCGGCGACGGCATTGATGTCGTCCAAGACGCCGTCGCCGGAAGCTGCGGCAAAGGACAGGAACTTCTCTTCCCATTCGCGGACGCGCTCCACGACCACGTCGTCGAGATGCCCGTTGGTGACCGCGTAGAGCGACGACACCTGCCGCGCCACGTCGAACGGCGCGTACTGGCCCTGCTTGAGGATTTCCACGGTGCGGCGGCCGCGCTCGATCTGTTTGCGCGTCGTCTCGTCGAGGTCGGTGGCGAACTGGGCGAAGGCTTCGAGCTCGCGGAACTGGGCCAGGTCGAGGCGGAGTTTGCCGGCGACTTTTTTCATCGGCTTGGTCTGGGCGGCCGAGCCGACGCGCGACACGGAAAGGCCGACGTTGATGGCCGGACGGACGCCTTTGTAGAACAGGTCGCTCTCCAAGTAGATCTGGCCGTCGGTGATGGAGATGACGTTCGTGGGGATGTAGGCCGAGACGTCGCCGGCCTGCGTTTCGATGATCGGCAGCGCGGTCAGCGATCCCCCGCCGTTTTCCTTGGACATGCGCGCGGCGCGCTCCAGCAGGCGCGAGTGCAGGTAGAAGACGTCGCCCGGGTACGCCTCGCGGCCCGGCGGGCGGCGCAGAATGAGGGAGATTTCGCGGTAGGCCCAGGCGTGCTTGGACAGGTCGTCGTACACGGCCAACGCATCCTTGCCCTTCTTCATGAAGTACTCGCCGATGGTGGCGCCGGTGTAGGGCGCGATGTAGACGAGCGGCGCCGGAGCGGAGGCGCCGGCCACGACCACCACGGTGTTGGCCATGGCGCCGGACTCTTCGAGCTTGGCCACGATCTTCGCCACCTTGGATTCCTTCTGGCCGATCGCCACGTAGATGCTGATCACGCCGGAATCCTTTTGGTTGATGATGGTGTCGATGGCGATGGCGGTTTTGCCCGTCTGGCGGTCGCCGATGATCAGCTCGCGCTGGCCGCGGCCCACCGGGATCATGGCGTCGATGGCTTTGATGCCGCTCTGGAGCGGCGTGTCGACCGGCTGGCGGGCGATGACGCCCGGCGCGAGGTTTTCGATCGCGGCAAACTCGGTGGCCGGAATCGGTCCCTTGCCGTCGAGCGGACGGCCGAGCGGGTCGATGACGCGGCCGACCATCTTGTCGGAGACCGGGATGGAGAGGATGCGGCCGGTGCGCTTCACGGTGTCGCCTTCTTTCACGGCCGACGTCTCTCCCAGGATGATGGCGCCGATCGTTTCGCGCTCCAGGTTGAGCGCCACCCCCATGACGCCGCCGGAAAATTCGACCATCTCCGAGGCCTGGCAGCTGCCCAATCCGGTCATGCGGGCCACGCCGTCGCGCACCTCGACCACGGTCCCGATTTCTTCGGTCCGGGGGGCCAGATCGGCCTCGCTGATGCGCTTCTTCAGCCGTTCAATGATGGTGGAAGCTGGGGTTGACATAAGTGTATGTTTGAGCTAGGCTCGTGTGTTCCGAAAGGAGGTGCGTATGTCTCGGGACCGCGTCGGCTCCGGGTCCATTCCCCCGGAACAACGGCTCGACGTTGAGGAGCTCTGGAATCTCCTCCTCCACTACTTCCGCGATCGCGAGGCGGTGGAGAAGCAGATCAAGGAGCGTGGGTGGTCGCGGGACGCGGATCGCCGCGCCACGTTCCTCGAGCAGTGGCGGACGTTCACCTCCCTCGAGCAGAAGGTCAAGCACTACGTTGACCGGCTGCCCGAAGAGTTGACGATCGAGATCGGACTCGGCGTGACGTTGAACAACGTCGCTCTGATCAACGCCGCGCACGAGGAGTTCGTGTCCTGGTACTATCGGGACGCGTGACCCCGCCATCCATCCTCTCAAGGATGTGGGCGGGGGTTCTTTTTATGCGGGAAAGAGCGTATCGAGCCGGTCGCGGACGCTCCCGGAGACGATCCGGTCGCCCGCCGCGACCCGTCCGCCGGCCAAAAGCGATGCGTCGACGTGCTCGCGCAGGTCGAGCGCTTCCGGAGCGACGCCCGCGGCATCGGCTACGGCCGCGGCGGCCGTCTCGCGCAGCGGCTGCGCGCTCGTCACGTGGACCTCGCGCCGTCCGGCGTCGGCACCGGCCAAGCGCGTGAATTCCGCGAGCACCTGGTCGAGCCAGGCGGCGCGCCCGGCGCGGACCAACTCGTCCGCCACGCGGTCCACGGCCACGGTCAGCGCGGCATCGCCCATTCCCTGCCGCGACAAGCGCAGCAGGGCTTCGGCGTAGTGGCGGGGTGCGATGCGCGTGCTCACAGACCGCCCTTCTTTGCGGCCGCAAGCGCGTCCGCCAACAGCCGTTCATGGTCCTTTTCCGTGACCAGGCGGCCGAGCACCTTCTCGAGCGACGTTTTCACCACGCCGCCGAGTTCGGCCTCCGCCCCGGCCATCATGGCGGCGCGTTCCTGCGCGAGACGCTGATCGCCCTCGCGCAACAGGCGTTCCACCTCGGCGCGCGTCCGCAGCAACGATTCCGCGCGCTGCGCCTCGGAAGCGGCGGCGGCGTCGGCGATAATGCGGCCGGCCTCTTTTTGCGCGGCGGCCACGATCTCCTGCCGCGTCCGCTCCGCCTCGGCTTTGGCCTGCGCGGCCGCTTCGGCATCCGCAAGTCCGACCGCGATCTTCTCGCGACGCGCGGTGAGCGCGGCCAGGATCGGACCGTAGGCGAACTTCCGGAGCACGCCGAGGAGCACGAGGAAGACGGCGGCCTGCCAAAGCAGGATGCGCCAGTCGATGCCGAGGGTGTTGATCAGTTCCATACGTGCTCCTGCGACGATGCGGATTTAGACGAACTTGATGATCAGCGCCATCACGAAGGCGTAGATGGCGATGGCCTCGGCGAAGGCGACCGTCAGAATCATCGGGACGAACAGCTTCCCGGCGGATTCCGGGTTGCGGCCGATGGATTCCATGGCCTTGGAACCGATCAGACCAATGGCGAGTGCCGGCATGGCACCACCAAACGCGATCGTCGTCCCCGCCGCGATGACCTTCATGAATTCCGGGTTGGCCACGGCGCCCACGGCGACCTGGATCCCTTCCGCTGCAGCTTGTGCTGCCATATGTATCTCCTGCGCGCGTCGGTGGACGATGGCTGGGAGTTTAACGTCCCCTGCGCGTCAGTGAATGATGTGCCACCCCACCTCTCCCAAAATGTTTGGGAAGGGCGGGGCGATGCATCAGGCGTGTTGGGCCGGCGCCTGCCTGCCGGCAGGCAGGTAATGTTTCTTGATGTCCGCCTCATGGGCGACATGCTTCTCCTCGTCGGCGCTGCCATGTCCCTCGTCGCCGTGCTCCATGGTGGCGATCGTCAGGAAGACGGTCGTCAGTAAGGCAAAGACCAGCGCCTGGATGAGGCCGACGAAAATTTCCAGAAACAAAAACGGCAAGGTGCCGCCTTGGGGCGCGAGTGAGCCGACCACCATGAGCAGAATTTCCCCGGCAAAGACGTTGCCGAACAGACGGAAGGAGAAGCTGATGACTTTGGCGAATTCGGAGACCAGCTCCAGGATGCCGACGAAGCTGCCGATCAGATACGGCGATTTCCACGGCGGCACGAAGAACTTGCCCCAATGGCCGAAGAAGCCGAGATGCTTCATGCCGTACCACTGCGCGGCAAACACGGACAGCAGTGCGAGGGCGATAGTGAAGTTCAGGTCGGCGGACGGTGCCCGCAGGAACGGCACCAATTCGATCTCGCCGTGAATCAGCTTGTAGACGCCGACGGAACCGAGGCCCGGCAGAATGCCGGTCCAGTTCGAAAACAGGATGAACAGGAAGAACGTGGCGATGAGCGGAAAAAACTCTTCGGCTTTTTTCCGATCGTGCGTGATGCCTCCGATGGTCGAGAGCAACATCTCTAAGATGGATTCGACGAGATTAATTGCGCCTCCCGGAACGCCGACGGTAATTTTCGAGCGCAGCATCAGCGCGGCGGCCACGAGTCCGACGAACACGACAACACCGACCAGCACCGCGTTGGTGACCGGGAGGGTGCCGAGGGAGAACAGCGGTTCAGCTGCCAGGGAGACGGTCATACGCGCTTCTGCCCCGTCGCGGCGGGATCGACCAGCTTCATGTACTGGTCACGCAGGACGCGGGCGCGCTGGACGACCCAGACGGTGCTGATGATGCCGGACAAGAACACGCCGCCGAGCAGGAAGACCGGCGACGTCTGGTAGTTTTTATCGAGCAGGCTGCCGCCCAGCGCGAAGACGGCAATCGGCACGGCGATCATGAACCCGAGCTGGCCGACAAGGCCGACTGCGAACAACCACGGACGGGTTTTCTGCTCCTCCTGAGGAGCGCGCGGCGGTTCCTGCATATCGCAAAAAAGCGCGTCTATCATAGGTGCGATTCTTGGCAAGGTCAAGCCGTTTTTTCCGGAAACCCTCTTTTCAAGCCATTTTGTGAAAAAGTGTGCGGGCGTTCTGCGTGGTTTGCCTGGAAATGGCCTCTTCCGTGACGCCGCGCAGCGAGGCGAGGTAGCGGGCGACGTGGGCGACGTGCAGCGGCTCGTTGCGTTCGCCGCGATGCGGGATGGGCGTCAGATACGGTGCGTCCGTTTCCACCAGCAACCGGTCGGCCGGGACGCTGCGCGCCGCTTCTTGCAGGCCGATGGAGCCTTCGCCGGTTTTGCGCGGCGGGAACGTGACGATGCCGGAAAAGGACACGTACATGCCGAGGTCCACATACCGCGCCGCGGCCGCCGCGTCTCCGGTGTAGCAATGCATCACGCCGCGACGCGGATTGAGTCCGCGTGCGAACCACTCGATGAGCAGTGCCGTCAGATCGGCATGCGCCGTGGCCGTCTCCGGCGTGCGGCCGTCGCGGCAGTGGATGACCACCGGCAGATCATGTTCGTGCGCGAAGTCGAGCTGCAGGGAAAACTGCTGCCGCTGCAATTCACGCAACTCGGAAAACGGGATGGTCTCCGGAAGGTGGTAATAGTCGAGACCGCACTCCCCCACCGCGACCGTTTTCGGATGCGCGGCCAACGGCGCATAGTACGCCGGATCGAACCGTTCATCGCGCGTCTGCACGGCCAGCTCGTCTTCGTCGAAGTGCATCTGCGCCAAGTGGTTCGGATGCAGCCCGACTGAAGCGAAGACGCCCTCGCCCAGACGTTCCGCCGCCTCGACGGCGTTCTTGGACGTCGTGGACTGCGTGCCGATCAGGTTGACCCAAATGCCGTTCGCCACCGTCCGACGCAAAATCTCGTCGGTTTCTCCGGCGAAGGCCTGGAAGTGGACGTGGGCGTGGGTATCGACGAGCCGCGGCATGCTCAAATACCGGCCGTGCTGCGCAGGACGCGGATGGCGGCCGGAATGAGCGGGACGAGCACCGCTGCGGCGTTGATCAGCCAATGGGCCACGCCGGACGAGGCGATGTACTCGCCGACCGGCGCGAACGGAAAGCGGCTGGCGAAGTACAACGTCAGGCCGAGCACGAGGACGCCTTCGATGAAGCCGAGGATGCCGCCGAGCAGGCGGTCGATGGTCCGCAGGAACGGGATGATCGTCAGGAACTTGAACACCTTCTCGATGAACCAGAACGCCAGGCCGATCAACCGGTCGACGAGCACGAAGATGAGCAGGAAGACCACGACGCGCTCCAGGTTGAGCGAACCGCCGACCAGCCCGTGCAGCCACTGGGCGATCGGCTCGAACATGCGGGCCGCCACGAAGGCGCCGCCGATGGTGCCGATGAGCGCGCCGAGCGCGTGAATGAATCCGAACCACAGCCCGAACAGCACGAAGCCGCCGAGCAGGATGAGAATGGCGCCGTCTACCAAAGGCATACGGGGGTGGGTTATGAGGTTGCGTCGCGCCGCGGGAAGAGGATCACGCCGGAGGCGATCGGCGTGCCTTCCTGGAGCGTGCCCCAGACGCGGGCCCCGGGGAAGGAAACGGCCGCCGCGTCCATGGAGAGCATGCCCAGCAACTTTGCGGCGCTGGCGGGGATGACCGGCAAGAGCGCCAGGCCGATGTGGCGCAGCGCTTCGGACAGCTGGTACAGCAGCGCTCCGACGTCTTCCCCCGCTTTGGCTTTCTTGAACGGTTGCTGCACTTCGACTTCCTTATTGCAGGCGGCGACGAGTTCTTCCACGGCCTTCACGGCTTCGTCGAAACGGTAGCGCACCACGGCGTCGTCGTACCGTTTCCAGAACGCGGCCGTGTCGAAGATGTCCGATGCCGCGGCCGGCGCTTTGCCGCCGGCGTACTTGCCGATCATCGTGGCCACGCGCGCCGCGAGGTTGCCGACGCCGTTGGCCAGCTTTGATCCGTAGATATCGTCGAAACTCTGCTGCGAGAAGTCGCCGTCTTCGTAGGACGGCAGGCCGCCCAGCAGGAAGTAGCGGACCGGATCGGTGCCGTAGGCGGCCACCAAGTCATACGGATTGACGACGTTACCGAGCGACTTGGACATCTTCTGCCCGTCGGCGGTGATGAAGCCGTGGATGAAAATCTGCTTGGACAGCGGAAGTCCGGCCGAGAGCAGCATGGCCTGCCACATCGCCGACTGCTGGCGCAGGTTGTCCTTGCCCGCCACCTGCACGCCCGGCCAGGCCGCTTCGAACGACGTCAGGTCGGTCGGCCAGCCGATGGTGCTGATGTAATTCACGAGCGCATCGAACCAGACGTACATGACCTGCTCCGGATCGTCCGGCACGGGCACGCCCCACGGCAGCTTGCTGGCGAGCCGCGAAATGCTGAAGTCCTGCAGGCCACCGGCCACGAAACTGCGGATCTCGTTCAGCCGCGAGGCGGGTACCACGAAGTCCGGATGCGCGTCGTAGTGCGCCAGGAGCTGCGGCGCGTACTTAGAAAAACGGAAGAAGTAATTTTCCTCGTCGATGATTTCGATGTCGAGCTTGGGATGGATCGGGCAGCGACCGTCGACCAGCTCGGAGTCGGTCTTCTCCAATTCGCAACCGACGCAATACTTGATCTGGTACGACTTCTTATAGATGTCGCCGTTGGCCAGACACCGTCGCCAGAATTCCTGCGCCGCGGCGACGTGATGCTCGTCCGTCGTCCGAATAAAGTGCGTGTACGACAGGTTCAGCGCGTCCTTCAAGCCGTGGAACTTGGCGGCATAGCCATCGCTGTAGGTCTTGGGATCAAGCCCGGCCTCCTGCGCGTTCTTCCATATCTTCAGTCCATGTTCGTCTGTCCCGGTGTTGAAGACGACGGTTTTGCCGAGCAACCGCCAGTAGCGCGCCACCACGTCGGCCTGCACGATTTCAAGAGCGAAACCGATGTGGGGGTCGGCGTTCACATACGGCAACGTGGTCGTGATGTAGGCGGTGTTTTTGGCGGCCATAGCAGCGGCACTCTAGCGGAATCAGCCCGTTTTGTCAGCGACCGGCCCGCTCCACGACGATCACGAACTCGCCCTTCAGCGGTGCCGCACGCACCACCTCGAGCACATGCGCCACCGGTCCGCGGACGATCGTCTCGTAGACCTTGGTCAGCTCGCGGCCGATGCAGATGCGGCGCGTGGCATCGAGCGCCTCGGCCAGGGCATCCAGCGTCTTTTCGATGCGATGCGGCGATTCGTAAAACACCACCGTTTCATCAGCCGCGACCACTTCCTTGAAAAACGCCGCTCTCCCCTTCTTGTGCGGAGGAAAGCCGAGAAACAGAAAACGATCCGCGTAAAATCCGGAAACGGACAGCGCGGTGGCCGCAGCCGACGGTCCGGGAACCGGCACCACATGGAGTCCCGGCAGCGCGGCATAGGCGCGGTCCAGAAAGTGGGCGCCCGGGTCCGAGATGCCCGGCGTGCCGGCATCGGTGATGAGCGCGCAGCGCTCCCCTCCCGCCAGCCGTTCGACGGCGTCGCGGATGTCCTTCTCGCTGCTGTGCGCGTGGATCGCGACGATGCGCGGCGCCGGAACACCGATGCCGGACAGGAGCGCCCGGGCCACGCGCGTGTCCTCGGCGATCAGCGTGCCGACTTCGGACAGCACGCGGCGGGCCCGCGGTGAGAGGTCCTCCAAGTTGCCGATCGGCGTGGCGATGACGTACAGGGTGGCGTCCATATACAGCGGTAGGGGCGGGTATTCCCCGCCCCTACACGATATCACGTCCGTTCGTTTTTATTGCGCCAACGCCTTCTCGATCTCCACTTTGAGCGAGGCGTACGGAATCGCGCCGGAGACGGCGATGCCGTTGACGAGCGTGTGCGGCGTGCCCTGGACGCCGGCCTGGATCCCCTGCTGGTAGTCGGCGTCGACCTTGGCCTTGCCCTTGCCGGAGGTCACGCAGGTGTTGAACTTGTTCACGTCGAGGCCGACCTGCTTGGCCAGCTCGCCGTAGTAGGTGCTGCTGAGCTTGTCCTGGTTGGCGAACAACCCGTCATGGTACTCCCAGAACTTGCCCTGCTCGGCCGCGCACTCGCTGGCTTCGGCCGCCGGCCGGGCCTGCGGGTGGATGGACTCCAACGGGAAGTGCTTGTAGACCAGACGGATCTTGTCGCCGTATTCGCTGAGCGCCTGGTTCAGGGTCGGCTCATGCCGGCTGCAGAACGGACATTCGAAGTCGGAGAATTCGATCAGCGTGACCTCCGCGTTCTTGTTGCCGCGGATGTGGTCCTTGTCGGTGACCGCGACGTCGACCGGGCCGGTCGGCGCCTCGGGCGGCAAATAATCGTCGCCCGTCGCCGCGGCTGCAACGTTGCCGTCGCTGCCGCCGAGCTTCAGGGTGTCCCCTTTCATGAGCAGGGTCACCACTGCAATAAGCGCGATCAGCGACATGGCGCCGATGCCGAGAATGAGGCCGAAGACGAACGACGTCTTCGGCGGTGTCGCGTCGAGCCAGCTGCGGTCAGCCATAATGTGTCCGTAGGGGCGCGATTCATCGCGCCCGTGTGAATGATTACTACACAGTGTAGCAGCTAGCGCACGCCGCGTCAGCGTTTGGGCTGTGGATAGATGTGATCCGATTGACCCGGACGCGCGCCGCCCCATACACTTGTCCCTCAGACGGACGCATCGGTCCGCCCCTTCACTGCACCTATGCCTTACGAAGCCAAACCGCTTCCCTTTGCCACGCTCTCCGGCATTTCTGAGAAAGCCATGGCCATCCACCACGACAAGCTCTACGTGGGGTACGTCAACAAGCGCAACGAAATCAACGACAAGCTTGCAACGCTCTCTCACGGCGGCGACGTGGCCTCGGCCAACGCCACCTACTCCGAGCTGCGTGCGCTGATGGACGGCGCGA
This sequence comes from Patescibacteria group bacterium, assembly GCA_004297205.1. Classification (GTDB taxonomy): domain Bacteria; phylum Patescibacteriota; class Patescibacteriia; order 2-12-FULL-57-11; family 2-12-FULL-57-11; genus SCUL01. Next base: position 27,786 of record SCUL01000002.1, on the reverse strand, counting down.
CCTTCGCCACGAACGGCGTCTACTTGCACGAGTGGTACTTCGCGGTGCTGGGCGGCAATGGCGCTCCATCCGGCGCGCTCGTCGATGCGCTCACGGAACGCTACGGCTCGCTCGAAAACTTTCTCGGCTTCTTCAACGCCTGCGGCATGGCCGCGCGCGGCTGGGTGGTACTCGCAATCGACACCAACGACGGCAAGCTGCGCGTCTTCACCGGCGACGCCCACAACCAGGGCGGCGTCTGGGGCTGTCTGCCCGTGATCGTGCTCGACGTCTACGAACACGCCTACTTCATGGACTACGGTTCGGACCGGAAGGCCTACATCGCCGACTTCTGGAAGAACTTCAACTGGGAAACGGCCAACGCGCTCTACGCGCGTGCCCGGAAGGCCGCTGTCTAACCCCATCCGCATGATCCACCTCGGCAAACCCGCACCGACGTTCGAGAACGTCATGAGCTACCACAAGGGCGAGTTCCACCGGATCTCTCTCAAGGACTACTCCGGAAAGTGGGTGGTGCTCTTCTTCTACCCGCGCGACTTCACCTTCATCTGCCCGACGGAACTCAGGGGCTTCGCCACGCACGAAGCCGAGTTCGACAAACTGAACGCCGCGGTCGTCTCGGCCTCCACGGACTCCGAGTGGAGCCACAAAGCCTGGTTCGAGCGCGACCTGCCGATGGTCCAGTACCCGGTCATCGCCGACACCACGCAGCAGATCGCCCGCGACTACGACGTGTTGAACGAAGAAGACGGCTCGGCCGAACGCGGCCTGTTCATCATCGACCCGGACGGCATCATCCGTTACGCGCTGATCTCGGCCGGCTCGGTCGGCCGTTCCGTGAAGGAAATCCTGCGCGTCATCCAGGCGCTGCAGAGCGGCGAGCGCTGCCCGGTGGACTGGGAACCCGGCCAGCAGACGCTCGGCAAAGCCTGAAAAAAAGATAAGCGCCCCGATCCGGGGGCGCTTTTTCTTTTTGTTTACAGGTGCGCCAGAAAGGCGAGCAGTGTGCGCACACCGAAGCCGGTGCCGCCCTTGGGCATGTAGCTGATGTTTTCTCGCTCGGCCCAGGCCGGACCGGCGATGTCGAGGTGCGCCCAGGGCAGCTCACCGACGAATTCCTGCAGGAAGAGTCCGGCCGTGATGGCGCCGCCATAGCGCACGGAGGACGAATTGGCGATGTCGCCGAACGTCCCCTTGATCAAATCGCGGTACTCCGGCACGAGCGGCAGTTCCCAGACGCGCTCCCCCGTTTCGGCAGCGGCGCGTTTCACGCGCTCGCCAAGTTTGGCGTCGTTGGTCATGAGCGCGGTGACTTCTTCACCCAACGCGACCATGGCCGCGCCGGTCAACGTGGCCAGATCAACGATCATGTTCGGCTTGAGATCCGCGGCGTATGCCAAACTGTCGGCAAGCGTGACGCGGCCCTCGGCGTCGGTGTGGCCGATCTCGATGGTTTTGCCGTTCATGGCGCGCAGCACGTCGCCCGGCTTGTAGGCGCGCGGTCCGGGCATGTTCTCCGTCGCGGCGATGATGCCGTGAACGGCCACGTCGCTCCCCCGCTCCGCGAGGACGCGGAACAGGCCGAGCACCGCCGCGGCGCCGGCCATGTCGAGCTTCATCGTGGACATGGCGTGGTCCGGCTTGATCTGCAAACCGCCGGAGTCGAAGGTGATGCCTTTGCCGACCACGGCCACGGTCTTCTTGGCTTTCTTGGCGGGCTTGTAAACGAGGTGGATGAAATACGGCTCTTCGCCCGCACCGGAAGCGACCGCCAAAAACGCGCCCATGCCTTTCTTGGCGCAGGCCGCGCGGTCGAGAACGGTCAGCGTGATCCGCTTCGGTGCCAACGCGGCGATCTCCTTGGCGTGTTCCACCAAGTGTTTCGGCACGGCGATTGAGGCCGGTTCGTTGACCAGGTCGCGCGCCAGCTCGACGCCGGTCACGTCCGCCCGGGCCTGCGCCACGGCGGTACCGGCCTGGCGGAGCTTGGCGGCGTCCTGTTCGACGATGATCAATTCGGCAATCTTCGGTTTCTCCTGCTTTGCCGGCGTCCGGTGCTTGTGGAACTGGTAGTTGGCAAGCCAGGCGCCTTCGGCCAAGGCCTGCGCGGCCGCGGCGGCGGTGAGTCCGCCCATGCCCGCACCGTGCAGCACGGTGGCGATCCTTTGGACGCCGGTGTTGCGGAAACGGCGGATGATCGCGCCGGAAACGCGACGCACGGCCTCCGCATTGAACGATTGCTTCGGACCGAGTCCGACCACCACGACGCGCGTCGCCGGCAGCGTGCCGAGCGTGGACAGCGTCAGCATCTCGCCGAGCTTGCCCTCGAACTTCAGCTCGGCGATCTCACGGCTGAGCGCACCGCCCAGCGCGGCATCCACCGCGCCGGTGGCGCCGCCGGGCTTGGTGACGCCCTGAAACAGGTTGACCACCAATACGTCGGCACGGATGCCGGCGACGTCGTTCTTTTGGAGGGAAATCTTCATAGGGAGTGTGTGTCCAGCGAACCGTAGCCGCTTCAGGACTCTCTGGCAAGGGTCGACACCCCGTCGCCGTCGGATTGACGGCCACGACACGGACTGCTAGTAGTGACGAGGAGGAGGCGCTGATGGCCGAAACGATTCTCCCGTACAGTTCTCTGATCGACGTGCCGGTTGTCGAAAACAACGAACCGCTCGTCGTCACCCAAGAAACGACGCCCGAAGTCGTCTGGCGCTACGAGAAGCAGGACATGGTCACCGCTCTGCAGAGTGAGAAGATGTACCTCCGCTCCGGCGCGCTCGGCCGACTCCGCGACGCTGCTGCCTGGCTGGATCGTCACCTGCCCGGAGCCCGCCTGCGGGTGGTCCACGCCTACCGCCTTCCGAGCATCCAGGAGGAATACTTCTCGGCGCGCTTGGCAAAGTTCCGGGCGCAGCATCCGGAAATGACTGACCTCGAGATACGCGAACTGTCGCACACGCTGTCAGCATCACCAGACGTCGCAGGTCATCCAACGGGCGGCGCGGTCGACCTGATCATCGCGACGGACCGCGGCAATCTCGACATGGGAACTGCGATCGCGGACTTCCGCGACGAGAACCTCGAGCGGATCAAGACGTTCTGCACGGATCTCACGGATGCGCAGCGGACCAACCGCGCGTTGCTGCGGTCGATCATGATGCACGCCGGGTTCGCTCCGTACAACGGCGAGTGGTGGCACTTCTCCTACGGCGACCGGGAGTGGGCGGCCTACTACAGACTGCCGAACGCCACCTACGGCCCGATCGATCTGCTTCGGACGCCCTGACACCAGGCGTCTCTTTTTATTGCCCTCTCCGGCGACACTTGCTAGATTGAAGGCCCTATGAACCGCAAACTCCAAATCGGCGTGATGGGTTCCGCCGCTGACCTCGACTACTCTTCCGACGTCGCCGCGTTGGCGGAACGCGTCGGCGAGCTTCTTGCTGAGAAAGGCGCGATCGTCGTCTATGGCGCCGAGAAAGACTACGACTCGCTTTCCACGGCCGCGGCGCGCGGCGCCAAGCGCAAAGGCGGTTTGACGGTCGGCGTGACCTACGGGAAGGGCAAGGACGTCTGGGACAAGGAGGGCAATACCGACGTCATCGTCGTCACGGGATTGGAACGCGGCGGCGGGCGCGAATTCGTCTTGGTGAACAGCTGCGACGCGATCATCGCCATTTCGGGCGGATCCGGCACGCTCACCGAGCTGGCCATCGCCTACCAGTCCAACATCCCCATGGTCGCTCTGACGGGTGTCGGCGGATGGTCGCAAAAGCTTGCCGGAGAATTCATCGACGCGCGCAAGCGCCGGCCGGTGTTGGCCGCCGCGACGCCGGAAGAGGCGGTCGAGATCGCGCTGCGGGAGGCGCAGGTCGCGTAGACCCTCATGGAGAAGAAATTCATCTTCGACCTTTGCCGCCACCTGGGACCTCCCGCCCGAGAAGTACATCACGCCGAACGACGACGCGCGCGCGGTGCTCTCTGCGCTGGCGGGCCGCTGCGCCGTGCTCACCGGGGCGCCGCGGGTGTGGGCGGAAGCCGCGCTGCGTTTCTTGAACGCATACGAATTCGTCGAAACCGCGCTGTTCACCGGCGAACCGGACATCCGCAAGCCCTCCACGGAGGCGTTCCGCCACGTCGGCCGGGATGCGTACCATCCGCATCGGCGAAGGAGAGACCTCGGCCGATGCCCACGTGGGCACATTGCGGGAACTGCTCACGCTGTCCATCGACGGGCAGCCGATGGGCTGACAGGAGTGTTGCTAAACGTATGCGCGACCCCATCCCGTACCTGCGGCGCCTCGTGGCCATCCCCAGCGATGCGGACACCGTGCTGCCAGAAGGACCCGTCGAGGCGGGCCTGACGGCGGCATTGCGAGGCATCATCGCGACGGATCTCCCCGGCTGGGAAATCCGGTCTTTTCTCGTCGGAAAGGGTCGCGAGAACATTCTTGTATCGAAACCCGGAGACCGGATCCGGCTGCTCTTCATCGGCCACATGGACGTCGTCCGCGACGGGACGGGGTGGACGAGGCCGGTCCGCGGCGAGGCGGTCGGCGATCGGTTCTACGGACGCGGTTCGACTGACATGAAAGGCGGCATCGCAAGCATCCTTTCCGCGCTGGGCCACGCCGAAGCAACCGGCGCCACGGGGGTCGGCGCCCTTTTCTATTGCGACGAAGAGTACTCGTTCGCCGGCATGAAGACATTCCTTGCCGCCGCACCGGCCGATCTTCGGCCGGATCTCGTGGTCTGTCCAGAGCCGACGCAGGAGAAACTGCGCGCGGGCTGTCGCGGCATCCTCGAGCTACGGGTCACCATCCATGGAAGACGCGGCCACGCCGCGCGGCCACAGACCGGCGTGAACGCCTTCGACGCTTTCAGTTCGTCGATCGCCGCGCTTCGCTCGACGTTATCCTCCATGAACGATCCCGAACTCGGGAAACCGACGCTGTGCGTCTCGTCGGTGCAGTGCGGCGTCGGGAAGGACGGGCGGGTCGAATCATTCGATATCGGCAACGTGATCCCCGACACCTGCCGCGCCCTGATAGATATCCGCACGGTTCCCGGAATCACCATTGAAGAGGTGACTCGCGTGCTGACCGACGCGGCCGTGGCGGTCGGGGCCTCCTTGCATGTTGAAGCGGAGCTGCGCCTCGGTTCGTTCCGCACAGATCGCTCCTCTCTCACCATCGTGGAAGCGGCACAACGGGAAACCCTCGGGTCTGTAACGTACGAGGATCCCGGCGAGGGGGGCTACTCGGACGCGCAGATGCTGGCTGAGGCGTGGTCCGTGCCCGCAGTCATCTGGGGACCGAAAGGAGCGAACATGCACGGCCCCGATGAGCATGTCGAAACCGCGAGCGTCGAGCGTCTGGCTCGCGCTTTCTGTCGACTCGTCGACGGCCAGAAGACGGACCGATGATGGTCGCTGGGGTTGCCGACACCGAGTTGGTCGGCAACTCCTCTACCAGGGCCATTCTTTTTCGACGGCATCGGTTGTATACTTCAGACAATTCATTATCCACGGGAGGACCTATGAAAGCGAACATCGGCAACTTTGAGCGGTTGGCCCGGACATTCCTGGGCCTGACCCTCCTCGGACTGGCCATCATCGGATTCGCCAACCCGATCGCCCGGCTCTTCTTCGGCGGTCTCGGCCTCTACTTCCTGTTCGAGGCGGCGACCGGCATCTGCCCGCTGTATGCGCGGCTCGGCGCGGCCAAACCGTCGCAGCGTTTGAATCCGGAACGGTTGTACCTGGTGGCGCTGCTCGCCGTGCAGCTGGTACTCGCCTATCTGTGGTTCCACGCCGGATACGAAAAGGTCACTGGAAGCTTCGTCGCGGACATGCCGAAGACGCTGGCGTTCTTCGCCAGCAAGAACCCCTATCCGTGGTTCGTCTCCTTCCTCAACGGCGTCGCGATTCCGAACGCGAGGCTGTTCGGTTTGGCAGTGATGTGGGGAGAGGTGCTCGCCGGCATCGGTCTCGCCCTTTCCGCGGCACTGATCGTCTATGGCGACAAGCGGTGGCGCAAAGCGGCGCTGATCACGTCGGCCATCGCGCTTCTGGCCGGCGCCTGCATGAATTGGCACTTCTGGCTGGCCTCGGCTTGGACCGGTCCGGGCACGGCAAGTTCCAACGTGGCCATGTTCTGGCCGCAGATGATCCTGGCCTACGTCTGGATCGTGCGGTACATGGACGAGCGGAAGTGATTCCCGCAGCAAGAAAAAACGGGACCGCGAGGCCCCGTTTTTTCTGTCCCGTCTCAACCCTTCACGCCGCAGCAGTCCTTGTGGACGTTGTGGAAGATCCACGCGGCCACGAAGCCGTAGACGAAGCTCAACAACCCGCCCCAGAGCATGCTCGCGATGTCCATGGCCTGGAAACCAGGGAACCAAAGGCGCAGGGAAAGCAGGTGGAGCCCGACCAGCTGCGGATCGGTGAGCACCAGGCGGTATGCCAGGCACAGCACGTACAGGATAAGGGCCACGCCGCCGACGAGCGCCGCATGGCGCATGAGCTTGGGATTCTTCATATCCTCCTCACATTGTGAATAAGTAACAGGTCCATCATACTCCGCCGTTCAACGGACCGCCACGTACCCGCCCAGGATGCCGCGTGGCGAATAGACGATCTGCCAGAGCTGAATGGAGCGTGACCGGAACAGGCCGGCGCAGGCGTTGAGGTAGAACGTCCACATGCGATGGAAGCGATCGTCGTACCGGTCTTTAAGCTGCGGCCAATGCGCCTCGGTGTTCCGGTACCACGCCATCAGGGTCTTGTCGTAATAGGACGCATGAAAACCGTGCCAGTCTTCCATGACGAACAGGCCCTCGGCGGCGCGCGCCAGTTGCGCGGCGGATGGCAGCATGGAGTTCGGGAAGATGTACTTGTCGATCCAGGGGTCCGAGAAACGGCTCGAGACGTTGTCCCCGATGGTGTGCAGCAGGAAGAACCCGTCGCCGGTGATGCAGCGCCGCGCCACCGCGAAGTAGTCGCGGTAGTTCTTGTAGCCGACATGTTCGACCATGCCGAGTGAGATGACGTGGTCGAACGGTTCGTTGACGTCGCGGTAGTCCTGAAGCCGCAGCTCGACGGGTAAATCCTTACAGAGCTCCCGTCCGAGTTTGAGCTGCTCCCTGGAGACGGTGATGCCGACGACGTGCGCGCCGTACTTTTCCGCCGCGTACTTGGCGAAGCTCCCCCAACCGCAGCCGATGTCGAGCACGCGCTGGCCGGGCCGTAGGCCGATTTTACGGCAGACCAGATCAAGCTTGGCCTCCTGCGCCTCGTCGAGGGTCTGTGCCTCTTTCCAGTACCCGCAAGTGTAAGTCAGGCGCGCGTCGAGCATCGCCTGATACAGATCGTTGCCGGCATCGTAATGCCGTTCCCCGACGATGAAGGCGCGGCGTTTGCTCTGCAGGTTGGCGATGCGCGCGCCGATGGCGTCTTTCAGCAGCGACACGCTGGGACGGACTTTGGCGCGCAGGCCCTGACGCAAGATGCGCGTCAGACAGTCGTCGAGCGCGGGCGCATCCCACCAACCGTCCATGTAGGCCTCGCCGAAGCCGAGGGAGCCGTCCGCAAGGACGCGGGCAAACAGACGGTCGTCGTGCACCCGGATGTCCCAGGGGTTCTGACCGTTGATCACGACCCCCGTCCCCGCCAGCAACTCTTCGACCCGGCGTCGTGAACGACTGGTCACGGACGTCATCAGCCCCATAGTCGTCGATGCGTGAACGCGGCGCCCGACCGAGACGGTCAGGACCGCGGTTGGCGCCGTCCCGGATGCCAGCGCTTCAAACGAAGGGCGTTCAGCACCACGGACAGCGACGAGAACGCCATGGCGGCGCCCGCCAGGATCGGATTCAACAGCATGCCGTTTACGGGGTACAGGACGCCGGCCGCGATCGGAATCAGCACCACATTGTAGCCGAACGCCCAGAGCAGGTTCTGCTTGGCATTTCGGATGGTGGCGCGCGAGAGGTCGATGGCGTCGGCCAGCGCCCGCAGGTCGCCGCGCATCAGCGTGACGTCCCCCGCGTCCATGGCCACGTCGGTGCCGGTGCCCATGGCAAAGCCGACGTCGGCTTGGGCCAGCGCCGGCGCATCGTTGATGCCGTCCCCCGCCATGCCGACGCGCAGGCCCTGCGCCTGCAGTTCCTTGATCACGCCGACCTTGTCTTCCGGCAGTACCTGGGCGCGGAATTCCGTGATGCCGACCTGCCCGGCGATGTGCGCGGCGACGCGTTCGTGGTCGCCGGTCAGCATGATGACGCGCAAGCCCATGGCCTTAAGACGCGCCACGGCCTCGCGGGACGTTTCTTTGACGGTGTCGGCAATCGCCACGGCGCCGATCACCTCGCCCCCGCGGGCCACGAGAATGCTCGTTTTCCCTTGCGCTTCGAAGGCGGCGAGTTTCTCGTCCCAGCCCGCGTCCCGAACGCCGTTGTCCCTCATGAGTTTGCGGGTACCCACGAGCACCGACGCGCCGTCGATGGTGGCGCGCACGCCGGCGCCGGTCACGGCCGCGAAGTCCGCCGGTTCCGCGAGTGCGATCTTGTCCGCTTCGGCCGCAACGACGATGGCGCGTGCCAGCGGATGCTCGCTGTGCCGCTCGGCCGAACCGGCAATGCGCAGCACCTCGGCGCGTTGGCCGATGACGTCGGTGACCACGGGTTTGCCCGTGGTGATGGTGCCGGTTTTGTCGAAGGCCACGGCCGTGAGCTTCCGCGCTCCCTCAAGCGCTGCGGCGTCCTTGATGAGCACGCCCATCTGCGCGCCTTTGCCGGTGCCGACGATGACGGCGATCGGCGTCGCGAGGCCCATGGCGCACGGGCAGGCGATGATCAGCACGCCGACGGTGTTCAGGAGCGCAAAAGTCAGCGCCGGCTGCGGTCCGAAGAAGAACCACACGAGGAACGTCAGTGCCGCAATGCCGAAGACGATCGGTACGAAGATGGCGCTCACGGCGTCGGCCAGACGCTGGATCGGCGCCTTGCTGGCTTGCGCCTGCTCCACCATGCGCACGATCTGAGAGAGCACCGTGTCCGCGCCGACCTTGTCGGCCTTGAGCACGAGCGTCCCCGTCTGGTTGACCGTGGTGCCGATGACGCGGTCGCCCACGGCCTTGTCCACGGGAAGGGATTCGCCGGTCACGAGCGACTCGTCCAAGGAAGACGCGCCTTCCGTGACGATGCCGTCGACCGGGATCTTTTCGCCGGGGCGGACGCGCAGCAGGTCGCCCACGCGCACGGCGTCGATGGGCACGTCTTCCTCGCGACCGTCCACCACGCGGTGTGCGATCTTCACCTGCAGCCCGAGCAATTTGCGGATTGCTTCGTTGGCCTTCTTGCGTGCTTTCGCTTCCAAGTAGCGGCCGAGCAAAACCAGCGTGACGATCACGGCCGAGGTGTCGTAGTAGAGTTCGGCTTTCAGACCGCCGCTCGTGAACCATTGCGGCGCAACGGTCGCGGCCAGGCTGTAGCCGAAGGCCGCCAACGTACCGACGGCGACGAGCGTGTTCATGTCGGCCTGACGATGCTTCACGAGGAGCTTCAGCCCGGCGTAGAACGAACTGCCGACCCAGAATTGGACCGGCAGCGTCAGCAGCAGAAGCACATAGCCGTCCGCGAGCGCCGCCGGCAGGAACGGGAAAAATTGCGGATAACTCCCGAGCACAATGACCGCAGAGAGCACGATGCCGGTCCAGACCTTGCGCTGCATGTCTTTGCCTTCCATCTCGCGGAGCATGGCGGCGTGATCGTGGCCGGGTTCGCCCATCGCAGGATGCGAGGGGGCAGCGTGTGGGGTGTCGGGTGCAGACGGTTCTGTCACGTCCAGGTGATAGCCGACGTCTTCCGTGGCCTTGGCCAGCTGTGCGGGCGAAGTGTGTGCAGCGTCGAAGGTGACCTGCGCCTTTTCCGCCGCGAGGTTCACGCTGGCCTTGGTGACGCCCGGCACTTTGCCGAGCGCAGTCTCAATCGTCCGGACGCAGCTCGCGCAATGCATGCCGCGGACGGGATAGGTCCTGGTCGTGGATGCCATATCAGCTGCCGGTGACGGTGAATTGGCCGCGGAACATGCCCATGCCGCAGGCGAAGGTGAACTTCCCTTCTTTCGACGGCATCAGGGCGATTTCGGTGATGTCCTTGGGGTCCAGCACTTTTTGCACGCCGAACTTCGGCACGACGAACGTGGAGAGGCAGCCGTTGACCTCGCCGGCGATACGGAGCGTTGCCGGGACGTCCTTTTGGAGCGTGAAATTGTTCGGATAGTAGCCGTTGCGCGTGACCTCGATGTCAACGACCTGCCGGCCGTCGACCAGCCGCACGCCGTTCGATGCCCGCACGGCCGGAGCAGCCGGGCGGAACTCGGGGAGGGCGAAACCTGCCACCGCCAGTCCGTTCTGGACGTTCCAGATGCCGAGTACGGCAACGAGCGCGCCGGAGAAGCGCAGGAAAAATTTCCCGGCGCGGCCCTTGAGCGCGGACGAGGCCCAGCCGAGCGCGATGAGTGCCGGCGCCGTGCCGAGCGCAAAGGCGAACAGCGCCGTTGCACCGCCCAAGAAACTGCCGGTGGTCAGCGCGTAGAGTTGCAGCGACTGCGTGAAGCCGCAGGGCAGGAAGAACGTGCCGGCGCCGAGCAGGAGCGGCATGGCGGGATGCTGGTTGCCCTCCGCGTCGAGCACGCGATGCGCCAGCGCCTTGGGCATCCGCGGCAGGATCCGCTTCAACCACGACGGCGCGATGCCGAGCATGTCGAGCCCCATGACGAGCATGAAGACGGCCACGGCCGCGGTGATGAGGCCGGTCACGAGCGGCGGCGGCGCGATGGCTTGGCCGATCAGCCCGATGAGTCCGCCGAACAACGCGTAGCCGGCCAAACGTCCGGTCACGAACAGCAGGATCGGCTGCAGGAGCCGCGCGCGCGTGGCCGTGGGGTGGCGCGCCGCGAACGACGTGACGCCGGAGAGCATCAGCCCGCCGGAGACGGCGATGCAGGACGAGCTGGCGGCCAGCAGGCCGACCAAGAAGACCGAACCGAAGCTGGCGGCGTTGGAGACGCTGCCCGCGAGGTTCAGCCAGCCGAGCTTGCCGAACAGGAAGCCGAGGAAAAGCACGAGCGCAACCAGTCCGCCCACCTGCCAGATCGAAGGTCGCCCCTCGACCATGCTCGGGGGATCGGTTTTTTCCTGCACGCGATAGCCGAGGTGTTCCACGGCCGCGTTCAAGTCGGCCAGGCTCGGCGCGTCCTCGCCGTGTGCAATGTGGGCGCGGCCGGTGGCGGCATTCACGTCGACCTTGGCCACGCCGGGCAAGGCGCGGAAGGCGCGTTCGATTTTGACTTCGCAGGCCTGGCAGCTCATCCCGGAGATGCAGACCTCGGAACGACGTTTCATACTACGCAAGGTAGTATAGCACGTTTTACGTCCGCAGCCGCCAGCCGCGGGCGAACAGTTGGCGTACCAGCAAAAACGAGGCGGCGGCCAGGATGATGAGGAACGCCGCGCCGACCAGGTGGTTGCTGTCCCCCGTGCCGATCATGGCGTACCGCAGCCCGTCGATCATGTACCAGAACGGATTCAACGCGAGCAGCGGGCGGACTGCCGGCGGCAGCATCTCCGGGGTGTTGAACATGCCGCCCAAGAACGTCAGCGGCGTGATCAGGAAGGTCGGGAAGAGGGACAGTTGTTCGAAGCCGTTGGCCCACAGACCCACGAGCAGGCCGAGAAGCGAGAAGAGCAGCGCCACGACGACCAGAAAAAAAACGAACCACAACGGGTGGGCCACGCCGGTGGCGCCGAACAACAGGCCGATGCCGAGGATGCCGGCCGCGATGATGAAGCCGCGCATCATGCCGGAAAAGACGAACGCCAGAATCATTTCGTCGTAGGAAAACGGCGCGATCAGGACCTCCTCGATGTTCTTGAGAAAACGCTGGAAGTACAACGCCGAACAGGACTGCATGAAAGCCGCGGACAGCAGGTTCATCATGAGCACGCCCGGCAGGACGAATTCCACGTACGAGGCGCCGCCGATGTCGCCGATGCGGGCGCCGACGATCTTGCCGAAAACCAGCATGAACAATCCGGCCGAGAGCCACGGCGTGATGATGGCCTGGACGGCGACGCGCTGCGAGCGGTCGAGTTCCCGGCGGACGAGGGTGGCGGTGCCGATGACGTTCATGACCGTGCGGTGATCTCGAGGTAGCTCTCCTCGAGCGTTTTGCCGTCGCGGACCAGCTCGTCCTTGGGACCCAGGAAAGCGATCTTGCCCTGCCGGATGATGCCGATGCGGCTGCACAGCGCCTGCACCTCCTCGAGGTAATGCGAGGTGAGTAGGATCGTCTTGCCTTTGGCGTTGAGTTCTTTGAGCCAGCCCCACAAATCGCGGCGCAGCTCGACGTCCACGCCGGCCGTCGGCTCGTCGAGGATGATCAGGTCGGGTTGATGGACGAGGGCGCGGGCCAGCGAGACGCGGCGCTTCTGTCCGCCGGACAGGGTCCGGAACGGCTGGTCCTTGTACGGCATCATCTCAAAATCCAACAGCAACCGCGTGATGCGTTCTTTGCGCTCCGGAGCGCGGACGCCGTAGTAGCCGCCGACGTAGTCGAGCAGCTTGGCCGTGGAGACGAAGGGATCGATGTTGAAATCCTGCGGCGACAAACCGATCTGCGTGCGCGCCGCGCGGTAGTCGGTGACGACGTCATGGCCGAAGACGCGGATGGCGCCCGAGGTGATCTTGGTGACGCCGACGACGCAGTTGATGGTGGTGGTCTTGCCGGCGCCGTTCGGTCCCAGGAAGCCGAAAAACTCGCCCGGCGCGAGCGTGAAGGACACGCCGTCCACGGCGGTTTTTTCTCCGTAGCGCTTGACGAGGTTGTCGACGTGGAGCGCGGGCGTCATGGCATCTTGCAACAGCCGCCGCCGCAGCACTGCTTGTCTTCCGGCACGTCGAGCGCCGCGAGGTGGCCGCCGAGGTAGTTCACGATCTTTGGAACGTCGTTGACCGTCACGTCGCCCAGCCAGACGCCGTCCGGCATGATCGTCACGGACGGACCCGACGTGCAGTTGCCGAGACAGCCGCTTTTCGACACGCGGATCTCCGGATGGACGACCCGCACGGCCTCCTTGAGCGCACGGTGAAGCTCGGCGCCGCCCTTGGCGCCGCAGGACTCGGTCCCGTCTTCGCGGATGTTCCCGCAGACGAGCACGAGCCGCGGAAAGGAGAGTTCGGCAGGTCGCATGCGCGAATGATGGTAGCGGCCGCGGCCGTCTCCGTCAATCAAAAACCCCGCCCGGAGGGGCGGGGTTTAATGGTCGCGTTTGGCTTACGCCGGGCGGACCTGAACGGCCTTGGGGCCTTTGTCGGACTCCGCGGTCTCGTAGGAGACCATCATGCCTTCCGCGAGGGAGGCGAACTCCACACCGGCGAGTTCGGTGGCGTGGAAGAAGAGGTCCTTCCCGCCGTCGTCCGGGGAGATGAATCCGAAGCCGTTCTTGAGCGTCTTGATCTTGCCGCTGGGCATACTGCTTGGCGTTACCGCCTGTTGAGAATAACTTGGCGATATACTAGCACGAATCCCCCGGGAATGCAAGGGGATGGTCAGGATAAGGCCCCTTCCGCGCGCAACAACCGCTCCTTCTCCCCGCGCAGGCCGTTATAGCCGCCCGGCGTGCCGTCGGCCTTGATGACGCGATGGCACGGGATGGCCGGGTCGGCATTGTTCGCCATGATGGTCCCCACGGCCCGCGCCGCGCCCGGACTCCCCGCCGCCGCGGCCACCTGGCCGTAACTCATGGTTTTTCCTCTGGGGATGGCGGCCACGATGGACCGCACCCGATCGGCGAACGTGCGCATGTCACCCGCGGGTCAGCCGGTAGACGACTCCGGCGTTGTCGTCGGAAACGTACAGCGTGCCGCCGGGGAAAATCAACAGGTCGACCGGGCGGCCGATCGGGTCGCCGTCCGGATCCGGCAGAAAGCCGCCGATGAAATCGACCGGCTCCCCCGCCTGGTTGCCGTGCGGGTCGAGCGGAACGCGGGCGATGCGGTAGCCGCGGCGCACGTCGGCCTGCGTGGTGCCGTGTTCGGCCACGAGCAGGTTGTGCCACCAGGCTTCCGGCCAGCCTTCTTCCGGAACGAAGGCCAGACCGAGCGGCGCGACGTGCGCGCCCAGGTCCAGCCGGGAAGCGGCCTCGGTCGGTTCCTGGCAGGGATTGCGGATATAGATGTTGTCGTCGAACTCTTCGTCGTGGATGTTCTTGCCGTAACAGATCGGCCAACCGTAGTTGCGGTCCTCGGTGAGGATGTTGACCTCGTCCGGCGGCAGGTCGTCGCCCAAACCGTCACGGCCCATCTCCGTGGCCCAGATGTCGCCGGTCACCGGGTGCTGCGCCAGGAAGACGCTGTTGCGCAGTCCGGTCGCATAGGGCGTCAGTTCGCCGGTCTGCAAGTTCACTTCCTGGACGGTGGCGCGCCGGACATCCTCTTCCTCGCACACGTCGCAGCTGGAGCCGATGGACAACAACAGCCGGTCGCCCTCGGGCGGCGTCAGGTACAGCAGCGAACGCGTCACGTGCCGGCCGCCCGCCGGCAGCTCCGCGAGGACGGCGGGATCGGAGACGCGGCGCGTCTCCAGATCGTAGGCGTAGCGGCGCAGGGCGTTTTGTTCGGCCACGTACAAATAGCACTCCGGCCGGCAGACCTGGACGATGCCGTGCGGGCGGTTCAATCCGGAAACGATGGAGACGACCTCATCGGCGCGACCGTCGCCGTTTGCGTCCGGCAACGCCAGTACGCTTCCGGCGCCGCTGTCAGACACCAGCACGGTGCCGCGCTCATCGAGCGTCAGATCGCGCGGCGCGTCCATTTTTTCGGCAAAGACGGCGATGCGGAAACCGGCCGGGATGGTCAGACCGAGCGAACTCGTGGCCATGCCTTGCGATTCCGGCGGGATGGTTTCGACGACGGGCGGGGTGCTCGTTGACGCCGCTTCCTCAGCCGGCGGAGCAGCGGGTGCCTGCGTGCGCTGCCAGACCATCAAGGCGCCCCAGGCAGCAACAGCCAGGACGAAGGCGATGACCGTGAACAGGACCGCCCGCCGCGTGAGATAATTCATACTCGCATTCTATCATAAAAAAAGGGACGCCTCGTGGCGTCTCCCCCCCTCACCCGTTCAGTTCTTGCCCGGGATCGGCGTGTACGGCAGGTGGCTGCCGTCCGCCTCGCGCTGCGGACAATCCGCAGGGTCCCAGTCCTCGACCTGGAGCCGCCGGAACGCGATGATCGGAACTCCGTTGAGCTCCGGCACGCGCACCTCGCCGCGCTGGACCACGGTGGCTACGGCCACGACGTTCGCCTCGAGCTCGCGCAGACAGGTCGTGACCCGCCCGCAGGAGCCGCCGGTGGTCAGCGCGTCCTCGACGACGAGGATCCGCTTGTGCGGCACGAAGCGGTCGAAACCGCGCAGCAGCCGGAACGTCTCCGACGTCTCGTCGGGCACCCAGATCCCCTTCCCCTGATCGAAACGCGCCTTCTGCGCGTAGAGCGCGTCCGGCTCGCCGAAACCCATCTCAGCCAACGCCGCGGCGACCTCGTGGGCGATGGAGATGCCGCCGAGCGCGGGACCGACCACCACCTCCGGCTCCTCTTGGTCCATCCCCGCCACGATCTGCTGCGCGAGGTTGCGACACGCGCGCCGTAGCCGGAGGGGCTTGCGCGCGAGCATCGCGATCTGAAAGAAATCCGCACCGCACCGGCCGCTGCGCAGCTTGAAGTGCCCCTTCAGCCGCGCGCCGGTCTCGAGCAGATCGCGATCGAACCGCTCATACAGATACGATTCCCTTTCGTCTGCCTCTGATGATTCCATTCCTGCCTCCTGAGGCGACACTTCACACGAAGCGCGTTCAAAACGCAAGAAAAAAAGCGACGCCATCTTGGGCGTCGTCCCGAGCAAGAGGACTTCACGTCATCGAGTCGAGGGAACGTTCCGCACCCGCTACGACGCGGGGCGCATCTTCTTCGGATCGGTGATCGGCACGCCCTCCGCGCAGAGCGGACACGCGGCCTCCGGCCAGTCCTCCGCCGAATAGTCGTACAGCGCGATGACCGGGACGTTCCCGATCGTCTGGCGCGTCTCCCGACCGCGCGTGATCAGCGACGCGACGGCGATGACCGTGCCGCCGCGGCTGCGGACGACGTCCATGACGCGCGCCGTCACTTTTCCGCTGTGGATCACGCTCTGGACGATGACCACGTTTCGTCCGCCGAGCAGCGCCTCGTACTCCGACGGCAGGACGTACTGTTCGTCCATGTAGAGGCTGACGAACCGGTCCGCCACCTCCTCGCCGCTGCGCATATTCATGAAGTGCGCTGCCAGCGTTGCGCCGACGCCCTGCGCCAACGCGATGCCTTCCGGCGCCAGGCCGACGACCGCATCCGGCGTACCACAGTTCCATGCCAGCACCTGCGTTGCCAGGTAGCGGCAGAGGTTGGCCAGGTGCGGCGCCTTCGCCAAAATCAGCTTGTCGCTGATCCAGCTGCGGCTGTGATAGTCACCGATCTTGAAGTGGCCGTCCCACTCCGCGCCGGTCTGTTGAATGACATTGCGGATCATGACCTGTCCGCTGGAACGCGACGTTGCCATGGGACACCCCTGTGCGGGCACATCACCCTACCCCCTGAAAAAAGGCAAGTCCCGCGGTTGTGGCGTCCCGTCCGACGTGGGACAATTGGAGCGACTCCCATGCCCGCATCCATCGTCAAAAATCGAAAAACGCTGGCGGTCACTCCCCTGCGACGCGATGCCCTGGCCATTCTTGAGGCCGGCATCCGCGCCGTGGACAGCGGGCTGGCGTTGCGGCGCGCCGTGCGACGCGACGGCGACGTGCTGCGGGCCGGAGGGAAACGCTTCCGCCTCGACCGCTACCGTCACGTGTACGTGATCGGCATCGGCAAGGCGGCGGCCCGGAGCGCGCTGGCGCTGGAGCGCATCCTGGGGCCGCATCTCACGGGCGGCATCGCGCTCGACGTCCAACACGTCCGCACCCGCAGGATCAAGAGCATCGCCGGTTCCCACCCCTTCCCGTCCCTGCCGAACATGCAGGCCACGGGAGAAATCATGGGACTGCTCAAGCATGTCGACTCCCGCGACCTGGTCATCGTGGTGGTTTCCGGCGGCGGATCCGCGCTGCTGTGTTGGCCGCACAAACTCAAGTGCGACGACATCTCCGCGCTGACCCGCGCGCTGATGGCCAAGGGCGCGACCATCCAGGAACTCAACACCGTTCGCAAACACCTCTCCGAAATCCAGGGCGGCCAGCTGGCACGGCTCGCCCATCCCGCGACCGTTCTCGGACTGGTCTTTTCCGACGTCCCCGGCGACGACCTGCCGATAGTCGCGTCCGGCCCGACGTATCTGGACACGACGACGGCTGCCGACGCGCGGCGCATCCTGACCAAGTACCACACGCTCCGCACCTGCCGCCTTCCCCATTGCGAGGTCATTGAAACGCCCAAGGATCCGCTGTTCTTCCGCCGCGTGACGAACGTGCTCGTCGCCAGCAACGCGTTGGCAGCGGCGGCCATGCGCCACGAAGCGCGGCGCCGCGGCTACCGCGCGCGCGTCTTTTCGACGGCGCTGACCGGCGAAGCCCGCGACGTCGGCCGCCTGCTGGCGGACCTTCCGCGTCCCGGAGAAGCGCTGATCGCGGCCGGGGAAACCACCGTCACGTTGCGCGGCAAGGGCCGCGGCGGGCGCAACCAGGAGGCCGCGCTCGGCGCGCTCGCCTCCCTCCCGGATGACGGCCTGGTACTGGCCTGCGCCTCGGACGGCATCGACAACGGCCCCCATGCCGGCGCGATCGCGGACGCCGTGACGCGCGCCCACGCCGCCCGCGGGCGGCTCTCCCCCGCCGCGTTCCTGGTCCGCAACGATTCCTTCGCCTTCTTCGAAAAAACCGGCGACGCCATCCTCACGGGCGTCACCGGCGTCAACGTCTCCGATCTGTTCCTGAGTTTGCGGAGAGCACCTCCGCGCCGAACCTGACCTCTTTTGTCCCCCGGCATGGCGTACGGACTCACCACGCAGGAAACGCGGCTCCTCGCGGCGCTCGACACGCCGCGCAAGGTGCAGGATTTCCTCGAAGCGATTCCCATGCCGTTCGGCGAACGCCCGCAGCGCTGCCGCTCGCCGCGCCAGGTGCTGCGCGAAGGCGCCGCCTTCTGCATGGAAGGCGCCATGCTGGCGGCCACGGCGCTGCGCCTCCAAGGACGGCAGCCGCTCGTCGTGGACCTGGAAAGCGCGCCGCACGACGACGACCACGTCATCGCCGTCTTCCGTGAGCGCGGCCACTGGGGCGCCGTCTCCAAGACCAACCACGCCATGCTGCGCTGGCGCGATCCCATCTACCGGACGATCCGTGAACTCGTGCTCTCCTATTTCCATGAATACGTGGACGCGGCCGGACGAAAGACGTTGCGCTCGTACAGCAATCCGGTCGATCTGTCCCGCTTCGACCGTCGGAACTGGATCTCGTCCCCGGACGACGTCTGGTTCGTTCCGGAACACCTGGCCGACGTCCGCCATCTGCCGCTGCTCACCCCGCGGCAACGCGCCCGGCTGCGTCCGGCCGACCCGGTGGAACGCGCCGCCGGAAATCTCGAGACGTTTCCTTCAAAGCCGCGGAATCGGTAGACCTCCCGCGGCGCGATATGCTATTCTTTTTGGGATGAAACGTTCGTATTTCCTCGTCCCTGCGCTCTGCGCCGCCGCCCTGACAGGCGCGCTGCCGGTGCATGCCGGCGCGCTGCCGCCGGGCGTCTTCCAGATGGCGGACGGAACGTACTTCCACCCGGCTTCGCGCAACCGCGCGCCGTCGCTGGAGGCGCTCGCCGCCGCAGTGCCCGGCCTGGGCCCGATCGCCACGAGCACCCCCGCAACCGCGACGGGCACGGCGCCCGTGCTGTTCCCGCTCAAGGCGGCCATCGAACGCGCCCGTACCGAATTGCAGTCGCGCATCACCGCCGGCGCGCCCGCGGAACCGCAGTACGCCGCGGAGGAAGCCGACACGCGCGACGTGACGCTCGCGATCTGGAACCCGACGACGGACGCCATCCGCTACGTCGAGGCGCGCAAGCGCGGCACGTCGCTGACGCAGAAGGACGGCGGGAACGACGTCAAAGTGCTGCGCACCAACGGCGTCAATTCGACCTACAGCGTCGCCGGCAGCGACGGAGAAATCGTCGTCGGCGTCCGTTACCCGATCTACAAGAGCGTCGGCACCGCGGCGGCGCCGAAATACGAAATCCGCGAAGTCTCGTACGTCCCCTACTCCGCGGCCATCAACACGCCGGAGATGGCGGCCTACGGCGAGCGCTGGCTCAAGGAACAGGTCAACGGCGCCTACGACGTCCTGCGCGAAAACGGCGTGGCCTCGCTGGCCTTCGACGGCCTGCTGCTGTCCGACGCCGTGGACAAGGAACTGGTCACGGCCATTCTCGCCATCGAGCACTTGGACACCAACGCGGTGCAGAAGTTCCCGCGTGAAAGCCTGGAGGCGTTCTACGTCGTGCTGGCCGCCAACGAATCCTCCTCGTACAACTTCTCCCGTTCGTCCGCCGGGGCCTTCGGTCTGGCGCAGTTCATTCCCTCGACCTACAAGTTCGTGGCCAGCAAACCGGAACTCAAATTGCATCCGGACTTCGACGCCGGTCTCTCGGACCCCAACAACGCCATCCGCGCCCAAGTCGCCTACCTCGACTACATCCACTCCCGCCTGCCGGATACGACGGTGGCCAACTACGGCACCCAGCGCGACCTGGTGCAGGAATACCTGGCCGCCTCCTACAACGGCGGTTACCCGATCGTCGCCAAAGCCATGCAGGTGTGGGCCGAAAATCTGAACCCCCAGGAACGCTCCATCGTGCGCACCCGTTCCCGCCTCAAACTGGAGACCATGAACTACGTCCTCAAACTGCGGAAGATCCGCGACGCCATCCGCGAACGCGCATCGGCGGTGACAGCGGCGATTCAGTAGACCCTTCGACGCGCCCTCGGGGCAGGCTTGACAAAAGGGGGAAACTGTGCTATTATCCCCTCTTACCTGAAGAAACGACACAAAGGAAAAAGTCACATAGTTTGGCCTTTCGCTGCGTTTTTTGGAGGTTTGTACCGGTCGTGCTTGTCTGATCTGGTAGTCAAAACCCCCGCCAATGGCGGGGGTTTTGCGTATCCAGGGCTATTTCTTCTTGCTGAGACGCTCGTAGAGTTTGATCAGAACGAGCATGATCAGGACGGAGTTCACCGTCCAAACAACCGCCCAGATCCAGGCAAACAGCCCCGCCAGCAGGAAGCCGCCGGATCCCGCGCCGTAACCCATCATGTTCCCCCAATATCCCATCATACGAAAAACGGTTATGTTTTCTTTTCAAGTTTCAATGCCGCGCTGTTGATGCAGAAGCGCTTGCAGGTCTCCGTCGGCCCGTCCTCGAAGACGTGGCCAAGATGGGCGCCGCAGCGCTTGCAGAGGACTTCCGTGCGCACCATGCCGCCGGAGCGGTCCTCGCGCAGTTCGACGGCTTCGCGGTCCGCCGGGCGGTCGAAGGACGGCCAGCCGGTGCCGGAGTCGAACTTGGTGTCGGAGGAGAATAGCTCGGCCCCGCAATTCGAGCACAGGAACATCCCCTTCTCGTGCGAGTCCCAATAGGCGCCGCTGAACGGGGCCTCCGTCCCGCCCTCGCGGGTGATCCGGTAGGTGTCCGCGCCCAGCTCCTTTTTCCATTCCTCGGCGCTTTTCTCCCATTTTTTCGATTCAGGCATGGCTTCGTGATGGCTTATTCCTCGATGACCAACTCCGCGCCCCAGGCGCCGTCTTCCCGTTTGCTGACGCTGCCCTCGGCCACGGTGACGCCTTTGACCGGCGTGGCCAGTTCGGCGGCGCGGCCGACCCAGGCGCCTTTGACCTCGCGGTCGGTGATCAAGTCGAAACGGAAGTGGTTGTAGGTCTCGCCGTTTTTCACGGCCTGCTCCAGCCCGCCTTGCAGCAGCTTCTCCAGCAGCTCGGCGAAGTTCGCCCCTTTCAGCGCGAACGGGTGTTCGCGATCCTGCGCCGCTTCCTCAGAAGCCACTTCGGACGGATGCTGGACCGCGAACAATCCCTGGAGCGCGGCGATGGCCAGTCCGGCCCGCGTCGAGCCGATGGCGACGATGCGCAGTCCGGCCGGCGTCTCATTGATCTCGTAGCGCTGCATATCAGGCCATCCGTTTCAGTTTATCCGCGAGTTCGACGAACAGTTTTTCGAGTTTCGGACCGTGAACGTCCTCTTGCAGGAATGTCCCGCCCGCGTCGAAGGCCTTGGCCACGAACGGGATGTTCACCTCGTCGTGGACGCTGACCATACGCAGCTCGTTCACCACCTGATGGAGCTGCTCCACGGCACGCGTCCCACCCGCGACGCCGCCGTAGCTGACAAAGGCCACGGGTTTGCCGTTCCATTCCTTGTACAAATGATCCAACGCATTCTTGAGCACGCCGGGATAGCCGTGGTTGTACTCGCAGGTGACGATGATGAAGCCGTCGGCCTTCTGGACGTGCTCGGACCATTTCTTGGTGTAGTCGAACGAGTACTCCCCCGTTCCCGGAAGTTTCGGATCGTTGAAATGCGGCAGCGGCCAATCGCGCAGGTCGACGAGTTCGGAGGTGAAGTCCGTGCGCGCCTTCGCCTTTTCCGCGACCCAGGCGGTGACCTTGTCGCCGATGCGGCCGTCGCGCGTGCTGGCCAGGATGATCTGAACGTGAGGCATATCAAACGGTGAAGGAGATGATCAGTTTGCGCGCAGGAAGTCGGGACGGATCTGGAGAATCTTGTCGTCGCCGGTGAGGATGTCGCCGCGGCCGTCGCGGTTCGAGGTGCTGACGTAGAGGAAACCGTCCGGACCGACCGTCACCGCCCGCAGACGCCCGTATTCACCCGCCAGATGCATGCGGAAGACGACGATGCGTCCGTCGTCGCGCGGCACGGCCTCGTATAAGGAGGATCCTTTCAGACCGGCAAAGAACAGGCTGCCGTTGAGAGAGGCGATGCCCGACGGCGCCCAGGTCGTGTCCGCGCCCGACTGAAAGACCGGCGCCACCAGGCCTTCTTGCGTCTCGTCGCCTTGGATGGTCGGCCACCCGTAATTCTTCCCCTTCTCGATCAGGTTCAGCTCGTCGTATCCCGACGTCGCGCCGGAGCGGCCGTGCTCCGTCTCCCACAAGCGGCCCTGCGCGTCCCAGGCCAGGCCCTGGGCGTTGCGGTGGCCGTACGACCAGACCGCGGTGCCGAAAGGGTTGTCCGAGGGAACGTCGCCGTCCGGCGTCAGCCGCAAGGTTTTTCCGGCCAGCGAGCCGGTGTCCTGTGCCAGCGTGTCGTCGTTGGCGTCGCCCGTCGTGACATAGAGCATGCCGTCCGGACCGAAGGCGATCTGGCCGCCGTCGTGATAGATCGCGGACGGGATATCGGTGATGATCACCTTGTCCTGGACGAGCCGGTTGCCGTCCAACCGATAACGGACGATGCGGTTGTGCTGGGTGCCGCCGTCGTCGCTCGTGAAGTAGACGTAGACGAGGCTGTTGAAGGCGAACTCCGGATGCAGGGCGAGGCCCATGACGCCGCCCTCGCCGAACTCGAAGGCGCCCGGGATGGCGATCGACGCCGGATGTGCGCCGAGCCGCCGGAGACGTCCGGGCCGTTCCGTGACGAGCATGTCCCCGTCCGGCAGGAAGACGATGTCCCACGGCACGTCGAGGTCTTTGGCGACGATGCTCACCCCGTACGAGGCGAAGTCCTCGCGATTGACCGTGTGGATGGCATCGCCGCTCAAGCCGAGCCCGGCAAGATCGTCGATCAGGCCGATGCGGCGTTTGCTGGTCACGGAATAGACGTCGCCCTCGTCCTGCAGGCGCACCAAATCGCTTTCCGGATACTGCGCGAACTCGGCGGCGTTGACGACCGAGACGTCGGCATCCGTGAAGCCGTACGAGGCCATGACCTCGGGGCTGAGCAGCTGCCGGCGGTACCCGGCGTTGTTCAGGATCCAGACGGCGTTCGTGCCGGTGAGCCGGATGAGACGGTCGCGGGAGATGGCGTCGACGGCGCCTTGCGGCAGCACGTTCACGTCGCTCCAGGCGTACCCGTAGGAGGCGAAGACCTGCTCGTTGGCCAGCAGGCGCTTGCGGTTGCGGCGGATCACGTAAACGTTGGGGCTGGCGTCGCCGCGCACCAGCATGCCGTCCGGCAGGCGGTTGTCCGGCGTCGTGAACGGCGCGACGGAAGCCAGTACCTTGACGGCGCCCTTCTTGGGATCGATGGTCAGCAGCACGGCGCTGGCGTTGTTGTCGTAGCGCGTTTCGACGAAGCGGCGCTGCGGGTCGACGACGAACGACAGGCGGTAGGTCCCGGCCGGAAAATCCTGGATGTCGATGTACTGGTCCGGCAGGGTGCTCGGATAGTTGTCGGCCCAGCCCACCGAGACGCCCTGGCGGTCCTTGCCGCAGACCGTAAAGCGTTTCCGGAGCGGCGCGCCGTCCAAATCAAGGGACACCGGAACATCGTCGCGCATGCAGAAAGTCGTCTTCTGGGTGACGGCGGGCGGCACGGCCCGAACCTCCACGCCGGGCGCGAGTCTGACCAGCTCCAGCTTGTAGTCGCCGAAATCGTTGTAGTGGTAATGGCGGTGGATTTCGTGCCACATGAACGTGCCGACGGCGACGTCGCGGAAGACGCCGTCCGCCCGTTCGATATGCTCGTGCGTTTCCACGACCTCGTCGGCCGTCGGCACGATGCCGTGCTTCGCGAGCAGCTCGAGCGGCCCGCCGCCCTTGTTCACGAACAGCGAGCTGAATCGCAGGATGGTGCGGCCGTCGCGCTTGCCGAGACGGATGTCCCTCATGGCCAGCGGCGCCAGGTCCGGCAGCACCTTCTCCTCTCCGGGCAGCAGGATGATCGTCTGCGCCGTGACCGGCTCCCCTTCCGGGTACGCGGCCAGCGCCGCGTCGGCAACGGTCACGACCTGATCCCAGCGGAATCCTTGCGCGTCAAAAGACGCGGCCGAATCGATCCATCTCTTGAGGCCGCTTTCCAGAAGATAGACTTTCGGTGACGATTCCGAACGGACGACGGTGCCGTTCGACAACGTGACGTTCTCAAGGCCCTGCGCTTCGCTGAACAGCGGGTGCTGCCAACCAAGATCGCGGGCCGCAATGCCGATGATAATGCCGACGATCAGCAGGGCGCACATCACAAGAAACCGTTTTCGGATGCTTGGAGCGGTCGTCTGCGGCGTGGGTGTGCGACGTGAAGCCATATGCGAAAGTATAACACGATGTCCGACACGGACGTAACCTGAGATATTGACAATCGGGGCTTTTTCTGACAGGGTCAACCCGGGGAACACCCCAGGAGGAACCATGTCCGTGAAGAAGGGATTGGAGGAGCTTCGAGCGGTCCGTCTGCGCAAGCGTGACGCCCTGCTCGCCGGGGGGCAGCAGCCCTACCCGGACCGCTTCTCGCCGACGCACGCCTGTGCGAACGGCGCCGACGGCGACAGCGTCCGCGTCTGCGGACGGCTCATGTCGCTGCGCGACATGGGCAAGACCATCTTCGGACATCTGCAGGACGACTCCGGCCGCGTCCAACTGATGCTCCGCAAGAACGAGTTCGGAGACGAGCCCTACGCGCGGTTCCGCGACGTCGTCGACATCGGCGACATCCTGGGCTGCGAAGGGCGGGTGATGTACACCCGCAGCAACGAACGGACTGTCCAGGCCAGCGACGTGATAGTGCTCGCCAAGTCGCTGCTGCCGCTGCCGGACAAGTTCCACGGGCTCACCGACGACGAGACCCGGTTCGGCCAGCGCTACCTGGAGATCATCACCGATCGGGACGTCCGGGAGCGATTCCGGACGCGCAGCCGGGTCATCCGCCTCATCCGTGGATACCTCGACGAGCGGGGCTTCGAGGAGGTCGATACCCCCCTCCTCCAGGCCATCCCCTCGGGCGCGCAGGCCGCCCCGTTCGAAACCCATCACCGGGCGAGCGGACGTACCCTCTACCTGCGCATCGCGCCGGAGACCTATCTCAAGCGGCTGATCGTGGCCGGCTACGACAAGGTCTACGAGATCGGCCGCAACTTCCGAAACGAAGGGATGGACCGGTCGCACCTGCAGGAGTTCACCATGCTCGAGTATTACTGCGCTTGGTGGAACATGTGGGACAACGTCCGGTTCATCCGCGAGATGCTCCAGCACCTCATCCACGAGGTGTGCGGATCGCTCGCGGTGCCGCTGTCCGGCCTAACGCTCGACTTCTCGGGCGAGTGGCCGACGGTGGAGTACCGGGACCTGGTGCTGCAGGACTGCGGGATCGACGTGCTGGCGTACGACGACGTCGACGCGCTGCGCGCCGAAATCGCGAGACGCGGCATCGCGCATCCGGCGCACTTCGTCGGCGGACTGGGCACGGTCATCGACAAGCTCTACAAGCTCGTCAGCCGTCCCAAGTTGGTGCAGCCGACCTTCCTGGTGCACCACCCGGCGGCGCTCTCGCCGCTGGCACGGCCGAACGACAAGGATCCGCGCGTCGTCGACCAGTTCCAGTTGCTGGTCAACGGCTGGGAGATCGTCAAGGCTTACTCGGAGCTTGTCGATCCGATCCTGCAACGCGCCCGACTCGAGGAACAGGCCCGTGCCAAGGAAGACGGTGACGAAGAGGCCATGAGCCTCGACGAGCCGTACCTCCAAGCCATGGAGTACGGCATGCCGCCCAACTCCGGGCTGGGGCTCGGCGTGGACAGGCTGGTGGCCCTGCTGACCGGCCAGACGACGCTCAAGGAGGCGGTCATCTTCCCCATCGGGACGTGATCGCGTCCGACGACGGCAACGTCGTCGGATTTTTTTTAAAAAAAACCGCCGTGAATGTCACAGCGGGTAGAGCATCGTTTCTTTGATGTGCGCGGGCAGGCCGATCAGCGGCAGGAAGGCCATGAACAGCCGGTTCAGTCCCATGCCGAGGCCCGCGGTCGGCGGGATGCCGAAGGCCAGCGCATCCAGGTAGGCGGTGTTGATCTCCCTGCCGGTCGTCCGCGCCTGCTCTTCCATGGCCTGCCGGATCGCCGCGAGATCGGACTCGTCCTCGTAGAGATCGGCAACGAACGAGCCGCCGATCGCCAGGAACGCCCTGCAACTTTCCTCGGGACGGTCCGGATCGCACCGCACGAGCGGCGAGAGCCCCGACGGCAGGCGCGTCAGGAAGACGGGCTGCTGCAGCTGAGGCGCGATCAGGCGCTCGACGGTCTTCATGGCCCACGTGAAGCGGTTCATGCCGGGAACGAACTGGCCCGGGAACCGCGCGATGAGCCGGTCCAGACCGGCCTCGCCGTCGAACCCCTCCGGATCCACGAACCGCTTGTAGGCGTCGTTGAACGCCAGGCGGGCGAACGGCCGGCCGAACGCCTCGCGCAGCCCGTGCGGGTCGCTCCCCTCCGCGGGAAACCGGCCAAAGAACCGCGCGGCCGAGGATCGAACGGCGTCCTCCGTACGCCGCATCATGTCGGCGCAGGTCTCGCCGACGGCGTAGGCCTCCAACAACGTGAACTCCGGCGAATGCGTGGCGTCCATCCCCTCGTTGCGGAACGATTCGGCGATCTCGAATCCCCGCTCGACTCCGGCAATGATCAACCGTTTCAGCTTCAGCTCGCTCGTCAGGCTGAGCGCATATGCGGCCCCGTTGGCGCGGCACTCCGTGGTGAACGGTTGTGCCAGTCCGCCTTCAAAGAAGCGCTGCAGGACGCCGGTGCGGAACTCGCGGAATCCCCCGCGCAGGAACGACAGACGGATCTCCGTCGTCATGTCGGACATCGCGAGCGCGAACCGGTAGGTGTCGTCGTCCACCACGAGCAGGTCTATCCGATTGACCTGGCGATGCACGTCCGCGATGCCATGGTGCTTGTCCGGCAGCGGCCGCGGACACGCCCAGACCGTCTCGGCGCGGGTCACAAACACGGCGTGCAGTTTGGCCCTGGTGAGCCCTTTCGTTCCCTCGAACCAGACGAGGGAACCGAGCGCCAGGTCGCGGAGCGCCTCGTATGCGACGGTCTCTGACCGCCGCAGCATGAGCTGGATGCGCTGATCCTGCCAGCGCACATCCAGGAACGTGACGCCGCCGTGGAGGCGGCGTCCGAGAATGCGGGCGTATCCCGCGCAGGGCGTGCCGTCCATGACGGCATCGAACGGAACGAACGGCTGCTCCATCGCACCACCTCCGCCGACACCCTCACAAAAAAAGGCCTGTCTGTCAACAGGCCTACAGCACGAGCTGTATCTCCGCCGGATCGGTCCGGAGTGCGGTCTTCGCGCCGAACGGCAACGTCAGCATGGGATCGGTGTGGCCGAAATCAAGACCGACGAGCACCGGCATCATGACGGCGGGACCGAGGACAGCGCGGACGATCGCATGCAAGGCTTCGTCATCCACCCCCGCCTCCTTGGGGAAGCGGCCGAAGGCGAGCGCTCGCACGCCCTGGAGCAGTCCGGCGTGCACGGCCTGGCGCAGCATGCGCTGGATCGCCGACGGCGGTTCCTCGGCGATGTCCTCGAGCATTAGGATGGCACCCCGCAGGTCCGGTTGGTACGGAGTCCCTGCGAGCGTCAGCAGACTGCGCATGTTCCCGCCCAGGAGAATCCCCTCGGCCTCACCCGGGCGGATCACGCGCCAACCCGGGTTGGCCTCTTCGACGCG